>CAUHSG010000009.1 GCA_959608885.1 uncultured Coriobacteriia bacterium | reverse complement strand
CAAATCTTCGGAAATATTGCTAATCGGTTTATCTGAATGCAGGAATTTAATCATATAGAACGTCTCCGAATTGCGTTGATCCTTTGGGTTCTATGAAAAGTACCGGTCGATAATGAAATCAGGCACGGAAACTTTCAAGTGGCAGTTTATGTTAGGAAGCAAGGGTATCGATTAACATCTGTAGCCTAGAAACCAGTTGGAGATTAAAGCGACTGCACGAATACCGGGTCGCCATATTCGCGCCGCATGGCAGCCTCGGTGACAATCCATTGCTTTCCGTACTTCCTTGCGTCTACACCAGCGACGAGCTTGCCATAGGAGATGGCCTTGCGCAACGTCGACTCACTCAGACCCCAGAGCTCGGTGGCATCTGCGAAGGATATAAGTCCATCGAACGGGGTCTCTTCAATCGAGCCGTTTTCCCATAGCTCGTCACAAGATAAATCGACGTCATAGTTCCATACGATGCCATATCCACCGACATCGACCTCGACGCGATTGAAAACGTTGGGGTCCTCTAGAATCTTAAACGCATCGAACCTACTGACTAGCGGTTTGATATCGCAGACTTTAGTAGTCCCGTTGGCGAAGATCACGCTAAGCCGCATGCCTGGAAGCGGATACACCTCCTTCACCTTGTGAAACACCATGCGCTTCCTCCCCTATGCCAGCGGGTCGAGCTTCTTGAATCACCAAAAGTATATCACGGTATCGTGATACTAAGATAGAATCATTCGGTATCGCCATCGTCGTTGGTATCGTCATCCCAGCCAGCGGGCAACATGGCAATGCCATCGTCGTTCAAATCAGCTCGATGAGCTCTGGCGGCGATCGCCTCGTATACTGGTTTCTGCACCTGCAAGTCGGAGGGTACCTGCGCTTCCGTCATAGTTCGCTACCGCTCCCCTAGTTCACGCGATTGAGTAGCGGCTCGCCCTTTTCGAGACGGGCAATGTTCTCCCATATCGCGCGGTGCGCGCGGAAGAACATGCCTTCGGTGACCCCGCCAATGTGCGGCGAGAGAACGAGTCGCCGTGAAGCGTCGGGGCTGAGATTGAGCAGTGGATTGTCCGGCTGGACGGGCTCCGGACTTAAGACGTCCAGGCCCGCCATGGCGATGCGCCCCTCCTCGAGGGCACGGGCGAGCGCCTCCTGGTCGATCACTTCTCCACGCGCGGTGTTGATGAGAATGGCATCGGGCTTCATGGCGCTCAGGAACGCCTCGTCCACCAGCCCTTCCGTCTGGGGCGTCACCGGCACATGGATGCTCACGATGTCACAGTTGCGCACGATCTCGTCCTGTGTCGCAAACGTGACGTTGAGCTGAGATTCCTCTTTCGCGGAGAGCCGGTGGCGCTTGTTGTAGAGCATGTCGCAGCCCCAGTTTGCCAGACGATATGCCGTGGCCTGGGCAATGGCGCCGAAACCGATGAAGCCGACCGTGCAATCGCCCAGCTCGCGGATGCCGCTCACCATCAGGGATTCCTTTGCCTGGATCTGGCGCCCCTCGCGCACCGCCGCATCGCCTTCGACGAAATCGCGCAGGCACGCGAGCATCAGCAAGATCGTCTGCTCGGCCACCGCCGAGGCGTTGACGCCGGCGTTGTTGCAGACGGCGATGCCGTGATCGCTTGCCGCGGCTACGTCGATGGCGTTATAGGCGACGCCCTCCGAATGGATGAGCCGCAAGTTCGGCATGCCGGCGATGAGACGAGCGCTCACCGGGCTGATGGCATCGGCCATGATCACGTCAGCATCACCCGCCAGGACAAGGAGCTCATCGTCACTTGTGCCACGCGGAGCCACCACGCGCTCGGTTACCTGCACAATCGGCAGGTCGGGTAGGTACTTCTCGACGCGCTGGGCGTCACCGATGATGAGGAGTTTCATGAGGCGGCCTTTCTTGGGGACGAATGCGTCGTAGCTTTCATTATACGTGGGATGATAGACGGCAGGATCATCGTCGTGCCTGTTTTGACAGCTCGAACCCAAGGCAAACTATTTCAGTCATATGCAGGCGAATACAAGTGCAGGCTATAATGGGCTAAGTAGGCTTTTTGGGTGATTGGAGAGTCCATGTTTGACAACAATAACCAGCCACAATCTGGCGTTCGAACTCTCTTTGGGCCCAATGGCGATGTGTCTGCCGTAATCGGCTCCGGCTCGAATACGTTCGCTGTCATTGGATCCGGGAATCACGATGGCGTTTTTTCCAAAACGGCAATATAGTTTCCGGACCCGATGGCATGCATGCTGTTATCGGCGACGGCCCGATCAAGACGGTTTTTGGTCCCCAAGGTGAGACGCACGCGATTATCGAAAACGGTTCCAGCGGTACCGTGCTGTGATGCCCTTAAGCTGCTAACCAGCCCATCGCTCGCTCAAGCCGCTAGAAGAGGCATTGCTCGATGAGCTCCCTTCCGCGAAGCGCGTCTATCCACTCCGCAGGGATGCTCTCGTAGCCATACATCACGCCAGCCAATGCACCGGCGACGCAGCCGGTCGTGTCGGAGTCGTCCCCCAAATTCACGGCGGTGAGCACGCAATCCGAGAAGCTGCTGGTGTGGAGGGCGCACCAAAGCGCGGCTCCGAGCGTGTCGAGGACGAAGCCACTGGACTTCACGGCATCGCGCGGCATATCTGCCAGGTCCCGCAGAAAGGCGAAGCGCTCGTTGCCGGGCATGTTGCGTGCTATCGCGTCCTCGAGGCACTCCCCGTCCATCAGATTGTCGAGTATTCTCACGAACATGACGCACGCCTCGGTCGAAATCCAATGCGCGTGCGTTATCGCCGATACGGCGCGCACCTCGTCATCCGATGCATGCACGAAGACGAGCGGGGCGATGCGCATGAGGGACCCGTTGCCGTTGGAGCGCTCCCCGTCGCAGCCGCGGCCACGCTCGAGGGCGATCGCCGTGGCGTTTCCAACATCGAAGGCGCTCCCATCAGACGTGTATGCGCCCTTGTAGAGCCAATCGCAGAACCGCCGTCGCATGTCTTCGACGTCGACTTCGCCGCGCTCCTTGAGGCTCGCACATGTCGCGAGCAGCAACGACGTGTCGTCCGAGAACGTCCCTGCGGGCTTTCCGTGAACCCCGCCCTCGGACATTCCCGCGCACTCGAAGGTGTCCCTCTTCAGGAACTCGTAGGGCACGCCAAGGGCATCGCCCACGGCCGCTCCGAAGACGATGCCCTGGCGTTTGTCGGCTTGCTGCGCCTCCCGATGCTCAGAAGCGTCGACACGATCCTCAAGCATATATCTGGTCCTCCCACTTCGTCTTTTCCGATGATGAGATTATAAAATGCACTGCTCTGGCGACTGTCCCATAAGAGGTTCAGCTGTATCTCCTACCTCGAGGAAAGGCTCGAGCAGGCGAGCATGGCGGCTATCGCCAACGCGAGACAAGACTACGATGACTGGCAGGAAGGCGATAAGCTCGCAAAGGCGGCGCTAGACGCGCTCGACTCTCGAGAGTAAGAAGCACAAGGTCAGGGGCTTTGGGCATCGCGATATGCCCGAGGATTTCTACGTGCGGATGGCCGAGGTGAGGTAAGGATATGTGACTCTCGCTATCGATCTATTTGCTTAGCTTCCCCTGATCCCAATCAGTATGCTCAACTAAAAAGTCCATGAATGCAGTCGGATTGAATTGCCTTAGCTTATCGAGACGCTCCGTGTAGTAATAGGTATCAGAATCCGGCTCACCATACGCGCTTATGCAGTCATCCATCTTCGCGGAAATGAACTCCATAGCCTCATCCACGGTCATCCCTATTCGTGTGTCGAAATTGGCGAGAGGTATATGTCGGGGAGATCCATGTGCCTGCGCCGCGTAGTAGTACTCGTACCCTTGCTTCGGATTCATCCGGACACCAAAGTATTCGAGATGCAGACATGGCTTCATGACCTGCTACACAAAACCGCTGATCGGCTTTCCTGGCTTGACGAGGTGGAGGTGAACCGCATCTTTCTCGCCAGAGCGAACCCCTTTGCCCTGAGCGAACGACGACTCCTAGAGATTGCGGGACTTATGCACGAGCGCTTCCCGCAATCGAGAAGCATCGGCTGTTTTGCACGTGTGATCGACGTGGCGATGAAGAGTGACGAGGAACCCGCCGAGTTAGCGAAACGGGCTTCGGCGAACTCATCATCAGCATCGAAACCGGCTATGACGAAGCGCTCGCGTTCATGGACAAGGGATATGCGGCCGCCGATATCGTCAAGCAGCGCCATAGGCTCGACGCGACGGGCATTAGCTACGTGTTCTTTTGCCTGACCGGCATTGCTGGTAAAGGCCGCGGAATCTAGAGCGCGCAGGCGACGGCGAAGATATGCAACCAGACGAATCCATGACTCGTTGGCATCAACATGCTTACGCTGTATAAGAGCTCGGAGCTATATCGGGAGATAGTGGCCGGGCGATGGGTCGAGACCGGTAAGGTCGAGAAGTATGAGGAGATTCGAGAGCTGGAAAGGGGCTTGGAGATTCCGACAGAGTTCACGATGCTCGGAGCTTCGAATCTCGTGATGATACGCGAGAAGTTGCCGAAGCAGAGAGATGAGATTGCGGGGCAATCGAGAAGGTGGTTGGAGATGTGGGTGAAGAGAGGCTGAGAACGTATCGGGTGGGGTTGAGAGGGTTGTAAAAAGCAGGCGAAGGAACAATGCTAATATATTAGATTAGCACATCAGGGCCGCCCTTTTATTTCGATAATAACCATAGATGAGTAAGCATGATTGTTTTGCTGCAATTGCCCAGTCCAATCTGCCGTGTTAACGGAATTCATTTCACTACAAAACCAAACTGTTCTCTAGAACGCTTGGCAAAAACCTTGTTTTAGCCCCTCGTCCAAAATCATTGCACATCTCCGATGTCGCTCTTGTGAACGTAAGAACATTAATTCGCGTTAATATCATCCCAAATGATTCAGTTTCCAAAGAAAATACATAGGGTTGCCTTTTATATCTTCATTATTAAAATAATCAATTCCGCTGTGAATAAAAGAGCTTGCACCTCCAACCCCCATAATAGCAAGAGCATCTTGCAAGGATATAACTCCAAAATGAGTGAGTGCCAAACTCGTCACTCCAACTGCGCATTCAATACCTGAATGCGTCAGTAATTTTCTTTTGCTGGTCTTTAATGAATTCTCCAGTTTGTGAATCTCCGGTTTTACAACCTCTTTGTCCAATAATTTCCAAGCATTTCTATCGGAGCCGTACAGCTTGATTCCCTGATTCATAGCATCTCTAAACAATTCGAACGATTCCGTATTTGCCTGCCTAAACTCAACAATGCTTCTAATTGAAGCATCCGGCGCAAAAGGAACATTTACTGCGATTTGCTCGAATAAAGATTGCGGTCCCATTACAATTTCAGAATTGGACAAAATTGTGTTCAAAATATTCAACTGCGCTGTCTGTCTAGTTATATATGAGCCTTTTCGTAAAACCGGATTCGTTAGCGCGCGAAATACATCATCAAACATAGGGGCAAGAAGAACATCCAGATTCCCTGCAAGTATTTCCTCTTTACTTAATTCAGAAGGTCCCCGTAATGAATTGATGTCCAGGTATTGATGTGGAATTTCGACAAAATCGATGTCAATCTCATGATCAGAACCAAAAGCATTCATCCCGTTAATTGCGACGTAAAGACACCCATCGGGCGCTTTTTGAAGTGTGCATGTCGTCTCCGCACAGAACTCATCCACAACCGCATTCCACATATCGTCAAGCTGGTCATTTATTCTGGATTCAGCTTTTAGCTGCTTGTTCAAGCACTCATCGCACAGAGGAATATAATCAGACGTAAAGCCTATGTAGCCCGCTCGTACAACACTCTCGAGTCGCATTGTGATATGAAGAGCATACGCCAATTCTTCTGTGCTCACATAACTAGCAGACGCTCTCTCTAACATCTGCTCAACAGGGAAACGAATGAGCACTTTGTCCGCATAAAGAGATGCGAATTTGGCTAACTGCTGCACGTTTCGCTCCCTGCAAGAAAACATTTTGCATGGAAAGGGGCCGCCTTCAAGTATTGAATCCGTCGAAAAATTGAAAACCGAATCATTGTCAAATTCATCAAACGGAACACAGTCGTTTAGACCTTCAAGAAAAGTTACTAACTCGTCTTCACTTAGTTCTTCCAAGTAACAATATATTTCATTGAATTTCATCGTCGAAAAGGCGGCCAAATAGTCATACAAATCATCAGTCGTTGCCCCGAAAGCGTCCTTATGATTAAAACTATTCATTCCGTCCACTTCCATTCTTCAAATCTATTCAAGAGAGAATCATTTATGAGTTAACATTATTCACCATTACCTTCCAATTTCTTTCATCAACCCTGCATAAAAAGGACGAGTCTTGCGCGCCGCTGATAATTGAAACATCAGGACCGGGTGGTTTCAAGCGGTGATTGCACCTCATGCAGCTTTTGCCAGAAGCTCGGAGAAGGCATCGGCGGGACTTCGCTATCCCAGCGTCTCTCGTGGCCTGCCGTTCAGCTGGTCCTGTATCTTGCGCACCTCTTCGTCGGTCACCTTCGTGAAGTCGGTGCCCTTCGGGAAGTAGTCGCGGATGAGCCCGTTGGTGTTCTCGTTGGTCCCGCGTTGCCAGGGGGAGTGTGGGTCGCAGAAGTAGATCCTCACGCCCGTCTTCTCGGTGAAGCTGACGTGAGAGGCCATCTCCACGCCCTGGTCCCACGTGAGCGTTCGCATGAGGGTCCTCGGTACCCCCTCGGTCATCTGCGCCAGCCTCGAGGTGACGAGCTCCGCAGCCATGAGTAATTTGTAACTGAACCATATGCCCTTGAACTTATAAAACTCTTTGTTCCGAGGTCTTGGCAAGTATCTCCTCGGCAACTGCTCGGACCAAAGGCATTTCTTTATGAAGTAACTCATCATGCAAAAACGGCTCATATCTAGAATCAATATTGCTTTTGCTATGAACGATTGCACATCTTACAGAATAGATTCGCTTGGCAATTTGCTTATAGGCGTTTTCAACATTGCCAAATGCTATTTTAAGATTAGCTGTCTTTTCGGGATTCTTGTCATCGACGATAAACTCGACATTATTTTTTTGATAATACTGTGATGCACCGCTTTGCAATTCGTCTATTTTTGCTACAAGAAAGGGAATCTCGATAAAGCTACTAATGCAACGCGCCAAATCTGAAAACTCCTGACCGCGAAGTTTGCGATCAAGATAGATGGAGTTTATTTCCTTAAATGTGCTTTCTATCATAGATTTGTTCTTTTGACATGAATATGCAGCGCGCTGTATCAACTCCATAATATGGTTTTTAAGTTCGCGATCGAACTGGTATTCAATGACATGATAAAAGGATAGATACTCAGCAATCGGCGTACCCTTAGAACTTATTGCCTGCAAATAATACTTTGCTACAGATTCTTCATGAGACTTATATGGGAATAAATCAATATCCCCGCTGTGTCGAGAACGGAACTGTCTGCTTTTAGAAGGAAAACGTGTCGTTACAACAATACTGAAGACTTGAGCGATATTTAAATAATAGCCGTCTAGCAAATCTGCAACATATTCAGCTTCAAGCTCTGACTCAGAATCAACCTGCACTGTCGAAATAGAAAAGTGCGATATCCATTCAGAAAATGAAGGAGATTTGTTTCCTAAAGAGGATTGCACAAGCCTTCTTAGCCTCATTCGCATAGGCATCCCAAAATCTTCAGACTTGCAATCACATAGAGTCATCAGCTTAAATCCGACACTTGCATCTGAAATCGCAATAGAAATACCCTCAGCGGTATTTCGACATGAAAACAAATCATCTTCCGCAAAGAAGGACAGAGGGGGCCTGTTTTCCGAATTGCCCTGATAGAATACCCTAGCTTCATAGTGTTTGTTTTCATTAACAAAAAATGGCTTGCTCCATTTTGCATTATGAATCTTATCGAACTCGCCGATAACGTCTTTTAAACAAAACTCAACTCTCTCAGAAGGAATCCCCGCTCGATTCGTACAAGCAATAATGAGGCTGTCATTTTCAACGAAGCAAGAAAAACCTTCCACAGAATCGATACTGGAAACTAGCTTTTCGAATGAAATAGTTCTGGAAGTCATGATTTTAAAAACCCCTTGATTGTGTCTGCAAGTAATTAACCTTATTCCCACTCAATAAATCTGATTTCTTAAAATAGTGCATTTACAGTTGAGTTTTACAAATTTCTTCTCTTTGTTTTACATCAATTTTGCATCAGAATTAGCGGATTTCCTGAATTTCCGTTCTTCTTTCAAGCAACATAACGATACTTCTAGATTAAACGAATAACCATGCGGCTAGTTCAAAATGTTCCTAATGTGCAGCGCGGGCAATCCCATTTATAATTGGAATCACCACACCGCATGACCTAATAAGGGATTGCACCATAACCGAATACGTTTCAACAGGCGACTTGGAGAGCATCTGTCTTTCAAGTCTTGTTATTCGTATTCGGTAGCAATTCTTGCGGTGTGGTAACTGTGGCGGATGCTTTCCACATCGTCTAAAGGCTTCCTCACAGTTATACGGAATAGATTGTTTGAAATGTTGCGCAACGAATTGTGCGCGCCTTTAAAGACAATCAAGCAAGAAGGCATATTGGAAGGAAGATACGTGAAAAGAGTTTTAGTTCCCGCTTTGTTATGCATGGTTGTTGTCATGACGTCTGTTTGTCTAATAGGCTGTGCTGGCAAGGAAAACATTACTCCAACTAAAATTGCTTATGCTGAAAAGCAACTTGCTTTTACGTGTGAAGATTTCGATAAAAACGCCCAATGCCACCTTTATATTTTTGAGAATGGAGAGATTACTTATCGAAGCGGCTCAACGCTCAAATTGGGGTCTCTTGTGAGTCTTTCTGACGATGAAATTGAGGAAGCGTTTAGGGAAGAAGATAGGGCTTCGCGCGCAAAGTCGCACAACTACAACAACCCATTTTACGAGTTTGTCCAAAACCCAAAAGTGTCAACGGTGGAGCTGATTACTGATGCTAGTGGTAATCAGACCAAGCGCGAAACGATTGTATTCGATGGTTATATAGCTCAACAAATAAGTCTTGATGAAGTGATAGTGAAAATGGATGGACCTGGCTGGAGTCATTCTGATTCTTTTGAGTTCTACCATATTGTAGAACCTCAACCAATTTTTGATGGCTATTTTGGAGGATATAAGGGAAATATGCCTACACATGATGAATGGGGAACTGGATATTTCCTTATACGTGTTGACAATCAGGAGTCTTCTCAATTTGAGTGGGATGCAGTCGGTACAGAAGGAACAACCACTTATTAACAACTACCTACTAAGTATGAAGTTTATGGTTGAAGAGCGGGCTTCGTGCCCGTTCTTTTTTTGCTGCGTGTGCGGGAGATGCGCGCGATCTAGCTCGTTAAGAAATTTGGGCAAAAATTTATAATCCATATCTCTTGGATTTCAATATAAGTAGAGGAGAAGTTAATCGAATGCTTGTTAAGCATTCGATTTTTAGTGGGTTTCAGAGAAACCGAGATAACTTGAATCAAATAAAAATCAATTCAATTAAAGGTAATAACAATCTAATGAGAGGAGGGCGCATTATGCCCGATTACGAAAATGAAGCACGCCAATTTATCAAGCAACTTGACCCTGAAACGCGCAAAAAAGCAATCATCGCTATTCAGGATATTCTAAAAGATGATAAAGATTGGAAATGGATAGCGACCGCTCTGAAGAAGAAAGGCATTGAGGAATGGCAGAAGTGGGGCTTCGGCCTGTTCTTCAACTTCAAGTTTCAGGGGTCGGTATACCAGCAGATAGAACGTGATGAGCGTAGCAAAACCATTGATGCTAGCGACTGGCTCAATGGTGGCAGCTTCGATGCGGTCGATAATTCGAGAAAGCAATCAATCAAACCGGCAAAAGAACTTTTAACAGATTCACCGTTCTCTGTTTCACGCGCAGGGGAACTAGCACACAGACAGTCAGCAAAAGCAGACGGTTATGATGCGAATGGAGATTTCCTCTTTTAGAGATAATTGTGCGGGCTTCTGCTAGCGCATTCGCCCGCATATATTCATCCCGTAATTCTCAAATCAATCATTTTCACCAAAATTCGAGAGGAGAAAAAATGCTCTATTCGCAAGCCGCGCAGCTCATATACGACGGAGCTGGCACACACGAAATAAAAAATCTCGCAACACTGCAAAGCGCTGCCAAAGCACTAAGCCGGACAGATAATCACGCTCTAGCTGAATATATGATGCGGAAAATAGACTATGCAAACAATTTCAGCAGCATTACCCCCTTCGTTTTAGGTAACACATCCATGAACGCACGCAGAGAAGTCGGCAGACAAATCAACCATATCCACCAAAAATGCCAAAGAGAGATTGAAAACAAATGGCAGCCGCACATCACAGATGAACAAGCCTACAAGCTGATGTTCCAAGAGCAAATTGAAAAACGGTTGGCGGACATTGCAAAGAGCAGGATTGATGTAGTCAGGCTATAGGGCGAGAGCGGATTCGGTAGAAAAGCTGTTTTCGATCGGGAGCAAGACCGCATCAATAAGCTAGGGTCAAATAAAAACAGCTCAATCCTGAATCTGCCCCCCTATGTTGTTTAGCTGTCCTCTTCTGTTTCTTTCTCCCGTATCTCGTATGCCGCTGATTCGCCCTGAAACGCATCAGTCATTTTGTCAGCCGCAAGTTTCATTGCCTCTGGGTCAACATGCGAGTAGGTGTCTAGAGTGATTGCCTTAGACGCATGCCCCAGCATGTGGGATAAAGATGCAACATCGACATTGTTCTTAATGGCAAGAGTGGCGGCGTTATGACGCAAGCTGTGAAGCGTCACCTCTGCGCCGTAGTGGTCAACGATATTATTACGCCTAACAAAGTTCGTGACCTCCCTGGCTAGCGTGGTAGGAGGTTTATAGTGGATGGTATCGCCGATAACAAACCAACTACCATCTATGCTCCCGTATTTCTCTTTTACATAGTCGATGCGAGCTTGAATCACCTCTACCAATTGCTTTGTCATATTGAATGCTCTTTTGGAAGATGCGTTCTTAGGGTCTTTCTTGTAAGTTCCTGTTTTCATTATGCCGATAGCGGTTTCAATATGCATAATTTCCCGCTTCATATCCACATCGTGAAAGCGCAAGCCACAAATCTCGCCGCGTCTTAGACCGCCTAACACGGCAAGGTTAATAGCCGTCCAAAAATGACTACCGCTTTCATATTCAGCATTCAGACAACCAAGCAGCTCTTCCATCTGGTCAGCATCAAGAAATGTTGTTCTTTTCGCCCCTTTCTTTGGGGTACGAACATGGCTGCAAGGGTTATCCCTAATCTGTTGAATGAATAGATAGTGCGCATAGGTTTTGTTCAAGATTGCATAGATGGAATGGATTGTGCTTTGCTGCAATCCGCTTTCAGCAAGCATCGTAAGCCAAGATTCAACAGTAACATTATCAATATCAACAAAGTTACGTCCGCCAATATAGGGAAATAGATTCTTGCGGCAAGCACACATCTGGCTATAGTGGGTGGATTTTTCAATGAACCCTTTATTGAGCTGTTCGTTTAGGAAGTTCGTTATCACTTCCTCGACAGTGAGACCACCGTCAACGGAAATTTGCTTCAACTCGGCTTTACGCCTTTGCTCCAACTCCCAAGTGCGAAGTTCCTTTTCAGCTTCGCGTTTCTTTTTGCTGCAGGCTGTGTGCGTAACCTGTTTTCGCACTCCTTGCTCATCGTAGTAATACATATAGCCAATGAACTTACCCGTTCCCTTTTGAGTGCGAATGCCCAGCTTTCCGTATTCACGCATAGCAACTCCTTGATTTGATGTATGCTAGAACAATGATACATCATTTTTACATCAGATTTATTTGAAGTATGCTGTTTTATGCGCGTCTGAGCTGGGAGTTTCTAGAGGTAGAAGAACATCTACTATTCCCACTCCACCGTACTTGGCGGCTTGGACGTGATGTCGTACACCACGCGATTAATCCCCGGGACCTCGGCCACGATGCGGCTCGAGATCCGCCCGAGCACGTCGTAGGGTAGCTTGGCCCAGTCCGCCGTCATCGCGTCGGTGCTCTCCACGGCGCGCAGGATGATCGGGCGCGCGTAGGTGCGCTCGTCGCCCATCACGCCCACGCTGCGGATGTCGGGCAGTACCGCGAAGTACTGCCACACGGCGCGCTCGATCACGGGACCGCCGGCGCATCCGCGCTCGACCTCGCCGTTTGGCTCACCGCTCTCCTCGACGATCATCGCGTTGTACGCGTCGAGCTCCTCACGCACGATGGCGTCGGCCTCCTTGAGCATTGCGAGCTTCTCGGGCGTCACGTCGCCGATGATGCGAATCGCCAGGCCAGGCCCCGGGAACGGCTGGCGCTGCACGATGTGGTCGGGCAGCCCGAGCGCCGTACCCAGTGCGCGCACCTCGTCCTTGAAGAAGTGGTCGAGTGGCTCGATCAGGTCGAAGCTCACGCCGTCCGGAAACGGAATCAGGTTGTGGTGGCTCTTGATGGTCGAGGCCTTGCCGCCGGTCTTGCGCGCGCCGCTCTCGATGATGTCGGGGTAGATCGTGCCCTGCGCCAAAAAGCGCACCGGACGACCGTCCTCGGCCAGTTCCTCGGCCACGGCGAAGAACTCCTTCCAGAACTGCTCGCCGATGATGCGGCGCTTCTGTTCCGGATCGGTCACGCCAGCCAGCAGTTGCGCGTAACGATCCTCGGCGTGCACGTGCACGAAGTCGACGTCGAACTGCTTGGTGAAGACCTCCTCGACCTGCTCGGGCTCGTCCTTGCGCAGCAGCCCGTGGTTCACGAACACGCAGGTCACCTGGTCGCCGATTGCCTTCGAGACGAGCGCCGCCACCACACTCGAGTCCACGCCGCCGGAAAGCCCCAGGATCACGCGGCTATCCCCCACCTGCTCGCGAATCGCCGCGATGGAGTCCTCGATAATCGAGTCCATGGTCCAGCTCTTCTCGAGCCCGCAGATGTCGAAGAGGAAGTTGGCGAGCATCTGGTTGCCGTGCGGCGTGTGGCGCACCTCGGGATGGAACTGCGTCGCGTACAGCCCGCGCTCGGCGTCCTCCATCGACGCGACCGGGCAGATGTCGGTGTGCGAGGTGATGACGAAGCCGTCGGGCACCTCGGTCACGGCATCGCGGTGACTCATCCACACGGTCTGCTCGTGCGGCGTGTCCGCGAGCAGCCGCGAATCGGAGCCCGCGCGCGTGATCTTAGCCGGGCCGTACTCGCCCTTATCGGTGTGCCCCACCGCGCCGCCGAGTGCCACGGCCATGGCCTGCTGCCCGTAGCAGAAGCCGAGCACGGGAATGCCCAGCTCGAAGATGGCCGCATCCACGCTGGGCGCGTCCTCGGCATAGACGCTCGCCGGACCACCCGACAGGATGATCGCCGACGGCGCCAGCTCGCGCACCTCGTCAGCCGTGATGTCGCAAGGCACGATTTCGGAGTAAACCCCCAGGTCACGAACGCGTCGGGCGATGAGCTGCCCGTACTGCGCTCCAAAATCCAACACGATGACCAATTGCTGTGGGGTTGCGGACGTCGCCACGGTGCCTCCTCGAAGATGTCGAATGTCTCGGATGGATTCTACACCCTCCCCCGCCGTCACCGTGTTTCGCGGGCGTGAAATGTCGCGGCAGGGAGCGGTGCTGCCCAAAATGCCGGGCGCGTGACCAATCGCGGGCAAACCACGCCAAGAATACCCAGCGCGTGACCGTCGAATGGCACGATTTCAAGCTGTTGCGCCAAGGATACCGGTCACTGACCATCAATCTTGGCACAAGCCGGTCAGCCGCCCGTAATCTTGGGCAGCGACAAACGTGACAGGGGCCTGACCCCTGTCACATTCTGTCAATGGGAGTTATCCACAAATTCTGCAATTTTGACCTGCAGAGAGAATAATTTTATTCACAATTTGAAATAAAAAAGGCCGAATTCTCGCGAAAACTACTGCTCTTTTTCGCAAAATCACGCGCCTGACCTGAGGATATCTAGTTTTCCACAAAATTAATTCTTTAAGACAGTAATTATTTCTATCTGTCAACTTATTTTTAAAATTTTTAGTGATACAATCGGTGTACGGCAAGATTTTAACCATGAATGACAACTTGCCATAAAAATGGGGAACCACTCATGATCCTCCACTTTGATTGGCAGACGCCTCATTCGATGGTTGTTTTCGAACCCGAAAACGGATGAGAGTTCTATCAAGAAAGGGGTGAGGAAAATGAGTGAAGAAAAGACGGCACCGGCGGCATCCGGCAAACAAGCGGCAAAGATGCTCGGATTCGGTGGCTTCTTCGCCATGACGGCATCGATGGTCATGACCGTGTATGCGTACCCCAACTTCGCATCATCTGGTCTGCATCTGATCTTCTTCCTCATACTGGGTGGTATCTTCTGGTTCCTCCCGGTCGCACTGGTCGCCGCCGAGATGGCGACTGTTAAAGGATGGGAAGACGGTGGCATCTATGCCTGGGTCGGCAACACCCTCGGCAAGCGCTGGGGTTTCGCGGCCCTATTCTACCAATGGTTCCAGATCACGGTCGGCTTCGTGACCATGGCGTTCTTCGTCCTAGCCGCGATCTCGTACATCGTGGGATGGGACGCGCTCTACAATAATCCGCTCGTCATGTTCATCGGCGTGGCGATCATCGTATGGGCACTCACGCTCACGCAGCTCGGCGGCACCAAGCTCACCGCCCGCATAGCCAAGATCGGCTTCTTCGGCGGCGTACTGATTCCCGCCGTCGTCCTCTTGGTCGGTCTGGTCGCGTACCTGGCAACGGGCGGCGTCTCGCAGCTGCACTTTGATGCGGGCGGTATCGTCCCCGACTTCACAAAGGTGAGCACGCTGGTCATCTTCGCATCGTTCATCCTCGCCTTCGCGGGTGTCGAGGCTTCCGCCTCGCACGTGAACGAGCTGAAGAACCCCGGTAAGATCTACCCGATGGTCATGATTGTGCTCTGCATCCTCACCATCGTGCTCGACACCCTGGGTGGTCTCGCGGTTGCCATGACCATGACCGAGGCGCAGCTCGACGCCAACCTCTCCACCGGCGTCGTCGTGGCGTTCGCCAACATATTCGACGCGCATTTCCACTGCGGATGGCTCGTGTACGTGATCGCGTTCCTGCTGGCCGCGGGCGTCCTGGCCGAGATCTCTTCCTGGATCGTCGGCCCGTCACGTGCGCTGCTCGAGACCGCGAACGAGGGCATCATCCCGCGTAGCTTCGCCAAGACCAACAAGCACGGCGTCTCCGTCAAGACCGTCGTGGTCCAGGGCGTCATCGTCACCATCTGGGACGCGGTGCTCTGCGGATCCATGGCCCTGGCAGGTGGCTCGGGCTCGTCGATCTCGTACCTCACGGCAGTCGGCCTGACCGTCGTCATCTACCTCGTGGGCTACGTCCTGTTCTTCCTCGCCTACTTCAAGCTGGTATTCAAGGGCAAGGACCACGCTCGCGTGTTCCAGATCTTCGGTGGCACCGCGGGCAAGTGCATCGTCGCCGGCCTCGGCCTGCTGCTCACGGTCTTCGCACTGATCGTGTCGTTCTTCCCGCCGAGCCAGCTCGACGCGTCGTCCGGCACCGTGTACGTCATCACCCTGCTGATCTGCTGGGTCATCTCGGTGGCGATCCCGTTCGTCATCTACGGCCTGCGCAAGCACTGGAACGGTGGCATCGACCACAAGCCGCCCACGATTCCGGGCAAGAAGGATCGCGCCGCGATGGCTGCGGCACAAGACGCGCCGGCTCCCGTCGGCAAGCACTCCATCCCCTCGCCCGCCACCAGCACGCAAGACGCGGCCCCCGCGGACACGCCCCAGAAGGAGTGATGTGTCGACGAACCATATCAAGCACGTAAAGGCACGTAAGTTCGTTCAACGTAGGTACCAAATCCGAAGCGATTCGGATAGTGATTAGGAGGAGATTATCATGACTGTTAAAGACATCGACCTCGTTTCGACCGAGGAACTGGCAGAGATGAACGCCCAGACCTCATACACGTCCCCGATCTTCGGCAGCTATGCCTCGGACGTCGAGATGCCCGAGACCAAGCTCAACAAGATGCCCATCGAGCCGCGTATCGCGAGCGAGATGATTCGCGAATACATCGGCACCGAGGACAACGCCCACCAGAACCTCTGTACCTTCGTCCAGACCTACATGGAGCCCGAGGCGCAGCAGCTGATGGCGGACACGCTCGAGAAGAACGCCATTGACAAGGACGAATACCCGATGACGGCCGACCTCGAGAACCGCTGTGTGAAGATCATCCAGGACCTGTGGCACGCCGACCAGGACGAGCAGCCCATGGGCACCTCGACCGTCGGCTCGTCCGAGGCCTGCATGCTGGGTGGCCTGGCCGCCCTGTTCCGCTGGAAGGCCCTGGCCAAGAAGGCCGGCATCGACATCTACAGCGACCATCGCCCCAACCTGGTCATCACCTCAGGCTATCAAATCTGCTGGGAGAAGTTCTGCCGCTACTGGGACATCGAGATGCGTCTGGTCCCCATGGACGCCGAGCACCTGTACATGACCCCGGAGTCGTGCATGCCCTTCGTCGATGACCACACCATCTGCGTCGTCGCCCTGCTCGGCATCACCTACACCGGCTGCTACGATGACGTCAAGGGCATCGACGCCGCTTTGACCGAGTACAACAAGACGGCCAAGGTGCCTGTCCGCATCCACGTCGACGGCGCGTCCGGCGCAATGGTCGCCCCGTTCATCGAGCCCGATCTCGAGTGGGACTTCCGCCTTCCCAACGTCTGGTCCATCTCGACCTCCGGCCATAAGTACGGCCTGGTCTACCCGGGCATCGGCTGGGTCATGTGGCGTTCGAAGGAGGCCTTGCCCGAGGACCTGATCTTCTGGGTCAGCTACCTCGGCGGCGAGGAGGCCACCATGGCCATCAACTTCAGCCGCTCGGCATCGCAGATCATCGGCCAGTACTACGTCTTCATGCGCAACGGCTTCGAGGGCTACAAGGAGATCCAGAAGCGCACCCTGGACGTGGCACATCACCTGGTCGACGAGATCAAGAAGATCGGCATCTTCATCATGTACGAGGAGGCCTCCGAGGTCCCCATCCTGTGCTGGAGCCTTGACCCCAAGGCCGGCAAGAAGTGGACGCTGTACGACCTGGACGACCGTCTGCGCATGCATGGCTGGCAGATTCCGGCTTACCCGCTGCCCGAGAACATGCAGGACGTCACCTGCCAGCGTATCGTGGCTCGCGCGGACCTCTCGATGACCATGGCTGACAAGTTCATCAAGGACATGAAGGCAGAGATCGCCAACCTCGACAACGCGACGGTGATCGGTTCGGCAGACACCAACATCGCCCCCAAGAAGTCGTTCGACCACAGCGGCAGGTAATACGAACGGCTCCGAGTGAGAGACGAGTTACGTTTACTTTCCTCCCCTACTCACGCCCCGCTCAAGCCGCAAAGCAGGGCAACGGCACGGTACCGGCTCCCCGATTCGTCGAGGGGCCGGTACTGCTTTAAATGAGATAGTTGGTCAGGGGCGTTGTCTCATTTGCGGCGTTTTCTCCACCAGTGCGACAGCGCACCCGTAAGCCAACCCACAAGGGGAATCGTCAGGAACACCACCCACGCGGGATGCGGCTGGTTGCAGACGAACGCCATGTAGCAGAACCAGCAAATCGCGCCGACCACGTAGAGCGTGCAGAAGAACCCCGCGATGCGCTTCGCGCCGAAAAGGCCGCCCAACGCGTAGTAGACGGGAATGGCGGCGATCAGGAACAGGCCGTAGCCCCATGCGTCGTACACGAGGCCGACTAATATATACGCGACAAGCACTGCCAGCGGAAACGGAAATCGGTTCCACGCACGCAGAAACGACGACCCCCTTTTGCCGGTCCCCATGTACGCGTTCGCGTCGGCCAGGTTGTCGAACTCATGGTCGTTGATGTGGACGCCGTCCCAACCCACGTGCACGTGGTCACCCTTCTTGCCGTCGATGACATTCACGCCGTCGCGCCAGTTGATGTGGACGTAGTCCTTTCCGTCCTCGACGTGGATACCATCGAGGCCTATGTGGGTCGCGCCGTCGCCTGCGCGAGACGCGCCGGCGTGATCGGCGGCAGCGGCATCTTCGGTAGCGCCCGCATCGGCACCGGGCTCATCGTCAGCGTCCTCTTCCGCATCCTCTCCGCAAGCCGTACCGGTGCCGCCACACTCCACATCCGCATACAGCAAGTCGTCGAGCGAGACGTCGTAGAGGCGCGCCAGGGATATGAGGTTGTCCGTGTCGGGCGAGGACTCCGAGCACTCCCATTTGGAGACCGCCTGCCGCGAGACGCCAAGTTTCTCGGCAAGCTCCTCCTGGGTGAAGCCCGCCGCGCGGCGTCGATCCGCCAGCCGCTTCGCGATATCTACATCCATGCGTGTCCTTTCTCCTGCGAGCATGATAAGCCATGCCCGTTGGGAAAAGTTACGGGAGGATGGCTAGTTGCGCCAGCGATTCTGGTTGGAACTTCGCGCAATTATCAGTTGCACGCATGCAACTGAACGGGGATTTGCGTGATTTGAAAGCCGTGGTGCGAAAGGAGCAGCACGCAGAGGAGAGCAGGGGCATTATCCCAGCCGAACTACGCGCGTTATGGCTGATTATTGATACCGGCATGACACGTTTTGCGCGATATGGCACACGCGAAGCGCCAGAACGTGGAAAACTTGGCAAATCCGCCAAATTCAGCACGCTGTGGCACGCATGATGTGCCAAAACATGCGTAACGTGGCACAGCACCAGAATGGGGGAATGAAAGTCACCTCAACGCATGAATATGCAATCTGCACGGGCACGTCGGCACGCGGGCGGGTACAATACATCCCAAATGGCTCTGCGGACCGCCCCCGATGGGCGGTGCTTCCTAGAAGTCTCGGGGAATGCGGGTGCGAATCCCGCGCTATACCAGTAACCGTAAAGCGCCGATGCGTCGGCCGAAGTCGGAGTACCGAGCCCATGACCGGAGCCCTGGAAGAAAGAGGTTTGTCATGGTCGTGAAAACCGGGCACATTGCCCACGTCAACGCAGCAACAAAGAAACTGTATGCCGGCATCGTCGCTCTCATGCTGCTCTTTGCGCTCTCGCTCGTCGGTTGCGGGTCGAGCACACCGTCGTCGTCAAGCATCGAAACCATCGACTCCACGGTGACGATTACAGATGCCAACGGTCAAACGACGAGTTATACCGCCCAGATTCCCGCCGCCGATGCCACCGCGCTCGACGTGCTCGAGGCAACGGACGCCGAGGTCACGACCGAGGATAGCCAGTACGGCACCTACATCTCCGCCATCAACGGCCTTGCGGCCGAGGGCAGCTCCGGCTGGGTCTACACCGTCAACGGCGAGCAAGTCATGGAAGCCGTCGATGTCTGCTCGGTCGCAGACGGCGACACGGTGGAGTTCTCCTACATCACGATGTAGCGCACGCGTATGCGCCCCGATGCCTTCTCCACGCACCACCCCGCGGTGACGCTCACCTTCTTCGTGGGCGTCATCGTGCTGTGCGTGCTCGTGCAGCAACCGATCCTGCAGGCCATCGGACTCATCGGCGCGGCACTCTACTATATATGCGTGCGCGGACGCGACGCATGGCGCCTGCTCACAGGAATGGCGCTCGCCTTCGTCATGCTCGCCGCAATCAACCCGCTCTTCAATACCCTGGGCAGCACTGTGCTCTTCACCTGGCTGGATGACCGTCCCTTCACGCTCGAGGCGCTCGCCTACGGAGCGTCGACGGCCTGCATATTCGCGAGCGTCATGCTGTGGTTCGCCTGCTACGCGCGCGTGATGAGCAGCGACAAGTTCAGCTACCTCTTCGGCACGCGGGCCCCGGCGCTCACGCTCGTGCTGACGATGACGCTGCGCCTCGTGCCGAGCTATGCGCGCAAGGCCCGCCAGATCTCGACGGCGCGACGCTGCGCCGGTCTCTCGACGACGAGCGGCAGCTTGCGCCAGCGTGCGGGTGACGGGGCCTCGCTGCTCTCGGCGCTCACGACCTGGGCGCTCGAGGGTTCGGTGACCACGGCCGATTCGATGCGCTCGCGCGGCTATGGCACGAACGACGGCACACCCTCGCGTTACGCGCACTACCGTTTCACGGCGCGCGATGCCATGCTTTTCGTCATCATGCTCGCCTGCATCGCCATCATCTGCACGACGCTCGCAACGGGCGCGCTCGGCGTCTCCTACATCCCCGTCATCGACGTTCCGCCGCTTTCGTTCCTCGGCATCGCCGCGCTCATCGCCTTCGCCATCCTCGTCCTTCTCCCCTCCCTCACCGACGCGAAGGAGGCAATCGCATGGCGCTGCTCGCTCTCGAGAATCTGAGCTTTGCCTACCCCAATGCCCCCACGCACGCGCTTGAGGAGATAAACGTCGAGGTCGAGCGCGGCGAGTACCTCTGCGTCTGCGGAAGGAGCGGCTGCGGAAAGACGACGTTGCTGCGCCAGCTCAAGACCATCCTCACTCCCGGCGGAAAACGCTCGGGTGTGATCCTGCTCGACGGCACCCCGCTCGACGAGGTACCGCTTGCCACGCAAGCGCGCCGCATCGGCTTCGTCATGCAGGACCCGGACACGCAAATCGTCACCGACAAGGTATGGCACGAGCTTGCCTTCGGGCTCGAGAGCATCGGATGCGATGAGCGCGTGCTGCGTTTACGCGTCGCCGAGATGGCGAGCTACTTCGGTATTGAGGACTGGTTTCATCGCGAGGTCAACGAGCTTTCCGGCGGTCAGCGGCAGCTCCTCAACCTCGCGAGCATCATGGCGATGCAGCCCGACGTGCTCGTCCTCGACGAGCCGACGAGCCAGCTCGACCCCATTGCCACCGCCGACTTCCTCAACACGGTGCGCCAGATCAACCTCGAGCTCGGCACGACCGTCATCATCACCGAACATCGCCTCGAGAGCGTCTTTGCGCACGCCGACCGCGCACTCGTCCTCGACGGCGGGCGTGTGACGGCGCATGGCACGCCGCGCGAGGTGGCACGCGCGCTGTACGCGACGGACGACGCGATGACACATGCGCTGCCCTCGCCCGTCCGCGTGTTCTACGGAGTGAAGGGGGCGAAGGGGCCATGTCCGCTTACGGTACGCGAGGGGCGTACCTGGCTCGTCGAACGCGTGCTCGCCGAACCGCCCACACGCGTGGCGATTGCCGATGAGGAACGTGGATGGGATGCGCGCAAGCCTGCCGTCGAGATACGCGACCTGTGGGTTCGCTACGAGCACGACACACCCGACGTGCTGCGCGAACTGGACATGACCGTGCCGAGCGGCTCGTTGTTCGCGATTGTCGGCGGCAATGGCAGCGGCAAGTCGACGCTGCTCAAATGCCTCTGCGGCGTGCAGCGAGCGTATCGCGGCAAGCTGCGCGTGCTCGATCGCGACATAAGGAGCTGGCGTGACACCGAGCTGTTCCGCGGCGGCGTCACCATGCTGCCACAAGACCCCGCTAACCTTTTCTCGAAGGACAGCGTGCGCGATGAGCTCGCCGAGATGCTCGAGGGCATGGGCCCGGATGCGGCCGAGCGCGAGAAGCGTCTCATGCACACGGCACGTGATTGCGGCATCGAGGCGCTGCTCGACGCGCATCCGCTCGACATCTCGGGCGGCGAACAACAACGCGTCGCGCTCGCCAAGGTGCTGCTCACCGAACCGCGCCTGCTCCTGCTCGACGAACCCACCAAGGGCATCGATGCCTTCTTCAAACAGCAGCTTGCCACGCTGTTGCGCCACCTGGTCGAACACGGCGTCACCGTCGTCATGGTCTCGCATGACGTGGAGTTCTGCGCGCGCCACGCCGACCTCGTCGCGCTACTTTTCGACGGACGCATCGTGACCACGGCAAGCCCACGCCGCTTCTTCTCGGACAGCGGCTTTTACACGACGGCGGCCAATCGCATGAGCCGCGCGGTGTTTGCCGGCGCCATCACCGATGAGGACGTGATCGAGCTGTGTCTGAGCTAGACGAAGAACAGCGCGGCCGGCCAAGTTCACGTATGCGCATCGTGCTCGCGTGGAGCATCGCGCTTGCCTGCGCCGTCGCGAGCGTCATCATCAGCGCGTTTCTCGGCGGCAAGGCCTATGTGGTCGCAAGCGTCATCGTCGTGCTTTGCGCAATAGCACCCTTCTTCGTCGTCTTCGAGAGCCGCCGTCCCTCGACACGCGAGATCGTCATGCTCGCGGTCATGTGCGCGCTCGCGGTGGCGGCACGCGCCGCGTTCGTCTGGCTTCCGGGTTTCAAGCCATTGGCGGCAATCGTCATGATCACGGGCATCGCCCTCGGGCCCTCATCGGGCTTCCTCGCCGGCTCTCTCGCGGCATTGACGAGCAACTTCATCTTCGGGCAGGGTCCATGGACACCCTGGCAAATGCTCGCCTTCGGGCTCTGCGGCCTCGTCTTCGGAGCGCTTGCCCAGCGCGGTATCATCGCTCGCGAAAAGCTCAGCACCCCCGCGCTCCTGGCCCTGAGTGCGCTTGGTGCCGTCTTCATCGTGCTCGTGGCCGGCCCCGTGCTCGACACGAGCTCGCTCTTCTTCATGATATCGCGCATCACGCCAGAGACGATCGTCGCCGTTTATCTGGCGGGGTTCCCGATGAACTGCATGCAGGCCGTGGCCACCTTCGTCACGCTCCTGCTCGTGGCAAACCCGCTGCTTGGCAAGATCGCCCGCATACGGCGCAAGTAAACGTGCTGACAGCGGCAATTCACCTAGCGCATTTCTAGTAAAAAGTTCATTTTTATGGGCAGATAGTCTAATTCGTGATATTATGTTAGACAGCTTATCTAGTTAAATACAAGATAATCCAATCCTAAATGTAATAGACACAATATCTAGTATAGGAGCAAACGTGGCAAGACCGCCGAAAAACGCAGCAGGGCCGAGCGCGACCGAACGCATGGAGATGGCCTTCTGGGATTGTCTGAAAGAGATGCCCTTTAGCGAGATTACCGTGCGCGACATCGTAACCCGGGCAAAGGTCAACCGTAACTCCTATTACTACCACTACGAGAGCATGTGGGACCTTGCCCAAGCCAGCATCGAGCACGCGAAGTTCGCGGCACTCGCACTCGCACTCTTGGGCGATGCCCCCGCAGATGACGCCGACGCTGCAAAACAGGCGGATGCGGGTTTCGATCACCTGCGTGCCCTGGCAAGCGAGAACGGTAACCAGCGTCTCCTCGAGGGTGCCAAGCAGATGGTCGTCGGCGAATGGCTCGCCGCATTCGAGCTCGACCCGGAGACCCTTCCGCAAGGCCTACGTTCCTCCATCGACTTCATGTTCGGTGGCCTGACTGCCCTCCTGGCATCAGGGCACTCGGAGAACCTCGGAACGTTCGAGGCGACGATTGATGGGTCGGAATTACTTGCGTCGAGCGTCTCGATGTTGCGTAGCGAGCTCGATCCAAACGCCCCCTCGCATGGCGAGTGGCTGCAAAGCTCTCATATGGAGATGGTCGAGGAGCGAGTCACCATCGAGAGAACGGTCGAAAAAGTCGATACGAGCGAAGAGATCGTCGAGGAGATTTCGAGTGCGCAAGAAAACATACAGGAACCATTAGATGATTCTGCCAAAGAGGAACTTATAGAGGAAGCTATCTTGCCCCAACAAGAGCAGGAACCTGCAGAGAAGCTATCGGCGGAATCACTTGTTGAGCGGATGATCGAAGAGGAGATGCACTCGGAGGAAGTTTCCGGGGAAATATACACCTCTGAGTCAATATCTAAACAGGTACCAGAACAAGAAATACAACAGCAGCAGGAAACGGAGCACAATCATGAGGGAATATCAGAACAGGAACCTGTCGATGAATCGCAACCTGAAAAGGATAACGCATCAACGCAGGGCGTCGATGATGTTCTTGCGTCTGAAGCAAGACCGGAAAGCCAAGCAGCCGTCAATTCAAGACAGGAGCCTGTAGATACTCATGAATCAGAAACCCTCCCCCCGTGGGAAGTCGCAAGCGTCTCGAACGCCGAGGCCTATGCCGATGCCGCTGAGGACATTCTTGAGGAGATTACAGAAAACGTGGCAGGATTCGAAACCGCCCACGCCGAAGTATCTGAACTCAACGATGGACCCGCGACTGACGCGATCGATGAACAGGCGGCTTCCGTCGAGCCAGCTGACGATGAGCCTGACGAGTCGGACGAAGAGTCTCAGCTAAGCTTCGATTTTTTGTTCTAGATTTTAAATGCAATAAGTTGCTTATCAACAATTTACATGTATCAAGTCAGTCTATTTACATGCGAATATATAATACGCAATATATTTCCTATCTGGCAAAACACAACTTTGCGTTTTGCCTCTTTCTTTTACCCATCGCGGCCAGGGCACTTCGCGCAGAGCACACGAGCTGTCGGCGTCGCGGCAAGACCGCCGAGGGCACTTTCTCGCAACTCAAAGGGAAGCGATCGGCCGACCGTGTCCATGGCCCACACCGTCTCGTCAAAGTTGACCGTCGATTTGATACCCGCGAGCGCGAGCTGCGCCGCGACAAGCGCGTTGACGGCTCCGGTGGCATTGCGCTTCTGACACGGTGCCTCCACGAGCCCGCCGATCGGATCACACACGAGCCCCATCAGACCGGAAAGCGCGATGGCGGCAGCATCCAGGCATTGCGCGGGACTTCCGCCCGCAAGCTCGACAGCGGCGCTGGCGGCCATTGCGCTGGCCGTCCCGACCTCAGCCTGACAGCCACCCTCTGCACCCGATACCGTCGAGGCTCGTGCCACGAGCATCCCGATGGCCGCAGCGTTGGCGACGGCACGGTTGAGCTGCGCGTTCGTGAACCCACGCTCGTCGGCAAACGCGAGTAGCACGCCAGGCAGCACGCCGGCAGAACCCGCCGTGGGCGCCGCGACGATACGTCCCATCGACGCATTCGTCTCGAGTACGGCCATGGCGTACGTGATGGCACGCAGGGTGAGCGAATCACAAATGGTACCTGTAGAGTCAAGCGCGGAGAGACGTCGCGCCTCTCCGCCAATGAGGCCGCCCATCGATGCCTGCGGTTCGTCCACAGCCGACTTCACACTCGCGCGCATGACGGAGATGACGTCATCCACGTATCGATGCGTATCATCCACGGCAATGCCCTGCAGAACCAGCAGGCACCGTTCGCGTCTGCAGATGGCATCGGAGATGGCAAGTCCCTCCTCTTCGCAATATGCGAGTAGCTCCTCTCCGTTCGCGAAGTCGAGATGCGTAAGCAGAGCCGAGGCCTCATCCTCGTCCATGTCGACGCCAAAGCCCGAAGGCGTAATTCCGGCTATCTCCTCTTGTTCCGGCGTAAGCGGCGCAAATTCCTCATGGGACCTGTCGCTTTCGAGCGCACGATGCGCATTCACACTCCACGCCCTCGAAAAGCCGCTGTCATCCTGGGCTTCCTTGCGGCATTGCATCGTCATTTCTTCCGGATAGAAGAAAAGGCGCGGTCTGCGCCTTTCTGCATGATTGCGTTTCTATGATCAGAGAAATTCAAGGAGACAGGGGGCACGCGGCCGGGGTGACTGGGTCTCGGAACCCCGGCGCGCGTCCCCTACATCCCATAAAGTCTATGCTCCTAACGCACGTCTGTCAGCGTTGGCGAAGACGGCGATGATGATGAGCAGCACGACGGTCACGATGCTGCCGCCGAGGAAGCTCAGAATGGCGCCGGCAATTGCCCAACCCATCACAAAGCCGAGCTTGGACGGATTGGCCGCATGCAGCACGCCGAAAATGCCCGCGATAAGCGTCACGACGCAGCAGATGAGCACCCAGATCGACAGACCGCCGCCTATGAGCATCATGAGGATGCTGAAGAAGAGCGCGTCCTCGGGATCGAAGTAGTCGTAGTACGAGCCATCCAGAGCGCCGTATTCATATGTCAGGTCGTTCATGAGCCCATAGCCGCCATCGAGCACCACGGCGCCCAAGACACCGGAAAACACCATGATGAGTATGGCTCCGATAATGCCCAGAGCAGCCAGGACGATGACGGCAATGCTCATGCCCTTGATTGCTCCCGCGTGTGCGTTCTTCATATCATGCTCCCTTAATAATTAGACAATTTGCCGAATACAAACACATAACACCAGGTCGCAGACAGTCATCTAGACGTTGTGAGACAAATGACCCGTCCATTTGCCTCATCAGACGTTGAACTTGAAGTGCATGACGTCGCCGTCCTGCACGACATACTCCTTGCCCTCCTGGCGAAGCTTGCCGGCAGCGCGGCACCCGGCCTCTCCCCCGAGCTCGACGTAATCATCGTAACTGCAGGTCTCGGCCTTGATGAAGCCGCGTTCGAAATCCGTGTGGATGACGCCGGCAGCCTGCGGCGCCTTCGCGCCGATGGGAATGGTCCACGCCTTGACCTCCATCTCGCCAGCCGTGAAGAACGACTGCAGGCCGAGCAGGCGATATGCCTCCTTGGCCAAACGCGACAGACCCGGCTCCTCGAGCCCCATGTCGGCGAGGAACTCGGCCTTGTCGGCAGCATCGAGCTCCGCGAGTTCTGCTTCGACCTGCGCGCAAATCGGCAGCGGCCTCACGCCATCAATTTCGTCGAGTTTCGCGTCGACCATATCTTCGTCAACATTGGCCAAGTACATAACCGGTTTCATGGTCAAAAGATGCAAATCGCGGAGGAGATCCTTTTCCTCGTCAGTCATGTCCAGGAGACGTGCCGGGTTCCCTTCGTTGAGCCACTCTTCCATGCGCTTGGCCATCTCGAACTTGGGCATGTTCGCCTTGTCGCGTTTGGCGTCCTTTTCGAGTCGGCCAAGAGCTTTCTCGAGCGTCGAGAGATCAGCTAAGACCAGCTCAGTGCGTATGGTGTCGACATCGGAAGCGGGATCGTGACTGCTCTCGTGACGTATGACGTCAGGGTCGCTGAAATAGCGCACGACTTCACAAATTGCGTCAGTCTCGCGGATATTGGCCAAGAATTGATTGCCCAATCCCTCGCCTTCGCTCGCACCCTTCACGAGTCCCGCGATGTCGACGAACTCGACCGTCGCCGGAACGATGCGTCCGGGATGCGCTATTTCGGCCAGCTTGTCGAGACGCTCGTCGGGCACCGGGACGATGCCGACGTTCGGGTCGATGGTTGCGAACGGATAGTTGGCGGCCAAGCCCGTCTGATCGGTCAAAGCCGTGAATAACGTCGACTTTCCCACGTTGGGAAGACCGACAATGCCAATGGAAAGGGACATACTGCTCTAACGCTCCTTCTCTGCTTCCTCGCCAGTTTCTTCTGCTGTGTCTAAGATGGCGGTATCTACGTCAGCCATCCGGGTGTCTTCCTGGACAGCATTGGCTGACATAAAGATCTCGGTCAAGCTTGTCCCGGACCCACCTTGCGGAGGTACGGGATACGTCTCATCATCATTCGTGTCTTCCGTTTGACCTGCGATGATGTCATCTTGGTCAATCTGGGTAGTTTCATACTCCCCCACGGCGTTCTGATCGCCCGTGTTATACCGCACGAGGTCCTCTCCCTGGAAGGCGTTGACGATGTCGGCCAGACTCACCGCATAGACCTCGTGCTGCGCATGTTCTTGCTCACGTGTCCAGGCTGCGGGCGGAACGGGCAGCATCTCGGACATGTCCTCGATGACGGGAGCCTCGGGAGCGGCTTCGAGCTTGGCTTGTGCGGCGTTCTCGTCACCGCCCTTGACGAGCACCTCCTCGCTCCCCTGCGCGAAGACCTGCTTCTGCTGACCGGTGATGTTGATGCAGATGGCACCGATGACGAATGGAATCCAGAAGATGAGGCCACGATACGCGAGCGCGATGGCCGCCGCCTGCGCGGGCGTGGCGCCGTACGCGCTCAGCACGAGCGCGAGCAGAATCTCGACCGCGCCGATCGTCTGCAGGATGAAGGTCGCGATGATGAAGCCCGCCACGTAGGACGCCATGAGAAACGGGATGTACGTATACCCGAAGGCGAAGCCCACGAATATGAAGCACATGCAATCGCAGGCATGCAGCAACACCATGCGACAGAACATGACGATGAGCGCGCGTGGCTTGTCGACGGCGATGCTCGCGGCCTCATGGAATGACGCCGCGATGCGGGCGGCCCAGGGCTCGGCAGGCTTGCGCTTGAAAGCGACGAGCGCACGGTTGACCAGATTCTCGATCCAGGCGAAGAGCCGTTGCTCAGTCTCGACATGACTGTATCCCAGCCACATCACGAAGCCGAACGTAAAAATCATAAGTAGGACAGCAAGTCCTCCAAGGGCAAGATACCAAACCATCTGGCCCGTGAAGATGAGGATGGCGAAACCGATGAGCATGACGACGGCGAAGCCACCGAAGTAACCGATCTTCTCGAGAAAGACGACGGTGACCGACTTGCCCATGTCGAGCCCCTGTTTGTGCGACCAGGCGGCGATAAGCACCGAACCGGCCGTTCCAGCAGTGGGCGCGCAGTCGTTCGCAAAGGTCACGGAGAAGACGAGCGGCACGATATGCAGGTACTTCACTTCCTCGTCCACGCAGCGAAACACTGCCTTGTACGCGTAGGCATGGCTGAAGTAGCGTCCGAACAGGCAGCATGCGGCCAAGATGAAGGGTACGATGGAGACATCCTTGATGACCTCGACGAAGGAGCCGAGATCATCGCGCTTGATGAAGACGATGACGCCCACGATGACGAGAACCACGATGGGCAGGATGATATTCCAGCGCTTGGCCAATTACTTCACCTGCGAATACCCGGACTCGTCAAGCGTCGTGTAGAACTCGACACCGTCGCCCGCAAGCGAGGCCGAGTAGCCGTTGAGCGCCTCGATTGCCGAGATCGCGGCATCACCCGTAAGCGGCGTGGGCTGGTAGTCGTTCACGCTCGACGAGCTACTGACCAGGCACGGCACCATGCGCGTCTGCGTGCGCATCGCCTCGCCCGGCGCAAGCTGGCCGTTCTTAATCGGGAAGGTCTGCTGGTAGATCATCGTGCGGTAATCCATCGGGTTGGTGTTGCCGCCGAAGCAGAAGTTGCCGAGGCTGTAGCAGATGTAGCGCTGCTTGTAGTACTCGACGCCCTGCAGCACGTGCGGATGCGAACCCAGCACCAGGTCGCAACCGGCATCGATGGCTTGGTGCGCGAGCGAGACCTGCGTGGCCGTGACCTCGTACTCGCCCTCGTTACCCCAGTGGAAGGTGCCGATGATGATCGCACATCCCTCCTTCTGCAGACGCTCGATGTCCTGGATCATGAGGCTCGTGGCCTTGTCGACACCGTCGAGCTCGTTGACGCCGAACAAGCCGATCTTGACGCCATCGACCTCATAGGTGTTCGTGCGGTCGTAGCCGAAGCTCGTGATGCCGGCATCCTGAAGCGCGACCTTGGTGTCTTCGTAACCCGAAGTACCATAGTCAAATGAGTGGTTATTGGCTAAGTTAACAGCCTCGACACTCCCCTGCACGAAAACGTTCGCATACTCGATGGGGCCTTTGAAATTGAAGGACTTCTCCTGAATGTCGTTCCCGTTCGTGAACGTACCCTCGCAGTTGGCGATGGTGAGGTTGTCGGCCGAGGTGAACGGCAGCACGTTGGCGAAGAAGTACGCCGGGCCGTTGGAATTGTAGAATGCGTTGAAGCTCGTCGCATCCGGGAAATCGGGATCCTTGCCAAAGGTGCAATCGCCCACCGCCGAGATGGTGATCTGCGTATCCAGGCCCTCTTGGACGGTACCGTTTAGCCCGTTGAGCCCCGCCTTCTGCCGTGCGACATCGATGTTCTGGCTCACGACGGACAGCACGCCGGAACTGGCTTGCTCGGCCTCCTTGGCCTTGAGGAAGGGCAAGCCGCCGCAGGCGAACTGCCAGACGCAGGCGACGAAGATGACGACGAGAGCGACGATGAGGACGATGCGCGGCCAGCGACGTGGAGTCTTGCTGTAGATGCGCATCTGCGAGCCCATGCGGCGTCGGCCGCTGCTACCGAAGATGCCGCGCTTGTCGCCGCCGTAGAGGATGCGTCCCTTATGGGGACCGCCACCTACGTATGTCTCCTTGCGTCGTGCCACTTGATTGCTCCCGGAACTCGTAAAAGTTCCTGTATTCTACCATTACTTTCCCCTGCGGAGAGGCGCGCGAAACCGGCACCACGCGCATCGTGCTTGCCAGTCGATTGCACCCGAAGCTCGAAAGCGCTCAGCTGCGTGCGGCGACGCGAAGCTAGTCCCTTTAGGGAAACTCGCGCGCAAGAACGGTGCGCTCAGACAGTCCTCGCAAGATCGCTTCGCGTTTTCATCGCTTCTGCAATCGGGGCAACGCACGATGCGCGTGGTGCCGGTTTTTCCATTAACAACACAAAAGGGCGCGGAGGATGCGTGACCAGAGCGAATGGGTTTCTGAGCTCTGGCACGCGTCCTCCGCGCCCCTCTTCGTGGCGTCTTTAGGAATTAGTCCCTGCGGCGCGGCTTCCTGTTGTCGCGCTTGCGGTCACGGTCGCGACGGTCATTGCCGTGGTTGCGATCGTTGCGCGGCTTGGAGCTGCCTTCGGGGGCATCGGGCTTGTCGAGGCGGTCGAGGCTGATCTTGCCGGTCTTCTCGTCGACCTCGATGATCTTCACCTTGACGATGTCACCCTCGGAGAGCACGTCCTCGACGGCACCCACGCGACCGTTTGCCACGCGGCTGATGTGCAGCAGGCCGTCCTTGTTCGGCGTGAGCTTGACGAAGGCGCCGAACGACTGGATGTTGACGACCTCGCCCTCGTATTCCTCGCCCACCTCGGGCACCTTGACGATGTCCTCGACCATCTTGCGCGCGGCCTCGCCGCCGGTGTCGACCGATGCGATGAAGACGTTGCCGTCCTCGTGCACCTCGATGGATGCGCCGGTCTCCTCCTGGATGCCGCGGATGACCTTGCCACCGGTGCCGATGACGTCGCGGATCTTGTCGACCGGAATCTTGATCGTTATGATGCGCGGCGCGTACTCGGACAGCTCCTCGCGCGGCGCGGGAATCTCCTCGAGCATGGCGTCGAGGATGTAGGCGCGACCACGCTTGGCCTGGCCGAGTGCTTCCGCGAGGATGTCGGTCGACAGGCCCTTGGCCTTGTTGTCCATCTGCAGAGCAGTGATGCCCTCGGTCGTGCCGCAGACCTTGAAGTCCATGTCACCGAGGAAGTCCTCGAGACCCTGGATGTCGGTCAGGATGACGTGCTGGTCGCCTTCCTTGATGAGGCCCATCGCCACGCCAGAGACCGGGCGCTTGATGGGCACGCCGGCGTCCATGAGCGCGAGCGTGGAACCGCAGGTCGATGCCATCGACGACGAGCCGTTGGACTCCATGACCTCGGAGACGACGCGGATGGTGTACGGGAACTCTTCTTCGTTGGGGATCATCGGCTCGAGCGCGCGCGATGCCAGGGCGCCGTGGCCGAGCTCGCGGCGCTTGGGAGCGCCCATGCGACCGACCTCACCCGTGCAGTACGGCGGGAAGTTGTACTGGTGAATGTAACGCTTGCCCTCGGCCGGATCGATCGTGTCGAGGCGCTGCCACTCGTTGAGCATGCCGAGCGTGACGACGGAGAGCACTTGCGTCTGACCGCGCTGGAACAGGCCGGAGCCGTGAGCACGCGGCAGGTAGTGCGGCTTGATGTAGAGCGGGCGTACCTCATCGTTGGCACGACCGTCGACACGCTCGCCGGTCTCGATGATCATCGTGCGCATGGCGCGCTTCTCGAGGGCCTTGCAGGCGGCCGCGATCTCGCGACCCCACATGGCGCGCTCCTCATCGGTGAAGGATGCCTTGATCTCGTCCTTGAGCTCCTCGACCTTGGCGATACGGGACTGCTTGTCGGCGTCCTTGAGAGCAGCCTCCATCGCGGCGTAGAAGCCGTCGACCTTGTCGATGACCTCGGGGATGGGCTCGTCGAGCTCGTAGGTCTTGGGCTCGATCGTGCACTTGTCGAGAAACTTCTGCTGCTCCTCGCAGAATGCGGCAATCGCCTCCTGGGCGAACTCGAGTGCGGCGACCATGTCGTCCTCGGAGACCTCATCGGCACCCGCCTCGACCATGGAGATGTACTCCTTGGTACCGGCGACAGTGAGGTTGAGGTCAGAGGCCTCCGCCTCCTCGAAGGTCGGGTTGACGATGTAATCGACCGTGCCGTCCTCGGCGATGGTGCGCGCGATGCGCACGCCGGCGACGGGGCCCTCGATGGGTACGCCGCCCACCATGAGGGCTGCGGAAGCGCCCATGATGGAAACGACGTCGGGCTGATTAACTTGGTCAACAGAAAGCGTGGTGATCACGATATGTACGTCATTGCGCATACCGTCGGGGAAACTCGGGCGAATGGGACGGTCGACGAGGCGGGCGGTCAGCGTGCCCTTGTCGCTCGGACGCGCCTCACGCTTGAGATAACCGCCGGGTATGCGGCCGACGGCATACATCTTCTCGATGAAGTCCACCGTGAGGGGGAAGAAATCTAGGTCACGACGCTCCTTGGACACTACGGCAGTAGTGAGCAAGATAGTGTCGCCCTGACTCACGACGACGGCACCCGTGGCCTGCTTGGCCAGCTCGCCGGTCTCGAGTCGATAGCTCTTTCCGTACAGTTCGAATTCGTGCGTAATCTTGTTCATGTTCTTTCCTCTGCTTCAACCCTCTCGCCCCGTGCGATGAGGGCATATTCACCGCTCCGCATGAGCGGTCATTACCATGGGAAGACGCAGGTAAAAGAAGGGCCGCTTGACGCGGCCCCTCCCCTGCGTTTGCGACTAGATGTTGTCGCGGATACCGAGCTTTGCGATGAGCTGACGGTAGTTCTCGATGTCGCGCTCCTTGATGTAGGAGAGAAGGCGACGACGCTTGCCGACGAGCATGAGCAGGCCACGGCGCGTGTGGTGATCCTTCTTGTGGATCTTGACGTGCTCGGTGAGCTCGCGAATGCGCTCGGTCAGGATTGCGACCTGGACCTCGGCGGAGCCGGAGTCGTTTGCGTCCTTGCCGAATTCCTTGATGAGCTCGGCCTTGCGTTCCTTGGAGACTGCCATGTGACTAGCCACCCTTTCGTTCCTCGACACCGCGTGTGACCGGTGTCTTTCCAATACGCCCGAAGCTGAGCCGACATCCAGGGTGCCGGGTGCACAGCCAAGCTGCGGGTACACACGAGCGAGAAGTATACCAGAAGATGAGGAGTTTCCCCTTGTCATTTCGATCAGACGCACATACGAGTATGCAGACCACACAAATGCCCAAGAGCGGGGATGCCCCCATCAGAGCGAATGGTTCTTGATAACGAGGATGGGGATGCCCCCATCAGAGCGAATGGGTTTCTGAGCTCTGAGGGGGCATTCCCATCCCTCCTCACCGCGAGGAAAAGTGACTCCATATCTTACGCACCTAAGTCCAAGATGCTAGGAACCCTATTGCCTGTTGTTCAGCCTGACCGGGAGAGACATAGCTCTAAACGGCCTGTTTTCACACCCTATAACTAGGCAACCAGCTCCCTTGAATTTCACATCATGGACATATTGTGCGGAAGATACAGGGCGTTTTCTCTCCCCAGCGACCAAGTGAAGAGGATATTGCTATTCCGGACGTTTTCTGGACAGATCGAAGACAGCAGATACCAAGATTTTCAGCAACATTGGACAGTCCTGACGAAGATAGATTAGACATGTTATCTAATTTTTAGGCCAGTTTTTGGGCTTTTGGGCCACAGGTTGCCCATAAGGACGATGCGTGGAAATTGTCCCCTGCAGAACACGCTGACGCCGCTCGTGCGAAATATGTTGCTATACGTCATATGCGGGGATGATATACACGCGCGCATGCGCGTGACGACCCGGTTTTTCCCGGATCGTCACGTTGGCGAAAAGATTTTTCCGCCTTTTTGGCCTATGTGCGCCCAGTGCCGCAAAAACAAGCCGAGTCAAGCGCCTGAGCAGGGGTTTTGAGCCACATACCCCTCGATGCTGCATGATGGCGGTCTCGCGCGCGACTGCGTTGAGGCTACGTTGAGTTGTGCAGAGAACCCTTACCAGTAAATCCTCGTCACAACCTGCACGCAAACCGCCATCATGCAGGTGCATCAAAATGTCTGTATTAGACACCTTTTCTGCATCTGGGTAGGATAGTACACCTTTTAACTCAAAAATCAAGTGGAATTTATATGGTATTAACGTCATATAGTCTAAATTGACTAAGAAGAACATTCAGAGACTTCATCCTCGACAAAGCTCTCGACATCCCTCTCCAGACCTCTAAAACCAGGACAGGGGCAGCATCCACAAGCCCATGATACCGCCCAGAATCGCCACGAGGGCACCCGCAATGACGTCTTTGGGGTAATGAACGCCCCCGATGACGCGTATAGCAGCCATGAAAACCCCGCATATGAGCAAAAACACGCCCATTGGTACGCAATACGCCAGCCAGCACATCGCAATCATGAAGATCGAGAAGATGTGTCGGCTCGGAAATGACCTCCCCTTTGTGCTCTTGTGTATGAGTGGATCAATTTCGAGCGCCTCATATGGCCGTGGAGCGTCGTAAAGACGCCGAAAGGCACTGAGGCCCACGAAAAGCACGGCGGGCGTTAGAATCGATCTCAGGAGCTCTGCCGGCTCATGCAGCGCCAGAAGCGCCAGCAACACGGGATAAAGTACGTAACAGAGGTACTTGAGCCCATCGTTCACGCCCTTGAGCGCACGCAGGGCAGCCGGATGTGCGCGAAACGGCCTCGACAAAGCCTCGTACTGCTCCGCGTTCATGCCGTCACGCTCCCCTACCCTTGCATCTCGAGCATGCGCGTGAGCTCATCTGCTGAATGCGCGACCTTGAGATACGAGCGCATCTCGGACGTCATGAATCCATGTGCGAGCATGCGGTCGAAGCTGGCGATAAGCTCGTCGTAGTACCCGTTGACGTTGAGGAGATACAAGTAACCAGGCGGTGTGCCTAATTTAACGAGGGACATGATCTCGGAAAGCTCCTCGAGCGTACCCGGACCACCGGGCATGGCCACGAAGACCTCACCGAGCTCGATCATCTTGGCCTTGCGTTGCGCCATCGTCTCGACGCGATAGAACTCGCTGAGACGCCCCGAAGGCGGCTCCCTATCAGCCAGGATGTCGGGCAGCACGCCGATGACATGCCCGCCCACATCGAGGGCGGTACCGGCGATGAGGCCCATGAGGCCAACGTTCGTGCCCCCATATATTAGTGTGTGATGGTTCGCGCCAATCCAGGTGCCCAGAGCGCGCGCCTCGTCGGCAAAGGCGGGGTCATGCCCGAACGACGAAGCGCAATAGACCGTGACGTTCACGCACTACTCCTGCTTCGCGCAGGTCATGGTCTGGCCACTCTCCTCGAATGTAAGCGTACCCTCGGAAAGCGTGGCGGGAATCTCCTCGTAGCCTTCGAAGTTGATGAGGCAGGCGTCCTCCCCCGTCGGCTTCCAGGTGCCCGTCAGCGTCGTCTGGCCAGCCAGATCGAAGCTCGCTTGGTCTTCCTCGTCGGAAAGTGTGAGGATGAGGTGCTTGTTTGCCGAGGAAAGCTGGTCAATCGTCGGGGTGAGATCCGTGCCCTCGCTATCCGTCATGGCGGTGACACGCCAGGTGCCGACGAAGTTGGGTTTGTAATCCGGCCCGCAAGCGGCAAGCGTCAGACACAACATGGACAGGCAAAGCGCACTAATAATACAAGCGATGACTTTTTTCATGATCATTCACATCTCCCGTTTGCAGGTGCATTCGGTTTTCGAAGTGGCCTTAATGATACCTGAACGCGGAGACGGAAAAGTACCTCAGCGCTCCAGCCGTCGGCGCATGCGAAAAAGGCAAGCCCCTAAGGACTTGCCCTCTCGACGCATTATGTGAAACCAGTGTCTCCTAGTAGCTTAGCAAAGCTCCCTGCGGCCACGACGGGCAATCGCGGCGATGATAAGGAAAACGGGGATCGCGAAGGCGATGGACAACGAATTGCTCAGCTCTTCATGCGACTGCATATCACCCGTGTCGGAAGGCCCAATACCACCCGAACCCGAACCCGAACCGGAACCAGAGCCGGAACCGGAACCGTTAACATTCAGGTGATCCGTGGTGCTGTCGTCGTTTTTTCCATCGCTGTTGTTATTGTTACTGTTATTGCTGTCGCTGTCTGAGGTCTCTGTATCACTGTACGCAAGTGCATAGATGGAGAAGCTGTCCGTCTTGAACGCCAGGGTCCGGTAAATCGAGTCCACCGTGATACCGCTGAGGCTTATGGCCTTGCCGTCATGGAGTCTGATGATCTTATACGAGCGCTTGTAACCAGATTTAAGCGTGGGAAGACCGGCATAGCTAATCGACAGGCTAAGTTCAGCGGCAGACTTAGCGAGGCTGGTCTGCTTGTCGTCATCGTCTTTGAACTGATAATACAACAGAATGTCTAAATAGTTTGCAATGGTGAATTTCTTACCGGCTGCAGCAGCGATGAGTTCCTTGTCCTTGTCGCTCACGTTCTTGTCCTCCGTTGCGGTGACCCAGATATCGACATCGTCACCATCGAGAACGCGATCCGTGTTTGCGCTGTTATCACCAAAAACCTGTTTCGCCAGGTCAATGCCACTTCCAGTGAGCTGCATCGAAAGCGCATTTGAACTCTGCTGCTTGTTGCTAACCGTGCCGCTCCATATTGCTTCGACGGTAACGGACTTCTCGGGCATGATGAAGGTGGCCGATTCCTTATCCGCGCCATTAATGACGAGATCATCAGGAACCTTTGCCTTCCAGCCCCTAAACACGTGACCCGTCCACGAGGCATTGATCGTCACCTTATCGCCCGGAGCATACCAACCTTCGCCGGTGCGGCTACCATAGCCCTTCTCAACCGTCACATACCATGCCTTGACCTTCGTGGTGACTTCGAGAGGAGCGGAAATGGCCGCCTCGTAGGTTACGCCGTCCTTGACGCCGCCAATGAAACGCGCATAGAAGATGTATTTAGTGCCAGGCTTCAAACCGGTGAAATAAGTGCTGATCTGCCATTTACCGGCACCTGTTTCGGGAACAGAGCCGCCATCGACAGCATAGCCGTACTCGACCCTACCGACACCGGCTTTGCCTTCGGTGTTGAGAGACACCGAGTTTAGCCTGACGGTGGTGCTGCCAATGCCCTCTTCATAGACAGAAGGCTGCTGAGGAGGTTTCTGTGTGGTCTTGTTATCCTCGGCCTTGGACTCTGCTTTCGCGCTGACTTTGGTATCAGTCTCCACGGCCTGGGACTGTGCGGAAATAGGAGCCGTGGCCTTTTGCCACTGGGCCTCGAGCACCACATCGTGACTGGGCATTGCGAAAGTTCCGCTCTGACCATTGTTCAACTTGAAGTCAGTGGTGCCTACGACCTTCCAACCCGCGAAAATATAGCCATCTCGCGCGCCAGCATCATACACAACCGTATCGCCCGGCCTGTATTGTCTCTCGACAGCAGCCAGCGGACTGCCGTCGCTGTCATAAACGCCCTGATAGATGACGCTGTAGGAATCCTGTTTGGTAGAGGTTTCTTCAGCATGAGCATCCTGCGCAAACGCCAAGCTCAGCATGGTGATGGCAAGAAGAAGGGCAAGGATCACAAGAAGAGGTGCTGTCCCAACACTGATATATGCGAGGGATGACGTCCTCGGCTGATCATCACGCACCGATGCACGTTTTGCCCGGTAAAAGTCTCGCAAGCGCTGCATTTTCTGACCTCAATAAAACTACGTTCTAACCACATAACAAGCGTCTGCTTATGCAGATGTATCCAGCATGACCGGATACACGTCCGGAGTGTAAGTGATAGCAAGATAAGAACACAATATGTAGCAATCAGAATTTTTTCGGGCACAAAGTCTTGTGAAATTGCTATACAAGCATCTTTGCTACAAAAGCCGATCTCAGTCTTAATTACCCACATGGGTAAGTTATGGAAATCATATGAATTGGAATGATAATCTAATTAATTATTACTAAGGCCAAAGCAAAATATATGACTTCTACCTGTGGTTTTGTAGATTCATAATCTAAATGATGGGCTTATTTACCTATATTGACTAAGATAATTCTCCTCTTGCATTTCCTGTTTATGTGCGTATAATTCGTCCACGATACGTCAAAGAGCTGGTTAAACACAGTATTGGGCGACCAAAAACATCGGCACAAAACCAGCTCTCTGAACGGCATTCGAAAGAATGCCGTTACGTGTCAAAGGTAAGAAACGTAGATCTGAAACCAAATAGATCAATTTCGAGAGAGATTTAGCAGAGCTGCTAAAGCTAGCGCAGCATTGCTAGCACCTATGCTATACGAGGTCAGCGGGGTAATTACGTATATAATCCCTCCCCTGGCTCCATTCGAGCTACGCACTGCGATATAGCAGTGTTGTTTTGCGTTGCCCTGATAGCAGCGTCTTATGCTATCTTCCCACTTTTTTCATATCCTGCTAACATGCCCAACTTCGATTTGTGAGGAAGATTCAACCTCATTATTCCGATGCAGAAAACCGGAATTTTCTTATGGACACAGAGAAGAATTGTGTCTTAGATAATATGTACCCTACCCTCCTTCTCCTGCCCTCTACTGAGGTGGATATAAGGGAGTATTAATAATTAGGCATTTATCCTAAATTGTTCGCCAGGGCCTATACGCTGCCCCCTTTCCGCTTTCCCCGAGGCGACATCCTGGCACGGAATCGGAAAATCAATCGGTGCCTACGGAACACCTAGCAAGAGAACTTGATTTCGTCAGGCTCCGTTACGAAAGAGGACGAATCGGTTTCGGAAGATGGCGAAGGGGGAGATCGAAATGGACTCCCCCTCGCGTGAAAAAGTACGAATTGCCCGTAAAACGCAGTATTTTGGCTTCTAAAGCGTTTTGTCTGCTTGAGGGCGTAATTACTCCACTCTCCCTCTCAAAACGGCTCCTGAGGGCAAAAGAATGGGTCGTTTTCGAGCCGTTCGCCGAATGAAACATTCCTGCTCGGACTAGCAATTGAAAAACATTTTTCTAAACCGTGCTATACGTCCATTTTTTTAAAAAATTCTCGGTCTGGATTTGACCTCGTCCCTGCTATCTACCAAACACGTACCAGTCGAATTGTCTTTCTGTCCCGAAAACAGGTTCCGTTAGGAACCTGGACATAATTTCTCGTACGAACAATTTACTGCCGGAACCTACAGGGACAAATGACCAGAGACATAATGTCGCTTTACGTGACAGATGATGCCAGAGACATTTTGTCATGCCCTGCGTTTGCCTTGCTCACAAACCGGTGCAAAGCGTACGTATAAGCAACTCCAAGCTCGATGACATGTGTCACTTTCTACCCTATTTTTCGACCGATACCTGTATAAATATATGGTAAATACTTTGATTATTTACTTTGTTATTCACAGGTGCCGGTTATTATAATGAAGCAATAAGTCAATTAAGCAAATTTGTTACGGCACCTATAGGCAAAGCCGTTTTCGCTTGAGCTCCTGTCTCAATTTCGTTTATTTTCAAAAGGTACCACTAGTTAATGAGACAATCTGGTCAGACCAAGCCGCCTCATATTTATAGGCACCAGCTAATAAATAGATATCTGAATTGAGCGAGAGCCAGGACCGCGAGTCAGCTTAAAATGGTACCCACCAAAAGCAAGGCGCTTAATTCACCGAGTTATCTCTTCCAGTCCTCTGATACACTTCTAATTTCTAACTGGCTCCAGAAACAAATGGGACAGTTTAGTCTGACCACGCTGTCCCATCCATAAACGGCTCCTGTCGATAATGAGACAGTCTGGTCTGACCAAGTTGTCTCATGACAATCATTGAATCTGCGAAAAAGGATATTTTGAGCAATATATTGCTTGTTGCATTTATTTACTAATGCAATGTGTTACATATAGCTTCTGTACTAGTCTTTTTATCCAATTATGCAATGAATTGCGCTTGTGCTCAGACCTTCTGATTAGATTGTCTGCACTTAGTCCCTCGTGAGCTTTCGGTACACACGATGCGGACGCGAGGCAACTTCGCCTAGGCGCTCGACGCGGTTCTTCTGGTACGAGTCAAAGTTGCCTTCGAACCAATACCAGGCACCCGGATTCTCCTCCGTGCCTTCCCATGCCAGGATGTGCGTTGCAATCCTGTCGAGGAACCAGCGGTCATGACTCGTGATGACCGCGCAGCCCGAAAACGCGAGCAGGGCTTCCTCGAGACTCGCCAGCGTCTCGGTATCCAAGTCGTTCGTGGGCTCATCGAGCAGCAGCAGGTTGCCACCCTGCTTGAGCGTCAACGCGAGGTTGAGACGGTTGCGCTCGCCGCCCGAGAGCACGCCGGCAGGTTTGCTCTGGTCCTGACCTTTGAAGCCGAAACCGGCAACGTAGGCGCGGCTGGGCACCTCCGTCTCCCCCACCTGAATGACATCCAGGCCGTCCGAGACGACCTCCCACAGCGACTTGTCGGGATCGATGCCGGCACGGTTCTGATCGACGTAAGCGATCTTGACCGTCTCGCCGATGTCGAGCGTACCCGCGCTCGGCTCCTCGAGACCGACGATGCACTTGAAGAGCGTCGTCTTGCCCACGCCGTTGGGGCCGATGATGCCCACGATGCCATTGCGTGGCAGCTCGAACGACAAGTCATCGATGAGCATGCGGTCTCCGAACGATTTGCTCAGGTGATCAGCTATAAGCACCTTATTGCCTAATCGCGGACCAGGAGGAATGTGAATGTCGGTGAAATCCACCTTCTTCATCGAGCGTGCCTCAGCATCCATCTGCTCGTAGCGCTCCAGACGGGCCTTGCTCTTCGCCTGGCGCGCCTTGGGGCTCGAACGCACCCACTCGAGCTCGCGCTCGAGCTTCTTGGCGAGCTTGGCCTCCTGTTGCCCCTGGGCCTCCAGACGTGCGGCCTTCGTTTCCAAATAGGTGGAATAGTTGCCCTTGTACGGATACAAGTGTCCGCGATCCACCTCGCAGATCCACTCCGCAACGTTATCGAGGAAGTAGCGGTCGTGCGTCACGGCGAGCACGGCACCCTCGTAGCGCTTCAAGAACTGCTCAAGCCAGAGCATGGATTCCGCATCCAGATGGTTCGTCGGCTCGTCGAGCAACAGTAAATCCGGAGCTTCCAACAGGAGCCTGCAAAGTGCAACGCGCCTTCGCTCGCCTCCTGACAAAACATTAACAGGTGCCTCTTGGTCTGGCAGCTGCAACGCGTCCATCGCCTGCGTGAGTTGGCTGTCGAGATCCCATCCGTCGCCCGCATCGATCTCGTCCTGGAGCTTCCCCATCTCTTCCATGAGGGCATCGAAATCGGCATCGGGATCCGCCATCTCAGCAGAGACCTGATTGAAGCGCTCGATCTTGGCGAGCATGTCGCCAAAGGCGAGCCGTACGTTCTCGATGACGGTCTTGTCCTCCTCGAGCTCCGGCTCCTGCTGCAATATGCCGACGGTGAAGCCGGGCGTGAGTCGTGCCTCGCCGTTGCTCACATCCTCGAGGCCGGCCATGATCTTGAGGAGCGTCGACTTGCCCATGCCGTTGGGGCCGACGACGCCGATCTTGGCCCCCGGATAGAAGCTCAGGGTCACTTCGTCCAGAATGACCTTGTTTCCATGCGCCTTGCGCGCGTCGTGCATCTGGTAGATGAATTCGGGCATGACCGCCCCCTCCTCATGCTGCCGGGTAAATAACATGTCCGTCCATTGTCTCACAGTAAAGCCCTACTGACGCCGACCAGACAAAAGCCGCCGGGGCAGAACTGTCTGGTTTCGAGACAGGTGCCTCGAAACCAGACAGTTCTGCCCCGGCGGCTTTTGTCTGGTCGGCATCGTCACCCGTCTCCCCCGTTTTGTTTTCCCGGTGTCATCATCCACATCACGCGCGTCTTCTATAATGGTCGCATTCGCCACGCACTCGCCTGGCAACGCACTCGTCCGAAAGGCCGCTGTTGACGCGCTTCCCGGCTCATAGAACGCATCTCGCGCACCGCGCGCTTGCCACGCCGCGCACCGCCCGGGCCCGGCGTCGCTTCCTTGCGCCCGCGACCACCATCGCGCTTATCGCGGCCCTGTTCGCCATCGCCTCGCTGTCCGCCTGCGGGGGTGGCGGCTCGACCCCCATCGGCGCGGACGAGGTCGTCGAAGGCGCCGCGTTCTCGGACCCGGGTTCCGTCCAGGACGTCTCCTTCAACTCGTCGGCAGCCGTCCAGGGCCCCAACTGCGCCATAGACACGTCCTCGGCCTCCCAGGGCTACGTGGGCGCCACCGGCAACAGCTCGTCACGCCTCAAGCTCCAGGTCACCCGCGGCGAGCAAAGCTACAACTACGACATGCCCGGTGACGGCACGCCCGTCTTCGTCCCCATGAACATGGGCGATGGCACCTACACCGTCCGCGTCATGCAGAACACGAGCGGCAACAACTACGTCGAGCTCCTCTCCACGAGCGTCCCCGTGCACCTCGAGACCGGGCTCGAGCCCTTCCTGCACCCCAATCTCTACTGCGACTTCGACGAGAACAGCGCCTCCACCCGCAGGGCCCGCGAGCTCACTGCCGGTGCCGATAACCAGGCGGTCGCCCTGCGCGCCATCTGCGACTTCATCGCGAACAACATCTCCTACGACACCGCCAAGGCCGAGAAGCTCTCGACGTCCACCGGCTACATTCCCAACCCGGATGCCACGCTCTCGAGCGGGTCCGGCATCTGCTTCGACTACGCCTCCCTGGGCGCGGCCATGCTGCGCAGCGTCGGCATCCCGGCCCAGATCGTCACCGGCTACGTCTCGCCTGACGACTTCTATCACGCCTGGATCATGGTCTACATCGACGGGACCTGGCACTCCATCCAATTCACAGTCGACCCCAAGACGTGGTCGCGCGTCGACCTGACCCTGGCCGCGACCGAAGGTGGCAACGCGTACGTCGGTGACGGAATAAGTTATCGGGATCGCTATGTTTATTAGAAATCTGCCCCGGCAACGAGGGAAGGTATATTAGAGTGAGTACCATGCGAAACGAGGGATGCGAGGAAACCAATGGCAGCTAAACTGCTCGATAGCGGCGCGCTTTCCGCCTTGTGCGGGAGCGTCGCGACCATGCTCTCCGCGGGCCTGCAAATCGACGAGGCCGTCCACCTGCTCGCGGAAAACCGCGAGGAATCGCGCTTCAAGACGGCATGTGTCGGCATGTACCGCGGCCTCATCGCGGGCGAATCGCTTTCCCGGTCGATGGAGACCACCGGCGCCTTCCCCGGCCATGTCATCGACATGGTCCAGACCGGCGAGCAATCCGGCCGTCTTGAGTCGGTTCTACGCACGCTCGAGGTCTACTACGGCGAGGAGGACCGCACCTTCCAGAAGATTCGCAGCTCCGTGGCCTATCCCGCCGCGCTGCTCTGCATCATGGCCATCATCCTCGCGGCAACCGTCGTCGTCATCCTCCCTGTGTTCGCCAACGTCTACGAGTCAACGTCGGGCTCGCTGACCGCAGCCTCGTCGAGCATGGCGCTCGCGTCCATCGTCATCGGCTGGGTCGCCTTCGTCATCACCGTGGTCTGCGCCATCGTCGCCATCTTCCTCTTCGCTGCGAGCCGCACCCAGTCCGGGCGCGAACGCGTCCTCGCGATCTTCGAACGCATCCCGAGCACGCGCCAGGCCATGTACGAGCTCGCGCTCTCGCGCTTCACCTCGGCGCTCGCCACCTACATCGCCGCCGGCATCACCACCGAAACGGCCATGCGCCAGGCACTCGAGACCGTACGTCACGGCAGGCTCAGGGCCCGCCTCGAGTACGCCCTGGATGCCATGGAGGACCTCGAGAACCCGCGCAGTCTGCCCCAGGCGTTCACCGAGGCCGACATCCTCGACCCGCTCTATGCGCACATGCTCACCGCTGGCGCGCACGCCGGTTCGGTCGACGACGTGCTCGCGGACCTGTCGGTCATGCTCTTCGACGACTCAACGGCCCAGCTCGACCGCGCGCTCGACCGCATCGAGCCCCTGCTCGCCGCATTGCTCACCATCGCGGTCGGTGGCACGCTCATCTCGGTCATGCTCCCGCTCATCGGCATCATGGGATCGATTGGATAGGCACCGGCGATGTACCGCGAGCTCAGCACATACGAGATTCGCAGGCGCCGCATCCGGCGCATCCGCGCCGTGCTGCTCGTCGCGGTGGCCATCGCGTTGCTCGTCTGGGCGATCGGCGCGTTCCAACACGCCGCGCGCGAGCAGAGCGCGGCATCCATCCGCTCGACCGTCCTGGCGAGCGCCGCACAGTGCTATGCCATCGAGGGCTCCTACCCGGCCTCCATATCCCATCTCGAGGACGTCTACGGTCTGGCGATCAACCGCAACGACTACACCGTCAACTACGAGTGGTTTGCCGATAACGTACCCCCCACGGTGACGGTGGTGGCGCGATGAGACAGACTAACATGGACATAGTCAGCGCAATGGCTACCATACGCAACGATAAGCGCGCTGGACGGCAGCATAATCTTTTCGTGGGCATCCTCATGTTGGTCATATTGGGTATCTTGCTCATCGCACTTGTCACGGGCGTCACCGTCTACCAGCGCGTCGCATCCGTGCAGATGCAGGCCAACGAGGATCGTCTCGGCATGCAGTTCCTCGCGAACAACGTCCGCTCCATCGACGGAACGAGCGCCGTATGGGTCGGCACGGGTCCCGAGGGCAACTCCCTCGTCCTCATGGAATACCTGCCCAATGGCAACTACGAGACGAGAATGTACCTCTATAAAGGCAATGTTGTCCAAGAATATGCAGTTGCAGGTACCCCGTATGAGCCCGGTAAGGCAGTCAAATTGTCGAAGTCGTCCAAGTTCGACCTGGCGTACAAGAACGGACTGCTCACCATCGTGACCGACCAGGGCAGGACGGACATAGCCCTGCGCGCCATGCAAGGAGGCTCCTGATGGGCACAGTCACACGGCATATCGAGCAACCACGGGCTCCCCGTCGCAGCCGTCGGGGCAACCGCGCCTTCATCATCGAGACCCTCGTGCTCTTCGTCTTCCTCATCGTCTCCTTCGCCGTCATCGTGCGGCTCTACGTGGGCTCGGCCATCGTGGCGCAAAATAGCCTCGACCTCGAGCGCGCCGTGGCATCTGCCGGCAACATCGCCGAGCGCTTCTCGGCAGACCCACTGGCCACCAATCTCGACATCGTCAATGACAAGCTCGCCGTCACCTGCGAAGTCACCCCCGAGTCCATGACCGGCGGCACCCTCTACCGGGCGCACATCACGGCGACCGTCGACGACGTCGAGGTCTACACGCTCGACACGGCACGCTACGTAAGCGGGGTGAGCCGATGAACGACTCCACGCCATCCGTGCGCATCGGCCCCATCTCGCTGTTCGCCCTCATCGCGGTGATCTGCCTCGCTACCCTCGCGGTGCTCGCGGTCAACACGTCACGCGCGTCGGATAGTCTCGCCCAGATGCAGGCGGATTCCGTCACGCAGCAATACGCCGCCGAGTCGGCGGCCCAGCAGTTCGTCGGCCTCGTCGACGCCTCCGCGGGGCTCCCCTCCGCACAAGCCGTCACGACCATCGCCGCCCAGGTGCAAGCGGATAACGCTGACGTCACCGTCACCGCTGCCCTCGAGAACGACACCGTCACCGCTCAGTTCGCCTGCCCCAACGGGCGTCTGCTCGACATCGCCGTGGCACTCGAGGGAAACGGCTACCGCATCGCCAAGTGGAACATGACAGCAAAGGTTAACAGCGCCGAGACCGATACCCTTTGGTCGGGCATGTAGGGAAGGAAGAGATGATGTTACTTTCGGATTTGCTCAAGCAGATGATCGACCTCAAGGCGTCGGACATCTTCGTGGTGGCGGGCCTTCCGCTCACCTACAAGGTCAGCGGCCGTCAAGTGCGCATGAATGGGGAGATGCTCACGCCTGCGGACACGCGCACCGTGGTCGAGGGCATCTACGAGATTGCCGGTCGCGACTTCAAGAGCTTCGCCAAAAACGACAATCTTGACGAGGATTTCTCGTTCGCGCTCCCCGGCATCGGTCGCTTCCGCGCCAACGTCTTCCGCCAGCGCGGCTCCATGTCCGCCGTCATCCGCGTCATCCCCTTCGGTCTGCCCGACCCCGCCGAGCTCAACATCCCCGAAAGCGTGCTCAAGCTCGCCGATCTGACCAAGGGCCTCGTGCTCGTCACCGGCCCCGCCGGCTCGGGTAAGTCGACAACGTTGGCCTGCATCATCGACCGCATCAACCGCGAGCGCAACCGTCACATCATCACGCTCGAGGATCCCATCGAGTACGTGCACCGTCACGAGAAGTGCATCGTCACGCAGCGCGAGGTGCCCACCGACATCGTTACATATGCTGAGGGCCTGCGCAGTGCGATGCGCGAGTCCCCGGACATCATCCTACTTGGCGAGATGCGCGACGCCGAGACCATCGGCATCGCGATCACCGCGGCCGAGATGGCCCAGCTCATCTTCTCGACGCTGCACACCAACAGCGCGGCCGGCACCATCGACCGCGTCATCGACGCCTTCCCCGCCGAGCAGCGCCACATGGTCCGCATGCAGCTGTCGCTCGTGCTGCAGGCCGTCGTGAGCCAGCAGTTGGTTCCCGCCATCGACGGCACGGTACTGCCGGTCTTCGAGATCATGGTCGCCAACCCCGCCATCCGCAACCTCATCCGCGAGGAGAAGACCCACCAGATCGACTCGGTCATCGCCGCCGGTAGCCGCGAGGGCATGCGTACGATGGACCAAAGCCTCTTCGAGCTGGTCAGCGAGGGCAAGATCACGACGGAGACGGCGCTCAGCCACGCCATCCATCCCACGTCCCTCGAGCATCGCCTCGAGACCGAGGGCATCCTCTAGGCAGATAAACGAAAACGAGACAGTTTGGCCTGACCGAACTGTCTCATTTTCTTGCGGCGCCTGCTGATGAGACAAAAGCAGCCCGGCGGGATCTGCCCCATTGCTGTCTTATCTGGTCTGGCCAGACCCGCCCGAGATGGCCTCGCTAGAACAGCAGGCGGGCGTAGTCTTGCCGCTGATGAAAGATATGGGCGATGAAGACGGCGTTATCCTGGATGAAGTAGAGGGCGACATACGACTTGATGAGCATCGTCCGGTAACCGAGAGACGCGAGCTTGGGCACTCTCGACAGCTCATGCGCTTCCGGATTCTCGCAGGTTATGCCTATTTGCCTTTCGAGCTCTTTCAGGAAAGACGAAGCCGCGGTCGGGCCATCGGCCGCGGATCGCAAATACGCGACTATCGAATCAAGCTCCTTCAGAGCTCCATCGAGGAAATAGCACTCACATGCCATACTTTTCCTTCAGCGAGGCGATGGCAGAAGGGCCATCGGAATACTGCCCGGTCGCGTACTCCCGTTCTGCTCGCGCGATGCGACCGAGCAGCCGCGCCTCGGCAAGCTCCTGCTGCATGGCCTCGTACTCGTCGCTTTTCATTACGACAAGCGCATCGTAACCGTTCTTTGTAACGATTACAGGCCCCGGGGCGTTCTCGACAGTGCGGGTGAATGACGCCGTGTTCTTCATATCCTTGATTGGAACGCAGACTGGCATGTGATTCCTCCGATATTATGGTCTAATCATACGATGATTATACCATAATTTACATACAACGCCGCTGCAAGGCCGTTGGGCCGCAGTTGTCGATTGACCGCTTTCCCTCATCCAAAAGACACTTCGGCCCATTGCTCGACCGAAAGCCCGGGAATGCGCTGAAACTCCCCCACGTTGTTGGTGACAAGCGTCGCGCCATGTGCCATCGCACAGGCGGCGATCATGTAATCATTCGCACCAATTGGCATGCCCTTACCCTCGAGATGCGCGCGTATGCGGGCGTAGTGCAAGGCACAGTTATCATCGAAGGGAAACACCTCGAACGGCAGGAGGAGAAGCTCGACCTTGAGGCGATTGGGGCCGGGATCAGCCGATTTTTCGACACCGAGGAGCAGCTCCGCCTTAACCACCGATGGAATTCCGAAGACGCCGGCATTGCTCGACCTGAGCATGCGCAGCGCGTATTGGTTCTTGCCGCGCAGGAAGTCGACGAGAATGTTCGTGTCGAGCAGGTACATGGCATCACCTATGCAAACGGCGAATCGACCGGAGCCGCCTCGAGGTCTTCGACGATGGGAAAATCGGGAATGCTGCCATACAGATCAAAGTAGCCTGGGGGCCATCCGTTTTCCCAGGCACGCGCAGAGGGGGCATCGCGCTCGACAAGCACGTCGCGCGCGAACGAGGAGATTGACATGCCGCGCTTGGCCGCATCCGCACGCAGGGACGCCATGGAAGCCTCGTCCATGTAGAGTGACAGTTGCGCCATGTCTTCCCCTTTCTCGAGACAAGTACACATGACAAGTATATCATCTACTCAAGCCAACAACCAGACAAAAGCGCTCCGTCAACATTTGTCCGTCAACATTTGTCTCATCATCTTTCAGGTACCGAACAAACACGAGATATTGCTTTGTCGAAAAGCCTCACCTCTGCCGCTCCATCAGAAGAATCAAAAATGCACGGGAGTATCGTCGACATTCGAAACAGAACGTTTGATTGTCTTTCATGGGCATATTGGACAGAAATCAAAATATGCCGGAAATAATAACCATATTTCGCGAAATTCGCATGTCTTCGTGGATATCGATCTATCATTTCGATATGACGTCCATGTGATCGGACACCAAGGAAGTCTCTTCGTCTACGAATGCGCCCTCGATTCGAGACTTCGGCAGTGCGAAGAATCCTCTCTCGCATTTCTTGGAAATTCGATTGTGATCAAAGTATTAACGACATCCATAACCAAAACGAGCAACTTACGAGATTTGACGAGCATATTTTCCAAAATTGAATCATGCATGATCGTGAATAATGGCATCTTGCAAACATGCGGTTTAAACATAGATATGGTCTCACGTACCGTCGTTTGCATCATCCCTATACCCCAAAAACGGCTAACTTGCTCAAAGCTCGGAAGATATGGGGTTGCTCCGTGGGGAGGAAACAAGTGCATATGAGAACAAAGCCTAGTTTGTCTCATCTCATCACTTAGCCAAAGCGACTCCTCGAGCGTCAAAGCTCCGAACCAGCTTTGGACTAACGAGGATCGCTTCTAAGGCGTTTTCGTTACTTTTGGGCCTAACACCCTATCGGCAGGCTTAAAAAGCCCTCAGGAGGGCTCATTTTAATAAGCAGCACGTCCGGTTACATGCACAGGCAGATCTATTGCGCGACACAATGCAAAAGCCCCACAGACTCCTGTAGGTTATTGCACGGACATGCAGGCTAGTCCTGATATCCAATTTTCGCTGATTTGCCCTTTATTCCGATACCTGTAAAATTGGTCAACCACTTTAACGGCATCTTTTCATGGCACCGATAAGAACGCCCTCTCTATTGCGCCATGATCTACACCGCGAGCCGGTGCGCCTCGCGCAACGAGAGCACGTGTCCATGGCGCGTCTCGAGAATCTCACTGCCGCCGTAGATAACGTACCGCGAATCTTCGGGCACCTCCAGGAACGAACCGACCTTTTCCAGACTATCGAAGTACTTGGGAGCATACGTCGCCGACGCCTTTGCCTCCCCCAAGGCATGCGCGCGACCTCCCCGTTCGATAAGGAAATCCACCTCGGTCCCGTTGCTATCGCGCCAGAAGAACACTTTCGGGCTTTTGCCGTGGTTGAAATACTCCTTGAGTACCTCCGAAAGGACAGCGTTCTCGAACAGCGCCCCCCGATGGGAGCCAAACTCCGCATCCGCAGGGCTCTCGACGCCAAGAAGACTGGCTGCAAGGCCAGTATCGTAGAAGAAGAGCTTGGGTGACTTCATCAAGCGTTTACCCATGTTTGCGTAATACGATGGCAGAAGATAGACGACGAAGCTCTGCTGCAGGACCGAAAGCCAGCTTCGCGCGGTCTTCACGTTGATGCCGCAGTCTCTTGCGAGCTCATCAAGATTTACGAGGCTTCCTACACGCAACGCGCACAAGCTCATGAAGCGCTCGAAATCCTCGAGCTTGCCCACACCGAGTTCTTTTCTCACGTCACGCTCGAGATAGGTTCTTACGTAGTTGGGGTAGTAATCGTCCGGCTGAATCTCGAAGTCGTATATGCGGGGATAACCACCCTTGAAGACAAATTCCCAATCCGACGCCTTCTCCGCATGCTGCGCCTCGGCATAGGAAAACGGTAGCAGGTGCAGCACCGCCACGCGTCCCGCCAGCGACTGAGTGAGATGCTTCATCAACAGGAAGTTCTGCGATCCCGACAGCACATAGAGACCAGGCTCGTTTTCGGCATCGACAACGCCCTGAACGTAGGAAAACAGCGTGGGGACCCGTTGCACCTCGTCAATCACCGTCCGCGTACCGTAGCGCTCGAGAAACGACCTGGGGTCATCCTGGGCAAAGGCCCGTTCGTCGGGATCTTCCAAGCTTACATAGGCATAGTCCGGAAAGACTGCCTTTACCAAGGTCGACTTGCCGCTTTGACGAGGGCCCGTGAGCGTGACGACGGGAAACTTCTCCGCCATCGCCAGCAGCTTTTCGGTAATAGCACGCGCAATCATCTAGTTCACCTCTTCTCGGCGAAATGCCACGATTGATTCGTTCACCTGCGATTATACACTCTCACTGGACGATTTGCATAACTCTCACTGGATGATTTGCATAACTCTCACTGGCCGATTTGCATAACCCCCGGCAGAGCGCGTCGAAACCAAGGTGATCCGCAGTCCGCGCCAATCCCACCACCTCCCCGCAGGTGCGCATGTCGCGCCATAGCCCCCACAAGGCCCTCAGGGCAAATCTGAGCCCTTTTGCACACCGCATCAAGACAGACGAATCAGCCCGCAAAACGCCCCAAATCGCCTCTATTTCGCTCCATATAGCCATCGGGGGATCGCCGCTCACACCGATTCCGCCAAGCTGACTTTCTTGGACTTGCTTTCGAAACGGCCCCGCCAATCGACGCCTTCCTCTACGCTGTCAAAGTGGCGGCCGGAATGACGTAGACACCGTCTTTCCTCTGGTATGCGGTATCTCCAACTCCCACAATGATAGCCAGGAAAGCAGGTTCCCCAACGCGCGCCATGGGGTTTTCCAACGCCTTTGCCTTCAGGCGCTACAAAATACACCCATCACGCGCTACAAAATACACGTCAGCTCCTGTAGCATTTTCGGATTCTGTGATAGGAAGTTTCGAGTCACTTGTTGATCAACGGAAACCATATGAAAGTCTCTCTAAACCCCTTTGGTTCTCTTTACCCATTACTGTTTTCCGTGCCCCGGAAGCCCCACATTACTGCATTGCTTGTCCGGTCACATGCAGCGGCAAGTCCCCAGCATGTTCTCTTATGCATTTATCATCTCGTACCTACTAGATATTCTTTGTATTTGATTAAATGCAACATATTACCTTATTTATACAATATATTGCCTATTAGATGATAAGAGCATATGTAAGATGTGCCGATTCCGCCAACATGATTTTCCTAACGGTACATTTAAATTAGAGATGCAGTAAACCATCTCATATTCAAGCTTTCGCCTATCATCATAGTTGTAGAGAAATGAGCCCTGGGAGACACTTCTTCATTTCTTCTTTAGGTAGTTGATTTTTGAATATATCGAACGAATTGCAAGTATATAATTATCAGGTACCATCAGTTTATTATGATGCATATTAATTTAACTGCTTCATTGTAATACCCATATCACTCGATGTTTTAATGGTGCCAATCAAATATTAAGGCAGCTTTTCTTAATACCCTACAAAGAGCAATCTGAGCTTCATTTACTTGACTGGTACCAGCTTATCTTGGAAAAAATAGAGGGCATCAAGCCTTGGCAAGCAAGTCTGAATGGAAGGGGCTTTCGGGCCAGACGCGACAAAGCCGTACGGTTTCAACGAACGGCACGCCACATTCGCTTCTACAGACACGCATGAACGCTTCGCAGCACAGCGAGATGCTCTGCACTCAACAGCGAAGGATATGCCATGTTGCCTTTGAGGCTGTCAGACGCCTCTCAACGCGACAGAAAGCCTTGGATCGAAACGACAGAGCAGCGAGAGAGCACCGGCATTGCCTCGGCAGAGACCGGGGAGTCTCTGCCGAGCCCGCTGTGGGGCCCCTGGGGCCTTCTGTGCGTCTGGGTCCTCTAGGCGCGCAGATAGAAGCTTCGTAAAGATGACTTTGGTATGCCCGGATGGAGGACGAGCCGCTTCTGGCAGGGCAGAAACCCTTGCAGTCGACAGCCAACGCCAGCCGCACCGCCTTGCTTTTGCCAATGCCCCTGCGCGCGATCGGAAGTCTTGCGATCACGAAGACGCGAGAGGACGAAAAGCGCCAAGGAAGCAGCTGCGGCCACGAGAGCCAGGAGAACCAGAGTATAGCCCCCGTCACCCGTTTTAGGAGGCATGCTAGCAGATGCCTCTTCATCACTCGCGGTCTCGTTGTCTCCTGAATTCTCATTGCCCGTCATGTCGGCCTTGTCGGAATCGCCCTTGTCCGAGTCGACCTTGTCGGTGTTGTCGGAATCGCCCTTATCGGCATCATCGGGCTTGGTGGTTTCGCCGTTGTCGTCCTTCGGCTCCTCAGCCTGCTCCTCGGGCTCGGCAACCAGTATGAACGGGCTAAAGTGCGTAGTCTCGAAGCAGACAAACTCTTCGTCAGCGTCGACCCACGTGGGCATCTTCGTGCGCTCGCCCGTTGCAGGGTCGACATGGTAGAACGCAAGCGTGCCGATCTTGCTCAGCTCCCTCATGCTATCGGTCATGGGGACCTTCACCGTGATGGGGCACGACGGCTTGTTCCAGGCATGTTCGCTGTTGTCGGCCTTGTTCACGAAGTGGATGTCGAAGACACCGCCGAGCTTCGCGCCCCCTTTCTCCAGCGCGGAGCTCGCGTCATCGACTTTCGCCTGGTCGCCCGCTGCGATGGACGAGATCGAGAGCGCCACGCTCTTGAGCTCTTCGAGCACATCGGCGGGCATCGCCTTCGAGACGGCGATGGTGGCCGCTCCGAGCGGCGAGGACGGGTCTGCGCCACACAGGCCCTCGAGCGGTTCGACCTCGATGTTGCAGTAATCCGACACCGAGCCGTTCACGGTGGCGGTAATGCGGCAGTCGGCCGTGGTCTTGGTCTGGTCGTCGTAGGAGGTGCGCACGGGCTTCACGATGCAGATCTCGTTCCCATCCTCGTCCACCTCGGTCACGACCTCGGCGATCGCGGGGTTCGAGGAGGTCCAGCTGGTGGTCACGTTGCCATCGGCATCGATATCGGCCGCGAGCCTCACGCCTTCCGTGTCGCTGATGTTCATCGTGACCGTGCTCTTCGACACGCTCTGGCCATCTTCCGCGCGCACGAGCGTGACGGAGTTCACCTTCACGCCGGGGTCCACGTCACCAGTGGGATTCACGGTCACCGCGCACGTGTAGGTCTTGCCATAGCAATCCATGAGCGTGAGGTTGGCCGTACCCACCGAGACGGGAACGAGCTCGAACGGCGCAAGCGAAACCCAGTACGAGGGGCTCGTGATGCGCTGAACCGAGAGCACGCCCTCGTTCGAGGAGGTGATGCTGGTTACGAAGGGCTTGGCCTGGGAGGCGTACCAGGAAAGCTGCCTGGCGCGCACGGGCACCGTGATGGGCGAGGCATCATCCCACGTGGAGACGTCGTCTTCCACGTAGATGCGCTGCGGCTCGTCCATGGTCATGGCGAAGTCGGACACGCTCACTTCGGGATGGTCGGTGCGCACGGTCACGGCGAACGTAACGCTCTTCGTGGGGTCCTGCTTGAGCGTGATCGTGATGTTGGTCGAGCCTGCCTTGGCCGCCACGAAGTTCAAGCCATAGCTATGCGCATCGGGGCCGTTCACAGCGCCGGTATCCGAGCTTTCCCAGTGCGTGTTATACACATCGGTGATGACGCTCGGGTCGGCGATGGAGATGTCGAACATATCATCGAAGCGATACGTGGCGGGGTTATTGCTGCCTGTCGAAACGCTCACGATGAACTGCTGGGTCCCGTTGGGGACGTCGCCTGCCTTGTCGTATTGGTAGTAGTAGACGGATCTGCCCGTGCCAGACGGGGGATTGAACGTGGCGTCGAGCCATGTGGTGACGGTGGTCGAGGGCACCGCGATGCCTGTCGGAACGTTCGCGGTCTCCTGCACGTGCACCGGGAAGGACAGGTACGCGTGATAGGCCGCCGACGTCTGCGGGTCCCTGAACTCGTACATGACGCGAACGGTCGTCGTGCCCGGGTTCATGGTCTCGAACACCAAGCTCACGGGCATGTCTTGCGACTCGTCGCCCTCGAAGACGAAGCCATTGAAGAGGGCCCGGACGATGGTCTCGTCCTCGCTCTCGACACGTACGCTTTCGGGCATGTACTTCTCTCGCGCGGGGATCCTCTCCCAGGCCTCGCGCGCGGCGTCCTGGCCATCTTCCCACCGGGGCTCGAACTGCATGAGGGCATAGGCCTTGCCACCAAACGCGCTGCGATCGATGCACACCTTGTTCATGCCGCGGTCAAACGTGCTGTCGTATTTGTAAGCTCCCGGATTGTCGGGGTCCGGCGCTTCCATGCCATAGAACCTGATGATTCCCTCGACGTGAAGCTCCACGCCCACATCGTTTTGAACGGCGATTTCCGCGCCCGTGGCAGCCGGGGCGCTGGCTTCCGTGTCCACGGCGTCTTCGGGCTCGGCCTCTACCGCCGCGGCGGTGATGTGCGCGCCTGCAGCAGCCGCAGCATCGTCCTCCGCGTCCATCGCGTCCTCAGGCTCGGCCTCCGCCACCGTATCGCCCTCGGCATCGGGTTTCGCGGCTGCGGCGTCCTGGGCGTCGTCTTCCGCGACCGCATCGCCCGGGGCGCTCGCTTCCTCTGCCATCGTGCCTTCGGCGACGGCGTGCGTGCCGGCCTCGTCGGCGTAGGCCCGCGTGGGCTGGAAGGCGCCCGTGGGCATGAGGGAGAACGCGAGCGAGGCGGCGAAGAACGCGCAGGCGAACCGCTTGGCTATCGGTATTCTCTCGTTGGATTGAGCTTGGGCGTCCCGTCGAATATGAGCGTGCATCGCTTTGCTCCCTCGCATCGGCTCCGCGCGCTCTACGGGCGCGGCTTGTACTGCACCGCGTTCTCGGGCAGCAGCGGCTTCGAGAAGTAGTACCCCTGGACGACGTCGCAGTTCAGGCTGCGACACGCCTCGATCTGCCAGCGCTTGTCGACACCCACGACGACGACCTTGCGCCCCAGCCCATGCGCCAGGCGCACGAGCTGCTCGAAGTTCTGGTCGTGGCCATCGACGAGGAACGTGTCCACGAACTCCTTGTCGATCTTGATGACCGAGGCGGGGATGGCCATGATGTCCGTGAACGCCGAGCACCCCTTGCCAAAGTTGTCGAGCGCGATCGAGATGCCGGCGTCGAACAAGCGGCGCACCATCTCCTCGGCATTCTGCTGGTTCTCGCTGCTGAACAGGCTCTCGTCGACCTCGACCCTGATGTACTCGCTTGGCACGCCGTAGGTGTCAAGTAGGTCGAGCAGGTAGGCCGCGAAGTCATCGCCCCTCGTCAGGTGCACCGACGAGAAGTTGATGGAGATGGGGCGCATGCGCTTCTTGCGGCGCTTCCACACCGACAGCAGCTCGATCGCGCGCTTCGTCACGACGCGATCGACCTCGGTGATGAGGCCCGTCACCTCGGCGACGGGGATGAACTGCGCCGGCGGATAGGCGCGGTCCCTCATGCGGACGAGCGCTTCGTAGCCCACGACCTCGTTTTTATGCAGGTCAACCTGTGGTTGGTAGAAGACCAGGAAATCATCCATGTCGAGCGCTTCCTGAAGGAGGCGGGCGATTTTGTCGCGGTCCTGGGCCGCGCGGAACAGGTCGTCGTCGTAGAGCACGATGTTGTTCGTGTGCCCGCGCTCCTCGGCCTGCTTGCGGGCGAACGCGCCGACCTTCCTCATCTCCGCGAAGTTCAGGCTATGCGGCCTGTTCACGGCACCGATGCACGAGCTGAGCGTGATGGAGCGCTCCCCCACGGTGATGGGCTGCGAGAGCATGAGCTCCACGAGTTCGAGCTCGCGCGAGCCGGGCAAGACGGCATCGTAGAAGCCCAGCAAGAAGAGGCTACCGTCGGTATCCAGGATGCGCGAGTTCTCGACGCCGGCAAGGCGCTTGTGGATGACGCCGAGCACGTCCTCCCCCGCCTGCGCGCCAAACTCCTCGATGACATCGTCGAGGTTCAGCACCTCGACGCCGATCATCGCGCGCATGTCGGAGGGCTGGATGGCCTGCGTGGCCGGCACGGGCTCGGGCTCCAGCGCGGCTTCCTGCGCCTCGAGCGCCTCGAGCTCCGCCAGCTCCTCGAGCTCTTCGACCTCGGACCCTTCGGCACTCGCCTCGACCTGCGCCTCGATCTCCTCGGGCGTCTCGTCGAGCACGTCGTCGGCCTCGGCCGGGGTCTCCTCGAGCTCCTCGACCACGGCCCCCTCGGCGCTTGCCTCGACCTGGGCCTCGATCTCCTCGGGGGTCTCGTCGGCCACGACCTCGATCGTCGCCACGTCCTCGAGCAGCTCGTCGTGCCCGGTCACAAGCTTCTCGTCGTCCTCGGGTGCGGGCTTCGCATCCTCGGCCTTCACGCTAACCGGGTGCGTGTGGCGCAGCTGGCGCTGGTGCCCGCGCTTCGTGTCGCGGCGCCTGCGCTCTTTTGCAGGGAGCTGTTTCTTCTTCGTGCGCTTGGCAGCCGATGCGTCGACCTGCTTGGCGGGTGTCGCGACGGCTGCTGCAACGGGCGCTTCGGCAACCGCTTCGGCGACCGCATTCACGACCGGTGCCGGTTCTTCTTCCACGACGCTCTCAACAGGCACTGTAACAACTGGTGCCGCGGTTCCCGCCCCTACTCCTGCTGCTTCCGCTGCAACCTGCAGGTGCCTCATCTTTCGGGACTGCAAGAAGAAGATGACGGCGAGCACGAGGAGTATGAGGGGGAGCACGATGATGCGCAGCGTGTCGAGCGAGAAGAGCTGGCGGTTGACGACCGTGCTTCCCGCCGGCACATCGGCGACCGAGATGCCGTAGCTGTTGAGCACCTGCTGGTCGAAGACGTAGCCGTGCGTGCCATCGACCACGAGCGGAATCGCCGAGGGGCTCGTGCCGTTGAGCACGGTGATCGCCATCTCGGCGGCCTTGCGGCCGTCCTGCTGCGGGTCGAGGAAGCTCGAACCTGCGGCGCCGCTCCCCACGCTGCCCACGGTCACGCAGTACACGGGCACGCTACTCGTGCTCGAGACCCACGCGATCGTGTCGTCGGTCGCGTAGACGTTGCCGGAGTTGTCGACACTCGCGTCGAGCAGGAACATGATCGTGTCCGGGCTCGCGGAGCTCACGTACTCGCCGAGCTCGTTGCGCGTGAACGCCGAGGTGTTGACGTAGTACACGCCCATGTCCTCGAAGTCCTGCGCGGCCGAGACGAACTGCGCCTTGTTGCCGATGCCCGCCGGGGTCTGGTCGACGATGGCGGTGAAGCTCGTCGCGTCGGGATGCAGGCGGTAGGTGACCTGCATGATCTCGCCCACGTAGCCTTGCTCGATCATGCCCGTCGCATAGCCGCTGTTCGCGACGCTCTGCGCGTGCGCGACGTCGTTGACGCCGAAGAAGACGACGGGTGTCGCGGCGAACATCGTGTCGTGGTTCTGCTCGACGAAGCCAAGCGCCTCGTCATCGCAGCAGATCACGATGTCATAGCCACCGCGCTGCGAGACCTGCTGCCCCACCCGGTTTGCCCAGGTAGCGTGCGCGGTACTCTGGAGCGGCGCATGATACGCGTCCATGTAGACGATGTCGATATTGACCGACGAGCGACCAAGCACGTCGAGCACGCCATCGCGCGCGAGTTGCGTTCCCGCGTCGTTCTCGTCGTATGACATGACAAGCAGCACATCGGCCGAAGATGTGCTCTGCGGATAGCTCGCACCCACATTCGAGGGACGCGAGGTGAAGCCCAGACTAAACGTGAGGACGAAGACAGCTAGCACCGTGCACACAACGGCGAGCGAGAGGAAGCAAAGTTTTCTCGCACGATAGCGATGCGCCGGCAACGCTTCATTATGTGTATCAGTTTGCGCCATCTTCCTCCTTTCGTATAGCCTCTCGTGTCCATCATTCCCACATCTGCCGTCTATATAGATAGAGGCCCGGCACAAAAAATCGTGCCAAGCCCCCACTACCGTATTTGGCACATGTATGTGTCTTATTGACGAGCTCGACGAGCACAGCCCATGGCACCAAGGCCAGCAATCAGGGCAAAGATGCAGAGAGAGAGAGCAAGCATCTTGCCGTCGTCACCCGTCTTGGGGTTGTCCGAGCCAGACGCACTCGGGGTCGTGTTCGTGTCAGCGACCTGGCTGGTCGTCGCGTCATCACCCGGCACGTACACGGCGGGCTTGGCGGCAACCTCGAAGTTCGTCTTGGCCTCGCCGCCGTCCTTGTACACGAAGGTCAGCTCATGCGAACCCTTCTCGAGCGTGGCGAGGAAGGCCGGCTTGAGCGTGATGATGGTCGAGCCCTCGCGCACGTCGTAGTGCTGCTCGTCGACCTTCACGCCGTCGACCTTGACGTGATCGAAGTTCGCGAACTCACCATCGGCGCGAATCTCGAGCGAAGCGCCGTCCTCGACAACCCAGGTGCTGTTGGCGCCGTCGATGACGTTGTAGCTCGGCTTCGTCGGCTCGGTCGGATCCTTCGGGTCATCGGGATTGTCGGGCGTATCCGGGTTATCGGGATTATCCGGGTTATCCGGATTGTCGGGGTTGTCCGGATTATCGGGATTGTCGGGGTCATCCGGATCGGTCGGATCATCCGGATCGGTCGGCGTGTCGATCAGCGTCCAGCGGGCGGTGACCGTCGCATCGCCGTAGAACATCGTGCTCCACGCGGTAACCAGATTACCATCCGCGGTGAACCAGCCGTCGAAGGTGTAACCCTCGCGCGTCGGCTCGGGCAGGTACATGACCTGGCCGCTCGCGTTGGTCTGGCCCGTGGAGCTCACGCCCTCGGGGATCGTGCCGCCAGCGGGGTCAAAGATGATCGTGTACGTGATGCTGGGGGTCTGCGCCGGCGTCCACTGCGCATAGAGCGTGGTGACGGTTCCATCGAAGGCCGTGCCCGGATAGAAGCGGTCGCCGCCGTACGTCGCGTTGTACCAGCCGGTAAAGTCGTAGCCGCTCATCGTGGGGTTGGGCCACGAGGAGATCTGGCCGTTCTCGTCGGTGGTGATCGTCGTGGTCGTGTTGTTGCCGTCGATCGTGCCGCCGTTGGCATCGAAGGTGATCGTGTAATACGTGGGAGCGGGCGGGTTGTACGTCCAGCGGGCGGTCACGGTAACGTCGCCCGTGATCCTGCCGCTGTTGACGAGCAGCTGGGTGCCGTCATCATAGAACCAGCCGTCGAAGGTGTAGTCGCTTCTCACGGGCGTGGGCAGGAACGTGAGCTGGCCGTCCTTGTTGGTAGTGCCGGTTTCCGCACCGCTTGCGAGTTCGCCACCGTCCGGATTGAACGTAACCACATGTGAGGATTCGTCAAAATAAATCTGGCTTCCCGCGGTATAGTCATCATGTCCAATAATAGTATTCCAATCGGCACGCTTGCCTGCATAGGTGACGGTCGCGGTGGCGGGGCCGCCAAGGGCACGATAACCGAGGTACGTCAAATTACTACCATTTTTACCGATGATGATATTGGTCAACTTGCTGCAATTATCAAATGCCTGTTGACCAATACTAGTCACGCTGTCTGGAATGAACACCGAAGTCAGGGCCTCCGTGCAGGTGTAAAAGGCCATATCGCCGATGGAGGTGACGGAATCGGGGATGTTGATCGTCTCCGCGTAAATGAAGTGGAAGAATGCATAGTTTCCAATATGAGTCACGGTCGAATCGATGTTGATATATCGAACCACATCCTGGTACGTGCTCCAAGGAGCAGTATCGAACTCCCCGTAATCCTTCATGACGACCGGATTCATGTCCTTGGAGCGGATCGTGAGCATCGTGTCATCCAGGATCCACTGTATCCCGTCGTCACAGATGCCGCTATCCGTGCCCTGCGTCGTGATCGCGGCCTCGACGGCGTCACCGGCCGCAGCGGCCTTCTTCGGGGCCTCAGGCGCGCTGGCGGGGGTGTTCGCGGGCACCTCGGTGCTCGCGGACTTGTCGCCGCCTGTGGGCGGCGTCGTGCCCTCGTCGGCCTCGGAATCGCCGTCATCGGCGTCATCCGGGGTCTCGGGGGCGGTGGAGGGCTCTTCCTCCTCAACCACGGCTTCCGCAGGGGTCTTCGTGGTCGTAGGCGCCGCGTCGGAATCGGGGGCGGTGGTGCCCTCGTCGTTCTGGGAGTCGGCGGGAGTTGCGGGAGTTGCAGGGCCTACGAGCGAATCCACTACGGTAGCGGGGGTTTTCTCGGTTTCGAGGGCGTCGTTGATGGGGGCAACGTCACCTGCTGCGATGGTGGTGTCGGGGGTTTCGGCGGTCTGGGCCGTGGCCACGGATGGCACGAGCATGACCGCGAGAGCGGTACCTAAAAGGATGGCTGTGAGCTTTGCCTTGAACTCGGTCTTCATGACTTCGTTCCTTCCTTGTCCTCCGAGAAAAGCCGCATATGACGGCTCAAGTCCCCATTGACCTCGGAGTTTCTTCGGTCCTTACTTCTTACCACCGCGCTTGCGATTGCGCGAAGTCTTGCTTTCCGAACCGGCGGCGGTGCCACCCGCAGCGCCACCAGCGGCGCCACCTGCAGCACCCGCACCCGTGAAGTGCAGGAAGAGGGCCGCAGCACCCGCGATGAGCGCGATGGCGAGCCCGGCAGCGCAAATAATACCGACAATCATGCCCGCACTGGTACCAAAGAACTGACCAATTGCGTCGAGCGGGCCCGCATTTCGGGGGCTGACACTCTGGATGTTGGCGTTCGTGATGGCGGCCTCCTCGGCAGGAGCCTCGCCAGCCGTCGCGGGGTAGTAACCGCGGCTGTAACCGCGGCCGCTGTAACCGGCATCGCCGCCGGTCGGGGCCGTCGTGGCAGCACCCGCACCCGGGCCGCTGACGTCGACGACGGGTTCGTGCTCCCACTGCGCGTACAGCGTCGTGGCCGAGCCGTCAGCCGCGGCCAGGGCGCCGCAGGCGATGAGCTGCTGCAGCGTCTGGGCATCGCTGATGGAGATGCCGCTGCCGTCGGGCTTGGTGTTCCAACCTGCGAAGATGTAGTGCAGGCGGCTGATGCCGTCGAGCTTGGTCAGCACGCCCTTGTCGTCGTAGTTCACGGTGCGCGCGGCCATGGAGCCCATGCCACCGTTGGCGTTGAAGTTGATCTTATATATGTTCGCGATGAAGTCCGCCGTCAGGCTGATCGTGTGGTACAGCGTCCAGCCCGTGTCGGAGTCCTCGAAGCGCGACAGGCCCATGACGTCTTCCGCAGTCAGCGTGCTCTTCGTACGCAGCGCGTCGCTGAGCTTGCCGGAGCCGCCCACGAGGATCCACGAACCGAAGTGGTATCCCTTGTTGGCGGTCGCGGTGACGCCCTTGAGCTTCTGGTTGTCGACGTCCTTCAGCACGCCGTTGGCGCTGCCGATGGTCTGGATGATGTTGTCGGACTTCTTGTCGCTGCCCGTGAGCGAGACGGTGCCGTTGCCACTCGAGTTATAGGTGACGTTCACGTACGTCGCCTTCCACTGGGCATAGAGCTTCATCTCGTAATCGGGGACGAGGATGCCCTCACCGGGGATGACGGCGTCGACGTCGTAGCTCTCGCCCGAGCCGTCGGGCTTGGTGTTCCAGCCGGAGAGCTCGTAGCCAGGCTTCTTGAAGCCGGGCGACTCGACGGTCGTGCCGGTCGCGGCGAAGACGTCCTTGCTGATGGCCTCGCCCTCGGTGGCCTCGTTCGGCTCGAGGGTGATGGTCCAGTTCTGCTGCAGGTCCTCGATGACGGAGATGATCCAGTGCGTGAGCGGGCTCACGGGGTGCTGGCCATCGGGGTACGGCCACATCATCGAATCGTCGCAGCTCACGCCCGTCGGATGGATTTCCTTGGAGTCGCTGCGGTCGACGTCGAGCTGCACGGCGTGCTTACGCTCGGGTCCGAAGATGACGTACACAAGATTTCCACTTCTGTCGTAGAAACCCTCGATGCGCCAGTAGGCCTCATCGGTCAGGGAGGTCACGAGAGCGACCTGATTCCCCTCGTCACCGGGATATGCACGCGCGAGGTACAGATCGCCGATCTGGAGCAGGTAACGGTCATATTCGCCACCGGTAATGCGAGTAATCTTCCACATAGCCGAATGGCCCGTCTCCGGGCTGACCAAAATTTCCAAATTGTTCTTTGCGTGACCCAAGAAATAATCTGGGTTGTAGTCCGATTGAATGAAGTACGTTCCGGACTCCAAAAAACCGGGTGGTGAATCGTATAGCAATAAGGGTGGAGCGTTGCTAGGATACGTGAGGGAGGTGCTAGTATCGAGGACATCGTCCCCGCTAGATACGTATATCAGCTCGCCCGCGTCAGCAGGAGCCTCGACGGGAGCGTTGCCCTCGACGTCGCCCTGGGCGGGCGTCGCGGGGTTCTCGGGATGCGTCGAATCGGTGGCGTTTTTGCCATCGTTTTCGTGCTTCGCGGAATTATTTTTGGAGGAATTTTCGTCCTTGTTGGCGTCCGCCTCATCCTCTTTGTTGGTGGCGGAATTATCGGCAGAAGCGTTCTCGTCGCCCGCGGCGTCCTTCGAATCGCTCTCGGTATTGTCAGCCTTGTCGCCCGTGGTGGCACCAGGAGCGTCCTCGAGGCCCTCTGAGCCCGCAGAAGCGCCCTCAGAGCCGTTCTGAGCCTTCTTGTCACTAGTATTAGTGGTAGAGGCCCCTGCGTTCTTATCGGGGCTTACACTCGAATTCTGTGCGCCGTTGCCAGCACCGTTTGCACCGGTGGCAGCGTTATTAGACTGGTTGTCCATATTCTGACCGGGCACAGTGGTCGTGCCATTTGACACGCCTGAGGGCGCAGTGGTCCCGTTTGAGGGCACACTGCTCCCCTCTGAAGACACGCCGCTGGCGGAATTGTCGCCTAAAACGGCCGAAACGACCCCGGAAGCGCCGCCTCCAGAGCCCGAAATCTCACTTGCCATTGCCACCGACGGTGACATATGCGCGCCGACGCCAAAAATCGCCAAACACGCAGCCAAGGCCACCGATGGCAGCCCCAATGCGAAGCGCGTTCTTGATCCGAAGCGTGGCTCTGATGCAGCCGCGGCTTGCGCGGCGGAAGGAACAAGCGATGGTTGTGGCATCTCGATCTCGTGCGAGGACGCCCCAACCGCAGCGACCAGACAATTGGTGCCTGGCACCTTTTGTCTGGTTTGCCCGGTCACGGGCACACCAGCACCCACGTGACCTGCGAGTTCGCGAACATTTGCACGCTTGCGCATGCGTTTTGCCGCGCGCGCGTCGACCGGTTTCGGTGCCACGTAGGCCACGAAGCCGTCCATCTCGCGCGTCTCGGTGCACAGCCACGCGTAGATCGCGGCCGTCTGGATGGCGGAGTGGGACAAGCGTCCCTGGGACAAGTGTCCCACCTGCTGGGTTTCGCGGTGGGACACTTGTCCCAGGGACGCTTGTCCCACTCCCGCAGCCACCGCCGCCACCTCGTGCGCACCGGCGCCGCTCACACGCGGCCTCATGCCACGCACCGCGGCCGCCATGCGCTCGCGAGCCGTCGGGGCCGCAGGAGCCGCAGGCGGCACGATGGCCGCGAAGCTCTCCCACACGCCGTCGTCGGCGCGGCGCACGCTGTGAGCGCCGTAGGCCGCCACCAGGCGGTCCAGCGCGCTCTCTCCGGCCTTGGAGACCGTATGGGCCCCCTCGGTCGTGCCCAGGCGCTCCACGGCGCCACGGGCGGCCTCGTCGGCCAGCAGCGGTATCGAATGCGCGCCCTTGCCGCAGGCGGCCGCCGAATGGGCGCCGCAGCAGCTCGTGCGCAGCTCGTTGTCACTGGAAAGGGCGCTCGCCGCCACGGCGTGAGCACCCATACCGCACGCAATCGCGCGCTCCACGTATTCTGCGCGGGTCTCGCAACCCGCCACGTCCTCGCAGGCCTCCTGGGCCGCGAGCTCGGCGCGCGTCATGCGCGAGCCGTCCTTGCGCACCGAGTGCGCTCCGTACTCGCTGGCGGCGAGCATGCGCGTCGCGCGGGCGTCGCCCCAGCCAGCGGCATGCGTGCCGTAGACGCCGGCGGCCTCGGCGGCCAGCATCTCCTCGGCCTCCTCCTGCGCGCGGCGACGGCGGGCGGCGATCAGCAGGATCAGCGCGCCAATCGCGGCGGCAAGGGCGGTCCACAGGGCGGCCAGCAGGAGCTCGAACTCGTAGCCGGTGTCACCCGTGCGCGGCGGGCCGTCGACGATCGGGTCAGCACCCTCGAAGACCGGGGTGATGTTGATCGGGCCCTTGACCGTGAGCGTGCTCAGGTCGGTGGTGAAGCCCTCGGTGACCTCGCCGGTCTCGGGGTCGGTCATCGTGTACTTCCAGCCGCTCAGGTGCCAGCCGGGGTTCGGCTGCGGGTTGAGGCCCGCGATGAAGTCGGCGGGAAGCTTCTCGCCGTACTCGATGTCGGTCGAACCCGGGATGACCGAGCCGCCCTTCTCGGCGTCGCCCACGGTGACGCCGTAGGAGTTGATCTCCCACTGGGCGTAGAGCTTCATGCCGGCCTCGGGCATCTCGATCTTCTCCTGGCCCAGCTTGTAGAAGGTGCCAGTGCCGTCGGCCTTGGTGTTCCAGCCGATGAGCGTGTGATGCTCGCGCTTGAACTTGTCGCCACCCTTGGAGGTGGTGAAGTACTCGCCGTGCGGGGTGCCGAAGCGCTCCAGCGCCTCTTCCTCGGGGTCGTCGAAGTACTCGACCTGGGCCTCGGGGTTACGCTCGAACAGGGCGATGTACTTGGCCTCGTAGAGGCGGCCGTTGGCATCGGGCTCGATGATGAAGAACTCGCTGTTGTCGGCACGCGTGGTATCCCACTGGTTGCCCATGACGTCGGCCATCGCGCGCAGCATCTTGCCGTGCTTGGCCTCGTCGTAGAGCTCCCAGCCCACGAAGTGCCAGCCGCGCTTGGCCGTTGCCACGGAGTGCAGGCGGTTGCCGGCAGAGGAGTTGCTGTCGGTCTGCTTGCCGGTGACGGCGCTCACGTAGTCGATCACGCGGTCAACCGTACCGCCCTCGTCGGCAACGTACTCGATCTTGATGACGATTTCCTTCCACTGCGCGTACAGCGTGATGGAAGCCTGCTCGACCTTCGGGTTGATCGCGTTGGACATCTCGAAGTACGAGGTGAAGTCCGTGATCTTGAGGCCGCTGCCGTCGCGCTTGGTGTTCCAGCCGGCAAACTCGTAGCCGTTGGGAACCGCGTCGATGGCGTCCTTGTTGTTGAAGCCCTCCTGCGTCCAGTGCACGCCGTTCATGTCGGCCGGGCCCTGCGGGTCGCGTCCCTCGGGGACGGGCTTCAGGATGTTCTTGTTGGTGGTCGGGTCGTTGTTCAGGTCGAACTTGACCTGGAAGTCAGCGTACTCCTCCCAGTTGGCATACACGGTGATGCCGAGCTTGATGAGGTCGAGGTCGTTGTACTTCGAGCCGTAGATGGCCTTGGCGGCATCGAGGTAGCTCATGCCAGCGGTCAGCCACACGCCGGTCATGTCCTTCTTGGTGTTCCAACGCTTGTTGGCGTCGGCGGCCAGGCGGTAACCGATGCGCTTGGCATTGTCGGTACCCGGGCCATAGGAGCTGACCTTGGCGGTATCGAGCGTCAGACCGTTCTTGGTCACGGACGTCTTGTTGTCGGCAGTCGTGCCGCCGTTCATCTCGAACTTGATGAAGTAGTCCTTGACGCGATCGTAGTAGACGCGGATCACGTTGAGCTTCGGGTCGAGGTTCACGGTGATGGTGAACGGACCGGCGGGCAGCTTGTAACCCTCGGGACGCCACTGGGCGACCTTCTTGGAGTCGAGCGTGTACTTGGTGCCCGGCGTGCCCACGTTGGCGATGGTGTCGGTGTGGATGAGGTCCGTGGTGGAACCGTCACGCTTGATGTACTCGACGGTCACGCCCATGATGTCGATCCACTGGGCGATGGCGAGCACGTCGGCAACCGGCATCGTGAAGGTCGCGTTGGCGCCCACGCCGATGGTCTTGGTCTGCTCGACGCCGTTGGCATCGGTCCACTTGAGGATCCAGCCCGTGAGGGTGCGGCCCTCGAACTTGGCGTTCGGGATGGAGACCGTGGAGGTCGCGGTCGCGCTCGCGGGGCCGGCGCTGCCTGCCCAGGAGCCAACCTTGCCATCCTTCTCGCCCAGGTCATAGGTGATGTTGAAGGCGAGCAGGTCGTAGAAGAGGTGCAGGGTCGTGACGCCGTCCTCGACGAGGGCGCGCAGGACGGAGCCCGGGGCATCCTCGTTGAAGACCCAGCCCTTGTAGGCCACGAGCGTGTCGAGCAGGTGGCTGTACGCCGGGTTGGTCGGGTCGGTCACGTCAGCCCACTCCTCGGAGTTGACGTCGTAGAACACGGCATGCTGAACCTTGTAGGAACCGTCAGCCTGCTGCATGTGGTAGTCGATCCAGTACTCGGCAGCGCCGGTCTCGAAGGCCGCGTAGAAGACGGTCGGAACCCAGCCGCCAGCCGGCATGGTGGCGCGCAGCTTGTAACCGATGATCTTCTTGCCGTACTTGTCGTACACGGGCTCGATCTGGCTGTCGTCGATCTTCTGGGTGCAGCCAAGGTCGCTGTACCAGCCCTTGAAGACGTAGCCGGAGTTGGCGCTCGCGGTCGAGCCGTTGAGCTTGGCGAGCGTCGCGTCGGTGATGTTCTCGACGGTGGTGGAGAGCGTACCGCGGTTCTCGGAGCCCGGAGCGAGCTCGAAGCGGATCTGGACGCTCTCGAAGTCCCACACGGCGATGAGGGTCACGTTGCGGGCGGGCATCGTGAAGGATGCACCCGGCATGTACGTGGCGCCACGCGAGCCGTCGGGGTTGATGACCTGCCAGCCGGCGAGCTTGTGGCCCTCGCGGCGCACGTCGTTGGCGCCGAGCAGGGTGCCCGAAGCGTCGGTGCGCAGCTGGGTGACGTAGTCGGCGTTGCCGGTCATGCCCGTGGAGCCGGTCGGCGTCCACGAGGAGGCGGGGATGTCACTCGGGTCGAGCTTGTAGGTGAGGTCCTGCTCGATGGCCTCCCAGATGGCGTTGAAGGTCACGTTGCTGCGGAGCAGGAAGTCGATGGCGTCGACGCGCGTGCCGGCAAGGCCGGTCGTGTCGAAGCTGCCGGCGTCGGCGACGAGCCAGTAGTAGTCGCTGCCATCGTGGTTCCAGAACCAGCCGATGAACTTGTAACCGTCAGCCGCCGGGGCGTTGGTCGTGCGGTCGACGTTGCTGATGAGCAGCGGGACGCGCTTGATGTCGGTGTCGATGTCGAGGTCCTGGCCACCGGGCATCGTCGTGGTGAAGCCGGTGCCGCCGTGGTTGCCCGTGCCGGAGCCCGGGTTGTAGGCCACGAAGAAGGTCTGGGCCCACATGGCGGTGAAGGTGGTGTCCTTGTTGATGACGACGGTGCTCGGGTCGAGCGTGGTCTTCTTGACGCCAGCGTCATCGAGGTACCACCAGCCGGCGAAGGCCCAGCCGCGGTCGGCGACGGTCTTGACGCTGCCGGCGCTGCCCGTGCTGTTCGGGTCGTTGAGGGTCTTGCCGTGGTCGACCTTGAACGGCAGGGTTGCCGGGGCAAGGATGTCGACCGTGCCGTGCTCGACGCCGTCGCTCTCGGCGGGGCCGTTCACGAAGTTGACGTTCCACTGCATGCGCTTCCAGGTGCCCACGATGGCCACATCGGCATCGGGCATGGTGAACGGATCGCCGTTGGCGAGCGTCACGCGCGTCGGCACGGAAGCGTCGGAATCGGTGTAGGTGACGGTCCAGGAGAAGGTCCAGCCCGTGGGAGCGGTGACGCTCGGGAGGATGAGGCCCTCACCATACTTATGGGTGGTGTGCGCCTGCGTGATGCCCGTCGTGGGGTACGCGGGGCTCGGGGTCGGCGCGGGGGCGTCGGCACCCGGGGCGACCGGGCTCACGGAGACGGAGAACTCGTTGCGCTTGTAGAAGAGCTTGAGCACCTCGCCGGCGACGAGCGAGTTGATCTTGAGCTTCTCGCCGGTGATGCCCATCTTCTGCGTGAAGCCCTTGACGGTCTTCACCATGTCGGCGCTCGCGTTGATGGTCGAGAACTCCTGGCCGCCGCGGGTCTCGTCGTAGGCGGCGTTGTGCTCGTAGCCGGAGCCGTCGAGCTTCTCGAAGTAGTGCTCGATCACGTAGGTGATCTGGTCAAGCGCGCGGAACTGCGCCTGGTAGGTTGCGCTCTTGTACTGGCCGGCGACCTGCGGGACGGTCAGCGTCGCGCTGGTGGTGACCATCGTGCCGTCGGTCACGTTGTACCAGCCGACGAAGGTGTAACCGGCCTTGGCCGTGGCGGTGAGCACCTCGGGGGTGCCGCCGACGGCGGCGATGTCCTGGAACTTGCTGCCACCCTCGACGACCTTGAAGGTGCCGGCGGCGTTGGCCGCGGTACCACCGGTCTGGGTGGTGAAGGTGATGCGGACGAGGTCGGACTCCCACAGGGCCTTGAGGATGATCGTGGTGGCCTCGTTGTCGTTCTTGGCGATCTGCGAAACCGTGTAGCCGGCGGGCACGTTGACCCAGGTGCCGTCGGACTTCTGGTACTGCCAGATCGGGGCCTTGTGGCCGTCCCACACCGGGGTGGTGTCGGGCAGGATATCAGACGAGTTCCAGCCGGCCTGCTTGGGGGCGGGCTGCGTCACGCTGGGCGGAGCGGGCGTGTTGAAGGCGTCCTTGCCCAGGTCGTAGTTGATGTTGAAGACCTTCTCGACGAAGTACACGACGAAGTCGATGGTGCTGCCGGACGCGGTGCCCGTGAGCTTCGTGTCCAGAGCGGTCTTGTCGAGCTTGTAACCCAGCAGGGCGGGGCGACGTGCGCCGCTCGTGCCGGACGGATACTCGAAGTTGGTGATCCAGTTCTTGCCGTTGAAGTTCTCGATGTTGATGGCGGTGCCCGGCTCGACCCAGCCCGTCTCGGTGCCGACGGAGGTCTTGGAGCCGGCGACGGGGTTACCGGAGGCGTCGACGTTCACCTTGTTGAAGGTGATGGTCCACTTCACGTTGTTCTCGAGGATGGCGGTGAGGACGAGCTCGGTGCCGTTCGCGATGTTCGGGTCACCGGCGAGCTGGGAGACCTTGAGCTTGAGGGCGCGGTTGTTCCAGGTCTGGGCCGTGGCACCCGCGTTCTTCGGGGTGTAGGTCCAACCGGTCAGGCGCTGCGGGCCACCAGCGGGCACGTAGTCGTAGTAGGTGATCTCGTCGTCCCAGTCCAGGTTGGTGAGCGGCGGCGTCATGACGTCGTTGCCAGCCGCGTCCTTGAACTTGACGGTGAACTTCTTCTGCTGCCAGATGCCGTAGAGCGTGACGGTCTTGACCGTGTCGGCGCTCGTGCCGTTGAGGCTCTGGTACAGGCTCTCGAAGTCCGTAGTATTGGTGATGGTCATGCCCGTGCCGTCGGACTTGGAGTTCCAGCCCTTGAAGATGTAACCGTCGATGCTCGGGGCGTCGTTCGGGGCTGCGGGCAGCAGGCCGGTGTCGGTCCAGTGGACCGGGGTCTTGTCGGCGATGGAGGGCGAGGTGCCCTTCGGGAAGCTCGGGGCGTACTTCACGGTGAAGTCGATCGGCGTCCACTTCGCGTGCAGCGTGAGGGTGGCCGTGCCGTCGTCGCCCACGGGCGTGCCGGCCAGGCCGAGGCCCTCGGCGAAGGTCATCGTCGTGTTGACGAGGCCGGCGGAGAAGTCGCTCTTCACGTACCAGCCGCCGAAGGTGTAACCCTGCTTCTTGATGGTCTTGGCGGCGGCGGCCATGGCGTTGTTGAGGACGTCGGTGTACTTGATCTTGGAACCGTCGGCCTTGGTGTTGTGCGAGTTGATGGTGGGCTTGCCGCCGTTGACGACGTAGGCGATCGTGTAACCGGAGCGCTCCTCCCACTGGGCCGTGAACGTCATGGCCTTCATGATCTTCACGTTGGAGAGATCGGTGTAGGAGTTGCCGTCCTGGTCGACCCACTTGAGGAAGCCGTAACCGGTCTTGCCGGACACGCCGGGCACGTTGGCGCTGCCCAGGGCGGTGTTGTACGTGATCGGGGCGGCGGTGGTCTTCGTGGTGTTGGTGTCGCCGTCGTTCCACTTGCCCTTGGAGGCGTCGCCGATGTTGAAGGTGACGGTGTACTGCATGGGCTCGAAGACGGCGTAGTAGGTGACGTTGGCGAAGACGCCACCGGTGGCCTGCGGCTTGAGCTTGCCACCAGTCACCCAGGCAGCGTTGACGGCGGTGTTGCCGTCCTGCGTGGTCGACCAGCGCACGAACTTGTAACCGTTGTTGGCGCTTGCGGTGGAGCCATCCGGCCTGCCCGAGGCCATGTTGATGGTCTCGGTGAGCTTGGAGATGGTGCCCCTGCCGGAGGAACCGTTCGCATAGGTATAGGTGATGGTGATCGTGTTCTCGCGGAAGATCGGGTACAGAGTCACGCCGTAGCCGCCATGGTCGCGGACGTTGGCGTTGAGGTTGTACTTGGCGGTGTCGCGGGTACCGGCGGTCATGATGAACTGCTTGCCAGCGGCCATCGTGTACAGCGGGCTGGAGCCGGCGACGTAGGAGCTCGGGTTGACGGTCGTCCAACCGAGGAAGGTGTAGGCGCTCGGGTTGTCGGCGGCCTGGTAACCGGTCACGGGGACGGTCACGGTCTCGCCAATATGGTAGGCGCCGTCAGTCGCGGGGGCGCCGGAGACGCCGGTGAGGTTCGAGGTCGTGTCGAAGTGCACCTGCTGCCAGGTCTTCTCCCAGACGGCGGTGAAGGTCCAGCCCTCGTCGACCGTGGTGGGCAGTGCGTCGCCACCGGTGTGGTGGAACAGGTGGTCCGCACCATAGTAACCGGTGCAGCTCTTGGTGCCGTTGGCCCAGGTCCAGCCCTTGAACTTGTAGCCGGCGACGGCCTTGGGGTTGTTCTCGTTGCGGCCGGCGCCCGCGGTGGTCGCGTCGTCGAAGACGCCCGCGGCGACCCTGCCGTTGCCATAGCCGAAGGCGGGCAGCGCGTAGCTGGACTCGAGGCGGTCGTAGGCGGTACCCGGCGTGTAGATGGAGCCGTCGGCATTCACCTGGCCGCCGACGCTGCCAAAGGCGCCCGACATGCCGGAGTTATAGGTGACGGCACGGTACACGCCGAAGGAGGCGACGAAGACCGTGTGCGAGGAGATCGTCCACTTGGTGGAGCCGGCGGTCAGGCCGAGGATGTCGTTCTTGGACAGGACCGCACCGGGGGTGCCGGAGCCGTGGTTGCCGGCAACGCTGCAGTTCGTGAAGATCTGCCAGCCCTTGAAGTAGTAGGCGCTCGCGTTGTTGGGCGTGGCGGTGGGGATGTCGGTGCTGGCCAGGCTCGAGCCGTAGGCGAGGCTCTTGCCGGCGGCGCCGTCGGCGAGCTTGAAGGTCACGTTGTACTTGATCTTCTCCCAGACGCCGTTGATCGTGACGGGGCTCGTGCCCATGACGAAGGTCTGGTTGGCGCCCGACGCGCCCGACAGCGAGACGTTGCCGGAGACGACGTTGAAGCGCACGAAGGTGTAACCCGACGGGATGGTCGTGGGCCAGGTGACCGTGACGGTCTGGCCGTAGCGCACGCCGGTCGTGGTTGCGGGGCTGTAGGTCACGCCCGTCGGGACGTCACCCGTGTAGGAGATGTTGACGTTGTTGGTCACGCGGTCGTAGTAGAGCGCGATGACGTTGTTGGCGACCGTGTCGGAGATGGAGGCGATGACGCTCTTGCCCTTCGAGCTCGTCACGGCAGCGCTGTAGGCGAAGCCGGTGAAGTTCTTGCGCGCGAAGACGACCTTCATGGCGTTGTCGTCCTGGTTGGCGGCCGTGCCGGACTCGACACGGTAGCCAAACGGCGCCTTGCCGCTCGACACGGTCTCGGCACTCACGAGCGTGTAACCGGAGCCGGTCACGTCCTGCTGCCAGTACTGAACGGTGTAGTTGTAGGAGATGGGGGCGACGACCAGGTAATAGGTCGCTTCCTCGAACAGGCCGGAGGAACCCTTGGCGATGGTGAGGGCACCACCGGACACGCCACCCAGGGCAGCGCCCGTCGCGGAGCCCTTGGCCCACTTCGAGAACTCGAAGCCCGTGCGGATGTTGATCGGCTTGACCTTGCGGGTCGTGATGGCGGCGCCACCCACGGCACCGTCGGCGTTGCTGGCGTAGATCTTGCCCGTGTCCTTGCCAATCCAGATGCTGGCGGGCACGTGGCTGCCGTCGTCGCCGTAGCCGATCTCGGCCTTGACGCCGATGCCGTCGAAGGGCTCGGAGAAGGAGATCTTGACCTTCTCCTCGATCCACTGCGCGTAGGCGACGAGCTTGGCGCCGTTGGCCAGGCCGTCGAGGTTCCACAGGGAGCTGACCTTGTTGCCATTGGCGACCTGCGTGCCGCCCGTGGTGGCCAGGGTCCACTTGTCGAACTTGTAACCCGCACGCGTCGGGTTGGTGGTGGGCACGGCCGGGCTGCCCGTAACGGAGCTGCCGAGCGTCGCGTCGGCCTTGACGCCCGTGGAGGTGGTCGTGCCGCTGCCGCCGTTGGCGTTCCACTCGATGGTGTAGGAGAACGGAGTCCACACGGCGGTGAGCTTGGCGGTGCCCGTCAGGGTGCCGGCAAAGGAGCTGCCGGTCCAGCTGATGACGAACTTGGAGACGTCGATGCTGCCGCTGCTCCAGGTGGCGTCGGTGCCAACGGTGTCAGCGGGGCCGGAAGCCTGCTTGTAGCTCCAGGTGCCGAAGGTGTAGGCCGTGCGGCTGTAGACGGTGCTGCCGGCCGGGATGTTGATCTGGCTGCCATAGGTGCCCTGCATCGTGTAGGGGTCGGAGCCCTTGAGGGCAGTGACGCCGGTGGTGGCACCCTTGTCGAAGGTGAAGGTGATCTTGGCGCCCTCCCACACGGCGGTGAGGGTCTTGTTGGTGGTGATGTTGCTGATGGTGTCGCCCGCGTCGTAGACGTTGCCGGCGCCATCGCTCCAGCCCTTGAAGTTGTAACCCGCACGCGTCGGGTTGGTCTTGTTGGTCGGGATGGTCCAGGAGCTGCCGTTGAGGAGCTTCTCGCCGGTGCCGCTGAGCTCGGTGCTCGTCGTGTTGCCGGTCTTGTTGTTATAGGAGCCACCGTTGGGGTTGAGGATGACCTCGACCTCGCCGAGCTTGGTCCACTCGGCAAAGACCTCGAGGGTCTTGGTGGTGCCATTGGCGAGAGCCGTCTGGGCGGCCTTGGCCAGGGCGAACATCTCGTAGAACTTCATCGAGGTGGAGCTCGCGAAGAGCTGGTTGCCCGTGGCGCTCACGCCGTTCTGCTGGACGCGCCAGCCGGCGAAGGTGTAACCGAGCCTCGTCGGGTTGGTGGCGGGCTTGGTGATGTCCGCGGTCCACAGGCCGGCAGCCGTCGTGTGGTAGGCGCTGCCCTTGCTCGTGGCGGTCTGCGAAGCGTAGAAGATGACGTTGTAGCCGCTCGCGGCAATCCAGCGCGCGTACAGCGTGGTGCTGGCCGTGGCGGGAAGCGAGGTGACCTTGGCGCCGCCAGCGCTCGTCGCCCAACCGTCAAAGGTGTAGCCGATGAGCGTCGGGGCATACGAGGTGGGGATGGTCCAGGTCACGCCATAGGGGATGCCAGCCTCGATGTTGGCGGGCATGTCCTCCACGTCGGTGCGTGCGGCGGAAGGTGCGTTGCTGTTGAAGTAGATGATGGGGTTCCACAGGGCGTACATCGTGACGTCCGTGGTGCCCATCGTGTAACTCGTGGTGGGGGCGCCGATGACGGTGCCGTCGGAGTACTTGCCACCCGTGCTCGAGTTCTGCGTGGTCGTCCAGCCGGCAAACACGTAACCCGTACGGGACGGCTTGACGGTCGTGATGGTCACGCTCGCGCTCGGGGCGTAGGTGGTGGCGGGGGGCAGGCCCGAGGCCGTGCCGCCGTTGGTGTTATAGGAGAAAGTGGGGTTCTTGAGCCACTGAGCAAACAACTTGATGTCGCCGGTCACGGTGATGACGTCACCGACGTTATAGGAGGTACCGGTGCCGTCGGCGGCCGTGGTCCACTTGTTGAAACGGTAACCCGCGAGCGTCGGCGTGCCGGTCAGGGTGTACGTTGCGTTGTATTCCTTGGAAACTGCGCTGGGAATGCCACTGGGGTTGGCAGTGACACCAGACGGCTTGTTGCCGTCAAAGCTAATGGTGTAGGACTTGACGCCCCAAATGGCGTACACGTTGTACGTGCCGTTATTGGCAATGGTAAGTATCTTTGAAAGTGCATCTGCAGAAGCAAGTATCTTATTTGAATCGGTCTCTGATGCGTTCAGGGCCCATCCCTTGAACTCGTATCCAGCCTTGGTGAAGCCGGCCTCCGGGAGCGTACCCGTTGCGGTGCCGTCGGACGTGGCGAGTGCAGAAGAATCAGCGTAGGTGTAGGTCTTGGCGGAGCCCGTCGCGCCCGTGCCAGCGTTGAAGGAGACGGTGAACTTGATGTTCTCCTTGATCTCGTACGGCTGCAGCTGGACGCCATTCAGGAAATTCGAAGTCAGGTCGACCCTAGAACCATAAATCTCGTAAATACCATTAAGGAGATCAGCGTAGGTTATGTTCGAGTTCTTTGTGAATGCGAATTTCTTTTCCGTATCTACCTTCGCATAATACGCATACGACTTTCCCTCTACGGCTCCTACGGGGTCTTTCCACTCGAGCTGATCAAAATACTTATATTGTTTTGTCTCGAATTTCACAAATGATGTCGACTGATATTCGACCGCCGATCCACTTGCCGTCCATTTGGGGTAGAGATCCCACTTAGTATAGTTCGTGCTCTTATATGGCTCTTCGGGTGTTTCTGTGGGTTGCTGCCGAATACGGGGCAGGTGAATAAC
>CAUHSG010000008.1 GCA_959608885.1 uncultured Coriobacteriia bacterium | reverse complement strand
CCCGACAGCCCGCTTTGCGGTCTTTACGGCTCGCTCCCTTGGACCTCGGCTCGAGTCCACACGTCATGCTGCCTCACTGTGCTATCATGGCCGCCGTATTGTAAATCCGCCGTGTGGACGACGGGGGTTGTTCGCAACATCCAGCCATAAAAAACTAAGGAATCACGATGCAAAAGACAAACAGAAACCTCATGCTCTGCGGCATGGTCTTTGCCGTCGCGCTTGTCGTCTCGAACATGGTGGCGGCAAAGACCATCGCGACCGGATTCACGCTCTTCGGTTCGCCCATCGTCGTTCCAAGTGCCGTCGTATGCTACTTCCTGACCTTTCTCATGACCGATGTGGTCGGGGAGCTTTGGGGACGCAAGGAGGCTGCGCAAATCGTGAAGTGGGGTTTCGTCTGCCAGGTGTTTGCCTGCATTCTCATTGGCGTGGCGCAACTCCTGCCTGCGGCAAGTGGGGAAATGCAAGGTGCCTACGAGCTGTTGCTCGGTCAGAACGTAATCTTCGTTATCGCATCGCTCCTCGCGTACCTCACGAGCCAGAGCTGGGACGTCTTCGTGTTTCATGGCATCCGTGATCGCTTCCTGAAGAGCGGCAAGGGCAATGCATGGCGCTGGGTGTGGAATAACGTTTCGACCATGAGCTCGCAGGCCATCGACACCGTCATCTACATCACGATCGCCTTCGGGCTCGGTATGGGCTGGCTTTTCGACGCGGCCATGATTCCCACCTTGCTCGGCATGATGGTGGGTCAGTACGCGTGCAAGTTCGTCCTCGCCGCTCTCGACACGCCCGTCTTCTACTTCCTCACGCGCAAGGGCGGCCAAGTCGAGCCGACTGCGGTCGAACAGGAAGCGGCATAAAACACTTGTATATCGCAGCATCCATCGAGCTCTCTTCTACGCGTCCCTCTTCTCCTAAGTCGCATATAATGCGGACATGAGTCATAGACGACGATGGGAGAGCTAAGCATGAGTTTCTTCAAGGAGTTCAAGGAGTTCGTCAACCAGGGCGATGTGATGGACATGGCTGTCGGCATCATCATCGGCGGTGCGTTGACGGCAATCGTCACGGCGCTCACCTCGGACATCATCCAGCCGCTCATCAACTTTATCACGGGTGGAAACGCCGAGGTCGGGGGACTGGTCATTCCGGGGACGGGAATCGACTTCGGGTCGTTCATCAGTGCCTGCATCAACTTCCTCATCATCGCGTTCATCGTGTTCTGCCTCGTCAAGGGCGTCAACAAGATGAGGAGCGTCGGCAAGAAGAAGGAAGATGAGGTGCCTGCCGCACCGTGCTGCCCGTTCTGCCTCGAGGAGGTCAAGGTGGGTGCGACGCGATGCCCGCATTGCGCCGGGGCGTTTGACGCTCCCGCAACGGCTGAGTAGCCGTAATCACATGCAAGGTATCGTGTCGCAGGCACGTGCTAAGCTCGTCGAGGCGTCGATGCGAAAGGAGCTGCCGTGAAGATCAGGATGAACGAGGATAGCGAGTACGTCGAGAAGATTCGCGCCGGCATTCTCAAACGCGAGGGCTACTGCCCGTGCAGAGTGCAGACAATCGAGGAAAACTACTGCATGTGCCAGGAGTTTCGTGATCAAATCGCAGACCCGGAGTTCGAGGGCTACTGCCATTGCCGGTTGTACTACAAGGAGCTGTAGTCCTTGAAGCTCCTGCATGTTGCCGACCTGCATATCGGCAAACGCGTCAATGGCCTGTCGATGATCGAAGAGCAAATCCACGTCATCGAGCAGCTCGTCACGATTGTCCGCGAAGAGCAGGTCGCTGCTGTCATCATCGCCGGTGATGTCTTTGATCGCCCCGTTCCCTCGCGCGAGGCGCTCGAGACGTGCGAGAAGCTCTTCTCGGCGTTTTGCGAAGCCGACGTCGAGGTGTTCGTCATTCCCGGCAATCACGATGCGCCCCAGCAGCTTTCGTTTTGCTCGGCGCTGCTTTCCTCGTCGGGTTTGCACATCGCCAAGGCCTTCGACGGGCACATCGATTGCTTCATGATCGAGCGCGAAGGCGAACGCGCCTGCATCCATCTGCTGCCCTTCGTGCGTCCGACCGACGTGCGCATGGCACTTCCCGATCTAGCCGATCCCATCAGTTCGCATGACGATGCGATACGTGCCGCGCTTTCCTGCGACGAGCTTGCCGAAGATGCCGTGAACGTGCTCGTCGCGCATCAGTTCGTGACCGCTGCCGGTTCCCAACCCGAGACTTGCGACTCCGAGGTGGTCAGCGTCGGCGGGACGGATAACGTCGACGTGTCCGCCTTCGATTCCTATGACTACGTCGCGCTCGGTCACCTGCATGGTGCCCAGCACGTGGGACGTCCGCAAGTCCGCTACAGCGGAAGCTCGCTCAAGTACTCGTTTTCCGAGGTGCGTCACGAAAAGAGCGCGACCATTATCACCATCGAGGGCGGTAAAGTCGAAATCGGCACGCGACTGCTCGTTCCCCTCCATGACATGCGCGAGCTGCGCGCCTCGTACGAGGAGCTGCTTGCGGGGTCGGATGAGGGAAACCCGCTCGATTACATGCGCGTCACGCTCACTGACAAGAGCCTGCCCGATGCCATGTCCAAGTTGCGTGCGCTGTATCCCAATATCCTGCGTCTCGATTGGGAGCAGCTCGTCATGCCGCAGTCGCGGGCACGCGAACGCACCGTCGGCACGAAGAAGGCAAGTCCGCTCGAGCTCTTCTCGGCATTCTACGAGCAGCAGGCGGGCATGGAGCTCGCCGATGACGAGCGCGCCATCGTCGCCGCGTGCATCGAGGAGGCCGTCCGATGAAGCCCCTTATGCTCACGATGCAAGCCTTCGGCCCCTATGCCGAGCGCGAGACGGTTGATTTCGCCGCCATCGACCGTGGTCTGTTCCTCATCTGCGGGCCGACCGGCTCGGGAAAGACCACGATTTTCGATGCCATCAAATTCGCCCTATATGGGGTCACGAGCGACGCGTTGCGCACCGCGCATGACATGCGTTCCGCTCATGCCAGCTCCGATGACCTTTGCTATGTCGAGCTTCTCTTCGAGCATGCTGGGCGCGAGTACCGCGTGTATCGCGCACCCGCGCAGTCGCGTCCCAAAAAGCGCGGCGAGGGGGTAACCGAGATTCGCCCGGAGGCGTCTTTCGAGAACGTGAGCGATGGTATATCACTCGCCTCGCGCGATTCCGACGTCACGGAATCCGTTATCGAGCTCCTGGGTATCGACGCCGACCAGTTCAGCCGTATCGTCATGATCGCGCAAAACGACTTTGCGGCCGTGCTCAACGCGAAGACGAAGGAACGCGAGGCGCTGTTTCGCGAGATATTCGGTACGCAGCTGTACGCACGCATTCAAGATGTGCTCGACGAGCGCAGGCGTACGCTCGAGGCCGACATGGCAAATGCCCGCAGGGGCGTCGAGGGCGAGATTACGCGTATCGTGCGTCCTCGCGATGAGGCACTTGCAACTCGATACGACGAGCTCATGGCCCTGTCCGAGCGCGCCGTGCACATACATGACTTCGAGGGGTTGCTCGGGCAGGCGCTCGAGGACGAAGAAGCTCGTGTGAATGCACTCAAGGAAGAGCAGCAGCGTCTGCGCGGCGAGCTGGCCACACTCGACACTGCGCTTGGCACGGCCGAAGCTCACGAGAAGGCCAAGGCAAACGCCGATGCTGCTCGCACGTGGCTCGACGAGAACGCCGAGCGCGTCGTTGCGGCCATCTCTCGGCGCGATGAGCTCGTTTCCGAGACGCCTCGACATGACGAGTTGCGCGCACGGGCCCATACGCTCGCCGCTTCGCTTGGCGATTACGATGTGCTCGAGTCCGAGCGCAGCAAGCTTGCCGGGCTCGAGCATGAACGAAACGAGACGCAACGCGCGCTCGAAGACGCGGGGGCGGACTTGACGCGTGCTCGCATGGAGCTCGAAGAGCGTACCAGAGAGCAGGCGTCGCTTGCCGATGTGGAACTGCGCAAAACGCGTAATACCGCTTTGCACGAGCGTCTCGAGGCGTCTCGCGGTGAGTTTGCGACGCTTGATGACGCATGCACGCGTCTGGCCGCGCTCGAGAACGATCTGCAGGTCAAGCAGGCCGAGCTTGTCGCCAGCGAGGACGTCCTTGTCAATGCGAGCTCAACGTTGCTCGAAGCACAGCGCCTCTACAACGCCGATCGCGCGGGCATGCTCGCCGAAGCGCTCGAAGAGGGGGAGCCATGCCCCGTGTGCGGTGCGATCGAGCATCCACGGCTTGCGCATCGAAGCGACGCCGCGCCGAGCGATGCACGGCTCGACGAGCTTGCGAATGCGCTCGATGCGGCACGCATGCATCGCGACGAGGTCGCCGTGCAAGCCGCAGCCGTTGCCGCACATGTGGAGTCCGCACGCGGTGATGTTTCCGAGCGTGCGCAGGCGATCTTCGATGCAGTTCCCGATAACCTGAAGGCCGCCTTGCGCATGCGTATCGCGCAGGTCGATGACGAGCTCGCCACGCTCGTCGTTGCCGAGGAGACTTGCGCGCGCGACGCCAAGCGACTCAAGGAGCTCGATGCGCGGATTGTCAAGATGAACGCAAACGTCGAAGAGCTCGCGAACAGGGAGCGAGATCTCCAGACGCGCCTTTCCCAACTCGCCGTCAAGTGCGCTCAAGTCACGACGTCTTTCGAAACACGCCTTGCGTCGCTTGCCCATTCGAGCAAGAGGGCAGCCGAGGATGCGCTGGACGAGGTCAAGGGTCGTCTGAAGCAGATGGAGACCACGCTCGAGGCCGCACGTGCCGAAGCCGATACGCTCATCAAAAAGCGTGCCGAGCAGGAGGCCAAGCTCAAGGCATCGCTCGAAACCCAGGAGGGGAGTGATGAGCTCGACGTGGCACAGCTGCGCGACCGTCGCGTCTCGCTTGCAAAACGTGACAATCTGCTGGCAGATGACCTCGCTGCAATGCAGACGCTCGTGGCGAAGCGCACGGATTGCCTCGAGGCCATCAAGGGCCATGCCAAACGCATCGAGAAGCTCGAGGAGCATTTCATCTCCATCGACTATCTCTCGCGCCTGGGAAGCGGCAGAATCGCGGGCAACTTGGGCAAGGTCGCCTTCGAGACCTACGTGCAAGGTGCATATTTCGACCAGGTGCTAAGTGCGGCAAACGAGAGGCTGCATGTCATGTCGGCGAGCCGGTACAGCCTCGTGCATCGTGATGTCGGCCGTGACCGGCGCGCGAATGCGGGGCTCGAAATCGATGTCCTCGATCGCTATACGGGCATGCTCCGTCCGTCCGAGACGCTTTCGGGCGGAGAGACCTTTCTCGCCTCGCTCGCGCTCGCGCTTGGCCTTTCCGATGTCATCATGGAGCAGGCGGGTGGCATGTACATCGACGCGATGTTCGTTGACGAGGGCTTCGGCACGCTCGACGAGGAGACGTGCCAGCTTGCCGTCGAAGTGCTCGGCAAGCTCAGCTCCGATGATCGCATGATCGGCATCGTGAGCCACGTCCCCGACCTCAAGGAGCGCATCACGCGGCAGATCCAGGTTACGAAGACCCGCTCGGGCTCAACGCTTGAGCTCGTGCTCTAGGGAGTTTCCATGCTCAACGTCGTCCTATATCAACCCGAGATACCCGCCAACACCGGCACCATCGGCCGCTCTTGCGTGCTCACCAACACGCGCCTGCATCTCATCGGCCCGCTTGGCTTCTCGCTCGATGATCGCATGGTGCGTCGTAGCGGCATGGGCTATTGGCACGACATCGACCTCGTCGTCTACGAGGACTACGCCGAGTTTCTCGAGAAAAACCCCGATGCGCGTCCCTGGATGTTCACGAAGCATGCCGATACGTACTATCACGAGGCCTCGTATGCGGATGGCGACTATCTCATGTTCGGTCGCGAATCCATCGGCATCGACGCCGATGTGCTCGCGGCACACCCCGAGCGCTGTCTGCGGATTCCGATGCTCGAGCGCGAGGGGCTTTCCCCGGCGACGACGCAAGGGCCACTCAGCGATCCGGCCGATCCGGATGCCGTATCACTCAATCTCTCCAACGCTGCCAACATCGTGCTCTTCGAGGCGCTTCGCCAGCTCGGCTTCCCCGGCATTCTCTAACCTGCATAGACATCGGGGGAGGGCATTGGGCGCGCTCGCCGACTTTCTCTTCGTAAGAGCTCTCCACTGAGCTAAAGTAATTAAATTACTATGCGTAAACGGATTGCCTACCTGGAATCCGGAAGGGAGAAGTTTCGATGGAAATCGGGATCGCAACCATTGCGTTTCTCATCCTGTTTCCCGTGCTCGTCGCCCTCATCCTGATGTTCGTGCGTGACGATAGGGCGCGCAGTTACATCACCGTGATCGGCGCGCTTGTCATCGCATGTGGAAGCATCTTTTGCGCGGTGCAGTTCCTGTCACCCGAGACGCATCTGTTCGTCATCGATGATGTGACGGCAACCGTCATCGACTACGTGGCACTCGCCATCGAGGTCGCGTTGTGCCTCTACATTTTCGTCAAGGGTGTCTATTACAAGAAGCCGCTTGCCGTTGTGCTCGCCATCATCCAGCTTGGCCTGGCGACGTACCTCGACCTCGCGGTCGCGCATGACATCACCATCGCCAACGAGCTCTACATCGATAACTTCTCGATCATCATGGCTCTCATCATCGGCATCGTCGGCTCGGGTATCATCGTCTACGGCCTCGGCTACATGCGCGTACACGAGGCGCATAACGATGGCTCTGATCGTCGTAACATCTTCTTCTCGGTCATGTTCGCCTTTCTTGGCGCCATGTTCGCGATCGTGTTCTCCAACGCACTCACCTGGATACTGTGCGCATGGGAGATCACGACGGTCTGCTCGTTTGCCCTCATCGGCTACACACGCACCAAGGAAGCCATCGACAACTCCTTCCTGCAGATCACGCTTAACCTGATTGGTGGCATCGCGTTTTCCATCGCCCTTGTGTGGGTTGGCAGCTTCTACGGCACCATGGAACTTGACGTGTTCATTTCCACGACGCTTTCGCTCGCGGCTAACGGAATGGCCGTCATCACCTATGCCCCGCTGCTGCTGTTCTCGCTCGCGGCGTTTACCAAGGCGGCCCAGATGCCCTTCCAGAGCTGGTTGCTCGGCGCCATGGTCGCACCCACGCCCACATCTGCCTTGCTCCACTCGTCGACGATGGTCAAGGCCGGCGTCTTTCTCCTCATCAAGATCTCGCCCTGCCTGGGCTTCACCATTCCCGGCTTCCTCGTCATGACCGTCGGCATCGCGACCTTCCTGTTCTGCGCGCTCGCGGCCATCAGCCAATCGAATGCCAAGCGCGTGCTCGCGTATTCGACCATCTCCAATCTCGGCCTCATCGTCGCCTGCGCCGGCGTTGGCAGTGACGGCGCCATCTGGGCTGCCATCTTCCTGCTCATCTTCCATGCGGTCGCCAAGTCGCTGCTCTTCCTGTGCGTCGGTACCGCAGAGCATCACATCGGCAGCCGCAACATCGAGGATATGGACGACCTCTTCCAGCGTATGCCGCGCCTGGCCCGTCTCATGGCGATCGGCATCATGGGCATGTTCATCGCGCCGTTTGGCATGCTCGTCTCGAAGTGGGCCGCTCTGCAGTCCTTCGCACAATCCGAGAACGTCGTGCTGCTCATGCTGCTCGTCTTCGGCTCGGCAGCGACCTTCATGTTCTGGGCCAAGTGGCTCGGCAAGATCCTTGCCATCGCCAATAATGACGCCCAGGACGTCGAGCTCACCGTGTATCGCAGCGAGTGGGCGAGCCTCGGTCTCATGACCGTGCTCACGGTCGGTTGCTGCATCGCCTTCCCGCTTATCTCGGTGTCCGTCGTGGCTCCGTATCTGCAGGCGATGTTCGGCGTCTCGTCGAATGCCATACCGTTGGGTGACCTATGGATCATGGCGGTTATCGCGCTCGTCATCGCCGTCATATTCCTCGGTTTCTCGGGCAACACGAAGAAGCGCATCGCGCCGGTATACCTCTCCGGTGTCGGCGTGGACGAGAACGCGCGCACGTTCCGCAACTCGTTTAACGGCGTGAGCGCAGCCACGCAGCGCAACTGGTACATGGGCGACATCTTCGCCGAGAAGAAGATGGTGCTCATCGGCCTCGTCGTCTCGCTCACGCTCATCTTCAGCTCATTCGCCTTCGTCATGCAGTCCGTCGCGGCCGAGACCGAGACGCTCACGAGCATCTCGGCGGCACGCGAGTCCTACGAGGATAGCCTTTGGGAGCAAAACGGCATCGACTTCAGCACGTACCAACAGTATTACGAGTACTACAACCAGTACTGGGAGCAGAACAAAGACGCGCTCGAGCAGAGCATGGGCATCGAGTCGATGGACGACCTCATGGACACGCTCTTCCTCCAGATGTTCGTCCAGAACGCCACGTCCGGCGCCCAGGATTCGGATACCTCGGGTAGTGAAGGGGGGAACCAGTAATGGAGATCTTCGGCTTCTCGATCTGGTCGATCCTCGGCGTAATCGCCTTCCTCGTCATCGCGCCCTTCATCGGATGCATACTCGCCGGTCTCGATCGAAAGATTACCGCCGGCATGCAGGGGCGCGTTGGTCCCAGGCTCCTGCAACCCTGGTGGGATTTCCGCAAGCTGCTTGCCAAGGAGGATGCCACCGTCAACGGAGCGCAGGACCTCTACGTGTGGCTCTACCTCGTCTTCATCGTGCTGTCCGGCATGGTGTTCTTCGCCGGAGGCAACTTCCTGCTCTGCGTCTTCATCCAGACGCTCGGCGCGCTGTTCTTCATCCTCGCCGGCTATTCGTCGCGCTCCCCATACGCCGATCTCGGCGCCGAGCGCGAGACGGTGCAGGTCATGTCATACGAGCCCATGGTGCTGCTCGTCGCCATCGGCATGTTCATGGCGACCGGTTCCTTCTACGTCGCCGATCTGCTCTCGGCGGAGATGCCGCTCGTGCGCTATCTTCCGCTCATCTTCATCGGGTTCCTGTACGTGCTCACCATCAAGTTGCGCAAGTCGCCGTTTGACATCTCGATGGCCCAGCATGCGCATCAAGAGATCGTCCGCGGCATCGTGACCGAGTTCTCGGGGCGCACGCTCGCGCTCGTCGAGCTCTCGCATTGGTACGAGACCGTGCTCTTCCTTGGCTGGACGGGCATGTTCATCGTCTGGGCCGGTGGCTGGGTCGCCGGTGTGGTGGCTGTCGTCATCGCGCTCGTCGTCTGGTTCTTCGAGATCTGGATCGACAATAACTTCGCTCGCTTCAAGTGGGAGACGATGCTCAAGAGTGCATGGTGGGTGGCGCTTGTCGCCGGTACGCTCAACATCGTCTACCTGCTCTTCATCTAGGATTGGGAGGTGCCAGCTATGTCGAACGTGGGAAAGTCACCTTGGATCATCCATTACGACGGTTCGAGCTGCAATGGTTGTGACATCGAGGTTCTCGCGGCTCTCACCCCGCTCTACGATGCCGAGCGTTTCGGCGTCGTCAACACGGGCAACCCCAAGCATGCGGATATCTTCGTCGTTACCGGTGGCATCAACGACCAGAACGCGCCGGTCGTCAAGCAAATCTACGACCAGATGCTCGAGCCCAAGGTCGTCGTCGCATGTGGCGCCTGCGCCTGCGGCGGTGGTGTCTACCAGACCTGCTACAACATTCGTGGCGGCGTCGATACCGTGATTCCGGTCGATGCCTACGTTCCGGGTTGTGCCGTCAAGCCCGAGTCCATTCTCGATGCCGTCATCGCAGGCGTGGGAATACTCGACGAGAAGGCCAAGGCCATGAAGATGAGCCCGGCCGACAAGGACCGCTCCGAGAAGGACGCCTCGACGGGCGCGCATGCATCCGTCGCCGACGTTGACGACGTGCCCGGCGCTGCGGGTGCGGGCGTCGAGTAGGAGGATGAGCATGATACGATTCCAACCCAACGTATACGAAAGCGTCGAGCTCGACGCCTTGTTCGATACCGTTTCCGGTCTCAAGCAGAAGGACTATCGTTTCGTGCAGATCTGCGCGACGACGCTCGAGGACTCCTGCGAGCTCCTCTATGCCTTCATCGCTTCTGATGCAACTGACGGGTGCATCACGGGCCTTATCGTGAACGTGCCCGATGGCGCGCCCGTTCCCTCGATTACCGAGCTGTATCCGGCTGCCTTCGTCTTCGAGAACGAGACACACGACCTGTTCGGCATCGAGATCTACGGCATCAACCTCGACTTCCAGGGTGAGTTCTACAAGGTCTCGCAGAAGTTCCCGATGAACCCGCGTGCCGCCAAGGAACAGGAGGCCGACCATGAGTAAGCGTACCGTCGTCCCGTTCGGGCCGCAGCATCCCGTTCTGCCCGAGCCCGTACACCTGGACCTTGTCCTGGAAGACGAGACCGTCGTCAATGCCATCCCGCGTATCGGCTACGTGCACCGCGGTCTCGAGAAGCTCGTCGAGAAGCGTGATTACACGCAGTTCGTCTACGTGACCGAGCGCATCTGCGGCATCTGCTCGTTCGGCCATTCCCTCGGCTACTCGGAGTGCGTCGAGAAGCTCATGGGCATCGAGATCACCGACCGCGCCGCATACCTGCGCGTCATCTTTCACGAGCTGTCCCGTATGCACAGCCACTTGCTGTGGCTTGGCCTGCTTGCTGACGGCTTTGGCTTCGAGGCGCTGTTCATGCATGCATGGCGCCTGCGCGAGACCGTGCTCGACATCTTCGAGGAGGTCACGGGCGGGCGCGTCATCTTCTCCGCCTGCGACGTCGGCGGTTTCCGCGAGCAGGTCAGCAACGAGACGCTTGCCGGCATCGTGATCAAACTCGAGCGTTTGCGTGACGAGTATCGCGCCATCGCCAAGACCTTGCTCGAGGACTCTTCCGTCAAGAGCCGCATGGTGGGCGTCGGCTACATCTCGACCGAGAAGGCCCTCGAGCTTTCGATGGTCGGCCCCTTCGCGCGCGCTTCGAACGTCGCAACCGACGAGCGTCTCAATGGCATCGGAGCATACGGCGACCTTGCGGCTTTCGAGCCCGTTCTCTCGGACGAGGGAGATTGTTACGCCCGCTGCGACGTGCGCGTGCGCGAGGTGCTGCAATCCATCGACATCATCTCCGAGCTCGTCGACAAGATTCCCGATGGCGAGGTCATGGTGCCCGTCAAGGGCAATCCCGAAGACGGAGTCCAGTCGATGACCACTCTCGAGCAGCCGCGTGGCCAGGCGTTTTACTATGCCAAGGGCAACGGCACGAAGAACCTCGCCCGCATGCGCGTGCGCACCCCGACGAGCCAGAACATCGCCGGCATGGTCGCGGCGCTTTCCAACGTCGAGCTTGCCGACGTGCCAATGGTCATACTCACGATCGACCCGTGCATCAGCTGCACTGAAAGGTAGAGAGATGGGCGTATTCAAACTCGGTGGGCTCACGCTCAAGAGCCTGTTCAGCAAGCGCCCGACAAGGCGCTATCCGTACGAGGTGCGCGAGACGTTCGAGAACGCGCGCGGTCAGATCGACATGATCGACATCCATGACTGCATCTTCTGCGGCATGTGCCAGCGCAAGTGTCCGGCCGACTCCATCGTCGTCGATCGCAACGAGTCACGTTGGACCTATTGGCCGTACAAGTGCGTGGCCTGCGGTGCCTGCGTGGCCGCGTGCCCGACCAAGGATCTCGAGATGCTCAAGGAGCGCCCGCCCATCACGACGGACAACATGACGACGCGCATGTACGAGCTCACCGAAGAGGAGAAAGCAGAGAAGGCGCGTATCGCCGCCGAGAAGAAGGCCGCGGCTCTCGCGGCTGCCGAGGCGAAGAAGAAAGCCGCCGCCGAGCAGAAGGCAGCCGAAGAAGCCGCTTCCGAAGGTGCGGCGAGCGAATAGGACACGATCTTTCGGGAAGCGCTTTGATGACGCAGGATCAGATGACAGGTGCCGATGCGGAGGAAGTACTCGACCGTGTGCTCACGGCTCCCAATGTGATTACCCTCGTGCGTCTGCTGCTGTTGCCGCTCTTTCTCTGGCTGCTCTTCGCAACCCCGTACCACATCGCCGCGCTCGTCGTCTATGCCATTGCCGCATCGACCGATTGGGTCGATGGACAGGTCGCGCGTCGCACGCATCAGGTTTCCAAGCTCGGCAAGCTCTTCGACCCCCTCGTCGACAGGCTGCTCATCGCCGTCGGTGTCATCGCCATCTTCATTCTCGGGCGCCTGCCCCTGTGGATACTCGTCTACCTCATCGCCCGCGATGCGTGCCTGCTGCTTGGCGGCAGGTACTTGCTCGCAAGGATCGGCAAGGTTCCACCGGTCGTCTACGTCGGCAAATTCGCTACCGCCTTCATCATGATTGGCTTTTGCCTGCTGCTGCTCGGCGTGCCCGAGTTGCCCGGTTTGGATTTGGTCGGAGCGCCCGGGTGGCTTCCCGGATTCGGCGCGGACGAGGCCCTCTTGGGCATCTGGTTCGTCTACGCGGGGCTCATATGCTCGATCACAGCCTTCTGCATCTATGTCTTCAAGGCTATTCGCCTTCTCAAAGAATCGTCCTGAACGGGGATTATCGGGAGTTTGCGCATCTTTTGCGCAGGACTATTAATTTTTGCTTAATCGTTTAATTATGCTGGGGTTTTCCAGCTTCTTTGGTGGTATTCTTAGCAGTCACATATTGCCCGATGGGAAAGCCGAGCGCAGGTGACTGATTCGACTAACAAGCCAGAGCCGAGCAAGCGGACGAAGCCCGCTTCGGCCAGCTCTGCCTTCAGGCCGACGGCGCGCAAATCAATCAAGCAGCCAGGCGCCCAGCCCGCGCAGACGCCCAAGGCCGAAAGCACCCCCGGGGCGTCCAGGTCCGCCGCCTCGGCAAAACCGGGCAAGTCACCAAAAATCCCGAAGGCGAGAACCTCCAAGATCCCACGAACGACGACCGCCTCGAAGGCGGGCAAGACGGGCAGGATCTCCAATGCCCCGAGTCGCCTTTCCAGCTCGTCGAACCCATGGGCCTCGCAAGGCACGTCGGGTAGCACGCAAAGCTTCAGCGTCGCCGATGCCGAGGCACGTGCCAAGGCGCGCACTTCCGCGACCAAGCACTCCGCAACGGGACAATTCGCGCGTACGGTTGCGATGCCGTCGTCTGTTCGCACGCGCGAGAAGAACGGTCCCAAGACGCGTACGCTCAGCATGTCAAGCGAGTTCATCGCCTATACCAAGTCGCACTTGCAGATCATGATCCCGGTGTTTGCCATCGTCGCGCTGCTGCTCATCTACACCTGCGTCGACGTCGTCGCGTCATTTGGCAGGATTCATCCGGGTGTCTCGGTGCAGGGCGTCGACGTAGGTGGCCTGAGCGTTCAGGACGCCTCGGTCAAGTTAAACGAGGAGCTCTCGCCCAAGCTCTCCAACGCGCACATCACCATTTACGAGAGCGATGACGTTGCCACGGCCGATGGCGCGCAGGTATCGACCGGCGGCATCGAACAGGCACATGCCGACGAGACGGCGGCCGGCTCCGACGTCAACGACGATGGCTCCATCGACAAGTGGAACATCACCGCCGAGACCATCGGTGCCTATGTCGATGGCGACAGGCTTGCCGAGGAGGCCTACCTCGTCGGGCGCAAGGGCAACTTCATCGCCGAGCGCTTCTTCTCGTGGTTTGGCGGTACCAATCTCGATGCGACGGTTTCCGTGCGCGACGAGCGTTTCAATGCGCTCGCAAGTGAAATCAACCAGGAAATCGGCCTGCCCATTGTGGACAGCTCCGTGCGCATCGAAGATGGCGCCGTGTCCGTTTCCGACGGAAGCGATGGCTGGTCGGTTGATGCGCCGGTGTTCATCAAGCGCTTCAGCGCGAGCGCGTTCTCGCCCGATAACTTCGCCTTCGTCATTCCGATGAAGACAGATCCCATGCATATCAAACCCGCGACCGCACAGAAGGTCGCCGATGACGTGAAGGCCGCCATCGCCAAGAACGTCACCATCGTGCACGACCCCAACACGTGGACGCTCGATACAGCCGACCTCGGCGATCTCATTAGCCAGCAGGTACTTGCGCCCGACGAAGTGCTCGTCTTCGGCAGCGGCACGCAGAAGGTTGTCGCCGATGGAACGGCGGTTTCCGATTACGACACCTCGACCTGGGTTGACCCGGATACGGGTTACGTCTTGCAGGCGTACGTCGACCAGGAGAAGTTCGACCGCTATCTCGTGAACATATTGGGGCCGGCCGCTACGGGTGGTGCCCAGAACGCCTACTTCGATACGAGCTCGGGCGAGGTCGTGATCGTCGCGGCCGTCGAGGGCTACGGTCCGGACCGCGCCGCGGCGGAAATCGCCTTGCAGACCCTGCTCTTCGGTGAACCCGATGTTCAGACCGCGACAAGCCGCACCATCACGCTCGTCGACGTGACGATTCAGCCCGAGATCACGACCGAGATGGCCCAATCGATGGGCATCACCGAGCGCCTCGCGACGTGGACCATTCCGCTGTCGGGTTCCTCGGAGCGCATCAACAACATCAGACTGCTTTGCTCACTCATCAACAACTCGCTTGTGGCTCCGGGCACGACCTGGTCGTTTAACGGCACGACGGGCGAGCGCACGGCCGAAAAGGGCTTCCAAACGGCACCCGTCATCATCAACGGCAAACATGAGGACCAGCTCGGCGGCGGCATTTGCCAGATCGCGACTTGCATCTTCAATGCCGCGTGCTTCTCGGGTCTCGGTATCGCCGAGCGTACGAACCACGACTTCTACATCTCCTCGTACGATGATTACGGCTTTGCCGATGCCACGGTGTCGTGGAAGTCACCTGACCTCAAGTGGGTTAACGACATGTCGACCTACGTGCTCATGACGGCGGTCGTCACCGACGAGGACGTCATCGTGACCTTCTGGGGTACGAAGGACGGCCGTACCGTCGAGTGCCAGCGTGGCGAGTGGCGCGAAGGTGACAAGTTCGTCTCAATAACCGAGGTCGACCCAGCACTCGCGCCGGGCGAGCGCAAGACAACGCAAAACGGACAGGATGGCCGCAGCATCGACATTCGTTACCTTGCCACGGCGGCCGATGGAACGGTCCTGCATGACGTCACCTTCCATTCCATATACTCGGCGCAAAACGAGATCATCACCGTGGGGCCCGATACGCCGGGTGCCGCTCCGGCGTCAGGTCCGCCCGCGAGCCAATGACGATGTCAAAGGGGATAGACACCCCCTCGTGATATGGGGAACGTACGATTTCAGGAAGGCGTAAGGTATGGCGTATCAAGACGAAATTACCCACATGCAACGGGGTGAGCTCGAAGCCCTGCAGCTCGAGCGCGTGAAGGAAACCCTCGTCGACTGCTACGAGAACATCGAGTTCTACAAGAAGTCCTTTGACGAGGCAGGTTTTGACCCGCATGCGGTCGAGTCGCTCGAGGATCTCCGGAAAGCTCCCTTCACCACCAAGCAGGACATGCGCGATGCCTATCCGTATAAGCTCTTTGCCGTACCGCGCGAGGACGTGAAGGAAATTCACATGTCCAGCGGCACGACGGGCGTCGCCACCGTATCCGGCTATACGGATGCCGATATCAAATCCTGGGGCGATTGCTTCGCGCGCGGCATTGGCTATGCCGGTGGCACTGAAGAGGACGTCGTTCACGTCTGCTACGGTTACGGCCTGTTCACCGGTGGCTTGGGCGCGCATTACGGCGGTCTTGCCGTGGGTGCCGAGACCATCCCGATGTCCGCGGGCAACACCAAGCGCCAGATCAAGGTCCTGCAGACCATGGGCTCCTCCATCCTATGCTGCACGCCGAGCTATGCCATGCACATCGCCGACACCGCCATCGAGATGGGCCTCGATCCCAAGAAGGACTTCACGCTCAAGGCCGGTATCCACGGCGCCGAGGCATTTTCGGATCAGTTCCGCAAGAACCTCGAGGACAAGCTCGGCTACAAGGTCTATGACGTCTATGGCCTGACCGAGGTCATGGGCCCGGGTGTTGCCATGGAATGCGGGGAGCAAGACGGCCTGCATGTCGCCGAGGATCATTTCTTCGTCGAGATTCTCGATCCCGAGACCCACGAGCCCGTGCCCGACGGCGAGTGGGGCGAGTTGGTCATTACCACGCTTACCAAGGAGGCATCACCGGTCGTGCGCTATCGTACGCGTGACATCACGCGCATCATGCCCGGCGAGTGCGCCTGCGGTCGCACGCATCGTCGCATCGACCGCCTGCACGGCCGCACTGACGACATGTTCAAGGTCCGCGGCGTCCAGGTGTTCCCGAGCCAGATCGAGAACGTGTGCGCCGCGTTTCCCGAGATTGCGGACTGGTACCAGATCGAGCTCTCGCGTGAAGGTGGTCTCGACATCGCCACGCTCAAGATCGAGATCAATCCCGATTTCCCGATTGACGAGATTCGCAAGATCGAAGACCTGCAACGTCGCATGCAGCAGGCGCTCAAGGACGAGCTTGCCGTCAACATCAACATCAAGATCGTCGAGCCGCACACGATCCAGCGCTCCGAGGGCAAGGCTGTGCGTATCGTCGATTTGCGTAACGGGGAGGAAAAGTAATGATTGACCAGCTTACGGTATTTCTCGAGAACACGAAGGGTCGTCTCACCTCGCTGTGCCGCGCCCTGGGCGACGCGGACATCCAGATGCATTCGCTGGCCCTGGCAGACACGACCGACTACGGCATCGCGCGCATCATCTGCGATGATCCGAAGGGTGCGGTTGCCGCCATTTCCGAGGCCGGCTTCACGGCCAACCTCACGAAGGTCGTCGCCGTCGAGGTCCCCGACGTTCCGGGCGGCCTTGCCAGCGTGCTCGACGTGCTCGACAATTCCGGTATCAACATCGAGTACTGCTATTGCTTCGCAGATGTCGACAAGGGCGCGACGGTCGCCTTCAAGGTCGATGAGTCTGCGATTGACGCGCTCGAAGGCGCCGGTTTCAAGGTGCTTCATCCCGAGGACCTCTACAAGATCGCGCAGTAGCCGCAAAGGAGATCCATGCAGGTTCGCCCGCATGACATAGGCTCGAAGGCACAGGTGTCCACGTATCAGCATGGGCGCCTGACCTCGTTTATCGGCACCTTGCTCGCGTTCGCGCTCGCGTGCGCGCTGTGCCTCGGTGCGCCGGGTGCTGCTCTTGCCGCCATCAACGGCAACGATTACGTGGGGCAATCCACGGTCAACGATCGCGGCATGAACATCACCGAGGCTCCGGCCATCGAGTCGACCTACGGCGTCCTCGTCGATTCGGACGGTAACGTGCTGTGGGCACGCGCCCAGGACGAGCACACCGCCATGGCGTCGATCACCAAGACCATGACGGCCATCGTCGCGCTCGAGAACGGCAATCCCGACGACGTCTACACGATTTCGCCCAAGGCGGCGGCGGTAGGGGAGTCGAGCGCGGGCCTTGTCGCCGGCCAGCAGGTCACCTTGCGCGACCTTATCGCCGGCCTCCTCATCCACTCGGGCAATGACGCCTCCATGGCGATTGCCGAGGGCATAGCGGGCGGCGAAGCCGAGTTCGTCCAGATGATGAATGACAAGGCCGCGCAGATGGGGCTCGTGAACACGCGCTTTCAAAATCCCCATGGCCTTGACGAGGGGCTTGCCGACGACGAGCACTATTCCTCCGCTGCCGACATCAGCGTGATGGTGCGCTATGCCATGCAGAACCCGACTTTCCGCGAGGTCGTCGGCATGAAGTCCTGCACGCTCAACCTCAGCGGAGAGCCCAAGGAGCTCCTGACGACCAACGCGCTGCTCGCCACCTGGGACGATTGCATCGGCGTCAAGACGGGGTTCACGAACAAGGCGGGCCAGTGCCTTGCCGCTGCCGCCAGTAGGGATGGTGTAGAGCTCTATGCCATCGTGCTTGACTCGACTGACGAAGTGCAGCGCTTCATCGATGCGTACAAGCTCCTGGACTGGGGGTTCACGCATTATCGCCCCTATACGCTCGCGACTCCCGACCAGGTTCTCGTCGATGCTCCCATGAGCGGATTTCTCGACAAGACCGTCAAGGCCGGTGTGGCTGAGGAGGTCACGGGCATGGTTTTCGACTTCAATGGCGACATCGCGATTGACGTGCGCCTTACCGATAAACCCGATGGCGTGGCCAAGGGCGACACGGTGGGTACCATCACATGGCGCCAGGGCGAGAACATCGTCGCTTCCGTGCCCCTCGTCGCGCTCGAGGACAAGATGGGACCGTCACCCGTCACCTCGGTCATCACCTCGCTCGTGCGCTGCGTGGGCGTGGTTACCGGCGACCAGTGCGTTGCCCAGAGCACCGTTTACGTGCAGGCGCCCGAAGTCGAGCGCGTGCAGAGCACTGCGGGTCAAGGTATGAACGGCCCGCTCGAATTGGAGATTCGCGACTATATCGCCGCATATAACGCCTCGGTCTACGGCTCGGGTTCGTAACGTGTGACAGCCCGGTGCTAGAATAGCCAGCAAGTGATCAGACGTTCGAAAGGATGAATCGTGCCCAACTCCAGCTTCGCCTGTCCCATCTGCAACGAGCCCATCGAGGGGTCACACACCTCGTGCCCGCGCTGTGGCTTCAAGTTTGTCGGGGCCACCCAGACCTTCAACCCCGTCGTCACCGAGGTCGATGGACAGGTGTGCGAAGCCGAGAGCGCGACACCCGAGCTCGAGGTGCTTTCCGGCCCCTATGCGGGCGAAAGCTTCACGCTCGGCAACGGCACCTTCACGGTCGGGCGTGATCCCAAGTGCGACATCTTCCTCAGCAACATGACCGTCTCGCGCCACAACTCGACCATCATCATCGATGGCGCAAGCGCGAAGATCATCGACGCAGGCTCCACCAACGGCACCTGGGTCGATGGTCAGATTGTGGACGAAGCCGAGCTCGAGCACGGTACGCACGTCCAGATCGGCACCTTCGACATGGTCTTCAAGCGCACCAAGTAAATCAGCATCAGAGCAGGAATAGAGGTTACCGTGCCCATCACCGATTACCTACGCCATAACGCGGCCGCATACGGCAACGAGATCGCCCTCGTCGAGATCAACCCCGAGGTGCTCGAGCGCAAGCATGTTACCTGGCGTGATTACGATCTCATCGAGAGCACCGATCCAGAACCCTATCGCCGCGAGATAACATGGAGCGTCTTTGACGAGAAGGCCAATCGCTTCGCCAACCTACTGCTCTCGCGTGGCGTGAAGAAGGGCGACAAGGTCGCAATCCTGCTCATGAACTGCCTCGAGTGGCTGCCCATATACTTCGGCATACTCAAGAGCGGCGCGACGGCCGTACCACTCAACTTCCGCTACACCGCCGAGGAAATCGCCTACTGCGTCAAGCAGGCCGATGTCGACATACTCGTGTTCGGCCCGCAGTTCACCGGTCGCGTCGAGGAGATCGTCGATGACATCAGTCATGGCAGACTGCTCTTCTACGTAGGCGAGGATTGCCCGACCTTTGCCGAAAACTACCGCGAGCTCACCGCAAACTTCCCGAGCACCGATCCTGCCATCCCGCTCAACGAGGACGAGGACGCCGCCATCTACTTCTCGAGCGGTACGACGGGCTTTCCCAAGGCCATTCTGCACCATCACCGCAGTCTCACCCAGGCGGCCGAGATGGAGCAGAACCATCATGGCCAGACACATGACGACACCTTCCTGTGCATACCGCCGCTGTACCACACGGGTGCCAAGATGCATTGGTTCGGCAGTCTCATTTCCGGCTCCAAGGCCGTGCTCTTGCGTGGCGTCACGCCGCAGAGCATCTTCGACGCCGTGTCCGACGAACACTGCACCATCGTATGGCTCCTCGTGCCCTGGGTGCAGGATATACTGCTCGCCATCGAGGAGGGCAGGATCGACCCGTCCGCATACGAGCTCGACCAGTGGCGTCTCATGCACATTGGTGCGCAGCCCGTGCCGCAGAGTCTCATCAGACGCTGGAAGGAGCTGTTCCCGGCGCATCAGTACGACACCAACTACGGCCTGTCGGAGTCAACCGGTCCCGGTTGCGTCCACCTGGGCGTCGAGAACATCGACCACGTGGGCGCCATCGGCGTGCCGGGCTATCGCTGGGTCGCCAAGATCTGCGATGATCACGGCGAGGAAGTCCCCGATGGCGAGGTCGGGGAGCTATGGGTCAAGGGTCCGGGCGTCATGGTCTGCTACTACAACAACCCGGAGGCCTCCAACGATTCCATCAAGAACGGCTGGCTGCTCACGGGCGACATGGCACGCAGGGACGAAGACGGTTTCATCTGGCTCGTGGATCGCAAGAAGGATGTCGTCATCAGCGGCGGAGAGAATATATATCCCGTGCAGATCGAAGATCACCTGTCCGCGCATCCGGGCGTCAAGGACGTCGCCGTCATCGGCCTGCCCGACGAGCGTCTGGGCGAGATTGCCGCTGCCGTCGTCGAGGCAAAGCCCGATGCCGAGCTGACCGAAGCCGAGCTCGAGGAGTATTGCCAGGCGCTGCCGCGCTACAAGCGTCCGCGCAAGTACATCTTCGCCCAGGTACCCCGCAACGCGACGGGCAAGATTGAGAAACCCAAACTGCGCCAGACCTATGGCGCGACCAACATTGTCGAGCTGGAAAACGAAGGCTAGAGCCTTGAAAGGACCTACGATGCGGAAGCTCCTATCGGGAAACGAGGCCATCGCGCAGGGTGCGTGGGAAGCAGGCGTGCATGTAGGCGTCGGCTATCCCGGGACGCCCTCGACCGAGACCCTCGAGAATCTCTCCACCTACGATGACGTGTATTGTGAATGGTCACCTAACGAGAAGGTTGCCCTCGAAGTCGCGCTCGGAAGCGCGATGGGTGGCGCGCGCAGTCTCGTGACGGTGAAGCACGTCGGCGTCAACGTAGCGGCAGACCCGCTGCTGAGCGCCTGCAATACGGGCGTCAACGCCGGTCTCGTCATCTTGGCCGCAGACGATCCGTCGATGTTCTCCTCGCAAAACGAGCAGGATTCGCGTAATTACGCCGCCTTCGCGCGCATTCCCATGCTCGAGCCGGCCGACAGTTCCGAAGCGTACGAGTTCGTGCAACGTGCTTTCCAGATATCAGAGGACTTCGACACGCCGGTCATGATTCGCGAATCGATGCGCATTGCGCACACCAAGTCGCTTGTCGATTGCACGGACGAGCGTACCGGCGACCGGCTGCGCGACTTCACGCCCGATGCGTCCAAGTACGTGATGATGCCCGCGTATGCGCGTGGCCGCAGGCAGGCCGTCATCGAGCGCACGCGCAAGCTCGTGGAGTTCGCTGAGGCTACCGATCTCAACCGCATCGAGATGCGTGACAGATCCATTGGCATTATCGCGAGTGGCGCTGTCTACCAGCACGTGCGCGAGGCACTACCGCAGGCGAGCACCTTCAAGCTCGGGCTTTCCTGGCCTCTGCCGCCTGCCAAGCTCAAGGAGTTCGCCGATGCAGTCGACCACCTCTACGTCGTCGAGGAAGCATGCGATTACTTCGCCGAACACGTGCATGCCCTTGGCGTCGTCACCGAGCAGGCACCGGTATGCCCGTTGCCCGAAGCAGGCGAGCTCACGCCTGCGCTCATTAGGAAATCCTTTGGCGTCGCGCTTCCCAAAGCATATGTACCGCTTGATGACTTGCCGCCGCGTCCGCCTTCGTTGTGCGCGGGATGTCCGCACCGCCTCGTCTTCACGGTGCTGCGCGACATGAAGGCGATTGTGAGCGGCGATATCGGTTGCTACACGCTCGGCGCGACCGCGCCCTTGAGCGCCGTGCACTCCACGATCGACATGGGCGCCTCGCTTTCGGTCGCGCATGGCCTCGAGCTCGCCGGCGTTCCCGTGCGCAACAAGCGTCCCGTCGTCGGCGTCATCGGCGATAGCACCTTCGCGCATTCGGGCATCACGAGTATGCTCGGCACCATCTACAACGCCGGGGCCGGCACGCTGTGCATACTCGATAACCGCACGACGGCCATGACGGGCTGCCAGGGCAACCCGTGCAACGGCATCACCTTGCACGAACAGGTGCGCGGTGCCAATCCGCTCGATGTCGAGCGCGGCAAGCGACTCGACATCGAGGCGCTGTGCCTCGCACTTGGCGCAGATGAGGTCACTAGCGTCGATGCCCAGGATTACGAAGCGGTCAAAGACGCGCTCAAGCGTGCGACTTCCGCCAGCGACAGGCTTTCGGTACTCGTGTTCCATAGCCCGTGCAGACTCGTCGATCGTTCTCGTGAGGCGAGGGCCGTCGTGAGCGATTGTCGTGCCTGCGGCAAGTGCGTGCGCATCGGCTGTCCCGCCATTGGCAAGGATGAGCAAGGCCATGCGGTCGTCGATCCCGTCCAGTGCATCGGTTGCGGGCAGTGCATCCAGGTATGCCCGTTTGGCTGCATCTCAAGGGAGGGGGAGTGATATGACGCAGGCACAGAAGACAACGACGGTCCTGCTTGTCGGTGTTGGCGGTCAGGGTACCATCCTCGCAGGAGACCTGCTTGCCAAGACCGCGGCCGCGAGTGGCTATGACGTCAAGATCTCCGAGATTCACGGTATGAGCCAGCGTGGTGGGTCGGTCTCCACGGTCGTGCGCTTCGGAGACGACGTCGCTTCCATGATCTGCGACGAAGGCTGCGCTGATGTCATCGTGAGCTTCGAGGCTATCGAGGCATTGCGTGCCCGTCAGTTCCTGGCGATGGATGGTGGGCGTCTTTTCGTCAATGACGAGGTCATCGAGCCGGTAAGCGTTGCGATTGGCTCCGGTAGCATGCCGGCAGATATCGACGGTGCACTCGCAGAACTCGATGCCGTGAAGGTCCCCGCCGGTCGCATCGCGCGTGAGGCGGGCAGTCCCAAGTCCACCAACGTCGTGCTCATGGGAGCGCTTTCCACGGCGTTGCCATTCGATGCCGATACCTGGCGCGAGGTCATCGCCAAGCGCGTGCCGCCCAAGACCGTCGATGCCAACCTGGCCGCCTTCGATGCGGGTCGAGGATGCGTGGCGTGATTCGCCAGCGTCTCATACGCGCATCATGCGTTCCAGTGCTCTTCGCGCTTGTGCTTGCCGTGTCTTTTGCGCTTACGGGCTGCTTTGGCATGACGCAACCACCCCAAGTCGCCGCCTACGTCAACGGCGTGGTGATCGAGGAAGATGACGTTACCGATTTCATCGAGGGCTTTCGCAACAAGAACGCGCAATACGAGACTGATTCCGAATGGGCCGAGTTTCTCAAGTCCAACGGCTACACTTCCGAGTCGTTGCGCAGCTACGTTCTCGATACGGTCTTCATCCCGCAAGAGCTCATCCGGCAGGAATGCGCCAAGCTCGGCATCCAAATCGGCGATACCGACCTGGACGAGGTCATCAAGCAGGAGAAGGAGTACTACGAGAAGCGCTACGGCGTGAACTCGTGGGACAGCGTGCTCGCCTCCTATGGTTACGACGAGGAAACGTGGCGCGAGAACGAGCTCAACCGCCTGCTCGAGGAGCAATTGCGCACCATGACCATCGGCGCCGTCACGCCCACCGAGGCCGAGATTCAGGCTCAGGCAAACGCATCTGCCTCGGCATATAACGGCAAGGACTCGTATTACATCCGCTTCGGCTCGCAGGAGGAAGCGCAAAACGTGCGTAACCGCCTTGCCTCTTCCGGCGAGCATGTCACGCTCGGCGAGTTCGAACGCCTGGGAGATGCCGTACATGCCGGCTGGAACTCCCTGCCGGCCAATCGTGACGCGATGAGCACCGAGTACTTGCAGGTTGTCGGCGAGCTCGATGTCGATACCGTATCCGAGCCTGTAAGCGTGGACGGAATGTGGACGCTCATCTACTGCGATGCCGTCTTCAACGTGGGTGCTGGAGGCGAGTCCGTCGTGCTTCGCACGATACCGAAAGAAATATACGAGCAGATCGTCGCGGATGCCACCGAGGTCAAGGCCGACCAGCTCTTTAACGAGTGGCTCCGCAGGCTTGCCTCCGAGTCCGACATCGTGATAGAGCCTATGCCCGCGGGACTTCCCTACAACGTGAGCTCGACCTACGTCGAATAGGGGCTGCGATGATTACAAGCGAGAAGGTCATTGGGCGTATCGCGCCGAGTCCTAGCGGGCACATGCACCTTGGGAACGCATTTTCGGCGTTGCTCGCTTGGGCGTTCGCCCGCTCGGGTGGTGGTGCGTTTGTCGTGCGCCTCGAAGATCTTGACGAACGCTGCCAGAATCCCGCCCACGCACAAGGGTTACTTGATGATCTGCATTGGCTTGGCCTCGATTGGGATGGAGAGCCCGTCGTGCAGACCGAGCGCGTGGCTACTTACGAGGAGGCGCTGGCACGTATCGGGGATGTGGCCGAGCTCTACGAGTGCTTTTGCTCGCGCGCTGATTTGCATGCCGCCATTGCTCCGCATGCTTCAGATGGCACGCCGCTGTATACCGGCACGTGCTACCGAATGGAGGCCTCTGAGCGAGCTGCGCTTGCCGGTGAGCATCGTTTTGCGCTGCGCTTACACGTGCCCGACGAGACGATCGCTTTCGTCGATGCGATCCAGGGCCCTCACGAGCAGAGCCTTGCGAATGAGTGCGGGGATTTCGTGCTACGCCGCAGTGATGGCGTGTTCGCTTACCAGCTCGTTTGCGTGGTTGATGACATCGCCAGCGGCGTGACGCAGGTGATACGGGGGCGCGATCTGCTCTCCTCGACGCCTCGTCAAATGCTGCTCTACAACTTGCTCGATGCTCCTGTTCCCGAATTTGCGCATCATCCACTGCTCCTTGCCTCCGACGGCAGGCGTCTGTCCAAGCGCGACGGCGACAGCACCATCGTGGGCATGCGCGAGCGTGGTGTTGCTCCCGAAGCCATCGTCGGCTATCTTGCGCATCTCGCGGGGCAGGTCGAGGTGGGGGAGAGCATGAGTGCCGTCGAGTTGCTCGATATCTTCGATGCTAACAGGATTCCACGCGGGGATATGACGGTCGACCTAGAGTGCCTGGAGGCTTAGAAGTTTCCGGCTGTGTGCGTTGATGGTTTCGCGTAGAAGTTCGTGGTTGGTGTCGCGTATGCAGGCCAGCCCGTCGAGAACTGATTCGAGATCACGCTTGACGTCGCATGCGTTCACAGGCTCATCTCGAGCGGCGGGCAGGTCGCTTTCGATGAGCAGGCGTCCCTCGGGGATGATGCGGGCATACTCGCGACCGCGCTTGGTCGATAGCATACGTGTTCCCACGGAAAAGAAACAGCTGCTCTCGATTGCGCGTGAGAGCTGGTCGGAGGGGCCTCCGTACGAATGCAGGATGCAAGTGCAGCGCTCGAGACATCCGGATGATTCGAGTATGTCGAGTAATTCGCGCTCGGCCTTCACTGCATGCATCGAGATGAGCACGTCGGTCCTTCTGGCGCATAGTCGTGCGATCTTCGCGAAGACCTCGAGTTGGGCATCTTTCGTGTGGACACGGGAGGGCCAGAAGTCGAGACCGATCTCGCCAACGTAGCGCGTGACGGCAAGCTGCGTCTCGAAGGCGTTGAGCGCGTCATCGAGCGTGCCGAACTCGGGCGTGCCGATCCACCAGGGATGCAGGCCGAGCCCAAGGCGCATGGTGGAAAGTGCACCCAGGATGGGGGAGAGGCGAGCGAATTCGCCAGGCGAGACGGTGTTGGCGAAGGCCGCGATGCCCGCGTCCTCGAGCTCGTGGGCAAACGCCGCTGGATCCGGTGCGAAACCGGCGTGCATGTGCATGTCGACGAATCGTGTCATGAGCATCCATCTTGATCGAGCGAACCGTGTGCAGGTGGGCCATCTCGCCTCGACGGTCGCTTCCCGACGGCCCGCTTCGCGGTCCTTACGGCGCGCTCCCTTAACCTCGGCTCGACGGCCCACCTGCACACATGGTCATGCATACAAAAAAGGGGCCATAAGGCCCCTGGTGTTCTTGGTGGAGATAAGGGGGTTCGAACCCCTGACCTCATGACTGCCAGTCATGCGCTCTCCCAGCTGAGCTATATCCCCATGGGTCGTCGAAAGACGCGAACGCCATTATACCAATACCCTTCGTGGGTGCAAGGGGGAATTCCTGAACCGTGCGTGGACAGGCCGTCTCGCCCTATGGGCGCGCAGGCAAGTCGCCTCGCCTCGACGGCTTGCCTGTACGCTCCCTTGATCTTGCTCGACAGCTTGCCTGCCGACAAAGGTATGGCCCCGCGCTGGGGGAGTAAATGCGCGGGGCCATGAGAAAAAGGAACGTACAGAAATGTGAAATCAGGAATCAAGTTGATCAGCATGCTCTTGGGCGAGCTTGCCCTTAGCTCCCAGCTCGGGGAGCATGAACGCGACGACGAGGATACCGAGCAGCATGATCCCGCTGACCATGAGGAACATCGTGACGTAATTGCCGCCACATAGCGGAGCCAGGATGAAGCTTGGAATGATATATGCACCAAGGTTCTGGAAGAAGGTCTGGATACCTCCCGCCGTGCCCATGTACTCGCGCTTGATCGTCGGGATTTTGCCAACGCAGCTCTTCATGAAGGCACAGGAGGCAAAGCCAAAGAAGTAGCCGAGGCAGACGAAGACGAGAACGATTGGGCCGGTGCCCATGAACCATGATGCCGTAAAGAAGATGCAGCCAATCGACGCGATGGGAATGAGGACGGCTTTGATACGGCCTACCTTATCGCCGACGTAGGTCCAGATGAAGTTGCCGGGAATGCCGACGAGGGAGGCGATCGAGGACCAACCTGCCGCTTCCACGGGATTGATGCCGATGAACTGGAATGCGGTGGCAGCCTGGGCCTGATAGGTTACCTGAACGCTCATGAAGAGAACCATTGCGAGCGAAGTTACCATGAGGATCTTGTTCGAGAGGCAGGCCTTGACGGCTTTGACGCTAAACTCCTCGCTATCCATCTGGACCGCCTTTGGCGTGCGTCCGAAGATGAGCCAAACGACGGTCGCGATGGCGACGAGGACGGCATTGAACACGAACGTGTTGAACATCGTTCCAAAGATGCCTATCGTTCCCATGCATACCGCGACACCGATACCGGCGCACCCCACGTAGATGCCCATTGCGGTCGTGACGCGGCGAAAGCCGAACCACGACTTCAGGAATTTGGGCGAGTTGGAGTTCATGCCTGCCAAGCCCATGCCCATGATGAAGCAGGAGATGTACAGGGTCACCGGATCGGTGCAAAAGCAACGCCAGATCGCACCTATCAATGTGATGACGAGACCGAGCCCCATGGTCTTGGAAACGCTCCACTTGTCCGCCAGGATTCCCATGGGAATCGAGAATATGGCACCCGTGAGAAAGCCCACGGTACATATCTGTGCGAACATGGCGGTATCGGCGCCCATCTGGCCAATGATGATTTCGGCGAATGCCGCCGGCTGATTGATGGTTCCCATTAGTACGGCGTGCATGAGGCCTATGCACGCGAGTGCAACCCAGCGATAGGGCGATTTGAACTCACGTTCCTGTTGGAGCCGCAGCTGCTCTTTCGAACTCATTTCGATATCTGACATGGTTTTCCCCTTGCGATTGATGACGCCAATCCCCGGATCTGCGTTGCCGCGCAATCCGGGGATTCGCAGCTCCTTGAATGTTCCCGTGACGCCTTGGCCAACAAGCTGGGACATCACGGAAAGCGCATGTCTACGGTCTGAAAATCACCGCCTTGTGTCCGAGCTCTTCGGCACGTTTCTCGAGCTCGTCCAAGGTGCCGTACTCCATGACATGGGCCTGGCAATGCTGCACGCATGCGGGCATCTTTCCCTTCGCCACGCGGGCGGCGCACAAATCGCACAACTCCGTCGGAATGGGAACGTTGTCGAAATGCCAGCTTCCGTCAGGCAACTGCCATGGGCCATCGCTAGCGACCTTGATGCCCCACATTCCCAGGGGAATGTCATGGGCGTTCTTGCAAGCCAATTCGCAGGAATGGCAACCGGAACAGTACTCGTAGTTAATCAGAAGTCCGTTCATTACCTTCTCCTACTCATCCGTAACCTTGTAGATCTTGCACAGACTGCATTTGAACGTGTTGCCAAAGCCCAGCTTGCCGATGACCTTGTGCGGCATGATGGCGTTGATGTTGTACTCGCGGAAACTAAACAGGTTGGGTTCTTCGCCGTCGTCTTCTGGCATCCACCATCCATGATGTTCGTGGACGACGCCGGGCTTCACCGCTTCGGTCACGTCAGCCATGGACTTCACGCGACCAATCCAATTCTCAATCCACACCCACTCGCCATCGGAAATGCCGAGCTCAGCCGCGGTCTCTGGATTGATCTCAACTGTCGGCCAGGGATTGATCTCGCGCAGACGGTCGATTTGACGATGCTCCGAGTGGAAGAAGGTGTTCTTGCGCCCGCCGGTCGTGAGTACGAGCGGATACTCCGCATAGAGGTCGGGCGTGCTGTAGGGACTCTGGGGCGGTTCGATGAAGTACGGCATCGGGTCGTCGCCAAAGGCCTCGTAGGCAAACGAGTAGAGCTCGAGCTTGCCCGTCGTCGTCTGGAAGCCCGGCTCGCCGTCTTCGCGCATGAGGCCCTTGGATTCCTTGTGGTAGATCTCCTCGGGCTGGTAGACGACAAGCTCCCTGAGCTCCTCCCAAGTCATCTCACCGGGAATCTCGACCTTGGTCAGGTAATCCTCGACGCCGTCATACTGCTTCCAGTACTCGGGGAACATGCGCTCGCCGATCTTCATCATGAACTCGAGGTCGCTCACGCCCTCGACCGTGTCCACGGCCTTGTTGCAGGCACCCTCGAAGGCGACGTTGAAGCCATAGTGGGACTCGACCAGGCAATTGTGCTCGGCATAGGTCTTGAGCGGGATGATGAGGTCGCATAGGGCCATCGTGGTCGGGTTCTGGAAGAGCTCTGTCGCCACGCAGAATTCGAAGCTCTCCTTCATGGCGTTGAGCCAACGCGTCTGCGCAGCGGTGATGGCGCCGCCAACTACGTTCGAGCTCTGGAAGACGCCCATGCGCAGGCGATAGGGCTTCTGGGATTCGAGGGTGTCGAGCACCGAATCGGGGTGGTTGGTGGACATGAGCTGACACACGAACGGGAACTCCTTGGCGCCGATGCGCTTGTCGAAGAGCTCGGGCGTGACGGTGCCGGCTTCCATGGCGCGGTTGATCATGTCGACGTTGGTGTCGTCGTCGATGGGAAGGCCGAGCGTGTTGCCGCCGGGTGTGTCGAGGTTCCCGGTAATCGCCATGAGAGACAGCAGCGCATGGCCGACCTGAACACCATTGGGATTCTGATCGACGGACAATCCCCAGCCGATGGAGCTCGGATGGTTCGTCGCGTAGGCGCGGGCGGCCTTCACGATGTCATCGGCATCGACCCAGCAGATCTCGGCGACCTTTTCGGGTGGATAGTCCTGGACGCGCTCCTTGAGCTCATCGAAGCCGTAGCACCACTTGTCGACATAGTCGTGGTCATAAAGGTCCTCGTTGATGATGACGTTGAGCAGGCCCAATGCCATTGCGGCGTCGGTTCCGGGACGAAGCTGCAACACGATGTCAGCACGAGTCGCGAGCCACGTCATGCGCGGGTCGACCATGATGAGTTTCGTGCCGCAATCCTTCATCATGTCGATGATGGCGTGTCCCCAGAAGCCATCGGGATTCGACGCCAGGGGTTCCTTGCCCCATAGCATGACGTACTTGGGAGGCGTCCAACCCGGATGGTCGTACCTGTCCGGATAGCGCGCGGCATAATCGACTTCGGGATAGCCGCCGCCCATGAGGTAGGCCATCGATGACACGCGCGGTGCGTAGCATGCCCAACCGGACTGCGCATAGCAGGCATTTGGCGTGCCAAAGCCCATGAAGGCGAGTTCGTTGTGGTACTTCGTCGCCTCACGGCCGGTGCCACAGAACACGATTATCGACTCCGGACCATACTTCTCGCTGAAATACCGCGTCTTTTCCTCGAGGATGTCAAATGCCTCGTCAAGTGAGATCTCCTCCCACTTGTCCTTGCCGCGATCTTCGACAGCGCGTTTCAAGGGCTTGGTGATGCGGTCCTTGTGATAGGTCACGTCGGTGAGTGCCAGGCAACGCGGGCACAACGCGCCCTTCGTGATGGGGTGCTCGGGGTCACCTTCGACCTCGACGAGCTTGCCATCCTTCACGTGGAGTTGTACGCCGCAGCCTACGGGATGGCATCCCGGAGGTGACCAAGCGCAGGACCTGATGATGGTCTCGCCATCCTCTTCGCGAATCCATGGTTTAGCCATGTCTTCCCTCTCCTTCTCCTCGGATTTCGCATGTCGCTGTGCGCAACATGCCCTTGTGACGAGGATATGGAGCGGGACGTTTCCGGCACAATCTACAGCATGAGGCGAATCATCCAGCTGATGTGCGCTATCTCTCCCCATCTGTTCAGCGGGCCTGGACAAAATGGATTTCATGTCCAGTTACGAGCAAATGGGCGATGCTCCGAAATCGCTCCTTCGCTAGCATGGCCCCATTGATTCGCCTGTGGGCGAATAGGCGAGAGGAGAGAGCCATGTCAACGTCCATGCATGTATGCAATCCCTATTGCGGCAAATGCAAACCACCCAAGGAACCCCTGCTTCCTTGCCCGGAATGCGGGACGATGAATGACCCGACGAGGGGAGATTACGAGCATTGCCGCCGCTGCGGGGCAAAACTACCTGAGCGCAAGCTTCCCGTACCCGTGTTTTGCACGCGCGTTGGCGTGATGTGCGCCAATCCCTGCGGACGAAAGAACGGCTCGCCTCTTTCCGGAGGCGAGCGTTGCGTTTACTTCACCCCAGTCGCCTGAGTTTCTCCAAAGTAGCCTTGGCGTTCAGAACAACTGGACGTTCGAGGCGTATTGTCGAGATGGGAGTCTCCCGATGGTTTTCCCAATCCAGTAGAACTTTGCTGGACGAAAGGAGAATCATGAAGGAAATCCCAAAGCAAAATGGGCTGCACTACCAAAACGCGGTGATTGTCGGACTGGTTTTGCTTGCCGTCGGCCTGTCCGCCGCCTGCACGCAGTACAAGGCCTCGACGTTGCTCGTCACCATCGCGCCCCGCTTCTCCCTGAGCGCCGACGGGTCTGCCTGGATCATGTCGATCTTCACGCTCGTGGGCATCTTCTTCGCCTTGCCGGCGGGAGGGCTGGCCCAGCGCTTCGGCTTCAAGCGCGTCATGCTCGCGTCTTCGGGTCTCATCGTCATCGGCTCGGTTATCGGTATGCTGTCGGGAGAAAACGGAGTCGTCCTCATCGTCTCGCGCGCCATCGAGGGGATTTCGCTCACCTTCATCACGACATGCGGCCCCATAGCGATCCAGCAGTGTGTCGACCCGAAGAAGACCGCGCTCGCGACGGGAATCTGGGGATGCTGGGGAAACGGCGGGGCCGTCATAGCATCCGTGCTGACACCGCATATCTTCGGAATCGCGGGATTCGAGGGCGTCTGGCTCGCGTTTGCCATCGCGGCCGCCCTCGCCGCGCTTCTCCTCCTCTTTTGCATAAGGTCCCCAAAGCGCGCCATGGACGAGTCATCCTCATGCGACAAACCAGATGGCCACGAATGCGAGCACGCTCGCTATCGCGACTTGCTCACGCCCAATGTCGTGCTCTTCCTTATCGGCTTTCTCATTTTCAATCTCCTCATGCTAGCGATTCTTGGCATGCTCCCTTCCGTGCTCCAATTGCCCGAAAAGGGATTCTCTCTTGAACAATCGGGTTTTGCGACGACGCTTCCATCACTCATCTCGCTCGTGAGCACGCCGCTCGTCGGCGCAATCGTCGGCAAGACCGGGCGCTCCAAGCAGCTCCTCATCGTCACCATGTCCGTGCTCGGTCCCTGCGTCTTCGTCATGTACACGCAAACGGGGATTGCGTTTTGGCTTGCGGCTGTCGTGCTCGGAGCCCTTGGCCTTGCCTGCATCGGGTTGCTCATCGCGGTGTGGATAGATGTCATACCCAGTCCGCGACTTGTTGCCAAGGGGATGGGGGTCCTGACCCTGACTCAGTGCACGGGGCAGTTTCTAGGAACTTTCCTCATCCAGCTTCTTCTTGGCAACGGCCTTTCGCAATGGATGCTCGCGGGCATCGCGCTTGGCATCATGGGAGTTATCGGAACCATCGTCATGGGTTTCGTAAAACTCAAGTAGCCTCCAAAAGACAAGGAGTCCCCCCATTCCGGAACTGGACAATTTCCCTTCTTTGTCCAGTTCTGGCTTCTTATGAGACGCTTTTTGGGAACACACGTCGAAACGACCTCCTATGCACTCATATAATTGAGAGTAAGTAAGCCGTGGGTGAGGGGGACGCCATGGAGGACTCGCGCATCGAGAGTGTCTACTCGAGATCTCATCAGACCAAGCTAAAAATCGCCTCGACGCTCAACATGCTTTGCACGGTCATGGATTTCTCTGAGGTGAAGGTAGAGGAGGTGGTCAGATTAGCCTGTGTGAGCCGTTCGGGGTTCTACTACCATTTCTCCGACTTGAACGAGGTCGTGACATGGCTTTCCCAGCAGTGCTATGCGAGGGGAATCGATCGGATCGGTCGAACACTCACATGGCTAGAGGGAAATCTCATCACGACGCACTGCATTCATAGATACAAAGACCTTTTCGCCAAGGGCGGGACAAGTCGTGATTACAGCGCCGGCGCGCCTTTCTTCATCAGGCATCGTCGGCAAAACCTCATAGAGACGATCGTCGAATACAAGGGGCTCGAGCTCACCAAGACGCTCGCCTTCCAAGTCGAAGCACTGCCGTACCTCGAGATGAACATGTCGAACAACTTCGGAGATGGAAAATACGAGCTCTCCGTTCAAGAATACTCCGAGTTGCTCACCTCCTGCGTTCCACGTGAGCTTTTCGAGACGCTCAATGTTCCCGTTTCCCCATCGTCGATTTCCGATGACACGTTGAGCATGCTGCTTTGAGACATAGCGACGGCACCGAATACGTGTGCTGCGCACAATACGGCTTTCCGGTGGTCCGATAGAACAAATCCCCTATGTATTTGTTTTATTCCCGCATGTCATTGAAGGCGGAGTTCGCATCAACCTTGCGCGAACCCCGCCTGAGGAAAAGGCAAATGGGATAAGGGCTATGCCTGCTCCACCTTCTTTGCGCTGTTACGCATGAGGGCGAAGAGGAAGATGGAACCTAAGACAAGCGCGATTCCGGCGCCGATCATGACGAAGGTGCCAGCACCCCAGCCTGCAGCGACAATCGCAGATTCCATGAAGCCGAAGCATAGGCCGCCGCCGAGAGCCTGACCGCAGGTAAGAAGCGTGGAAGCAATGCTTGCGAGCTCAGGACGTGGAGCGATGTCTGCGACCATCGTGAAGTAGATGGGAGGAACCACGCCGTTAAACAAACCAAAGGCGATAAGCCACGGTGTCAGGGTGTCGATGGATACCATGTAGGTCAGGACAAAGCAGACGGCAAGCGCTATAGAAGCCGCGATGAGCAAGATCATGCGCTTGTTCATGTCGATGACCTTATTCAAGAGGATGCCAACGCTCATGGATCCGACAAATACGGCAATGTTTGCGATGTTAAGTGAACCATTGGCCGTTATCTGGTCCATGCCCATCGTCTCGGAGAAGAAGGAAGGCGAGAGGTTCTGGATCATCGCGGTGCCCAGTGCAAAACCGGCAAATGCGATGAGGCGGCCCAGCAGGGGAGGCTCTTGAAGCCCTCGGACATCTTGGGTTTGGGGGCATTCGGATCCTCGCCTTCCATAAGGTAGGAGTGCTCGGGGTTGCGCACCGCCACGATCCAGAGGATGAGGGTAACAACGACAAGTATCGCGGCATACCAGAAGGCGTTATGGTAGGAGACGGGATTGCCCATATCGAAGAAGAATCCCAACGTGCTCAAGATAAAGATGCCATCCAGCGGAATCCATGCGGAAAATATTCCGTTTGGGAGACCGCGCTTGGACGGGGAAACCATTCGGAGATGAGAACGGGCACAATAACGGGTATGCACTGGAAGCCGATGCCCTCGAATATGCGTCCGATAAAGAGCATTTCGTAGGTGGAGGTCGCAGCGCAGATGATAGCGCCGATGAGCTCGAGGACGAGCATGATCGTAGCGGCTTTGCGCGCACCAAGCTTGAACACGATGCCACCAGCTGCTAGTGCACAGAAGATGCCGACATAGCCGGAGATAGACATGACGGCACTCACGGCGGCAACGTCAATGCCCATGGCGGGCAATAGCAGTGTCGCTGTTGCGGGAATCTTCATGTTGTTGGCAGATAAGATGATTGCGACAAGCGTGCCTAGAATCGCAACGAGCCACGCGCGACCGGTTTGATTGATCCGATCCCTTTTTCTTCAGTAGTCATTTTTTTATCCTTGGGTCATGAAGGCTCTTGCCCTCGTGTGGGAAGGGATGTTCGCTGTTTTTTGGCATCGGGCCTGTCGCAAGGAGGGAAGGGCGACAGACCCGAGGTAGCCTAAATAAACAGCGCTATGTGCTTTGAGTCCATCTTCTTGACGAGCTCTTCTACCGGGCCGTAGCTTATGCACGCCGTCTGGCAGTGCTTCACGCAACTCGGCTGCTTGCCCTTGGCGACGCGGTCGGCGCAGTGATCGCACAGGGAGGTGGGGACGGGGATGAACTCGTACTGGTATTTGTCATCACCGAGGTCGTAGGGGCCGATCTCATACGGCTTGATGCCGCGCTTTCCCTGCTCGCCAACCTTTTCCGGAGCGAATCCATGCACCTGCTGGCATGCGATCTCGCATGCGTGACAGCCAGTGCACCATTTGTAATCGAACAGAAGGCCGTTCATGATGATATATCTCCTCTCGATGCTCTAGCTTGCCTTGCTGATGCGGCAAAGCTGCGACTTGTATTCGTTGCCAAGGCCCGTGGGGCCCGGACGCATGGGCAGAAGCTTGTTGATGTTCGCCTCCATGACGCCGAAGAGCGTACCGTCCTCCGCGCCGCGCTCGGGGAACCACCAGCCGTGATCGGCGGCGACGACGCCCTTGCGCATGCGCATGGACACCTCGGCCTTTTGCACGCAGGAGCCAAAGTCGTTCTCGATGAGAACCATATCCCCGTCCTTGATGCCATATTCGGCAGCGGTCTCGGGATGAATCATGCAGAACGGCTCCTCGTGAATCTGGCGCATGGAAGGAGCCTGGCGATGCTCGGAGTGGAACAGACCCCAGCGACGAGCGCCCGTGGTGAGGACCAGCGGATACTTCTCGGACAGCTCGGGGGTGGATATGGGGCTGTCATGTGGCTCCTCGTAGACGGGGAAGGGGTCGTAGCCGAGGTTTGCCATGGGCACGCAGTAGAAGTTGTAGCGCCCGAACGCAGCATTGAAGCCAGGTTCGCCGGTAGCACGCAGCTTGCCCGTCTCGTTCTTGCCGTATTCGAACTCGGGATATGCCCAGGTGCGCTCCTTGAGCTCCTCGTAGGTGAAGGGCGTGTGGCGCAAAACGTAGTCGTTGAACTCCTCCGGGCTATTCCACGGACTTCCATTCTCGCCGGCAAAGTATCTGCCCATTTCGTAGATGATCTGCATGTCGGACTTCGATTCGCCCAAAGGTTCGATGCACTGCTGGATGGCACCCAGCTGATAGGGCTGATGGCCCGTCACGCCAATGCGCTCGAAACACGTGCAGGCAGGTAAGAACACGTCTGCCGTGGCAAGGGCCGTCGGCGTCATGAACAGGTCGACGGTCACGTTGAAGTCCAGGTTCTGCAGGGCCCTCATGAGCCTGTCGGATTCGGCACCCATGTTCGCGATCGTATTGTTGGTCTGGAGCCATGTCGCCTTGATGGGGTAGGGCTCACCCGTTTCCATGGCCTCCAGCCACATGTCGGAGCTCTTCATGGAGCCGGCCTGAAGTACGGGGAACTTGTCATTCATACGCTCCGTGGGGGCCGCGGCAAAGCTCGGGGGATCGATTTCCTCGAAGAGCTCATCGCCCGGCATCCACGTCGTGGCGCATCCAAAGGCGGGAGCTGCGCTCACCATCGAACCCGGCTTCTCGAAGTTGCCGGTAAGCGCCATCAGGTCGAAGCATGCCATGCCTCCGACGAATCCGGAGGAGCAATGGTCGATGGCCACACCCCACTGCAGGCACGCAGAGGGAGCCTCGGCGACGGCCAGGGCGGCCTGCTTGATCTTGTCGGCATCGACGCCACAGACCTCGGCCGCCCATTCCGGCGTGTACTTCTTGACATGCTCGCAGAACTCCTCGAAACCGTAGGTCCAGCGCTCGCAGAAGTCTTTATCGTATGCCTCCGCCTCGACGATTGCGTTGCACATGCCAAGCAGAAGGGCAAGATCGGTGCCTGGACGGAGCTGGAACCAGTACTCTGCCTTGCCGGCCATCCAAGTCAGCTTGGGGTCAACGCAGATAATCTTGCTTCCGCGCTTCATGCACTCGACGATCCAATAGCCCAGCGTGCCATCGGAATTGGCGACGACGGGGTTGTTACCCCAGATGAGGATGTAACCAGGAGGCTGCCAACGCGGGTCATCGAACCTGTCCGGGAAGAACTGGCTGTAATCGCACACAAAAAAGCCGCCGGCTTTCATGGACGTGCTGGCAAATCGCGGAGCATAGCAAGCTTCGCCCGAAAGGAAGCCCATGCCGCTATTCGGCGTACCGAGATAGTAGCCCATCAGGGGGTTATAGCCGTTGATGTCGCGTCCCGTACCCTGCGTGACGATGATGGACTTGGCGCCATACGTATCGACAACCTTCATCATCTCACGGTAGATGATGTCATAGGCCTCATCCCAGGAGATACGCTCCCAGGTGTTCTTGCCGCGATCTTCCTTGGCGCGTTTCATCGGATACAGGATGCGATCGGGATGGTAGACGATCTCCTTTGCGGCCAGGCAGCGAAGGCAGAGCCTGCCCTGGTTGTAGGGATTCTCCGGATCGCCTTCGATGTGATCGATCCTGCCGTCCTTCACGTAGACGAGAAGTCCACAGTTGTCATGACAGCCGGGAGCCGTTCGCGCGTTGGTGCGGATGACGGTCATCCCGTCTTCTTCCCACCGGCACTTGCGCCCCGTCGCGTCATCCACCACCTCGTCATGAGAATGGTCGTACATGGATTCGGCAAAGAACTCCTTAGTCTCCTCGTTGAGGTTTTCCTGCTGAGCAGGTACTGTCTCGGTCATCTTTTCTCCTTTCTTTCGGAAACTAGTCCGATAGCCGATTCGATTGCATGGCCGTGCCAGCCCGCACTCGTGCTTGAGACGGCCTTGGCTTATTCGGTCTGAGCGTCAAGTTCTTCCTGATAGAGCTTCTTGTCGCTGGGGCAGAAGAGGAAAATCACAACGGCGACGGCAGCAATAGGGACCAACATGTACAGGGAGGCGTGGTAGAAGCCCACGGATGCAAAGAGCGGCGCGAAGATGGAGCCCGTCGTGATGTTAGCGACCTGCGTCACCAAACCCATAATGCCGAGGCTGTAGTCGGTCTTCGCGGGGTCCTTTGCCAGTAGCGGGATGATGGTGCGCGTTCCAATCGGCACCATGGCGCCAGAGAAGAAGCCGACGATGATGCAGGTAATCCAGGGAGTCACGGTGCTTTGCTCGTTTTGCCAGGCAAAAGTGCCAACCGTGATTCCGACGACCAGGTATCCGATCCATATGAAGTGTTTCGCGAGGTGGTATTTATCGATGATGCGACCGAAAATAAAGCCGGCCGGGATGGTGAATAGGGCGATGCAGAGGCAGACGATGCCGGCATAGCCTGTGGTCATACCCTGGACCGTGGTCAGATACGTTGCATAGAAATTGTTGAATGCCGCATATAAGGTGCACCACAGGGCGAAGGAAATCGCAACGACGATTGCCCAAGCCGTATGCTGCTTGCCAATGATTCTCTTGTGCTCCACGTTGCCCTCAACAATGGTGTTCAAGGCAACGGCGGGCATCTTGACGAAGACGAGCATCACGACGGTGAACACGATTTCGAGTATGACGCAGAAGGTCATGAGACCCTGGGAACCGAATGCCTCGAAGATTGCAGGGCCGGCGCCGAAGCTAAGAATGGTACCGGGGGTAACCCATAATGACCAGATGCCCATGGCATTGCCGAGCTTGGAAACCGGGAACAAACGTGGCATGGCATTGGGGCCGATGATGGCAGCGATGCCAAAGGCGAGGCCGATGATGAAACGTCCCGTGAGGAAGACGGGTACGCTCGTCGCAATGGCGCAGACAAGCGTGCCGATGATGCCTACGACGGCAGTGACAAGGCAAGTTGCCTTAACGCCAATTTTACGGATGAACCATGCTGCCGGTAGGGAAATAATCAAACCAGCCAGACCGGCAAACGTCATGATATTGCCCATGTCCGCTTCGTTGAACCCATACGATAGCGCGAGAGGCAGCATGACCGAAGTGGGCTCGATATTCGCGAACATCCAAATGGTCGCGAAGAAGAACATGGCCCAGAAGGTAACCCATGTCTGGGTTTTGCTGAGCTGCCCTTTTGCAAGCCCAAATTCTCGAATTGACATAGTAATTGACATAGTCCTCATCCCTTCTTAATGACAATTTGCGGCCATCCTCATGAGATATCCCTGTAGGTGAGCCAATAACATGCCACCACCACAGCGGTCGCCTGTTCCAAGGGTATTGCGCTGCTTCGTGCATCACGGTCACGTTAATTGAATGGGCGATTCATAATAGAAATAAGAGCGTTGCCGCCCTTGGTAGCTGGTATCATCAGCTTGGATGTGACACCTAGTCGGGGCAGCATGAAATGGTGATTGCGGATGCTGATCAGTAGCTTGCAAGAATGCGTCAGGCTCAATGAAACGCGCAACTTCACGCAAACCGCCAAGGAGTTCTACATTTCCCAACCCGTACTCAGCAAACATATCTCCGCTATCGAGAAGGAAATCGGCACGAGCATTTTCGTGCGCACGTCAAACGGCGTCGAGCTTACGAGGGCCGGCAAGGTGTTTATCGAGGGCGCGAAACGCATCATCGAAGCCTATTCCGAAATGCTTGAGCACGTCTCGTGTGCCAAGAAGGGCATCGACGAGTTCTTGAACATCGGCTACCTGTATGGTGCATCGAAGCCATTTTTGCTCCAAGCCCTCGAAACATATTCTAGGGTGCGGCCAGATGTGTCGGTTTCCCTCACGTCGTGCGAAATCAACGAAATCATCAGCAAGCTCACGTCTAACGAAATCGACATGGGCATTACCACCCTGTTGCGAACCGACGGCATATTGTCGAGTGGTGCGTACAAGTTTATACCGCTCTGCGAAGACCCGTTTGCCCTCATCGTGCCTGATGGACATAGATTTGCTGACAAGGAATCCGTATCTGTCTATGAACTGGAGGGCGAGTCCATTCTCATGGCAAATTCGCCCCTCGTGAGCGATACCGCCGAAGCCATCGACTCCATCTTGCATCCGGTTATGGACAAGATTGACGTTATGCGAGGACCGCGTGATTTCGAGAGTGCCCGTCTCATGATGCAACGGCGCGCTGTTCTCAACATCTCCTATCGCCATCTTGAAAATGTGTTCGATGACTGTAGTTTCGTGGAAATCGAAGAGGCGCGTGATTACATATCCGACATCGGAATCATCTGGAAGAGCTCCAACGAGAGCAACGCGATTACCGATTTCATCACGGCAGTGCAAAAGGCCTCTCATTCTCGCTCATAGCTACGAGCAAACGGGGCAGGCGCGCTTAGCGTGCCTGCCCCGTCGAGCAGGTGAATATGCCGCTGCTCCGTGCTATGCGGTGACGAGGGCGATGTCACCCAAGCTCACGCCGAGTTCGGTCGCATCTGCCACGAAGATCTTCAGCTCGTAGCCCTCCTTCGAGATAACAACCTCGTAGGGACGTCCCTCGATTTGCTCGAAGATGAAGTCTCCGAAATCGTCGGTCTTCGTCTCGGCGAAGACCGTTTCGCCGACGCCCTTCAGCTCCACTTTGGCTCCGATGACAACCTCCTCGGCGTCGAAATCGACGACGATACCGCCGACGAAGCGCTTGGGGTAATTAGTCGTGACGATTCCGTTGCACGACCACAGGAAATCGCGGTGCCGCGTTCGGTGCTCGTGTAGTACACTTCTCTGAAACCATTGAGAGATAGAGGAGGCCCCAGGCATGGCGTTTTACTACGATGAACCATCTCATACCTTTAGCGAGTATCTGCTGGTTCCCGGATACACGACGGCGAAGAACATTCCGTCAGATGTCAGCCTGCGTACGCCGCTCGTCAAGTACAAGCGCGGCGAGGAGTGTCCGCTTTCCCTCAACATTCCGATGGTGTCGGCCATCATGCAATCCGTTTCCGGCCCGCGCATGGCCGAGGCACTTGCCCGTGAGGGCGGTTGTTCGTTCATCTATGGCTCACAGTCAGCCGAGTCCGAGGCCGAGATGATTCGCGAGGTCAAGTCCTACAAGGCCGGCTTTGTCCCGAGTGACACGAACATTACGCCTGATATGACCATGAAGGACGTCGTCGAGCTCAAGCGCAAGACGGGCCACTCCACCATGCCCGTCACTGAGGATGGATCTTCCACAGGCAAGCTACTTGGTATCGTGACGAGCCGCGACTATCGCCCGAGCCGTATGGACCCGTCGACGAAGGTCATCGACTTCATGACGCCACGTGACCGTCTCGTGACGGGGGAGGACGGCATCACGCTCTCCCAAGCCAACGACATCATCTGGGATCACAAGCTCAACACGCTTCCCATCGTCACCAAGGACGGGCATCTTGCCTCGCTCGTCTTCCGCAAGGACTACGATTCGCACAAGGCAAATCCGCTCGAGCTTCTCGACAGCCAGAAGCGCTACGTCGTGGGCGCGGGTATCAACAGCCGCGATTACGAGACGCGCGTGCCGCTGTTGCTCGACGCGGGTGCCGACGTTCTGTGCATCGATTCCTCCGAGGGCTATTCGGATTGGCAGCGCTTCACGCTCGAGTGGGTGCGCAAGCAGTATGGCGACGAGGTCAAGGTCGGTGCCGGCAATGTCGTCGATGCCGAGGGCTTCCGCTTTCTGGCCGAGGCAGGTGCCGACTTCATCAAGATCGGCATCGGCGGCGGTTCCATCTGCATCACCCGCGAGCAGAAGGGCATCGGACGCGGCCAGGCCACGGCCGTCATCGAAGTCGCCAAGGCACGTGACCAGTACTTCGCCGAGACCGGCATCTACATCCCCATCTGCTCGGATGGCGGTATCGTGCAGGATTACCACATGACGCTGGCGCTTGCCATGGGCTCGGATTTCATGATGCTCGGTCGCTACTTCGCCCGTTTCGACGAGAGTCCCACCAAGCGCGTGAGCGTCAACGGCAACTACATGAAGGAATACTGGGGCGAGGGTTCGGCCCGTGCCCGCAACTGGCAGCGCTACGATGACGGTGAGGGCGGCAAGCTCGCCTTCGAGGAAGGCGTCGACAGCTACGTGCCCTATGCCGGTTCGCTGCACGACAACGTCACGCTTTCGCTTTCCAAGGTCAAGCACACCATGTGCAACGTGGGTGCGCTCGATCTTTCCGAGTTGCGCGAGAAGGCAAAGATTACGCGCGTGTCGAGTGTCTCGATCGTCGAGGGCGGTGCGCACGACGTGCTGCTCAAGGATTCGGCCTCGGCGCAATCGGCCAGCTTCCGCTAGGAAAATCATGTCACACCCGCACGCTAGTCTACGCGTGTGATGTTGACACGAGCAAGGAAGCACCGTGGAATTCGATACCAAGCTATTTGAGTTTACCGAAGACGAGAAGGCGGAGCTGCGCGCGCGGCATGCTGCGTCTCAGGCCATGCTCTCGCCGTATGCCTGTCGTGATGACGAGGGCATACGCGAATTCACCAAGCGCTACGAAGATCCGGATGTCTATCTGGGTCGGCCGTGCTTCGTTGTGGACGTCGAGAAGATCGTCCATAATCCGTTCTATTCGCGTTGTGCGGACAAGACGCAGGTTTTCTCGCTCGTGCGTAATGATGACATTACGCGACGCTCCTTTCACCTGCAAGTGGTCAGTCGCGTGGGGCGCACCATCGGCATGGCGCTTGGCCTCAACCTCGACCTCATAGAGGCCATTGCCGTCGGTCACGACCTCGGGCACACGCCCTTTGGGCACCAAGGCGAGGACTACCTCTCGGATCTGTACCATGAGAGCACCGGGCGCTACTTCAACCATAACGTGCATAGCGTGCGTCTGCTCAAGACCATCGCGCGTACTAATCTATGCCTACAGACGTACAACGGCATTCTCACGCATTGCGGCGAGAAGACCTTCCTCGAGTACCGTCCTGCGCCGTGTCCGGACTTCGACGCGCTCAACGACCTCATCGAGAGTTGCTACATCGACCAGAGCAACATCCGCGACTTGCGTCCCTCCACGCTCGAGGGCTGTGTCGTGCGTATCAGTGATATCATCGCCTACCTTGGCAAGGATCGTCAGGATGCCGCCCGTATCAAGTTGCTCGACACGGGTGATTACGAGGAGAGTCCCATTGTCGGCACGCTCAACCATCAGATCATCCATAACCTCACGCGCAACATCATCAAGAATTCGCTCGGCCATGACTATCTGGCAATGGACGAGGAGGTCTTCGCGGCGGTCGACGCCATGCGCAAGGAGAACTACGAGAAGATCTACAGGAGCGACGAGGTCGCCGGGCGCATCACCTTCGTCCAACCGATGATGGAGCGCATGTTCACGACCTTCGTCGACGACATCCGTATGGGGCGTGAGGAGTCGCCCATATTCAGGCACTATCTCGATCAGCCCATGCTGCGCTATCCCTATAGTTTCGAACTCGAGTCCAGACCGGAAGACATCGCGGTCGACTACATCGCCTCCATGACCGATGACTACTTCGTCGACCTCTACGCGTTCCTCTTTCCCGATGATCCTCTCAATGGGGAAGTGCGCTACAGGAATTATTTTTAGAGCCTGCTTACTTGGGCTACAATAGTGCTTCGTATGCTCAATCGGAGAAGTTCATGTTTTACGAGAAAACCGTACTCGACAACGGCATAACGGTCATCACCGAGCACATGGACGGCGTGCGCTCAGCCGCGCTCGGCTTCTGGGTGCGCGTGGGGGCACGCGACGAAGCGCCCGTCGAAGGTGGCATGTCCCATTTCATGGAGCACATGCTGTTCAAGGGCACCACGACGCGCAGCGCGCTTGACATCTCCACGGCGTTCGATGCGCTTGGAGCCGAATTCAACGCCTTCACCTCGCGCGAGTACACGTGCTTTTATGCCCGTCTCATCGACGAGCGCCTCAAGCTTGGTTTCGAGATTCTCGCCGATATGCTCGTCAACTCGACTTTCGCCCACAAGGACATCGTTCCCGAACGCGAAGTCGTGCTCGAGGAGATTGCCCGTAGCCAGGATGCGCCCGAAGACTACGTCTATGACCTGTTCTCCGAGTTGATGTTTCCCCACAACGCGCTTGGACGCCCCGTGCTCGGTACACCCGATACCGTTTCCTCCTTCGATACTGGCGAAATGATTCGCTATCATGACGCGCATTACACGACCGGCAACATCACGGTGGTCGCTTGCGGAAGCGTCGAGCATGCGGCCGTCGTCGAGCTTGCCCAACGTTTCCTGTCCGGCCTGCCCATTGGCCCGCGTCTCGAACGCGCGATCGTCGAACCCCAGGAGCGTACGCCCCTTCGCTGCATCAAGAAGGATTCCGAGCAGGCAAACATCGTCCTGGGCGCACCCACCATCGTCAACGATGATCCGCGGCGTTTCGTCTACTCCCTGCTCGACATCATCATCGGCGGCGGCATGAGCTCGCGTCTGTTCCAGGAGATTCGCGAGAAGCGCGGTCTTGTCTATTCCGTATACGCCTCTTCGCAGCTCTACGAGGGGGCTGGTCTCTTCGAGATGTACGCGGGCACGCGTCCGGAGAACATCGCCGAGGTCGTCAAGGTGGCTACCGAGCAATTCGCGCTGGCTGCACAAGACGGCGTGACCGCAGACGAGCTCACACGTGCCAAGGAGCTTGCCGCCGGTAGCTTCGTGCTCGGTACCGAGTCCACACGTACGCGCATGTCGCGTCTGGGTCGCTTGGCTGCGCTTGACCTGCCCATCGACTCAATTGACGAGATTATCGAAAAATACCGCGCCGTAACGATCGACGAGGTAAATGAGGCGGCACGCGAGCTTTTCTCCCAGGAGATGACGCTCGCGGTCGTGAGTCCCTACAAGCAAGAGAAAATCGAAAGGATGCTCAGATGATTCAGGTGCTGGTAAGCGGAGCGCTCGGCCGCATGGGTACGGAAATCTGCAAGGCTGTCGACGGTGCCGATGATTTGACGCTCGTCGCCGGTGTCGATCCGGCTGCGGGTGATGACACGACGGTAGGCACGGACGACGCACCCGTGTTCACCACGCTCAAGGAAGCCATCGAGGTCACGCGCCCCGATGTCGTCATCGATTTCACGCGTCCCGATGTCGCCGAGGCGAACTTGCGCTGCGCACTCGGCATGGGCGTCAACTGCGTGCTCGGCACGACGGGCCTTTCCGAAGAGCAGCTCCAGGAAATCTTCGACGAGTCTGCCACGGGCGATGCGGCTCTCTTCCATGCACCCAACTTCACGACGGGTGCCGTGCTCATGATGCTCTTCGCCCAACAGGCGGCCAAGTACTTCCCTGATATCGAGGTCATCGAGTTTCATCACGATGGCAAGAAGGATGCCCCTTCCGGCACGGCCATTCGCACGGCGCGCCTCATCGCCGAGGCGCGCAATGGCGCGAGTGATGCTCCGGGCAAGGAGACCGAGCTTGCCGGTTTCGAGGGCGCGCGTGGCTCCCTTGTCGATGGTGTGCCGGTGCATGCCGTGCGCACGGCGGGCTATGTCGCGCATCAGGAGGTCATCTTCGGAAGCATGGGGCAGACGCTTACCATACGCCATGACTCGATTGACCGCGCATCCTACATGCCGGGCATACTCATGGCGACGCGCGCCGTCGTCGATATGCAGGGCGTGACCGTAGGTCTTGAAAAGCTCATGGATTAACGGACGAACTTGCCTGTATAATCCTGCGTAACGCTATGTTCAAACGTACTGTGAAGATGAGGAGTCGAGCATGACAGAGCCGTTTTTCGGACGCACCATCGTCGCGAGCGTAACCCCGTTCGACAAGGACCTTGGCCTTGACCTCAAGCGCGCCCAGGAGCTTGCCGAGCGTTTCATCGAGGCTGGCATCGACACGATTGCCGTTTGCCCGACGACGGGCGAGTGCCCGACCGTCTTCTATGATGACAAGATCCGCCTCTTCGAAGCCGTGCTCGAGGCCGTCGACGGGCGCTGCAAGACGATTGCCTACGTGGGCGATAACTGCACGCAGGACACAGTCGACTTCGCACGCAAGGTCGAGCCGATGGGCTTTGACGGTTACCTCTGTGTCGTGCCCTACTACAACAAGCCACCGCAAGAGGGCATTTACCAGCATTACAGCGCCATTGCCAATGCAGTGGAGCTTCCCATCATGCTCTACAACATCCCCGGTCGATCGGTCATCAACATGACGGCCGAGACGACCTTGAGGCTCGCGCACGATCACGAGAACATCATCGCGATCAAGGAAGCGAGCGGAAAGATGGACCAGATTGCCGCCATAGCCAAGGGTGCTCCGGCTGGCTTCTCCGTTTACTCCGGAGATGACGCCGACACGCTTGAGATCATGGGCTTGGGCGGCGTGGGCGTGGTTTCGACCATCGCCAATGTTGCACCGAAACGCATGAAGGAGATCGTCGAGCTCGAGGCAGCCGGCAAGCATGACGAGGCGCTCGCCGCCCATGCCGCACTGCTTCCCCTCATGAACGAGCTCTTCGTCACCTCGAACCCCATCATGGTGAAGGAGGCCCTCAAGCTCGTCGGTTTTCCCGTGGGAGGCCTGCGCCTTCCGCTCATCGAGGCGACGCCGGAGCAGAGTGCCGAGCTTGCCGAGGTCATGCGCGCCTGTGCGCCCGTAGAATAACCAAATAGAAAACGAAGAACACCTGTACATGATCACAGGCTGAGGAGCTTTTCTCATGCCAGAAAAAAAGAATACGAACGACAAGAGCCTTGCAAAGGCTTCTCCCAAGACGCTTGCGAAAGCGCCTTCGAAGGGCAAGCGCCCGCGTAGACGCAACAACGGCCGGGGGGCAAAGCAGCGCAAGAAGAACGGTGCCACGCTGCGCGTCATACCGCTCGGCGGTCTCGATGCCATCGGCAAGAACATGACCGCCTTCGAGTGCAACGGTGACATCATTCTCATCGATGCCGGCCTCATGTTTCCCGATGACGAGCACACGGGCGTCGACCTCATCTTGCCGGATTACACCTATATATTGGAGAACGCCGACCGCCTGCGCGGCATCGTCATCACGCATGGTCACGAAGATCACACGGGTGCCCTGCCGTATCTGCTCAAGGACCTCGACCGCTCGGTTCCCATACTCGGCACCAAGCTAACCTTGGGTCTCATCGAGGGAAAGCTCGAGGAGCATCGCCTCTCGAAGCAGCCCAAGCTCGTCGAGGTGCATCGTGGCGGCAACACCAAGCTCGGCTGCTTCGAGCTCGAGTTCTTCACGGTCAACCACTCGATTCCGGGCGCCATGGGTGTCTTCATGCACACGCCTGCCGGAAACGTTCTGCACACCGGCGATTTCAAGCTCGACGAGACACCCATCGACGGCGAGCTCACCGACTTCGCCGCCCTCGCACGCTTCGCTGCGCAGGGTGTCGACCTGCTCATGAGCGATTCGACCAATTCCACGAGTAGGCAGTTCACCAAGTCCGAAGCCGAAGTCGGCGTGACGCTGCGCAGCATCATCGGGTCTGCCAAACAGCGTGTCGTGGTCGCGGCGTTCTCCTCACATATCCACCGTGTGCAGCAAGTTTGCGATGCCGCCCAGCTCGCGGGCCGCAAGGTCGCGGTGACGGGTCGCTCCATGCTCACCAATACCCGCATCGCACGTGAGCTCGGTTACCTCAACGTGCCCGACGACCTCATCATCGATGCCTACGATGTGGGCAATTATCCGCCCGAGAAGACCGTCGTGCTGTGCACCGGCAGTCAGGGTGAGCCGCTATCGGCGCTTGCACGCATGTCGGTGGGGGAGCACAAGACCATCGAAATCGAGCGTGGCGATACCGTCATCATCTCGGCCACGCCCGTGCCGGGCAACGAGAAGTCCGTGACGCGCATCGTCAACCAACTCTCCAAAGTGGGTGCGGACGTCTGGGACAAGAATCGCGCGCTCGTGCATGTCTCTGGTCATGCGGGTGCCGAAGAGCTCAAGCTCGTGCTCTCGCTTGTCAAGCCCAAGCACTTCCTGCCCGTGCATGGCGAGGCGACGCATCTGCGCGCGCACGCACGTCTCGCCGAGGCCGTCGGTGTCGACACGAACAATATCTTCATCCTCGATAACGGCGATTCGCTTGTCATGAACGAAGGTTCGGTCACGCGCGGGGAGCCGGTCGAGAGCGGCATCGTCTACGTGGATGGCTCGTCGGTGGGCGATATCGGCGCGAACGTTCTGCGCGATCGCCAGTCCATGAGCAGCGAGGGCGCGGCGAGCGTCGCCGTCGTCATCGATCCCAAGCGAGGCAAGCTTCTCGAGGGGCCCGTCATCACGATGCGTGGCATTCCCGGTTTCGACAACGACGACTTCATCGTCGAGGCGCGCGAGGCCGTGGCGAAGGTCGTGCGTGAGTCGCTCGATAACCACAAGCCCGATGCGAACCGCATCAAGAAGCAGGAGCGCGACGCACTCTCGAATTTCATCTGGAAGCGTGCCCACCGCAGGCCCATCATCATGCCAATCGTCATCGAAATCTAGATGCGATACAATAGCCTTGCTCATAGCATCCGGAGGTAGTAGTGGGCTCGAGAAATGCAGCATCGAACCAGGGCAACTCGAGGTCATCTTCCAGCGCCGCCAAGAAGGGCGCCGGAAAGACTCAGGGCCTTCCAACCAAAGAACAGACCTCGCAAGGGAGCTTCGTCGACGGCTCGATGCGCGAGGATCTCATCGGCATCGCACTGGCCGTCATTGGCATCGCGCTCTTCGTCGCCGTCATCATTCCCGCAGACGCCATGCTCACGGCCGCTATCTCGGATGGCCTCAAGCACGTGCTTGGCCTCGGAGCCTATGTCGTGCCCTTCGTCCTCGTGCTCTGGGGAGCGACCTTCTTCTTCAAGACCGAGGGCGTCAAGGTCGGTCGTCTCGTCATAGGGCTTGCCATCATGCTCATTGCCCTCATGGCGATGTTCTCGCTGTTCTCGCCTGGCACCATCGAGGCGTTACCGTATAGCCTCTTCGACGACGACGTGCTCGTAGGTGGTGGCGGCTACGTCGGTAGCGGGATTTCCTGGGCGCTCATGACGTTGTTCGGGCGCATCATCGCCGCGATCATCCTCGTCGGCATCTTCGTCGCCGGTCTCGTCATCGCCGGCGTCTCCATCTCCACGCCCTTCCTCGCGCTCAAGAACTTCGTCTCGCGCAAAAGGGAAGACCATACGCAGGCACGTTACCAGCGCACCATCTACACGGCCGGTCAGCCGCAATATGCAGATGACGATGTCGAGGACGAGGGCTATTCTGACGAGGTGAAATCGCCCCTCGCGCGCCTCAAGCAGAAGTTCGGACATGACGCATCCGATCAGGGGGATGAGTACGACGAGATTTCCGCCGATTCGCTTTCCACCGTCGCCTTCGATGGCGATGATTCAGACGTAACCGTCGTCTTCGACGATGACCCCAATCGCACCGTCGCGCTCGACGATCGTGCGCGTCCCAAGCCGCGCAAGCGCAAGAAGAAGGATTTGGCACATGCGCAAGACGAAGCGCCCGATCCGGATATGACCGTTCCGATCCTCAAGAAGACGCAAATGATTCCCGATGGCTCGACGCCGTCGGCGCTTGAGGGCTTCACCTTGCCCGATCCCCGTATACTCGGCGTGACCAAGGCCAAACGCTCCAACATGACCAACGAGCTACGCCAGACCGCCAGCATCCTGCAGCAAACGCTCGAGGAGTTCAGCCTGCCGGCAAAGGTGGTGGGGTGGCTCGCCGGCCCCACGGTCACGATGTTCAAAGTCGAGCTTCCAAGTGGCGTGCGCCTGGCAAAGCTCACCAACCTTGCCGACGACATCGCGCTTGCACTTGCGGCGTCGGCCGTGCGCATCGCGCAAATTCCCGGTACTTCGCTCGTGGGCGTCGAGATTCCCAACAAGGTTCGTTCGAGCGTGCTATTGGGTGACATTCTGCCCAATTGCAAGCCCGGTCCGTTGCAGGTTGCCATCGGCGAGGATGTCGACGGCGAGAAGATATGCGTCGATCTCGCCAAGATGCCGCACCTGCTCATCGCTGGCACGACGGGCTCGGGCAAGTCCGTGTGTCTCAATGCCATGATCATGACGATACTCATGCGCGCGACACCCGCCGAGGTGCGTATGATTCTCATCGATCCCAAGCGCGTCGAGATGTCGCTCTACAACGGGATTCCGCACCTCTTCGTTCCGCCGGTCACCGAGCCCAAGGAAGCGGCGAGCGCGCTGAAGTGGGCCGTCGCCGAAATGGAGCGCAGGCTCAAGGTGTTCGAGGGCGTGGGCGCCAAGAACATCGGCTTCTACAACCAGATGATCCAGAAGGGCGAGCTCACCGACGAGGATGGCAACCATCCCGATGAGATGCCCTTCATCGTCATCGTCGTCGATGAGCTCTCTGATCTCATGATGGTCGCGGGCAAGGACGTCGAGGACTCCATCGTGCGTATCGCCCAGCTCGCACGTGCCGCCGGTATTCACCTCATCATCGCCACGCAACGCCCGTCGAGCAACGTTGTCACGGGCATGATCAAGGCCAACATCACCAATCGCATCGGCTTGCTCGTCGCCACCAACGTCGATTCCCGCGTCATCCTCGACCAGTCGGGAGCCGAAAAGCTCGTCGGCAACGGCGACATGCTCTTTTCCAAGCCCGAATGGGGCAAGCCCAAGCGCATCCAGGGCTGCTTCGTGAGCGAGGAGGAAATCGCCTCGACCGTCGAGCATCTCAAGGCGCAGGGCGAACCCGATTACCATCGCGAGATACTCCAGCAGCAGGTCGCAACGGCCTCTGGATCATCTGCCGGAATGCCATCGACGGGTGACGATGCGGATGACCCGCTCATCTGGGAAGCTGCCGAAGCGGTCGTCGCCGCCGGACTTGGCTCCACTTCCATGCTTCAGCGTCGTTTGAAGGTCGGATACGCGCGCGCAGGGCGTATCATGGACATGCTCGAAACGAAGGGCGTCGTCGGACCGCAGGAAGGTTCGCGTGCCCGTGACGTTCTCATCGACAGTGTGGAGGATCTCGAGGCATTGAGGGCCTTCGAGGAACAGGATCAGGAGGCGGCTCGGTGAAGTCCGAATCTCGTATAGGGTCGGCGCTCATGAGCCGCCGCATCGAGCTCGGAATCTCGCTCGAACAGGCTGCTCGTGACACCAACATTCGCGCCCGCATGCTCGAGGCCCTCGAGTCGGGTGATTATTCCCAGTATCCTCCGCGCGGGCATGCCATCGGCATGCTCAGCTCGTATGCACGTTACCTCGATCTTGACTCCGCCGCCATCGTCGAGGCCTTCGACAACGAGTACGAGGCGTTTAGTTCGAGCAGGGAGATCGAGAAAAGCGCGAGCAACACGCACCGTGGTGTCGGTCGCTTCGGAGAGCGCGTCATCGGCGAGAAATCCCGACCCATTAATCGCGAATCGTCACGTGGCACGCGGTCATCGCGCAGACGTGGCGACGCGCAAGCTGACGAGCCGTCCAAGCTGAGTCGCAATCTCAAGGACGAGGCACTCGCCAAGGATGACGAACGCTATCGCAGTGGCAGCGTGCGCGTCGTCGGCACGCGTCATACCGGGTCGTTTCGCTCGGTGCATCCCTCGCGTGGGGATACAGATAGCTTCGAGCCCACCACACGTTCGGCGCCGTCGGTGCGCAGCCGTTCGGGGGCTTCGAGACGCAGCACTGCTTCGACGCGCAGAAACTCCACGGTAGACGAGTTCACCGCGCGTCCGACCGAAGACCTTTCGCGTAGTGGCGAGGAAAAGCCTCCCAACTTCTTCGGTATCGACGTCGATACGGGCCAGACGGCCGTGCCCCGCAGCACGCGCCGCCGTTCGAGCGCACGTGGCGAGCGTTCCGATAGGGGAGACAGCGCACAGTCAAACGACGATGGCATCATCGGCAGGGTGCGCCGCATTATCTCGTCGATATTCGCCGAGCGCCGCACGCGGCTCATCGCAATTGCGGTCATCGCGATCGTCATCGCAATCGTCATCGCCGCATTTGTTCTCATCAGCACGGCCGGACGCGGCAACAGCGGTATCATTCCCGTGCAGGGAGGCGCCGTCAACGACACGACGACGTCTGACGGCGAGAACGCCGCGCATAAGACCATCACGACCGCAAATGGCAATCCGGTCATCATCAAGATCGAGATCGCCAAGGGCGAGACCTCCCTCGTCGAGGTTAACTATGATGGTGCGAACGCTTACAAGGGAACGGCGATCGGCGGTCAGGTTCTACCCACCTTTCCCGTCACGGAATCTTTCAGCGCGACCTTCAGCAATCCAACAGCGGTCACCGTCACCGAAAACGACAACCCCATAGAGATCGCCGAGAACGAGGATGGGTCGGGCAGTCTCTACATCAGTATCCAGTCAGCCCCCAAATAGGAGCAACACGAAAGGAAGAGCATGGCCAAGGATAACAGCTTCGATATCGTCTCCGAAACCGACATGCAGGAGGTCGAGAACGCCTTCAACAACACGGAAAAGGGTCTCAAGCAGCGCTATGACCTCAAGGACTCCGGTTCAAAGATCGACTTTGACAAGGGTGCGAAGACCATCACCGTGCTCGCCCCGAGCGATTTCGTGAGCAGCCAGGTCATCGACGTGCTCAACACGAACCTCATCAAGCGCAAGGTCGATCTCAAGGCCGTCAGCTGGGGCACGCCGCAGGACGCATCCGGTGGCATGATTCGCACCGTGGGCGTTATCCAACAGGGCATCGAACAGGACGTCGCCAAGCGCATCTCGAAGGACATCAAGGCCGAGAAGTTCAAGGTCAAGGTCCAGATCGAGAGTGACAAGCTGCGCGTGAGCGGCCCCAAGCGCGATGACTTGCAAGAGGTCATCACCTTCTTGCGCGAGCAGGACTACGGCATCCCGCTGCAGTTCACCAATTATCGCTAGGACGTGCGACACGTGGATCGCAATCCCCGAATCACGTTCGTCACGCTCGGCTGCGCCAAGAACGAGGTCGATACCGACAAGATGCAAGCGCGTCTCGTTGCCGCCGGTTTCTCGCTTGTCGATGACGTCAACGATGCGGATCTCGTCATCGTCAACACCTGCGCGTTTCTCGCAAGCGCTGTCGAGGAGAGTATCGAGGTCATCTTCGATCTGGTCGGCCGCGAAAACGCCGCGGGCGAAGAGCTCAAGGTACTCGTCGCCGGTTGCATGCCCTCGCGTTATGGCGACTCCCTGTCAGAAGAGCTCGTCGAGGCGGCGGGTTTTCTCGCGGCTGGCGACGAAGATCGCGTCGTGGAGGAGGTCACCCGCCTGCTCGGTATCGAGAGCTGTCTCATGGGTGGTGGGCCGAAGCTCCTGCGCCATGCGCATCCGAGCAGCGCTTACGTCAAGATATCGGATGGCTGCGATCGCTTTTGCTCGTATTGCATGATTCCGCACATACGCGGGCGCTATCACAGCTACACGCTCGACCAGATCGATGACGAGGTTGCCGAGCTCGTCTGCAATGGCGTGCGCGAGATCGTTCTCATCGGTCAGGACACTGGCATATGGGGGCATGATCTTGACGAGCCGAGCACGACCGCCGGGCTCGTAAACACGCTCGCGTGCCGGTATCCGGATACGTGGTTCAGGCTCCTGTACGTGCAGCCCGAGGGTATCACCGACGATTTGCTTGACGTCATGGCAACTCGTTCAAACGTGTGCTCCTATTTGGATATGCCGCTACAACACGTCAACGCGGAAGTTCTCGCACGTATGAACCGTAGGGGCGATGCGCGAGGCATACTCGCGCTCATCGAGCACGTGCGCGAGCGCGTACCGGGCATCATGATACGCACGACGCTCATGGCGGGATTTCCCGGCGAGACCGAGGAGCAGTTCGAGGAGCTTCTCGACTTCGTTGACGAGGCACAGTTCGATTATGCCGGCGTCTTCGCGTTCTCACCCGAGGAGGGGAGCGCCGCCTGCGAATTTGACGGGATGCTCGACGTGGAGGAGCGCATGGAGCGTGCCCAGCGCCTGCTCGACGCTTGCGAGGCAATTGGCGTTGCGCGTGTCGCCGAACTCGCGGGCACGCGCACCACGGTGCTTGTCGAAGGCTACGAGCAGACGGATGCGGGACTCGAGGCGCTCTGCCGCACGCAGGGACAGGCTCCCGAGGTCGACGGGCAGGTGCACGTTCCCATCGCCGACTCCGATGAGCTCACGGTCGGCCAGTTTGCGCTCGTCGAGCTCACGGGTAGCTTCTTCTACGAAATCGAGGGCGAGGTCGTAGACCATGACCGATGACTCCACACGCATCTGGACGCCGGCAAATATCGTTACGCTCATGCGTATTCTGCTCATTCCCATCTTTGTCGCGGCTCTGCTCTCGCCGTGGCCCGAGTGGCTTCCCGAACCCGAGTTCTGGGCAATGTGGCAACCTTGGATTGCCGCGGCGGTCTTCGTAGTCATATCGGCAACCGATGCCATCGATGGCCATCTGGCGCGCAGCAGGGACGAGATTACCGATCTCGGCAAGTTTCTCGATCCGCTCGCGGACAAGATTCTCGTCTGCGCCGCCTTGCTTGCGCTCGTCGAGCTTCAGACCTTTCCATCGTGGGTGGCGCTCATCATCATCGCCCGTGAGTTCATCGTATCGGGCTTGCGTATGGTCGCCGCAGCTCAGGGGAAGGTTATTGCCGCGAGCATCTTTGGCAAATTCAAGACCGTCCTGCAGATTTGCGCCATCTTGCTCTTCACCGTCAAGGATTCGCTTCAGATTACGCTCATGGGCGATGGCTTTGCGACGTGCTTCATGATCTTCTCGTGGATTGTGCTGCTCGGCGCGGTCGTCATGACGATCGTCTCGATGGTCGATTACTTCTACAAGTCTCGTGAGGTGCTTGGTTTTGGCAAGCGAAACGCTCAATAGCATCGAGGGGGAAAACCGCCTTCTCGCCGCGCGCGTGCTCGAGCGATCACGCAATCGGGGGGTCACGCTTGGCTGTGCCGAGTCATGTACGGGCGGCATGATCGCCGCGACCCTCACTGCCATATCCGGTTCGTCGGAAAGCTTCGTAGGCGGTGTCGTAAGCTATTGGATTGACGTGAAGGAATCCGTGCTCGGCGTCGATGCGCGGGTCATCGAGGAGCATGGTGTCGTGAGCACGCAGACGGCCGAGGCGATGGCATGCGGCGCGCGCCGCGCGCTTGGCTGCGATTATGCGGTTGCGACGACGGGTATCGCCGGTCCCACGGGTGCCGAATCCGGTAAGCCCGTCGGAACCGTATGCTATGGCGTTGCCGGACCCGATAGCGTGAGCAGTTTCATGCGCTGTGCAGGTGATACGCGGGACGAGGTGCGCGCGCGTGCCACCGGTCTCGCTCTTGGAGCCCTGCTTGACGCACTTGCCTGATTTCTGCCGCATCTTGCTCCGATATCGCTCCGACTCCGGTCGGACTCCGCTCAGATTGATGGGGTAGAAGTCCCGGTGAATCATGTTCTAGACTCGTCACGTGTCGAATCGAGACGTTCGGTTGACATCGTACATATGTTCGATTACCATATGCGCCAAAGTGGTGCACATGTAGACGAGGAACGGAGCTCAATCATGGCTCGCACAGCAACCAAGACGAAGATCCCAACCGATGCTTCCAAGGAGGAAGCGCTCAAAATCACCAAAGAGCAAATCAGGAAGAAGTACGGCGACGGCTCCATCATGCGCCTGGGTGATGAGGATTCGGCACTTGATGTCGAGGTCATTCCCACTGGTGCTCTCGCGCTTGATGCCGCCCTCGGCATCGGTGGCGTGCCCCGTGGTCGCATCGTCGAGATTTACGGCCCCGAGTCAAGTGGCAAGACCACGCTGTCGCTGCAGATCGTCGCAGAGGCACAAGCGCTTGGCGGTGTCGCGGCCTTCATCGATGCCGAGCACGCGCTCGATCCCGTCTATGCCGCGAAGATTGGCGTCGATATCGACGAGCTCCTCATCTCCCAGCCCGATACGGGTGAGCAGGCGCTCGAGATTTGCGACATGCTCGTACGTTCCAATGCCGTGTCCTGCATCGTCATCGACTCCGTCGCCGCTCTCGTTCCTCGTGCAGAAATCGAGGGAGAGATCGGAGACGCAAGCGTCGGCCTGCAGGCGCGTCTCATGAGTCAGGCGCTGCGCAAGCTCGCCGGTTCGCTCTCCAAGTCCAACACGTGCTGCATCTTCATCAACCAGCTGCGCGAGAAGATCGGTGTCATGTTCGGCAGTCCGGAGACCACGACGGGCGGTCGCGCTCTCAAGTTCTTCTCGTCCGTGCGCCTCGACATCAGGCGCATCGAGACCATCAAGGTCGATGGCGGTGCCGTGGGCAATCGCGTACGTGTCAAGGTCGTCAAAAACAAATGCTCCGCACCGTTCAGGCAAGCGGAGTTCGACATCATGTACGGCACGGGCATATCGCGTGAGGGCAATATTCTCGACATGGCTGTCGATGAGAAAATAGTCACGAAGTCTGGTTCTTGGTATACCTACGAAGACGAGCGCCTTGGACAAGGTCGTGAGGCTGCCAAGAACGCCTTGGTCGAGAGCCCGGAGCTGCGTCGAGAGATCGAGAACAAGGTGCGTGCTGCCATTGGCCTGCCCGTCGAGTACGACGACGATGATGCCTTCACGCTTGCCGATGTGCCTGTCGGTGGCTTTGCCGGTTCGGAAAATCTCGTCGACTCCGTGGCGACCGAGGGCTCTGCTGCCGAGTGAGCGACTCCTTGAGATGATTTCGCCCGAGAGACATAGCGAGGCGATGGAGAAGATCAACGTGCTCGTTGGCGTGCGTGAGCGTACAGCCAAGGAGATACGAGAGCGTCTTGCCAAATGCGGGTTTACATCCGAAGAAATCGAGGATGCCGTCGAAACCGCGTTGCGCGTCAATCTCATCAACGAAGAGCGCTATGCTCGCGCCTTCATACGTGGCAAGACGCATTCGGGGTGGGGAAGGGTCAAGATTGCATCGCGTCTTGCGGCAAACGGCGTTGATGACGAGACCATCGCCCTATGTGCCGATGAGTTCAATTCGATGCAAGACGAATACGAGATTGCGATGGTCGAGCTTCGGAAGCGCGCGACAAATTCCAAGAACCCCTATGCGACGTATATGCGTCGGCTCATTGGCAAGGGTTTTTCGTATGAGTTATCAACGCGCGTCGTACGTGATTTTCTCGCCATGCAAACATGAGCGGCGTATGTCCATATCCGCATGCCTCTGCCATCGTATCAGTACGGATATTGCACGAAGATGAAGCGCGTTATACCTGCCTCATGTGCTAGGATAGAGAACGGCATTCATTTATCCCTCGCATGTATGCGAGTTGTATATGCGGGTTGCACAGTCTATATAGCGTTTCCCCGGCTTAGACCGGGTCATTCGTACATAGCTTGCGATGAATGCCGGATGCATCCGGCATATTTTTTGCGAATGCATCCATAACATGCTTATATGATATAGGAAAGGTACCAGCAAAAATGGAAATCGTCATCTACATCGTCGTTGCGATCGTCTGCCTCGCTGTAGGTTTCGTGGTATCTCGCGTTGTTTCGGGCAATAGCGCCAAAAACGCTTCGGCAGAGGCCGAGCGTAAGCTCGCCGATGCTGAGAAGACGGCCGAGAACATTCGACGCGAAGCCACAATCGAGGCCAAGGACGAGGCGCTCAGAATCAAGCAGCAAGCCGAGGAAGAGGCTCGCAGGCAAAACGAGGAGGTTCGCCAGCAGACCAAGGACATGCAGGTTCGTGCCGATCGCCTCGAGCAACGCGAGAATTCGCTCGACAAGCGCAGCTCCGGGCTCGACAAGCGCGAGCAACAGCTCAACAGCCTTCAGTCGCGTACCGAAACCCTGAACAAGAAGCTCGAGACGAAACTGGACGAGGCCGAGCGCCGTCTGCTCGATGTTGCCTCCCTCACCAAAGACGAGGCACGCGACATTGTCCTCGAGGAGATTCGCGATGACTGCTCGGCCGAGGCCGCCGGCATCATTCGCGACATCGAGGCACGCACGAAGGCCGAGGCCAACCGCAAGTCGCGCGAAATTCTCTCCGTTGCCATTCAGCGCATGGCCGCCGATTACACTGCCGAACGCACCGTTACGTCCGTGCAGATTCCCTCCGATGACATCAAGGGTCGTATCATCGGTCGCGAGGGTCGCAACATCCGCTCCTTCGAGCAGATCACCGGCGTCAACCTCATCATCGACGACACGCCCGAGACGGTCACGCTGTCGTGCTTCGACCCGGTGCGACGCGAGACTGCGCGCATTGCGCTCGAGAACCTCATCGCCGACGGCCGCATTCATCCGGCTCGCGTCGAGGAGATGTTCGAGAAGGCGACGCGTTATGTTGACCAACAGGTCCAGGAGGCTGGCGAGCAGGCCACCTTCGACATGGGCATCCATGACCTGCATCCCGATATCGTCAAGACGCTCGGCCGTCTCAAGTATCGCACTTCGTACGGCCAGAACGTTCTGCAGCATTCCCTCGAGGTGGCGACGCTTGCCGGCGCCATCGCAAGCGAGCTCGGCCTTGATCCCATCACTGCCAAGCGAGCGGGTCTTCTCCACGACCTCGGCAAGGCCGTCGATCACGAGGTCGAGGGATCGCATGCCGTCATTGGTGCCGATTTGGCTCGTCGCTACGGCGAGAACCCCGCCATCGTTCATGCCATCGAGGCGCATCATGCCGATGTCGAGCCTTCGACCGTACTCGCCGTCATCATCCAGGCCGCCGATGCCGTAAGCGCCGCTCGTCCGGGCGCGCGTCGCGAGAGCTATGAGAACTACATCAAGCGTCTCGAGAAGCTCGAGGAAATCGCCAATTCGCACGAGGGCGTCGAGCGCACGTACGCCATGCAGGCCGGCCGCGAGGTCCGTGTCATGGTGCAGCCGGATGCCATCGACGATGCCAAGTCGACCGTGCTTGCGCATGATATTGCCAAGCAAATCGAGGACGAGATGCAATATCCCGGTCAGATTCATGTTGTCGTCATTCGCGAGTCCCGTTCCGAGGCGCTTGCCAAATAACGTTCGCGCAAGATCGTGATTCGGATGGACCATGAAGTGCGTTCTTCATGGTCCATCATGCATATGGGGAGGGCACATGTCGCAAGACGACCTGATTGATTTTGTCGCATCCGTTTCGGGCGATAATCACCTTGCCGTCGAGGAAAAGCTCGGTGATGGTTTCGTGCGTCTCAAGACCGCCGAGGCGGAGCGCCGCCAGGCCAAGCATGACATACGCTGCGTCGAGGACATCGTCATCGAGATGCTCAGAAACGCCCGTGATGCGCATGCGGGTAACATCTACCTGGCAACGAGCCGTGAGGGAAGCATCAAAAGCCTCGTCTTTATCGATGATGGCGACGGCATTCCCGCCGAGATGCACGAGCGTATCTTCGAACCGCGTGTCACCTCCAAGCTCGAGACTATGGTCATGGACAAGTGGGGCGTGCACGGTCGTGGCATGGCACTGTATTCGATCAAGGCGAACACCGATGACGCATGCGTGCTCTCATCAGCACCGAAGCTTGGCGCATCGCTTGGAGTTCGTGTTGACCTCAATGTTCTTCCTGAGAAAACCGATCAGTCCTCGATGCCCGTCATCGGTCGCGACGAGGAAGACAATCTTGTCGTCACGTCGGGCCCGCACAACCTCAACCGAACGGTTGCCGAATTCGCCCTCGACATGAAAGGCGTGGTCAATGTCTTCGTGGGATCTCCTGCCGAAATCGCTGCCACGCTCGTCGAACGCGGTGGTCGGCAGCTCACGAGCACGCAGCTGCTCTTCTGCGACGACATTTCGACGCTTCCCGTTATCTTGCGCCCCGCTGCTGCCGGCGACGCTGCCGAGCTTGTTGCCGTATGCGGAGGGCTTGGCCTCGAGATGTCGGAGCGTACCGCGCATCGTATCCTCGCAGGGCAAATCGAGACAGTCTCACCGCTACTCGACACACTTATGGGAAAGGAACGCAGCTTGCAGGCTCACGTGCACGAAGTCGACCTGTATCGGGACAGGCGCGGTCTCAAGCTTTCAGACGATGACCGTGCGGCGTTTTCGCGCGCGCTCGAGGATGCCTTCACCACATTGGCGCAACGCTACTACATCGAGCTGGCCGATGAGCCTATAATTCGCGTTGGCAAGGATGCGATTACCGTCAAGTTCCCCTTCGACAAGGAGCTGTAACCCATGAGCACCGAGAAAGAGCAGTACGAACAGTGGTTGGAACGCGTGAGCGCCGAGGAAGCCGAGCAGCTTCACGAGCAGGCTGAGTCGATAGAAGAGCTGCATGACGCGTTCTACCGCGAGCTCGCGTTTGGCACGGCCGGCCTGCGCGGTATCATCGGGCTTGGTCCCAATCGCATGAACATCTATACCGTTGGCAAGGCTACGCAGGGACTCGCCAACTATCTCAACGCCCATTACGAGAATCCGAGTGTTGCCATTGCCCGGGACAGCCGCAACATGGGCGAGGAGTTCGTGTTCGCTGCTGCCTCCGTACTTGCCGCCAACGGCATCGTCGCACACGTATACAAGGCCATCCAGCCGACGCCCGTTCTTTCGTTTACGGTACGTGAGCTTGGCTGCAGCGCTGGCATTAACGTGACGGCAAGCCATAACCCCGCTAGCTACAATGGTTACAAGGTGTACGGTGATGATGGCTGCCAGATCGCCTCGCAGGCCGCCGTTGCGATTCAGGCCGAGATTGACGGTCTTGATTTCTTCGACGACGTCAAATGCATGCCCATGCACGAGGCGGTTGAGGCGGGGTTTTTCAAGTGGGTTGACACCTGTGTCGTCGACCGCTTTCTCGACGAGGTTGCCGCGCAATCGGTCAAACCAAAAGACGCGCAGGCAACGAACAAGCTGCGCATCGTTTACACGCCGCTCAATGGCACGGGCCTCGAGTGCGTGACCCGTATCCTGCAGCGCGTTGGCCTCGACGACGTAAGCGTTGTGGACGAGCAGCGAGATCCGGATGGCAACTTCACGACTTGTCCGTATCCCAATCCGGAAGATCGCGCTGCGCTCGAACTCGGTTTGAGGTTGTGCGAGCGCGTCAACCCCGACATCTTGCTTGCCACTGATCCGGATGCCGATCGCGTGGGCATCGCCGTCTTGCATGATGGTGCGTACGAGCTTCTGACCGGCAACGAGGTGGGCGTGCTGCTTATCGACTACATCGCCAAACGCCTCGGCGAGCAGGGCGTGGATCTTTCCTCGAAGCTCGTCGTCACGACAATCGTCTCGACGCTCATGCCTGATGCGCAGGCTGCCTACTATGGCTTCGAGTTAAGGCGCGTGCTAACCGGCTTCAAGTATATTGGCGGGCAGATCGCGATGCTCGGGGATGACCACGCCGACGAGTTCATGTTTGGCTTCGAGGAATCGTATGGTTACATGTCGGGCACCTATGTGCGTGACAAGGATGCGATCAGTGCCTCCATGCTCATATGCGAGATGGCTCAGATGTACAAGAACGAGGGTGTCGATTTAGTCGAGGCCATGGAGGCCCTCTACAAGCGCTATGGCTATTACCTCAACCGCACTATCAACATGGCCTATCCGGGAAGCACCGGAGCTGACAAGATGAGCGCGATTATGGAGGGCTTGCGCACAAATCCTCCACAAGAACTTGCCGGTTTCTCCGTTCAGAGTATCTTGGACTATGCCGATGATGCACCCATGACCAAGATAAACGGAAATCCTGACGAGCATCAGACTCTTCCGAAGGCAAACGTCATTTCCTTTGACTTGGGTGATGGGATGCGAATCATCATTAGGCCGAGTGGTACCGAGCCTAAGATCAAAGCATATGTCTTTAGCAAGGCTGATACCCGTGAACAGGCAGAATGTCTTCTCTCCGGTCTTTCTGACGCTGCCCAAAGGCTTCTGGACTAAGCGATTTCCGGGTGTACGGTGGGCTCGTGGCCCGAATTGGGAGAGATATATACGTTCGACACGATATAAGAAAATGACTAGGATAATTTTGCCATGAAATTCCCTGAATTTTCTGGTCACTTATTTCTGCAATCCTAGTCATTCTCCTATGCTCTATGGTTTATAATCCTCTCGCACAAAGCTCAAACACTGTACTAATGAAGAACACACGCACTAGGGACACGCCATGGATTTTCTGAAGGTTTCAAGCAAGTCTTCCCCCGCTTCCGTTGCCGGCGCGATTGCCGGTCTCATCAAGGATGGGAACCCCGTACGCATACAATCGATTGGCGCTGGTGCCGTGAACCAGGCTGTCAAGGCCATTGCCATTGCGCGTGGCTATCTCGCGCCCAGTGGTATAGACGTCGCTTGCGTTCCTTCCTTTGTCGAGCTTGAGATAAATGGCGACACGCGCACGGGTATTCGCTTTGCCGTGCATCCGCACTACTCCGACGATGTCGTCGAGATCGAAGAGCCGGTGGACGAGGCCGCGCTCGTCTAGGAGTTTCGCGTGCCCTTCGCGGACCTGCATACGCATTCCTCCGCATCTGACGGTACCCATACCCCTGCTCAGATTGCCGCACTCGCCGCCGGCATTGATGGCCTGCAGGTCGTTTCCATATCCGATCACGATTCCCTGGCTGCGTTCGAATCGGCTTCTTTGCCGTATGCCGAATACGGCATCGACCTCGTTCCGGGTGTGGAAGTCACGACGCGCTATGACGGACGCGCCGTACACATGCTCGGGTATTTCGTTGATCCGCATAATCGAGCGCTCGGTGCCTTTCTTGACGAGAATCGTCGAAAACGCGCCGATCGCGTCTGCAAGATGGCCGACCTGCTGCACGAATATGGCTATCCAATTTGCGCTGATGACTTGCGCGGAATGCAGATGACTCCCAATCGTCCGCTTCTCGCTCGCCTGCTCGTGGAGCATGGCTGCGTCTCGGATGTCGACGAGGCGTTCCGGAAGTTGCTCGGAACGGCGTCTCCGTGTTATGTCGATGCCGTCTATCCCGATACCATCGAGGCGATACGCCTCATTTCCGAGGCGGGGGGATACGCCTTCGTCGCCCATCCCGCGCGCTATCGCATCGTTGACCTCATTGCCCGCTTTTCGCGCGAGGGTATGACGGGTGTGGAGGCATACCATACCCTGCAAACGCCCGAGCAGAGCGCAGAGCTCGTCGAGATTGCGCAAGGCCTCGGTCTGGGTATCAGCGGCGGTTCTGACTGGCATGACGACAAGATGCGTCATGCTCGACTCGGTGGCTGCGGACTTGACGAGAATCAATACCATGCGTTTCTCGCCGCGTGCGAGCGTGCATAGAGAGTGATGGGACGAGACGTGCATCAGACAACCGAGACATGCGAAAGCCGTCCGCTCGAGGGCATGACGTACTGGCAACGGACCTTCGGTTGCCAGATGAACGAGAACGACGCCGAGCGCGTTGCCGGCATGCTCGAAGAAGCTGGCGCGTTGCCGGTGCTCACCATCGAGGAAGCCGACATTGCCGTCTTTCTGACCTGCTGCGTACGCGAGAAGGCACAAGAGCGTCTCGTGGGACAGGTCGCCTCGATCAAGAACGTGCCAAGCGCACATGATGCCGGACGCGTCATTGCCGTGGGAGGATGCATCGGACAACTCGAGGCTGCGGCACTGCGTGACGAGCTTCCCCACGTGAGTGTCGTCTTCGGTACGCATAATCTCGGACACTTGGTCGACTTACTCGTGCGCCGCATTGGCACGGGCGAACCCCAAATCGAGACGCTCGAGGCAAACGATGGCTTCTCGAGCGATCTTCCCGTGCGCCGCGAGAAACCGTGGCACGCCTGGGTACCCATCATGACCGGTTGTGATAACTTCTGCAGCTATTGCATCGTGCCGTACGTGCGTGGTCGCGAAATGTCACGGCCCATCGAGGATATCGCCGCCGAGCTCGCCACGCTTGCCGACGAGGGCATTCGCGAAATTACCTTGCTGGGCCAAAACGTCAACTCCTACGGACGTGACCTCTACGGTGAGCCGCGCTTTGCACAGGTCCTTGCACTTGCCGGACGGTCAGGCGTGGATCGCGTGCGCTTCGTGACGAGCCATCCGAAGGACCTTCTTCCCGAGACCATCGAGGCGATGGCAGCCTATGATGCCATCATGCCGCAGCTGCACCTGCCGCTCCAGTCGGGCTCGGACCGTATCTTGCGTGCGATGAACCGCTCCTACGATGTCGAACGCTATCTTGGGCTCGTGCGCGATTTGCGTGCGGCCTGTCCGGACATCTCGCTTTCCACGGACATCATCATCGGCTTTCCCGGCGAGACCGAAGAGGACTTCCAGGGAACGCTCAGGGTCGTCGAGGAGGTGGGCTATGGGCAGATGTTTCGTTTCATCTACTCGAAACGACCTGGTACACCAGCTGCCACGATGCCTGACGATACGCCGCGCGAGATACTGGTCGAGCGTTTCGAACGCCTCGAGAAACTCGCGCAGAAGAGCTCGCTTGCCGAAAACAGACGCGAGATCGGCCGCGTTTTGCCCGTGCTCGTCGAGAGCGCCTCGAAGCGCGATGCGAGCATCCTAGCCGGCAAGAGCCCCAAGCTGCAGACCGTACACGCGCAGCTTGCCACGGACATGTGCGTCGAGGACATGCTCGGCAGCATCGTGAACGTGCGCGTCGATGACGCGACGACAAATTACCTGCAGGGGACACTCGTCTGATGGTGACGTTTGCCGATACGGTCGTATGCATTCAGGGTCCGACCGCCTCGGGCAAGTCGGCTTTGGCCGAACATATAGCTGTGCGTCTTGGTGGCGAGATCGTCTCGGCCGACTCGATGCAAATCTACCGCGGCATGGACATCGGCACGGCAAAGGTGCCGTTCGACGAGCGATGTGTCGCATATCACTGCATCGACATGCTCGATCCTGGCGAGCCCTATTCGGCTGCCCTGTTCCAGCGTGACGCACGAGCTGCCATCGAAGACATTCGCGTACGTGGCAAACTACCCATCATCTGTGGCGGAACGGGTTTCTACGTGCGCGCCACCCTTGATGACATGGACTTCGCGCCCGGCGACGAAAGCAGCCCCATCCGACAGAAGTACGTGCAACTTGCTGATGACTTGGGGGAGAAGGGCATTCACGAGTTCCTTGCGCAAAAGGACGCTGAAAGCGCCGCACTCATTCATCCCCATAACGTGCGGCGTGTCATCCGTGCGCTCGAGATGTTCGAGGAAGGGGAGAGCTACGCTGCACGTAAGCGGGCATTCGCGACGGTTCCAGCCCGCATTCCAAGTGTCAAGCTCGCCCTCGATGTAGATAGGCAGCTGTTGTATGCACGTATCGACGCACGTGTTGACGAGATGGTCGATGCCGGTCTTGTCAATGAGGTACGAGGCATGCTCAACGCGGGTTTTCGCGAGGGGCTTACGGCGCCCCAGGCCATCGGGTACAAGGAAATCGTCGCGTATCTGGATGGCGAGATGACGCTCGACGAGGCGATTGCGCAGATCAAGCAGGCAACGCGACGCTACGCGAAGCGCCAGCTCTCTTGGCTGCGTCGTGATTCCGAAATCATATGGTTACATGCCGACGAGGGGATTACTGATACACTGGTGCAGCGTTCGATAGACAAGATTGAAAGGGCTCTCTGAACATGAAATACGATTTCGCGAAGCTCAATGGCATTGGCAACGACTTTGTCATGATCGAGGACCTGAACGACGAGATACACCTCACGCCCGAGCAGATCGCGGTGCTTTGCGATAGGCACTTCGGCATTGGCGGCGATGGCGTCATCATCGTCAAGCCCTCGCCGCGCCCCGAGTGCGCTGCCTATATGGACTACTACAATTCCGATGGGACGAAGGCGCAGATGTGCGGCAATGGCGTGCGCTGCTTCGCGAAGTTCCTCGTTGACCGTGGCATCATCGATGCTTCTGCCGGCAGTTTCGTCGCCGATACGCTCTCCGGTCCCAAACCCATCAGTTTCACGCTCGATGCTTCTGGCAAACTCGAGTCGGCTACCGTCGACATGGGTGCGCCCATACTCGAGCCGCTCGAGGTGCCGACGACCTTCGGAGGAACCGAGACTCCCTATGGACGCGTTGCGCTTGACGCCGAGTTCTACATCGATGGTCATATGCTGCGCTTCACGTGCGTCTCAATGGGCAATCCTCATGCCGTCACCTTTGTCGACAAGAAGGGTCTCGAGCTCGTTGATACGCTCGGCCCGCTCGTCGAGACATGTGAGGCCTTTCCCGAGGGCACGAACGTCGAGTTTGCCTGGGTCGATGGCGACGTCATCCACATGCGCGTCTGGGAGCGTGGCTGCGGTGAGACGCTTGCCTGCGGTACGGGTGCGTGCGCCACGGCCGTTGCAGCCCATATCGGCGGCCATGCGCCGCGCAAGGTCGAGCTCGAGCTCATTGGCGGCACGCTTCAGATCGAGTGGCGTGAAAGCGATGGTCACGTCCTCATGACGGGTCCGGCTGCCCAGAGCTTCACCGGCACGGTCGAAATTTAGGCACAAGCACGTATGCCACGTCCGAAGTTCGAGGTCATTACCGAGGAAGTATCCGAACGGGCCATACTCGTCGGCATCGATCGCGGAAACGCCGATTGGCCGTTGCGTGAATCGATGGCCGAGCTCGAGCGACTTGCCAACACGGCGGGTGCCGAGGTCGTTCACATGATGTCGCAACGTCTCGATGCTCCCAATCCTCGTACCTTCATCGGGGCCGGCAAGGCCGATGAGCTTGCTTCTCGTGTGCGCGATCTGAAGGCGGACGTCGTCATACTCGATGACGAGCTCTCGCCTTCGCAGCAAAGTAACCTCGAACGCATCGTCGGCAAGCCCGTCAAGGTCATCGATCGTACGGCGCTCATCCTCGACATCTTCGCCCTGCACGCGACAAGCCGCGAGGGTCGATTGCAGGTCAAGCTTGCGCAGAATCAATACTTGTACCCGCGTTTACGTGGCATGTGGAGTCACTTGGCAGCGCATCGCATGGGAGGTGGCGTCGGTTCGCGCTTCGGCGAGGGCGAGTCACAGCTCGAAGTTGACAGGCGTCTTGTGCGAAAGCGCATCGGACGCATCCGGCGCGAACTCGCGAATCTCGAGAGCAGCAGAAGCACGCAACGCAAGCACCGGAACCTCTCGGGCGTGTTTCGCATCGCGCTTGCCGGCTACACGAATGCCGGCAAGTCAAGTCTCATGAATGCCCTTACGGATTCGAACGTGCTCGCATATGACAAGCTCTTCGCGACGCTCGATTCGACGACGCGCATGCTCGAACTGCCCGGATCGAGCAAGGTGACGCTTACCGACACGGTCGGTTTCATCCAGAAGCTCCCGCACAATCTCGTCGAGGCCTTCCATTCGACCCTTGACGAGATACGCGAGGCGGATCTCGTTCTGCTCGTGGTCGATGCCGCATCTGCCCAACGTGCAGCCCAGCTCAAGGCCGTCCAGGACGTGCTCGGGCAAATCAGCGCATCTGACATTCCACGTCTCATCGTCTTCAACAAGATCGACTTGCTCGAAGACGGGGCAACCGAAGAGCTCGTTCGTCTGAGGAACCTGTATCCCGACGCGGCGTTCCTCTCGGCAAAGACGGGGAGGGGCATAGACGAGCTGCTCGTCAAGCTCGAAGCCGAGGTTGAGGACAGATATGCGCCAATGGACGTATGCATACCATATGACCAGGGGCGGTTCGTGACGATCGCTCATGAGCAAGCGCGTGTGAGCTACGAGAGCTACGAGCCCGATGGCATTTACCTGAAAGTGTGCTTGCCCGCATCGCTGATAAAACAGTTCAGACAGTTTGAAGTCGAGATTGAGGACTAGTAGCTTCTGAACAAACCCGTGACGACGCCGAGAATCTGCGCATCGCGCGTGAAGATGGGCTCCATCGCATCGTTGTGCGGCTGCAAGCGTATGCAGTCCTTCTCCTTGTAGTAGCTCTTCACCGTTGCCCCATCATCGACCATCGCTACGACGATATCGCCGTTATCGGCCGTGCTCTGCTCACGCACGAGAAGCGTGTCGCCATCGAAGATGCCGGCATTAATCATGGAATCGCCGTGCACGGTGAGCAAGAACGAATTGCGATCGCCGAAGAGCGAGGTGGGCAGCGGAACCTCCTCTTCGATGTTTTGCTCGGCGAGGATGGGCGTGCCGGCGGCGACGCGACCGACAAGCGGAAGCTCTACAAGGGAATGGCCGTTGAATTCCTCGCGCGCTTTTGCAGATGAAGAGCCCGCGGTCTTTCTATCGCCACCCGTGATAACCATGGAGCGGGATTTGGCACCGTCGCGTTTGATATATCCCTTGGCTTCAAGGGCATTGAGGTGGGCGTGAACCGTGGAGGGGGAGGACAAACCGATGGCCTGGCCGATTTCGCGCACGGATGGGGGATAGTGCTTGACCTCAATACACTTGCGAATGTAGTCGAGTATTTGCTGTTGACGTGTAGAAAGTTGCTCGTTATCCATACCATCCTCCTGGACTCGATGTGACAAGTTTAGACGATATGAGAAGAAATTACAAACATTTGTTCGTTTTTCTCTTGTATCAAACATATGTTCGGTTATCATGTATACAGAACGTATGTTCGCTTTGTTTTCGTGTCACAGGCATCGCATATAACAGGGGCGTAGCAAACGTAGCCGCAAGGAGGTAGATCATGAACAGCACGCACAATGCACAAACCGCAACCGCGCTCGTACCTGTCAGCACATGTCCTCATCTCACCGTCATCAAGGGCGTGAAGAAGAAGTCTTCGTCGCTGTTCGAAGAGTTTGCCGTCCAGATGTTCGGGCATTTCCATGGGGACGATTTCCACTCTGACGTACAAGATCTGCTTGACGCGCGCGTGCAACGCACTTTTCTTGCCGACTCGCATGAACGTCTTTTCGCTCAAATTGCCTGCGTCATCGCAATAGTGGGTTTGTTCGTCTTCTCGTTCATATAAAAGGGCACGTATCTGTCTGCCAGGCGCTGTCGTAAGCTCGGTCTTAACATAGACGTTCTCTGCTAGAATCACTTTACTTATTGATGGACAGTAAAGTGAGGAGAACGGATGCTTTGCCCAAACTGCAGCTGTAAAGAATCCCGGGTAATCGATTCGCGTTCATTTGATGACGGAGCAAGCATTAAGCGCAGACGCGAGTGCCTCGAGTGCGGCACGCGCTTCACAACCTTCGAGAGAAGGGAAGAAGAGCCGATCATGGTCCTCAAGCGTGATGGCCATGTCGAGCCTTTCGATCGCTCCAAATTGCTCAAGAGTCTGCTTTCGGCAACTGCCAAGCGCAATGTCTCGCTCCACACGCTCGAGGCGTTCGTTGACATGGTCGAAAACGATATTCGCAATACGTACAGGGGACCGATTCCGTCTTCCTCGCTAGGCGATCAGGTTCTCATAAGATTGGTAGATTTAGACAAGGTCGCATATATTAGATTCGCCTCGGTCTATAAGGACTTCAAGGACATCGACGAGTTGCGCGAGGAGCTCGAGGTCCTAACCGAAGGCGTTGCCGATTCAGCGACAGATTCCGATATTCGGGAGTTGGAAGATGAGTAAGAACATTGTGCTCAAGCTCAAGAAACTTGACAAGGGGTTGCCCACGCCCGCATATGCGAATCCAGGCGATGCTGGACTTGATTTGTATGCTGCTGGCGACTTCGAGTTGAAACCGGGCGAGCGTGTCTTGATACCCACGGGCATCGCCATCGCCATTCCTGAGGGCTTTGCGGGCTTCGTGCAACCACGTAGTGGCTTGGCTGCCAAACAGGGGTTTTCCATCGTCAATACACCGGGGCTCATCGACAGCGGGTATCGCGGTGAAATCGGCGTCATTGGACTCAATACGGACGCACGCAATACGATCAACATCAAGCGTGGCGATCGCGTGGCCCAGCTCGTCATTCAGGAAGTTCCTATTGCCGAGCTCCTCGAAGTCGAAGAGCTCGACGAGACCGAGCGGTCTGCCGGTGGCTTTGGTTCCACGGGTAAATAGCTAAATGTCTGATAATGTATCTTATGGGAACTTAATCATATTATGGACATTGCGTCGCTCCTCAATCAGATAGACGCCTTCGTCTGGGGTCCCGTCATGATATGCCTCCTCCTCGGGACGCATGTCTTTCTCACGATTCGTACGGGGTTCATACAACGCAAGTTGCCGCTCGCCATCAAACTCTCCGTGCAACGAGATGACGAAGGCGAAGGTGATGTCTCCCAGTTTGGCGCATTAGTCACCGCTCTTGCGGGCACCATCGGAACCGGATCGATCGTTGGTGTAGCAACCGCAATCATCGCCGGTGGTCCCGGCGCTGTCTTCTGGATGTGGCTCACGGGCGTCTTCGGGATCGCGACCAAGTACACCGAGGTCTACGCGGCCATCAAGTACCGCGTCAAGGATCATCGCGGGCAGATGCTCGGCGGGGCCATGTACGCTTGGGAGCGCGCGTTCAAACGTTCTGACGGCTCTGTTCCCTTCTGGGCCAAACTCGGCGCCGTTCTCTTTGCTGCCTTTGCCGTCATCGCGACGCTCGGAACAGGCTCCGCTGTCCAGTCATCGGCGATGACGGGCATCATATGCGGGAACTTTCCCATGATTCCCAAGTGGGCTGTATCGCTTATCATTGCGGTGTTCGTTGCAGTGGTCATATTCGGTGGCGTAAAGTCCATTACGAGCGTCTGCGAGAGGCTCGTTCCCTTCATGGCTGCGGCCTACACGGTAGGCTGCCTCATCATCCTCGTCTCGAACGCCCCGTACCTGGGCCAGACGCTTTCGCTCATACTCGAATGCGCGTTCACGAGCAAGGCGGCGTTCGGTGGCGCGGTGGGCAGCGGCATCATGATCGCCTTGCAATACGGATGTGCCCGCGGGCTGTTTTCCAACGAATCCGGCCTCGGTACGGCCCCCATCGTTGCGGCGGCCGCGAGCACCCGTAACCCCGCACGCCAGGCACTCATCGCCTCGACCGGTACCTTCTGGTCGACAGTTGTGATATGCCTTATCACGGGACTCGTCCTCGTCTCGACGATGCTCGCCCATCCCGACATCGTCATGGACGGTTCCCTGCAAGCTGGCGCCGATCTGGCGAATGCCGCCTTTGCCACCATTCCCTACGTCGGCACACCGGTGCTCGTCATCGGCATGGTGAGCTTTGCCTATTCGACGATTCTGGGATGGAGCTACTACGGGAACCGCTGCGCCACCTATCTCTTCGGCAAGCGCGCGATCGTCCCCTATCAAGTCATCTACGTCGTCGTGGGAATCCTCGGCGGATTGGGTGTCGGCGATATCGTCTGGACCGTTTCCGATATCGGAAACGCGCTCATGGCCCTACCCAACATCATCATGATCCTCTTGCTCTCGGGCATGATAGCACGAGAAACTAGATATTATGTCTATCAAAATCATCTAGATGAACATACGGATGAAAACATACCAGTCATAATGTCCAAATAATGATTGGCCATTAGCGCTGCGCGACGCGCCTTGCCATGAATCGCCACATGAGCAGGCACATCAGTAGACAGCCAATTGCTGCACCCGAGGCGTCGACAAGCACGTCGGCGACTTGCCCCGCACGTCCGTCGATGAAGAGCTGGTGGATTTCGTCGCTGCACGCATAGAGCACCGCAATGACGAACGCCGTCATGCCCACAAGGGGAATGCGTCGTGGGCAAAGCCTCGCTCCTTCCCTTGTTTCGTGTCTCCATGCCGCAATCTGCCAACACGTAACGACGAGCGATATGGCAAGACAGGCGTATTCCGTCGCATGCGCGGTCTTGCGTATGGGCCAGGACATCTGGACGATGAGCTGCGCTTGTTGCTCGGGTGGCATGCCGTCGAATCCTTCGATGAAGACGAAGGCGAGCATACGAGCGATTGCATTGCTCAACGAACCGGACTCTCCCCCGCTCTGCGCAGAGAAGGAGAAAATGATCGCCATGATTGCGAGCGTCAGAGCTGAGCTCAACGCGACCTTGAGAACGCGCATGTCATCCCTCCCCGTATCAAACGCCCGTTTCACGCCGTTCATCATATCCTTCGAACACCGATATGCAAAAAAATCGAATAATTTACTACTACAGCGTGCAAAAGTGGTCTATAGTGTTCGCATTCTGATTTGGAGGACCATTGCACGATCGAGCGAACACAGCGAAGCATCATGGCGCGCCCGTGCATGCCAGTGCGCTCTCGTTTGCCTCCACCTTTTCCTATTATCGATACCTCTAGCACACGGCGGGATGCACGTGCCGACGCCCCATGTCTACGCGTGCGTTTGATGTCCTTGTCGTGTGCGCCTCCGCCTGTTCGTTGTACTACCGTGAGAAGGAAAGAGCATGTTCGTCAAAATACTACTCATCATCATATTCATAGCCATCGCGGTCGGCGTCGGCATCTACACGCGCCGTGCGGCCTCGCGCGATGTTGACGGCTTCATTCTCGGTGGTCGTAACGTCGGTCCCTGGCTTTCGGCCTTCGCCTACGGCACCGCCTACTTCAGCGCCGTCGTGTTCATCGGCTACGCTGGCCAGTTTGGCTGGAAGTACGGCATGGCCGCAACCTGGGCAGGCATCGGCAACGCCGTGATCGGTAGTTTGCTTGCCTGGTGGGTGCTCGGTCCGCGTACGCGCGAGGTCACGCAGCGACTCAAGGCCTCGACCATGCCCGAGTTCTTCGGCAAGCGCTACAAGAGCAAGGGGCTGCGCATCGCCTCTGCTGCCATCATCTTCGTGTTTCTCATTCCCTACACCGCATCGGTCTACAATGGCCTGTCGCGTCTGTTCACGATGGCATTTGGCGTGCCCTACGAGTGGTGCGTCATCGGCATGGCCATCGTGACCTGCATATACGTCGTGCTGGGCGGTTACATGGCCACGGTCGTCAACGACTTTCTGCAGGGCATCGTCATGCTCGTCGGCATCACGGCCGTCATCATCGCGGTCCTGCAAACGCAGGGAGGACTGTCCGAAGCCGTCGTCCAGCTCTCGCAGATCCAGGCACCGGGCACCGATCAACTTGGCGCCTTCACGAGCTTCCTCGGTCCCGACTTCCTCAACTTGATGGGCGTCGTCATCCTGACATCGCTTGGTACCTGGGGCTTGCCGCAGATGGTGCAGAAGTTTTATGCCATCAAGTCGGGCCCGGCTATCAAGCAAGGTGCCATCATCTCCACCATCTTCGCCTTCGTCATCGCCGGTGGCAGCTACTTCCTCGGCGGCTTCGGCCAGCTCTTCGGTGATCAGATCGCCTACGCCGCCAATGGCACACCCGTCTACGATTCGATTATTCCGACCATGCTTTCGAATCTACCCGATCTTCTCATCGGCCTCGTCATCGTGCTCGTTCTCTCAGCATCGATGAGCACGCTGTCCTCGCTCGTGCTCACGTCGAGCTCGGTGCTTACGCTCGATCTCATCAAGGGCAACATCGTCAAGGACATGAACGAGAAGAGGCAGATCGTCTGGATCCGCGTGCTGCTCGTGGTCTTCGTGGCCATCTCGGCACTCATCGCCGTGTTCCAGTACCAGAGTTCCGTTACCTGGATTGCGCAGCTCATGGGCATCTCGTGGGGTGCCTTGGCCGGCGCCTTCCTCGGCCCGATGCTGTGGGGCCTGTACAGCAAGCGCATCAGCAAGGCCGCCGTGTGGACGAGTTTCATCGTCGGCGTGGGCCTGACGACCGTGAACATGATCATGGGCTTTGTCGGTACGCCGCTCATCGCCTCCCCCATCAACGCGGGTGCTATCGCGATGATCCTCTCGATCATCATTGTGCCGGTCGTGAGCCTCTTCACCAAGGCGGTGCCCTTTGAAGTCAACCCACCGAGTCCCGAATCCGGTACCGACCGCGAGCTCTATGCCGAGCTCGAGACCATGCCCGACGAGAAGGCAAGCAAACGACGTGAAATCGTCGCAGGCGCCAACGTCGAGGAAATCGAAATTCTTGCCCAGGAGCAAGACGAGGAGAAGCGCGAATAGCCTTGCGCGACATGCATCATGCAAGCGAAGAGGCTCGGGATCGTCCGGGCCTCTTCTCGTATCCCGCGAAGTGCCTGAGGGCGAACTTCACGGCGCGCTCGGCACCATAGGGTGTGGCATTCGCAAGCTTGATACCGCAACGCATGAAACGCGTGTCAAAGAAAAGGCTGCGCAGCTTGTACTGACGCCGTATCTCGGCAACGACAGGCTGCATGAGCGTACGGTAGCTTGCCTTGTTGACGAGCGCATGTGCAAGCATGCGCGCGGAATGCAGCGCATGGTAGATACCCTCCCCGGAAGGGGGCGCGATGAGGCTCGCCGCATCACCCAGGAAGTAGACACCGTCCCTTTCGAGCAGAACGTCGCTTCCCGTGGGGATGAAGGCGCCCCTGCGGCGGTCGTAGCTAACGTCCATCTGCGTCGCGAAGGTGCGCAGACGAGCATCGAGATCGGGCTCCCCCACGTAAGCGCAGCAGCCGAGTTTGGCAGCATCGCCACAGGGAGCGTACCAGGAATACCCGATGAAGCCGTCCTCGTAGCACATGGTGAGCGGTGCGCCGGTGTTCGCGACAGTCGTCTCGAGCGAGAGTATTGCGTCAGGCGAACTGCCCGTAAGCTTCTTGCGCACGAAGGAAAGGGCGCCATCAGCACCGATGAGCGTGTCATAAGAGAAGGCATGTTCATCCTTTTCATCGAGCATTCCAGTTATCTGCTTATTTGCCACATCAATTGAGCGCACGTGGAAACGATCGAGCAGCTTCCCTCCAATATCGCGATATGCATCGAGCGCGAACCGGTCGAGCTCGCGACGCTCGACGCAACGCATCTGAATCTCGTGCAAGTTGACACTGATACCTGCTGCAAGACAATGCATATCGCCGAACTGGGATTTATATAAATTATTAGGTATTATGTCGAATATATTATTCAACTCGCACATGGCGCGTGGTGTGACAAGGCCGGCGCAGAGCTTTGACTTTGTTTCCACATCGAGACGTTCGATGAGCATGACATCGCAACCAGCTTGCTTCAAGAGATATGCGCAGGTAGATCCTGCAAGTCCAGCTCCGATGATAAGAAAATCAACATGACGCACAGCTACACCCCCTCGTAATCAAAAGCGGGGATGAAGGATTCGTCAGCTGCGCCACCTTCCTGGATAAAACTATTTACGATGCCTAATTCAAGGGCGTAGTCAATGAGCTCGTCATATTCCTCATCGCTAATGCCCCGGGAAAGCTCAGGATGGTCCTGCGCGACATTTGCCACGGGTGTGAACTGATTCATGATGCTCACGATGATGTCATCGACATAGGACTTGGCGGCAAGCAGCTCCATGACATGCTTGGAATCCTCGAGATGCCCCGGCAGCAGAAGATGTCGCACGATAATACCGCGAGCAAGGCGCTCCTCCCCTCTTTCGTTCTCGTCGTAGACTAGGGGGCCTACGAGCTCGAACATTGCGTCGAGCGCTCTCGAGGCCGCTTCGGGATAGTCGGGAGCTGCGGAATAACGATATGCGAGCTCGGATGAGGCGTACTTGAAGTCAGTGAGAAAGACGTCGACGTAGTCCTTGAGCGCAACGATGTTCTCGGGCAGTTCGTAGCCGCTCGTGTTGTAGACGATGGGAAGCGCGAGCGGCGTGTCGGAGAGCGTATCCGATCGGGCAAGATCGAGTGCTTTCTTGATTTGCGTCGCGAAGTGGGTAGGTGTCACGAGGTTGATGTTGAGGGCCCCGCGTTCCTGCTGCTCAAGAAAGATGCGCGCAAGCCTCTCAATGGAGACTTCGCGACCTATTTCGCCACGTGCGATGTCCGTGTTCTGGCAGTAGACACAGCGCAGCGGGCAACCCGAGAAGAACACCGTACCGCTTCCCGACTCGCCGCTGATGGGCGGCTCTTCCCAGAAATGCAATGCGGCACGTGCGAGGCGCACCTCGTTGCCCTCACCGCACACGCCACGTGCCTGCGCCCTATCGATGGCACAGCGACGTGGGCATAGCGTGCAGGCGGACGCGTTCTCCACCGGAGTTTAGCCCTCGAGCTTCTCGGTGACGATAGCCGATATGACCTTGGGATTACCTTGTCCGTCGAGCTGCTTCATGACCTGTCCCATGAAGAAGCCCTGCAGGCCCGTCTTGCCGCCGCGATATGCCTCGACTTTGTCGGGATTGGCCGCCATGAGCTCATCGACGATGGCCTCGATGGCTCCGGTGTCGGTCGTCTGCTCCATGCCATGCGATTTGACGTACTCCTCGGGGTCGATACCCTCCCCTATGAGCGCAGCGAGAACCTCCTTACCCTGCTTGGAGCTGATCGTATCGTCAGCCAGAAGCTTGGCGAGCTTTGCCAGCGCCGCCGGGGCGATGTCGGATTGTGCGATGCTCGTCGCGTTCTCGTTTGCCCAGGCGCTCACGTCATTGATGATGAGGTTGGCGATCTTCTTTGCCACGGCTGCGTCCACGTCCTGAGCCGCTTCCTCGAAGAACTGCGCGACCTCGACGTCACTTGCGAGCTCGCCGGCATCGTAGGCGGGCAAACCGTAGCTCTCCATGAAGCGCGACTTCTTGGCATCGGGCAGCTCGGGGAGCTTGGCGCGCACGTTCTCGATGAACTCGTCGGACAAATCAAACGGCGCGAGGTCGGGATCCGGGAACATACGATAGTCATCTGCCGTTTCCTTGACGCGCATGACGATGGTACGCTTGGCACCGGGCTCCCAGTGACGGGTCTCCTGGCGAATGACTCCCCCGCTCTCGAGAACCTCGGCCTGGCGGCAGATCTCGTAGGCAAGGCCGTCGTGGAGGTTCTTGAACGAGTTGATGTTCTTGAGCTCGGTCTTGGTGCCGAGCTCCGTCGAGCCACGGCGGCGCAGTGAGACGTTGCCGTCGGCACGCAGGGAACCCTCCTCCATCGAGCAATCGGAAATACCAAGCGTGAGGTAGATCTGGCGCAGCTTCTGCATGAAGGCGCGTGCTTCCTCGGGCGTGCGCAGGTCAGGCTCGGTCACGAGCTCGATAAGCGGCGTACCGGCGCGGTTGTAGTCGACGAGAGAGCGTTCGGCACCGTCGATGCGTCCTTCCGAGCCACCGAGGTGCGTCATCTTGCCCGCGTCTTCTTCCATGTGGATGCGCGTGATGCCGATGCGCGTCGTGTATCCGCCGTCTTCGTCTTTGGGAACGTCGACGCGTTCGGCTGCTCCCTTGGCGGAAAGCTCCAGATCAAGATGTCCGCGCATGCAAAATGCGAGCGGACCCTGCGTCGTCTGGAAGTTCTTTGCCATATCCGGATAGAAGTAGCCCTTGCGGTAGAACATCGTATGCTTCTCGATGTTGCAGTTGGTCGCCAAGCCGGCGAGCACAATGCTCTCGATGGCCGCCTTGTTGGGCACGGGCAGCGCGCCGGGCATGCCTAGGCAGACGGGACAGGTGTGCGTGTTGGGATCGGCACCGAATTCGATGGGACACGAACAGAACATCTTGGTCTTGAGCGTAGTGAGCTCGGCATGAACCTCGAGGCCAATGACGGCCTCCCAGTCTTTGAGGACCTCGGTCAGTTCCTTCATGAGCGGCCCCCCTTCTCGAGCGGTGCGATGCGTGGGATGTCGGTGAGCGTCTCGAGCGCCGCGCCGACGCGCAGGATGACCTCGTCGTGGAATTGTGGGCCAACGATCTGCAGGCCAATGGGGAGCTTGGAATCCTCGCCAAGCGCGACCGGCAAGCTCATGCCGCCATTGCCCGCGATGTTGATGCTGATGGTGTAGATGTCGGAGAGGTACATGGAGGCGGGATCGCTCACCTCGCCGAACTTGAATGCGGTACGCGGGCTCGTGGGCAGTATGATGGCGTCGACTTTCTCGAACGCCTTCGTGTAGTCGGCTGTGATGAGCGTACGTACCTTCTGCGCGGGGATGTAGTACTCGTCGTAGACGCCACTCGCAAGCAACCAGGCACCGAGCATGATGCGACGCTTGGCTTCCGCGCCGAATCCCTGGGCGCGACTGTCCTCGTAGCGCTGCTCGAGGTTCTTGCCATGTGCGTGATGGCCGTAGCGCACCGAGTCGAAGCGCGAGAGGTTTGAGAATGCCTCGCAGGGGCCAAGCACGTAGTAGGCACTGATGGCAGCCGCCGCATTGGGCAGCTCGACCTCGACGATTTGGGCACCGAGCCCCTCGAGCTTCGTGACGCTTTGCTCGAAGGCATGCTTGACCTCGGCCGTGAGACCGTCCAGCTCGAGCAAGGAGGGCACGACGCCGATGCGCATGCCGTTGATACCCATGTCGAGATTTGCTGTGTAGTCGATGTCGCAGGGTTGGCTCGTGCAATCGAGCGGGTCGCGTCCGGAGATGGCGTTGAGGGCAAAGGCCGCATCTTCGACACTGCGGGCAAAGGGCCCGACCTGGTCAAGCGAGCTTCCGAAGGCGACGACACCGTAGCGGCTCACGACGCCGTAGCTCGGCTTGAGGGCGACCGTGCCGGTAAAGCTTCCCGGCTGGCGGATGGAGCCGCCCGTATCGCTTCCGAGCGAAAGCGTCGCCATGCCAGCGGCGACCGCCGCTGCCGAACCACCAGAGGAGCCGCCGGGCACACGCTCGAGATCCCAGGGATTGCAGGTCTTGCCGAAGAACGAGGTTTCGGTCGAGGAGCCGAAGGCGAACTCGTCCATATTCGTCTTGCCCAGGCAGATGCCGCCGGCGTCGAACGCCTTGGCGACGCAGGTTGCCGTGAACGGACTCACGTAGGTTTCGAGCATGTGCGAGGCGCAGGTCGTGTGCGTGCCCTCGAGATTCATGTTGTCCTTGAAGGCGATCGGCACGCCGGCGAGTATGCCGATGGGCTCGCGTGCGGCGATTGCCGCGTCGATGGCATCGGCCTGGCTGTAGGCGAGCTCGGGCGTGAGCTCGAGGAAGGCGTGCACTTTCGGGTCAAGCTCGTCGATGAGGTCAAAGGCGGCGTTTGCGAGCTCGCGTGCACTGAAGCTGCCGTCGCACAGGCCCTCGTGAATCTGTCGTACGCTCAGCTGGGGATAACCCTTCATCAGCGATCCCCTCCCTCGCCGAGAATCGAGGGGATCTCGAAGCAGCCATCGCTCGTCGAGTCACTATTGGACAGTGCGACCTCGCGCGCGAAGGACTTCCCGACCTCGTCTTCGCGCATGACGTTGGAGAGGCTTCCTATGGGGTGGAAGGTTGGCTCGACACCCTCGAGCTCGTATTCCGTGATGGGTCGCAGAGTCTCGATGATGTTGTTGAGGTCGACCGTCATCGTGGACAGTTCCTCGTCCGTGAGGCCAATGCGCGCGTATTCGGCGATATCGCGCACGTCCTTTTCGGTCAGGGTCACCTTAGTCCTCCTCGATGCGAATCATGGTTCCGATCTTGACCACGCAGGAAAGGGCCGCCACTTCCTTGAGGGCATCTTCAAAATGGGCTTCGTTGGCCGTATGGGTCATGAAGATGAGCTCGGCAGTGCCGTCACCGTGCGTGGTGGGCTGCACCATGCTGCGAATCGACACCTCGTACTGGCTGAAGATTTCGCTGATGGCCGCCAGAACGCCCGACTCGTCTTTCACGAGCAGACGCAGGTAATACTTGGTCTCGAGTTTGCCGATTCCGCGTAGGGGCAGGTTGTCGGTGCACGTACAACCGACGACAGGCTTCACGTCATTGGCGACGTGGCGGGCCACCTCGATCGTATCGCCCATGACAGCCGAAGCCGCAGGACCGGCACCGGCACCTTCGCCAAAGAACATGCAATCACCGACGGCGTCGCCCGTGACGTAAATTGCGTTGAAGACGCCGTTGACATTGGCGAGCTGGTGATTCGTGGGAATCATGGCCGGATGGACGCGCACGTCGATCTCACCGTCGATCTTGTGAGCGATGGCGAGCAACTTGATGGTGTAGCCCATATCGGCCGCATGCTTGAAATCGACGGGCTCAATGGAGCGGATGCCCTGCGTGAAAACGTCATCGAGCGTCACGCGAGAGTTGAAGGCGATGGAGGCGAGGATGGCGATTTTGGCAGCCGCGTCATACCCATCGACGTCAGCCGTCGGATCCGCCTCGGCGTAACCAAGCTCCTGGGCACGCTTGAGCACCGTGTCGTAGTCCAACCCGTGCTGCATCTCTGTGAGCATGTAATTGGTCGTTCCGTTCACGATGCCAAGCACCGTACTGATCTCGTTGCTGATGAGCGTGTGCTTGAGCGGCTGGATGATGGGAATGCCGCCGCCAACCGATGCCTCGAAGGCGACTTCGACGCCGTTGGCATCTGCCGCATGGAAGATCTCCTCGCCGCGCGTGGCCATGAGCGCCTTGTTGGCGGTGATGACGTTCTTCTTCGCAGCGAGCGCGTCGAGCACGACATCGGCGGCAAGCTCCGTACCACCGATGAGCTCGACGACGATGTCGATGTCGGGGTCGGCGATGATGTCGGTGTAGGAATCCACGATCGCATCATCGGAAATTCCAAGGTCACGTAGCTTGGAAAGCGTGCGCGTTGTCGCCTTGGCAATTACCATGTCGACACCGGCGTGCCTCATGAAATCATCGTGGTGCTTTTGCAGTATGCGTACGAATCCGCCGCCAACGGTTCCGCATCCCACCAGTCCGATCTTCACTTGCCTCATGTGCATCTCCTTTTGGAAAACGAATGAATCTATGCGCTTATGTCGCGTGCGAGCAGGTCATCGTAGGTTTCGCGACGCACAACCTCGCGCGCCACGCCATCACGCACGAAGACGATGCCGGGACGCACCTGCTTGTTGTAGTTACTCGCCATCTCGTTGCAGTACGCACCGGTGCCAAGAACGCAGATATGATCGCCTGCCTCGCAGGCCTGCAGAGGCGCGTTCTTGACGACGACATCACCAGATTCGCAGTGCTTGCCGACGATATCGCAGATCACGTCACGTGGCTTGTCAGCGCGCTCGACGACGAATGCCTCGTACTTCGAACCGTAGAGCGCCGTACGAATGTTGTCGGTCATGCCACCATCGATGGCAACGTAGGTGCAAATGCCCGGAACGGTCTTGACCGATCCGACGGTGTAGAGCGTGATGCCCGCGTTGGCGACGATGGAGCGGCCCGGTTCGACGAAGATGCGCGGGTAGGGGTAGTCGTACTCGCTGCAGTTGGCGTAAACGGCGCCAGTTGCGATCTGCGCAAACTGCGCAATAGTCGATGGACGATCGTAGATGGTGTAGGGAATGCCGAGGCCACCACCCATGTCGAAGATCTGCGCGACGAATCCATGGGCCTGGCGCATGTCGTTCATGAAGCCGAACATCGTGTTAATGGCCTCGACGTAGGAGGTGAGCTCGAAAATCTGCGAGCCGATGTGGCAATGGAAGCCGGCGACCTCGACACCGGGCAGCGTCAAGGCATAGACGAGCGCTTCCTCGGCCGCACCGTTGCGAATGTTGAAGCCGAACTTGGAATCCTCGTTGGCTGTCTGGATATAGGCATGCGTGTCAGCCTCGATACCGGGGCAGACGCGAATGATGATCTTTTGCGTGAGGCCCTTGGAGCTGGCATAACTCGAAATGCGCTCGATTTCCTCGTGCGTGTCGACGACAAAGCACGCAACGCCGGCGTCGACGTACTCTTCGATCTCGCGTTGCGACTTGTTGTTGCCTTGCGCAAAGATACGGTCCATCGGGAAGCCCGCAGCGCGTGCGATGGCAAGCTCTCCTCCGCTCGCGACATCGATATAGCAATCCTCCTCGGCGACGATCTTGTCCATGGCAACGCAGCAAAATGCCTTGGCAGCGTAGACGATGCCGCTTTGCGGGTAGCACGTGCGGAACTCGTCACGATAGCTCGCGAGTTGCCTGCGGATGTGCGCCTCGTCGTAGACGTAGAGCGCGGTACCGAAGTCACGAGCGATATCGCGCAAATCGATGCCGTCGAGCATCACCTTGTCGCCGTCGGCTTTCATGTTCATGGGGGCGACCTTGAGCAGGTCAGATGCCTTCATGTAGTCGGGCAGAACGTGTTCGCGCGTTGGTGCAATGGACATAGCGGGCTTCTCCTTCGTTACATGCTCGTGGGAGCCGACACGCCGAGCAGAGACAAGGCGTTTCGCAGGACACGTCGGGTTGCGTCACATACGTAGAGACGCGCCATCGTGAGCCTCTCGTCATCGCCGATGACGTGGCATTGGGTATAGAACTGGTGGAACTCGCTCGCCAAGCTCGTCGCGTAATGCGTAAGCCTGAAGGGTGCGAGGTCACGCGCACAGCCAGCAACGAGCTCGCCGAATTCGTCAATGCGGCGTGCAAGGGCAAGCTCAGCCTCGTGGGTGAGAGGCAAGAGGTCGGCATCTTGTGGAATGAGCGATGCGGCAATCGCATCGGGATCGGCATCTGCGTCTTCGATGCCCGCCGCCTTGCGCAGTATCGAACATATGCGCGCATGCGCATATTGGACGTAGTAGACCGGGTTGGTCGAGTCCTGCTTCTTGGCCTGCTCGATGTCGAAGTCAATCGCCTGGTCGGTTGAGCGTGCGAGCATGAGGAAGCGCGTGGCATCGGCCCCGACCTCGTCAAGAACCTCCTCGAAGCTCACCATCTCGCCCGTGCGCTTGGACATGCGTACGGGCTCGCCATCACGAAAGAGGTTGACCATTTGACCGATGACGACCTCGGGCTGACCGGGATGGTCAAAGACATGACCGACTGACTGGATGCGCTTGATGTAACCGTGATGATCGGCACCGAGGATATCGATACAACGATCGAAGCCGCGGTCGAACTTGTTCTTGTGGTAGGCGATGTCGGGCGCGAAATAGGTGTAGCTACCATCGGCCTTGACGAGTACGCGGTCCTTGTCGTCGCCGAAGTCCGTGGTTCTGAACCATACGGCATCGTCTTTGTCGTAGAGGTATCCCCTCTCGCGCAGTGCATCGAGCGCACGCGTGAGGCGGGAGCTTCCGTCCTCGTCAACGGCATACGTGCTGCGCTCGGAGTACCACACGTCGAATTCGAGACCAAAACCGGCGAGTAGCTCCTTCGTGTGCTCGAAGACCGTCTTGTACGCGAGCTCCTTGAAGTATGCCGCACGCTCGTCGGCGTCGGCATCGACCCAGGCAGCGCCCTCGGCATTGTAGATGATACCGGCGATGTCGATAACGTAGGCTCCGGCATAGCAGTTTTCGGGAAGCTCGGCACGATACGAATCCATATTGTCGATGATGATCTGGTACGCGCTCTCGACATTGGTGGCGGCACCTTCGGCGATGAGACGCGCGACCTGCAGGTAGCGAAGCGCCACGGATTCGGCGAAGATGTCCATCTGGTTGCCTGCGTCGTTGATGTAGAACTCGCGGGTCACATCATAGCCTGCGAAGGAAAGGACATTTGCCATTGCATCGCCAAGCGCCGCCCAGCGGCCGTGCCCTAGGTGCATGGGTCCGGTGGGATTGGCGGAAATGAACTCGAGATCGACCTTGATGCCATCACCGGCATGGCTCGAACCATATCGCGTGTCCTCGGTTCGAACCGTGCGGAATATGCCTTGCAGCGCGGCATCGGAGAGCTTGATGTTGATGAATCCCGGGCCCGCGATCTCGACGAAGGCAACTTCCGGAGATGCGGCGATATGCGTGACAATGGTCTGCGCGATGTCGCGAGGGTTCATATGAGCCTGTTTGGCGCAGCGCATTGCCACCGAGCTCGCCCAATCGCCATGCGCGAGGTCTCGCGGACGTTCGACCTCGGCGGCTGGAACTTCCTCGAGGGGGAGCTCACCTGAATTGATGGCTGATTCGATTGCAGATGTGATGATGTCTTCGACTTGCGCGCGCACGGGAGTACGGTTCCTTTCAGGCTGTTTGCATACGAAACAATTATTCTAGCCGAACGAAGTCGCATGATGCGTGAGAAGAACAAGGTAGTTCGCGTTATTCGGTATAGGATGCGAGCGCCTTGTTCGATTTGAGATACTCGAGGACAGGTGCCATGACGCATTCCCTGATGTCGATCGTCTCGTATTGGTATCCGGTATAGACCTCGAGCGTCGCGTTAATCGAATTGAGCGACGTTCCGTCGAGCGAGAGCACGGGCTTCATGTCCTCGTAGAGATACCCGGCCTTCCTAAGCGCCTCGTAGGCAATTTGAGGCAGCTCCTCGGTGATGGTCCCGAGATCGGCGACATTCGAGAACTCGACGGGCAAGTCGGTGGTCTGGAAAGGTGGCAGAACGACAATCGCGTTCGAGTTGAAGACCGAGTTGGGGATGATGTAGCTGTTCTCGTCGGCGTCGCGCATCTTCACGACACGCCACGTGATGTCGTTGATCTGGCCTGTGATCTGGCCGACCTTGATCCATTCACCGAAGGCGAAGTCGCGAGACAGTGACATCTGAAGGCCGCCGATGAGGTTCGATATTGTGTTTTGCAGGCCAAGTGAGAGTGCAATGCCGCCAACGCCGAGCGCGCCCCAGAGCACGGAGGTGTTGTAGTTGAAGCACCATTTGAGAATGCAGGAGATGCATACGAAGCCGACGGCGATTCGGATGATGTTGGCGACGATGGAACCGCCGACTTCACCTCCCGTGGTCTTCTTGAGCGTCTTGTACATCACGTTCACGAGAACGTGAGCGAGGAGGATGGAGGCAATGATCGTGAGCACACCGACGACGGCGACGAGAGCGTAGCCGCCATGTGCGTATAGGTATGTGTTCTGGATGGCCTCCATGTCCGGGACCAGTGTTTTCTAGCCTGCGTAATCGATAAGCTTGGCAGCGACCTGCTTCTTGCGCGACAACACACCCGGCATCCAGACGGGGCCGCCATCGAACGAGATCTCGAAGGCATCGGCGATGAAGCCCGTGTCGCCAGCCGCGATGAAGTCGCTTCCCTCCACAATGATGTCGGTCAGCAGCATGAGCGCGGCATCGTAGCCGCCTTCCTTCTGAATCTTGGCTACCTGCTCGGCGATGTCATCCGTGCGCTTGCGCAACCCCTCGAGATCGACGGTCTCGTACTGGGCAATCCAGCACTTCTTGCCGCCGAAGTTGAACTCCTTGGAATCGCGGCTGCAGATATCCTCGACGGAAACATCATCATCGCCGCCACGGGACTTGAAGATCTTCATACCGAATTCGACCGGGTCGACGTCAAGTACCTTGGCGAGCTTCTCGACATGCTTGGCATCCGTCTCGGTCGCCGTGGGCGATTTGAGGATGACCGTATCGGTGAGGATGGCCGAAAGCAGACATGCCGCTATCTGCTCGTCCGTGGCAATGCCGAAGTACTCGTAGAGCTTGGTGATGATCGAGGTGGTGGAGCCCCAGGGAAGGTTGATGAAGGTGATGGGTGCCGAAGTGGAGACGTCGGCGATACGGTGGTGGTCGATGATCTCGGCGACTTCGGCGTCTTCGATGCCATCGACGGCCTGACCCATCTCGTTATGGTCGACGAGCACGAGCACATCGCCCTCCCCCACGTTCTCGATGAGCGCAGGCGGCTCGATGCCGTACTCCTCGAAGATCATCGCGCTTTCGGCGGGAAGCTCGCCCAGACGTACGGGAACGTACGTGTTCTCGGAATCGGTCATGTTCTTGAGATTGGCGTAAGTGTACGCCGCCATGATCGAGTCATTATCGGGATTCTTGTGTCCAACTACGTAAATCTGTGCCATGAGAGCCTCTCCTCGAAATCGAAATATCGCGATTATACCTTTATCCGAGCTTCACGATGGGCGCATATCCCTTGAGAAGCGTCTTTGTCTTGCCGCTCTTCTTGAAATAGACCGCGATCTTGTCGCCTTCGATGCCGACGACGACGCCCGGACCAAAGGTCTTGTGCTCGACGCGGTCTCCCTCTGCAAAATCGCTTGCGGTTGCGGGGGTCACGTCTTCACGGGCGGTATCGTGTGCCGCGGCATATCCGCCGCTACCATAGACGCGTCCGCCGTACATCTCCTCGCCTTGACCGCTGCCGGAAATACCACGACGGTCACCGCGCTTCTCCCAGCCCGTGCCCGAGTATCCGAGCGATCCGACGCCCTCGGAGGCGAGGAGCTCGGCGGGCATCTCGGAGATGAAGCGGCTGCGAGCATTGGCCTGCAAGTCGTTGAAGATGCGTCTGCGCGCTGCGCAGGTGAGAAAGAGGCGCTTGCGTGCGCGCGTGATGGCAACGTAAGCCAAGCGACGTTCCTCCTCGACGCCATTTTCGAGCATCGAGGCCGTATGCGGGAAGATTGACTCCTCCATGCCGGCGACGAAAACATTGTCGAACTCAAGACCCTTGGCGGAATGCACCGTCATGAACGTGACAGAATCTACCTGGTCGTTTCCGAGTGAATCGAGATCAGTGCGCAAGCTTAGCCATTCCATGAAGTCAGCGAGCGCGGGCTCGTGATATGCCAGCTCGCCCTCTTCCCCATCGCCAGCGTCATGCGTACCGCGGTCGGGAACCAGCTCGTGCTCGTCCACGTAATCACGAACGACGCCCAGAAACTCACGGATGTTCTCGATGCGCCCACGCGCCTCGTCGGTATTCTGCGCTTCGAGCGCCTCGATGAGTCCCGTCTTCTCGACGATCATATCCACCACGGCGTACAGGTCACCCTTGTACGTGCGAGCTTCGTCAATGAGCGTGATGAAGCTTTCGAGGGCGCGTCGCGTGGCGGCACGACAGGCCGGATCGAACACTTCGGAGCGCGCTGCCTCCAGGAAGGGAATGTCACGTTGCATGGCCGTAAGCGATATGCGCTCGATAGTCGTCTTGCCGATGCCACGTCGTGGCGTGTTGATGATGCGCATGCAGCTCACGTCATCGGCCGGGTTGACGACGACCTTGAGGTAAGCCGTCACATCACGAATCTCTGCGCGATCGAAGAAGCGCGTACCGCCGACAATGCGATAGGGAACGCCTGCGCGCAGGAACATGTCCTCAAGTATGCGCGATTGCGCATTCGTACGATAGAAGACGGCAATATCGCTGTAGCGGCTCCCCTTCGCATGCAGATCGTCTGCCGTCGCTGCGATCCAACGACCCTCGTCACGTTCGTCTGCTGCCAGAAAGACGGCGACCTTCTCGCCCTCCTCGCCGCGCGTGTAGAGTTCTTTTGATTTACGCGATTGGTTATGCGCGATGACGGCATTGGCACATGAGAGGATCGTTGCGGTGGAACGGTAGTTTTCCTCGAGCTTGACGGTCTTGACCTGTGGCCAATCGCGTTCGAAGTCGAGGATGTTGCGAATGTCGGCGCCGCGCCATGAGTAAATCGACTGGTCATCGTCGCCAACGACCATGAGGTTGCCGTGTTCGGCTGCGAGGAGCTTCGTTATCTCGTATTGGGCCCGGTTCGTGTCCTGATACTCGTCGACGAGGATGTAGCGGAAGCGCTCGCCATACTCGCGACAGATATCCGGATGCTGCGAGAGCAGCAGGTAGACGTTGACGAGCAAATCATCGAAATCCATCGCGTTGGCACGTTTGAGACGCTGCTGGTAGGCCTTGAATACCTCCGCCGTGGCCTTATCGAGCGGGTCATGCGCGCGCGGCTTGTAATCTACCGCGCTGACAAGCTCGTTTTTGCATGTGGATATGCGCGAATGTATCGCGTTTTCCGAGAAATTGCGCCCGATGTAGCCATGATCGGCCATGATGTCCTTGATGAGGCGCTTGGAGTCGTCGGAGTCGTAGATGGTGAAGTCCTCGCCATAGCCCAGCACCGTTGCGTTGGCACGTAGTATGCGCACGCACATGCTGTGGAAGGTGTATATCCACATGCCGCGCAAGCGGCCGGGAATGAGCGTCGAGAGCCTGTCGCGCATCTCGCGCGCGGCCTTGTTGGTGAAGGTGACGGCCAGAATGTTCCAGGGCGCGACACCGCAATCCTCGACAAGGTGCGCGATGCGATACGTGAGCACGCGGGTCTTGCCGCTGCCCGCACCAGCCAAAACGAGAAGCGGCCCCTCGCAAGTAAGGACCGCCTCCCTTTGAGCGTCGTTGAGTGTCGAGATGTCGATCACTAGACGATCTTCTTCCCGACGGCGGCCGCGACCCTTTTGAGCTCGTCCAAGAGCTCCTCGAACTGCGGAAGCGTGAGTTGCTGGGATGCATCGGACTTGGCGGTCTTGGGATCGGGATGTACCTCGATCATAAGCGCGTCAGCGCCGGCGGCAATGGAGGCCTTGGCAAGGTCACCGACGAGCGCCGTCTGACCAGCGGGATGGCTTACGTCCACGCAGATGGGATACATCGAGCGCTGGTGCACGACGGGAACGGCCGCGATGTCGAGTGTGAATCGCGTGGCGTTCTCGAAGGTGCGGATACCACGCTCGCAGAGCATGACGTTGGGATTGCCATACTGCGTGATGTACTCGACGGCGGACAGCCACTCGTCAATGGTGGCGGCCATGCCGCGCTTGAAGAGCACGGGCTGATGAGAGTCTTCGGTCGCCTTGCCGATGACCTTGAGAAGCTCGAAATTGGCCATGTTGCGCGTGCCGATCTGGATACCGTCGACGTGCTCGAGTACCTCGACGACATGCGTGGTGTCGACGACCTCGGTGATGGTCTTGAGGCCGTACTTCTTGCCGGCGTCTTCCATGATCTTGACACCCTCGATGCCGAGACCCTGGAAGGAATACGGGCTCGTGCGCGGCTTGAAGGCGCCACCGCGTATCCAGGAAAGGCCCATTTTAGCCAGGCCCTCTGCAACCGTGTCGAACTGCTCCGCACTCTCGACCGAGCACGGACCGGCGAAAATGATGACCTCATCGGATGTGCGATTGGGAACGTAGGTCTTGCTCATGCGCGGATCTCCTTCATGACCTTGAGAATCGTCGCGTAGATTTCGCGAATGTCATCGTTGTACATGGGACCATCGTTGAGCGCCTCGAGACGTGTGAAAATCTCCTCCTCGCGCTTTGGGTCATAGAGGCCCATCTGCGCCTGGGGCTTGAGCATGCGGATGGCAAGCGACTCGGTCGCGCGCTTGTTAAGAAGCGCGACGATCTGCTCGTCAAGCGAATCGATGACAGCGCGATGCTTCCCGATTTCGATTTGCGCGTTCTGGTCTTCTGCCATGTTGCCTTTCCTTCCTTTCGAGACCGAAGCTGGCCTAGGTGCTATTTCCTGCGGCGAGATGCAGCCGTCGAGCCAACGGACTTACGACCGCCTCTTGCACGATTTATGCCCGGATAATCCCGGATGAGGTCATGCAGGAACTGATTGTAAACCCATGCTGAGACAACGCCGATGAGAACACCGACGAGGGCGCCGATGATGATATCGGAGGGCCACTCGACGCCGAGATACACGCGTGACAGGGAGATGAGCACGGCACCAACGAAGGCCCAAGTTCCCCAGCGACGTCCCGCGATCATGGCGATGACGGTCGCGGCCGCAAAGGATACGGTTGCATGAAAGCTCGGGAACGAATAGCCCGTGCGGCTCACCCCCATGACGGCGCTCACGCCAATGCCCGCATCGTAGGGGCGCACGTGCGCAAAGAGGGGCTGAAGTATGAAGCCGACGAGGATGCCGGCAAAGACGACCGTGAAGAGAACGGTAATGCCGACGTCGCTTCGGCTGATGAAGACGATGAAGACGATTCCGAGTATGATCCATATGAAGCCGTAGTTACCGAGCGCCGAAACGAGCGCGGCAAGTTGCGTGAGAACGGGCAGACGCAACGACTGCAGGGCGAGGAGTATGGTCGCTTCCATTATCTGGCCTCTCCCATTTTCCTAACCAACCAGCATCTTGATGGCGAAGTAGCCGAGCACGACGATGCCGACGATGATGCGGTAGACGCCAAACGCCGTGAAATCGTTGTTCTTGATGTAGCCCATGAGGAACTTGATCGAAAGCACGGAGACGACGAAGGCCGTGACGATACCGACGACGAGAACCACGATCTCGGTCGTCGTCATGACGAGACCGGCCGTAACGAAGAACTTGAACGCCTTGACGATGCCCCAGCCAAACATGATGGGAATCGCGAGGAAGAAGGTGAACTCCGCAGCCGCCGTACGCGAGCAGCCCGTGAGCATGCCACCGATGATGGTCGCACCACTGCGACTCGTGCCGGGGATGATCGCGAGACACTGGAACAGGCCAATCTTGATGGCGGCGGCGGGGCCGATTTCGTCGACGGTCCTGATCGCGAACATCTCATCGGGACTCGGCTTGTCGTCAAGTTGACCGGTATCGTGGATGTATTGCACATATCGACGGCGATTGCGACGCTCGAGAACGATGAAGACGATGCCGTAAAGTATGAGCATGGCGGCAACGACCCAGGCATTGTGGAGATGCTCAGTCACCCAGTTGTCGAAGAGTATGCCGACGATGGCCGCAGGGATGCAGCCGATGACGACCATGCCCCACAGGCGCCAGGTTTCCTTGCGTTGCGCGGGCGATTTCTTATGCGAAAACGGGTTGAGCTTCGTGAAGTAGAGGATGATGACGGCCATGATGGCGCCAATTTGAATGACCACGAGGAAGAGTTCCAAAAAAGACGCCGAGACATCGAGCTTGACGAATTCGTCGACGAGAATCATGTGGCCGGTCGATGAAATGGGCAGCCACTCGGTCAGTCCCTCGACGAGACCGATGAGAAACGCCTTGAGTGCCTCGATGAGCATGTGTCATATCCTTGGTCGTACACTTACATGTAAATGCGATATTGTAATACAAGCGTCGTTTATCGGGAATATGGGGGAATTTTCGCGTCCGCGTATCCATGGCCACATGATATACGGTACCTTACAAATAGCCTGACGTACGAGAGTTCGTTGATGTGAAAGGATAATATCGGGCCGATATGGAATACCTCGTCATCGCATTGCTGTATATCGGAGCCGTCCTTGTCTCATCCGTCCTCGACCAGTTCCTGCGTGGCGTCTCGCTTCCCCTCGTCCAAATGGCCGTCGGCGTAGCCATCTACTTCTTCGCAGACCTTCCCATCGACGTGACGATCAACTCCGAGTTGTTTCTCGTCATGTTCATCGCCCCATTGCTCTTTGACGAGTCACGCAACATCAGCAATCGCATACTATGGGATAATCGCAGTACGGTGCTCTCGCTCGCCATTGCACTCGTGATGGTCTCCGTTCTCGTGGTCGGCTTCGTGTTGCACTGGCTCGTGCCGTCCATTTCGCTGGCAGCTGCATTTGCCTTGGGCGCCGCCCTTGGTCCTACCGATGCCGTTGCCGTCGCCTCGCTCGGTAAGACCGTCAGGCTCGGCACGCGCCAGAAGGCATCGCTTCTTGGCGAGGCCCTTCTCAATGATGCTTCCGGTATCGTCTCGTTTCAGTTCGCCATCGCCGCAGCGGTTACCGGTTCCTTCTCGCTCGCCGACGCCGGCTGGACCTTTGTCGTGGAGTTCGTCGGCGGCATAGTTCTCGGGCTCCTTCTCGGCGCCATCGGCTTCTTCATCATGCAGCGCATGAGGCGCGCCGGCGTGGAAAGCGCCACCGTGCACGTATGCTTCGAGCTCTTCCTTCCCTTCTTCGTCTATCTGGTCGCCACCAGGTTTCACGTGAGCGGCATTCTCGCCGTGGTGGCCGCGGGTTTGCTCATTTCCTACATTCCGCAGCGCATGTCGGTTCGCTCACGGAGCTTTTCGATGTTCTCCACGCGACTCAACATCGCTTCGGAAAGCGTTTGGCACCTCTTTTCCTTCGTGCTTAACGGTGTCATCTTCGTCAACCTCGGCATCGTGCTCTCTTCCACCCTTGCACCGGCCCTGCAGGAGAACTCCGCCGACCTCTTCTGGATCTTCGGCCTCGTACTCATTCTCACCGCCGTGATCGTCGGCGTTCGCTTCCTGTGGATACTCTGTGCCGATTTGCTCTCCGACAATCCCGAAACGGGTAAGCGCATGAAGCTCGGCGCTCCTGCAATTCGAAACGCCCTTGTCACGACCCTATGTGGACCCAAGGGCGCCGTATCGCTCTCGATTGCCTCGACCATCCCCTTCACCGTTGCGTCAGGTGCCGTGTTTCCCCAACGTGACTTGCTCCTCTTCCTCGTCTGCGGCGTGATCGTCGTGACGTTGTTGCTCGCTAATTTCGTCGTGCCGCTTATCGCGCCCAAGTCTGAAACCGATGATGATGACGAGCTCGATCCCGAATACGAGATTGAGATGATCCAGAACGTCATCTCGGGCCTCAAACGCCGCCAGACCGTCGAGAACAAGCAGGCCACGGGGCGTGTCATGCGCATGTACCACCGCAGGCTCACCGCTGCGCGCCGCAGATCCGTCTCTGGTCGGCAGTTGCGCTTTCTGCGCCAGGAGGTGCTGCTGCACCAGAGAGATTTCATCAAGGAGGCCATAGCTCACGACGAAGTGGACAAGCGTCTGGGGGCCACTTACCTCAAGCGCGTCGATCGCATGCTCAAGCTGCTCACGCGCAAGAAGACGCTGCTCACCTCCAATCGCCAAGCCCAACCCCTCGCAGGTTCCACGTCGACGATGCGCAAGATCCAGGATCAGGTCACGAGCACCAACGAGACCCGCAAGAAACTCGAGTTCAAGATAAATGTCGAGCGTGTTGCCGTCGATTATCTCGAGCCGGTAAGTCACGAGCCGGACGATGTCCGTGTCCAGGCGGCTCTTGCCCTTCTCGGCGAGCACAAGGCACTCCTCTCTGCCCTGAGGGCCCAGCTACGCGCCCTCGACAACGCCCAGGGCATCATCGCATCGGTTCCCGAGACTGCCGGTCAGCACAGCATCGTCCGAACCGACACGGGGAGTCTCCATCTCGAGCCCACGACGGATCCGGACGACTTGCCTGGTCTTGCCGACGTGCAGGCGGAGGGGCTGCGACTCGAGCTCGACGAGATACAGGAGATGTACGAATCGGGAAAGATATCGCAAACGCTTGCCCGCGAGATGCGCGAGGAAATATACCTGCTCCAGATGGGGCTTGCGGATTAGAAAGGTCATGCAATGAAGGTCAAGGAAAAGCAACTCGAAGACGGCACGATTCGCCTGAGCATCACGGCGAGCATCCAGGAGGTCGACAATGCGCTCGACCGAGCGCAGGCTGCCATTGCGAGCAGGTTCGGACTGCATCCCGACCCGGACAGAACCGCGAGCGAAGCGCTGGCCGAGCATCTCAAGATCAACGATGCCGATTCCGTCTTGCAATCCCAGGCCATCAACATGCTCGTACCCTATGCGCTTGACCAGCGCGGCATTACGCCACTCGCACAGCCCAAGGTGCAGCCCTCCCCCAACTTCAGGCGCGGCCATGCGTACAGCTTCCAGATCGATGTCATCCCCAAGCCCCATTTCACGCTCAGCTCCTATGACCCCGTCGAGATCACCGTGCCCGCATTCAAGCCAACCGAGGTCGACGTGGACGCAGAGATACGTGCAAACATGAACATGTATTCGGACTTCGTCACCGCCGATCCGCATCCAGTTGGTCCTGACGACAGCTTCCTCATTGCCATCGAGGTGCGTCTTGATGGCGAGCGCCTGAGTGGCATTAGCACGGACAGCCGCGTCTACTCGATGGGTCGTGGCTTCATGCCCGAGGGCTTCGACGAGCAACTGCTGGGCATGGACGTGAACGAGACGAAGACCTTCGAGTTCGAGGGCGAAGGCTACGATTCGAACGGACTGCGCGTCATGCGAACCTACGACTGCACGGTGACCGTCAAGGAAATGAAGGAGGAGGTCCTTCCCGAGCTCACCGACGAGTGGGTCAGGCGCGTCATGCCGAGCTACGATTCCATCGACAAGCTGCGCGAGGAGATACGTCTCTCCTTCGAGACCCAAGCGCGGCATGACTACGAGATGCAGCTCATCACGATCGCGCAAACCGAGCTTGCCAAGCGACTCGAGGGCGAGATTCCCGACGCCGCCTTCGATGCGACGGCGACTTCCATCGAGGCCACGCTGCGAAACCAGCTCTCCCAGCAGGGCGTGACGATGGCCGAGTTCATCGAAGAGCAGGGTGGCGAGCAGAATTACAAGATCGGCATCATGATGCAGGCGCGGCAAACGCTCGCCTGCGACTATGCGCTCGATGCCCTGTTCGAGCACGCGGGGCTCGTCGTGACCGAAGACGACATCATGGGCGCCTGTACCGAGCTCAATCCCATGAATCCGGTTCTCGTGCGCCAGGAGATGGAGTCGAGCGGCCGCGGTTTCGCGCTGCGCGAGGTCGCCGCGCGCTATGCCGCAAGCCATTACCTCGTGGACAACGCCATCATCACGACTCTTGACGAATGATATACGCGCATGTGTTCAGACAGGCCACCTCGCTTCGACGGTCGCTTCCCGACAGCCCGCTTCGCGGTCTTTACGGCGCGCTCCCTTGTACCTCCGCTCGATGACCTGTCTGAACACATGCATCCATTGGAAGCCAGAAGATCCCTACCTCATGAACATCCGGTGCTGACGTCCAGTTGCGGGCATCTCGAGTAGATTCGCGCACGGCACGAGGCGGTCTTGCGAGGACTGTTTGAGCGTGCGGTCTTTGCACGCGAGTTCCGCAGCTGCCTCGTGCCGTGCGCGAATC
>CAUHSG010000007.1 GCA_959608885.1 uncultured Coriobacteriia bacterium | reverse complement strand
TGTTACATGGATGATGGAAGCGCCTATTTCATGCTGCATCGCGTGAAGAAGGAACATGACGTCAACAAGGGCAAGTGGATCGGCATCGGCGGCAAGTTCGAGCCCGACGAAAGCCCCGAGGAATGCATGATGCGCGAGGTGTGCGAGGAGACGGGTCTGACGCCGCGCGCGTGGCGTTACCGCGGCATCGTCACTTTCGTGTCCGGTCGTTGGATGACGGAGTACATGCACCTCTTCACGATAACAAACTGGACGGGTACGGTACGGAGCTGTAACGAGGGCGTATTAGAATGGGTGCCCAAAGACGAGCTCCTGGACTTACCGCATTGGAAGGGAGATGAGGTCTTCCTCAAGCTCATTGCTGACCCCGAGCAGCCCTTCTTCTCGCTTAAGCTCGTCTACGACGCAAATGACGAACTCGTCGAGGCACGCCTGGATGGCGAGCCCCTCGACCTCATAGATTGGAATTGGGCATGAACGTCATCAACATGAAGCGCGACCACGTGGTGCGCGCAACCGCAGCAAACGGGACCATCCGCGCCTTTGCCGTGTATTCACGTGGGCTCGTGGAGGATGCGCGGCGCATGCACGAGCTGTCACGTACGGCCACGGCCGCCTTGGGCCGCACGCTCACGGCTGCCGCCATGATGGGAACGATGATGAAGGGCGACAAGGACGCGCTTTCCATCGTCTTCAACGGGGATGGATCGCTGGGCAATATCACCGTGACGGCAAAGTCGGACGGTAGCGTCAAGGGCTACGTGGGCAATCCGCAGGCTTCGCTTCCCTCCAAAGTGGGCGAGAAGCTCCGCGTGGGCGAGGTCGTGGGCAAGGGCACGCTGCGTATCATCTATGATCTGGCGATGCGCGAGCCCTATAGCGGCGTCGTCGAGATTCAGTCCGGCGAGATTGCCGATGACATCGCATACTACCTCACCTCGAGCGACCAGATTCCCTCGGCGGTCTCGCTGGGCGTGCTGCTCAACGAGGACAGCTCCGTGCGCGAGGCGGGCGGCTTCATCGTCCAGCTCATGGACGGGGCGACCGACGAGACGGCTGCTCAGCTCGAGGAGCGTATCGCATCGCTGCCGAGCGCCACGACGATGCTCTCCGAGGGAGAGACGCCCGAGAGCATCTTGGAGCGGATCCTCGGCGACATAGACTTGCAGATTCTCGAGGATGACCCAGTGGAGTTTCGTTGCGATTGCACGCGCGAACGCACGCTCAAGCTGCTCTCGCTCGTGAGTGCCGATGAGCTGCAGGAGATGGTCGACGAGGGCGAGGACGTGGAGATGGTCTGCGCGTTCTGCAACAGCAAGTACCAGTATTCGCCCGATGAGATTGCTGCGCTGATCGAGGAGTAGGGGGCGTAGGGGGAGATCTAATCCTGGATTTCTCTGGATCGAATCGTCCCTCTACTCCCCAAACAGCGGGGTCGAGAAGTAGCGTTCGCCGGTGTCGGTGAGGATGGTCAGGACGGTGGCATCCGGGCCGAGCTCGTAGCCGAGCAGCAGCGCGGCAACGACGTTCGTTCCGCTCGAGATGCCGCAGAGCAGCCCCTCCTCGCGCGCGAGGCGCTGGGCCATGGTGATGGCCTCGTCATCGCTCACCACGCAGGTCGCGTCGATGACGCTGCGGTCGAGGATGGCCGGAATGACGCCGTCGCCGATGCCCATCTGCAGGTGCGTGCCGATGTTGCCGCCGGCGAGCATCGCCGCGTTCTCGGGCTCGGCCGCCCAGACGATGGTATCGGGATTGGCCAGTTTGAGCGCGCTGCCGATGCCCGTGATGGAGCCGCCGGTGCCAAAGCCGCAGGCAAAGCCGTCGATGACGATGCCGGACTCGTTGGCGTCATCGAGGATTTCCACGGCTGTCTGCGCACGTTGGATGGCGACGTTGTCGACGTTCGAGAATTGGTCGGGCATGAAGGCATTGGGGTCTGCCGCGGTCTGCTCGCGCGCGAGCTCGGCGCACGTCGCGATGGCCTTGCCGATGTCGCCGTCATCGTGGACGAGCTCGATCTGCGCCCCGTAGGCCTCGCAGATCTTGCGACGTTCGACCGAGACCGAGTCGGGCATGATGATGCGCACGTCGTAGCCGCGCACCGCGCCCACGAGGGCCAATCCGATGCCCTGGTTACCGCTCGTCGGCTCGATGATGGTAGTCTTGTCGGGCGCGATTTCGCCGCGTCGTTCGGCCTGGAGGATCATGTTGTACGCCGTGCGCGTCTTGATCGAGCCACCGACGTTGAGCGCTTCGAACTTCACGAGAATCTGTGCGCAGTTCTCGTCGGGAATATGTCGCAGACGAATGAGGGGCGTGCGGCCCATCGCCTCGAGCACGTTGTCGTAAACCATGAGCTCCTCTTATATCATGATGCCGCGCGGGCGGCTTGCCGTGCGAATATCTCCGCAGATTATACGCGAAGGCGGCGCGCTTGCCCCCAATGATGGCACCGAAGCGTTACGGTAGGGCTGCGGAGGGCCTGCCGTGATACCATGTCGGGTTATCGCACCAGGGGAGGGTGCACCGAGCAAGTGAGGGATGGCATGGCAAAACGAGATAGGTTTTCGAGCAACATCGGCTTTCTGCTGGTAAGCGCAGGTTGCGCAATCGGCCTGGGAAACGTCTGGCGTTTCCCCTACATCACGGGTGAGTACGGCGGCGCTGCCTTCATCATCCTCTACATCATCTTCCTCGCTCTTTTTGGCCTGCCCATGCTCACCATGGAGTACACGGTGGGTCGTGCGAGCCAGAAATCCATCTCGCGTGCCTTCGACGTACTCGAGCCCAAGGGCACCAAGTGGCATTTCATGCGCTGGGTGGGCTTCGTCGGCAACTTCATGCTCATGATGTTCTACACCTGCGTCGCGGGTTGGATGCTCAACTACTTCGTCAAGATGTCATCAGGTGATTTCAACGGCATGGACACCGCTCAGGTGGGTGGTGTTTTCGAAGCGATGCTCGCAAATCCCGGCGAGGTCGTGGTCTGGACAATCATCGTGTGCGTGATCGGCATGCTCATCTGCGGGTTCGGCGTGAACAAGGGCGTCGAGCGCGTCACCAAGTTCATGATGTGCGCGTTGTTCGTGATCCTTCTTGTCCTCGTTGTTCGTGCGGTCACCCTCCCGGGGGCCGAAAGCGGCCTGACGTTCTACCTCATGCCGGACTTCTCCAAGATGTTCGCCAATGGTCCCGCGGGTTTCGCGGAGGTCGTCTACGCTGCGATGGGGCAGAGCTTCTTCACGCTGTCCATCGGCATCGGCTCGATGGAGATCTTCGGCAGCTATCTGGGTAAGGAGCGGCGCATTTTCGGGCAGGCGCTCTCCGTCGGCGTGCTTGACACCGTCATCGCGCTCATGGCGGGCCTCATCATCTTCCCTGCCTGCTTTGCCTTTGGCGTCGACCCGGGTAGTGGTCCGGGCCTCGTGTTCGTGACCTTGCCCAACGTGTTCGCGCAGATGTGGCTTGGTCAGCTCTGGGGCGCGCTGTTCTTCCTGTTCATGTCGTTCGCGGCGCTTTCGACGGTTGTCGCCGTGTTCGAGAACATCATCGCGATGTTCATGGACTACAAGGGCTGGGATCGCCCCAAGACCGTTCGCATTGCGCTCGTGCTCATCACCGTCTTGTCGCTGCCCTGCGCCCTGGGCTTCAACGTGCTTGCCGGCGTGCAGATTCCGGGCATCGGCGACATTCAGGGCATCGAGGACTTCATCGTCTCGAATAACCTGCTGCCCCTGGGCTCGCTCGTGTTCCTGCTCTTCTGCACGCGCAAGTTTGGCTGGGGTTGGAAGAACTTCATCGAGGAAGTCGACACCGGCAAGGGAATGAGGTTCCCCCAGTGGATGCATGGCTGGGTCAGCTATTGCATTCCGGTGCTGCTCGTCATCGTGTTCATCATGGGATGGATGCCGATCATCGGTGGCTGGCTGGGCATCTAGGCGTTATTGCCCCTGTGGCGGATGATGTCGATGACGATCCACAGGGTGAGTCCGATGCCGACGCAATAACCGGAAAATGACAATATGGGCAATCCCGCGATCGTGGGCTCGGAAATCGTACTCACGAGCGCGGAGCTCACAAAGACGCCGGCCGTGATCATGCCGAGCGTGAGGCGGTTGATGATGCGCGACATCTTACTGATGGGAACCTCGCTGCTGAGCATCTCCATGTTGACCTTGAGCTGACCGCGGCTGAGCATGTGTGTCACGTCGCCGATGTATTCGGTGGCACGCGCAAGGCCGCGAGCCGAGCGGTCGAGGCTGATGATGAGGTCGCGCGTGAGCTGTTTGAACTCGTCGATGGGTGTTTTCTGACGGCTCAGGTGCCCGTTGATGACATCGACCATGTTGAAGCTGCCCACGAAGTTGATGAGCGTGCCCTCGAGCGTGACCAGTCCGCGCGCGACTGCCGTCAGGCAACTCGGCAGCTCGAGCTTGCATTCGCGCATGGCGTTGGTGATGTCGGTGAGGAAGGCGCCGATGTCGATCTCATCCATCTCGGCCGAGGCATAGCGGTCGATGATGCGATCGAGTATTCCGAGCAGGCGTGGATGATCGATGGCGTTGACATCGCCACCCACCGAGAAGCCGATGAGGGCATCCTCGAGCATGGTCGAGCTCTCGTGGCCGACGGCGACGATGACGCGCGTGAAACCCGCGCGCTCCTCCGGGGTAAGACGACCCATGTTGCCGAGGTCGAGGTAGACGATGCAACCGTCCATGATCTCGATGTTGCCGGGATGCGGATCGGCGTGAAAGAACCCATGGTCGAGAATCTGCGTGGCGTAGTTGTCGAGCAGCTTCTCGCCGATTTCGGCCAGGTCATATCCGTTGTCGATGAGTTTTTGCGTATCACGAATCGAAATGCCGTCGACGTACTCCATGACGAGCACTTCCTCGGTGCAATATTGCGGATATGGCTTGAGACAATGGAGGAAGGCGACATCTTTGTTGAGCTCGGCGAATTCGGCGAGGTTCTGGGCCTCCTTGTCGAAGTCGGTTTCCTCGAGGAAGGTCTGCCAGAGCTCCTCGACAACATCGCGCAGGTCGACGATCTGATTGTCCTTCATGAAGCGCTGCGCGTACTTTGCCAGCGAACGCATCATGTCGATGTCCTGTGCCATGGTGATGCGCACGCCTGGGCGCTGGACCTTGATAGCGACCTCTTCGCCGCTTTCGCGCAGGACCGCACGGTGCACCTGTGCGAGCGAGGCGCTGCCGAGTGGCTTGGAGTCGATTTCGGAGAAGATCTGCTCGCGCCGCTCCTTGCCGTAGATGGTGTCAAGCGTGGCGAGCACCTCGTCGAAGGGAAGTGGATCGACGTCCATCTGGAGATGCGAGAGCTCCTCGCAGTATTCGGGCGGGAGAATCTCGGAACGCGTCGAGAGCGTCTGCCCAATCTTGATGAAGCTCGGGCCGAGCTCCTCGAGCATGGAACGCAGCTCGATGGGGGTGATGCCCTGGAGGGCGTGGTAGCGGCGCACGATGCCCAGCAGCTCGCGCAGGCGCGCGAGACGGGAGCGGCGCGTCAGTCCGAACTGCTTTTGCGGACTGACGCCCGACGGCGTGTCAAAGACGCGCTTGAAGAGGTTGTTGCCGCTCGTTGGCATGTGTCGCCAATCGTCTTATTTCTCGTCGTCCTTGAGGTGCTCGACGGGATCGACGTCGTTGCCGACATAGACGCCGTCTTCACCGATGACGACATCGTCGTCATCTGCCACTTCCTCGGCTTCGACGACGACGTCATCGTTTCCGTCCTGCTCCATCTCGCGAGCAATCTGGGCCATCTGCTCCGCGAAGGCAACGCGCTCCTCCGGAGACAGCGAGCGCACGTAGGCGCGGATGGACTCCTCGCGTAGCTTGCCCGCGCCTTCCTCGGCCTTGTGCTTGAGCTCTTCGTTTATCTTGCGCCCCTGGTCGACGGTGACCTGACCACGCTCGACGAGATCGTCGATGACCGCCTTGGCCTTCTCGCCGCCAATGGACAGGGCGCCGACGCCGGCGAGGAAGATGTTCTGGAAGGTCTCGGTGAGGTTGTTCGCAATGTTGTTCGCCATGATGCTCTCCTTTACGAAGGTGAATACCGAACATATTCATTTTAACGCAGGATGATGATGCGCACCGCATGACCTTTCCACATGTTTGGGCTATTCTAGCGAGCATGCTGATAGATCAACTACAACGGATTCTCTTCTCCGCGGATGTTCTTCAACCCGTGCTCGGCAAGCTCGAGGCGGGCGATGATGCCTCGCTGGGTGTTGTCGCATCGGTGCGCCCGTTTATCGTGGCGTCGCTGTTCACGTGCGAACCGCGCACGATATTCGTCGTCGTGAGCGGCAATGACGCGGCCGAGCGTTTTGCCAACGATGTGGCGGCCTACATCGGACGCGCGCATGTCTGCGTGTATCCGGAGCGCACGGACATGCCGTGGCAGGACGTGCGCCCAGACCACAAGGTCATCGGTGCGCGTACACGCGCCATTGGGCTGCTCGCGTTGGGACGCCCCATGGTGATCGTCGCGTCGGCACGCTCGCTGCTGCGCAAGGTCGCCCCGGCGTCGGGAAACGTCTTCTCGCCGCTCGTAATCACGCGTGAGGATGGCGTCGTCGACGCGGCCACGGGCGAGCCCATCGCTTACGAGGACGTTGCCGCGCAGCTCGTGAGCCGTGGCTACGAGCGCCTCGACGAGCTCGACGGCCCTGGAACCTTCACGCAGCAAGGAGATACCATCGACATATTCGGGTCGGGCATGACCACGCCCGTGCGCGTCGAGTTCTTTGGCGATGACGTGGATGGCCTGCGTCGCGTGGTTGCGAGTACGGGACAGACCGTCGGCGAGATCGACCGGGCGGAGATCTGGCCCGCGCGCGAGTTCGCCGTGAGCACCGGCGGCATCAAGCGGCTCAAGGAGGCCCTGCGCGCCGAGCTCGCGAGCAATCGCGAGACGGTTGACAAGGTCGCCATGCTCGAGCAGGGCGTTCCCTTCGGCGACATGGACCGTTTCGCGCCCTATCTCTACAAGGAGCTCGACCAGCCCATCCAGTACGCCTCCAAGGGCACCCTCATCGTCATCGCGGAACCACGCTCCCTTTTCGATGACGCGGCCCATCGCTTCGACGAGATAAGCGCGATGGCGACCGAGGCGGGGCTGAATTCCGACGAGCTCGAGCGACTGTTCGCGCCGCCTGCTAAGATGGACTTCGGCACGCGTCAGCGCCTCACGTTGCAATCCATCATGTGCATCGGGGGTGCGGTCGATGCCGAGCTCGCCATCCAACGCCCCAACGTCGCCGGGCGTGAGGAAAAGCTCTATGCGGCGATCAGGGCCCAGATCAAGGCGGGCATGACGACGCTGTTCTCCGTTCCCGACCGGCGGGCGCGCGAGGATTTCGAACTCGCCTTCGGAGACTGCTCCATCCCCTTCGTGGAATGCCTCGACAAGGGCGACAAGCCCCTTGACCGGCGCTATCTCAACATCGTCGATGTTGACGTTCCCAATGGGTTCATCATTCCCGACGCGCATCTGGCGATGGTCTCGATTGCGGATCTTTCGCGTCGGGGCGGTTCGCGCAACACGGGGCGGAGCATCGACATCACCGAGGTCACCTTTCCGTACCAACCCGGCGACTACGTCGTGCACGCATCGCACGGCATCGCGTTGTTCTCGGGCATGGTGCGTCAGGAAGCCGCGGGCATGGAACGCGACTACCTACTGCTCTCCTACGCCGAAGGTGACAAGCTCTACGTCCCCGTCGAGCAGATCGACCGCGTCACGCGCTATGTGGGCCCCGACGGTTCGGCTCCTCGTCTCACGCGACTACACACGGCCGACTGGAGCCGCGCGATGGGCAAGGCACGCAAGTCGGCCAAGAAGCTTGCGTTCGACCTGGTCGATCTCTATGCGCGTCGCTCCTCGGTCAAGGGCTTCTCGTATTCGTCGGACACCGTCTGGCAGGAGGAGATGGAACAGATCTTCCCCTATGAGGAGACGCCCGATCAGCTCAAGGCCATCGCCGACGTGAAGGCCGACATGGAATCCGATCGACCAATGGATCGTCTCATCTGCGGCGACGTGGGTTTTGGCAAGACCGAGGTCGCCTTGCGTGCCGCCTTCAAGGCCGTGAGCGACGGGCGGCAGGTCATGATCTTGTGCCCGACGACAATTCTGGCGCAGCAGCACTACACGACCTTCAACGATCGCTTTTCTCCCTTTGACATTCGCGTCGAGGTGCTGAGTCGCTTTCGCACGAGCGTGCAGCAGAAGAAGGCGCTCGAGGGCTTTGCCGATGGAACGGTCGACGTGCTCGTGGGCACGCATCGCCTGCTCAGTCGCGACGTCAATCCCAAGAATCTGGGGCTCGTCATCATCGACGAGGAGCAGCGCTTTGGCGTCGGTCACAAGGAGCAGCTCAAGAACCTGCGCGAAAGCGTCGACGTGCTCACGCTTTCGGCCACGCCCATCCCGCGTACCCTGCAGATGTCGCTGTCCGGCGTACGCGACATGTCGCTCATCCGCACGCCGCCGCCCAACCGCCGTCCCGTCGTCGTGCACGTGGGCGAGTGGGACGAGGATATCGTGAGCGGTGCCATCCGCCGCGAGATGGAGCGTGGCGGCCAGGTCTACTACGTGAGCAACCGGGTGCGCACCATTGACGATGCGCTCGATCGCGTGGTCGCTGCCGCACCCGAGGCGCGCGTGGGCGTCGCGCACGGCAAGATGGGCCCCAAGCAGATTGAGACCGTGATGGAGCAGTTCTCTGCTGGCGAGATCGACGTGCTCGTCGCGACGACCATCGTGGAGAGCGGCCTGGACAACCCGCATACCAACACGCTCATCATCGAGGACTCGCAACGGCTCGGTCTCGCACAGCTCTACCAGCTCAAAGGTCGCGTCGGACGTTCGGGACAGCAGGCGTACGCGTACTTCCTCTTCCCGCCCGAAAAGCCCCTCACCGAGGAGGCGACCGAGCGCCTGCAGGCCATCGGCGAGTTCACCGATTTGGGAAGCGGCATGAAGGTTGCGATGAAGGACCTCGAGATTCGCGGCGCGGGCAGCATCTTAGGTGCCGAGCAAAGCGGCAACATGAGCGCTGTGGGCTTCGACCTGTTTGCCTCGATGCTTGCGCAGGCGGTATCGGATGCGCGCGGTGAGGAGCAGATTGCCCACGAGGACATACAGATTGACCTGGCCGCAGACTTCTTCATCCCCGAGGAGTTCATGCCCGCGACCGACGAGCGCGTCCTGTTCTATCGGCGTATCGCCGCGGCGCAGGGTGTGGAGGACGTGAATAGGATTGCCGAGGCCATGCAGTCAAAGCACGGGGCGCTGCCCGAGTCGGCGCGCAACATGCTCGACCGGGCCAAGCTCAAGGCGCTGGCCGCCGAATGCGGCGTTACGTCCATCACGCAGTCGGGCGGCAAGATCGTGATTGCCCCGGTGTCGTCGTCGCTCAAGAGCGCGGCGACGAAGAGCGACGAGGCGCGTGCCGTGCTCGAGCGTCTGCGCGCCCTGTACTTTGCGAAGTCCGAGAAGTACACCGTGCCATGTTCCAAGGGCGAGCCGGCGCTTGCGGTCGCGCTCGACATGCTCGAGGCGCTTGCGACCGTCGCTGAGGACAACCGCTAGACAGACGAGACGAGGTCGAGCTTCTCGGACAGCAGCTTGCGCAAGAAGCGGGCCGTATGGCTCTCCTCGCTCTTGGCGACTTGCTCGGGCGTGCCGTATGCCACGACGGTGCCGCCCCCGTCGCCGCCTTCCGGACCAAGGTCGATGATGCGATCGGCCGCCTTGATGATGTCGAGGTTGTGTTCGATGACAAGCACGGTGTTGCCTGCATCCACCAAGCGCTCGAGCACTTCGAGTAGCTGGCGCACGTCCTCGAAATGCAGGCCGGTCGTAGGCTCGTCGAGAATGTAGAAGGTCTTGCCGGTCTGCACCTTTTGCAGCTCGCTCGACAGCTTGACGCGCTGTGCTTCGCCACCCGAGAGCGTCGTGGCCGGTTGCCCGAGCGTGATGTAGCCCAGGCCGACGTCGTTGAGGGTCTGGAGCTTGCGTTTGATGCCCGGAATGTTCTCGAAGAACTGGCATGCTTCCGCCACGGTCATGTCGAGCAGATCGGCAATCGACTTGCCGCGATACGTGACTTGCAGTGTTTCGCGGTTGTAGCGGGCGCCACCGCAGACCTCGCAGGGGACGTAGATGTCGGGCAGGAAGTGCATCTCGATCTTGAGCTGGCCGTCGCCCTTGCATGCCTCGCAACGGCCGCCGGCGACGTTGAACGAGAAGCGTCCCGCCGAGAAGCCACGTGCGCGACTCTCAGGCAGGCTCGCGTAGAGCTTGCGTATGTCATCCCAGACGCCCACATAGGTGGCCGGGTTGCTGCGCGGGGTGCGCCCGATGGGGGACTGGTCGATGTTGACGACCTTGTCGATGAGCTCGACGCCCTCGAGGGAGCGGTGCTTTCCGACGCGCTTGCGCGTGCGCATGACCTGGTTGGATAACGCCGGGGCCAGGGTGTCGGTCACTAGGGAGCTCTTTCCCGACCCGCTTACGCCCGTTACGACGGTGAGCGTGCCGATCTCAACCTGCACGTTGACGTTCTTGAGGTTGTTCGCTCGTGCGCCCTTGAGCTTGATGGCGCCGCGCTTGGGCTTGCGTCTCTTGGCCGGCACAGGAACGAAGCGCTCGCCCGAAAGGTACTGGCCGGTAATCGACTCCGGGCATGCGGCGATGTCTGCCGGCGAGCCCGCCGCGACGATCTCGCCGCCTGCGACACCGGCACCCGGACCGATGTCGACCACGTAGTCGGCGCTGCGGATGGTGTCCTCGTCATGCTCGACGACGATGACGGTGTTGCCGAGGTCGCGCAGGTGGCGCAACGTCTCGATGAGGCGTTCGTTGTCGCGCTGATGCAGGCCGATGGAGGGCTCGTCGAGGATGTAGAGCACTCCCATGAGGCCGGCTCCGATTTGCGTGGCCAGGCGGATGCGCTGCGCCTCGCCGCCCGAGAGCGTGGCCGTGGGTCGGTCGAGCGTGAGGTAGTCGAGACCGACATCGACGAGGAACTTCAGGCGCGTGCAAACCTCCTTGATGATGGGCTTGCCGATGAGCTCCTGGATTTCCGTCATCTCGATGTGCTCGAAGAAGTCGAGTGCCTGCGCGGCGGAAAGCTGCGTGGCCTCGTGGATGTTCTTGCCCGATATGGTCACGGCGAGCACTTCGGGCTTGAGGCGGCTGCCGTTGCAGGTGTGGCAGGGGTTGATCGCCATGAACTCCTCGAGACGCGCTTGCGTGCGCTCGCTATCGCTTTCGTCGTGCTTGCGCATGATGGCGGCCAGCACGCCCTCCCAGCGCGTGAACCAGTAGGTGTCGCGTCCGTCGCGCGTGACGTAGTCGATGCGGATCTTCTCGTCGCCCAGGCCGTAGAGCAGGGCATCGCGCGTTTTCTCGGGAAGGTCCTTCCATGGCGTGCCCATGTCGCCGCCCGCGTGTTCGCATACGGCGGCATACATTTGCGGATAGTAGTTGCTCGAGGGGCTGAACAACGCGATTGCGCCCTCCTCGAGCGTGAGGTTTTCATCCGGAACGACGAGGTCGGGGTCGACCTCCTGACGTGCTCCCAGACCGAGGCAATCGGGGCAGGCGCCATAGGGGGCGTTGAAGCTGAAGTCGCGCGGATTGAGCTCGTCCATCGAATAGTCGTGCTCGGGGCAGGCGAGCGCCATGCTGAAGAGGTACTCGCCTTCGACACCGGCCGCGGCGAGCGCTCCCGAAGAGTGCTCCACGCGCCCATCGCCCTCGTCATCCTTGGGAAGCACCTTGATGAGCACGGTGCCCTTGGTGAGCGTCGTGGCCGTCTCGATTGCCTCGACCAGGCGCGGCAGTGCCGTCTCTTTCAGCACGATGCGGTCGATGACGACCTCGATGTCGTGCTTGTACTTCTTGTCGAGCTTGAGGCCCTCGTCGAGGCGGTGCATCTCGCCGTCGATGCGGACACGCGAGAAGCCTTCCTTGACCAGGTCTTCGAAGAACTTGACGAATTCGCCCTTTCGACCGCGCACGACTGGCGCCATGACGATGATGCGGTCGCCGGGTGTGCTGTGGCCCATGATGCGGTCCGCGATCTGATCGGCCGTCTGTTTCTCGATGACGCGTCCGCAGATGGGACAATGAGGCGTGCCGATGCGTGCGTAGAGCAGACGCAGGTAATCGTAGATTTCCGTCGTCGTGCCGACAGTCGAGCGCGGATTCTTCGAGGTGGTCTTCTGATCGATGGAGACAGCGGGGGAGAGGCCGTCGATTGAGTCGATGTCGGGCTTTTCCATCTGCCCCAGGAATTGTCGGGCGTAGGAGGAAAGGGACTCGACGTAGCGGCGTTGACCCTCGGCGTAGATGGTGTCGAAGGCGAGCGAGCTTTTACCCGAGCCGGAAAGTCCCGTGAAGACGATGAGCTCGTCGCGCGGAATCGTGAGGTCGATGTCCTTGAGGTTGTGCTGGCGTGCGCCCTTTATGACGATGTTCTCGGAAGCCATGGACCCATCCGTTCGATCGTATGCAAACATATGTTCGAATAGTCTAGGACAATTCGCGTGATTTGGGAAGAATTGGCAGGAAAAGGTTACCAGTGCGAAGCGTAAAGGTTTCGTAACAGTTTATTCTACCACGAATATACTATTTGGCAGTAAGCATATAATGCGAAGCGTACGAATTACTGGATGAACGGAGGGACCAAAATGGTTCAGCATGCAACTTCAGCAGACTTCGACGAGGTCGTCCTCGGTGCGCAGGAGCCCGTGCTCGTAGATTTCTTCGCGACGTGGTGTGGTCCGTGCAATATGCTCGCGCCCACCATCGAGGAAGTCGCCGACGAGATGCAGGGCAAGGCGCACGTCTTCAAGGTCGACATCGACGAATGTCGCGACATCGCCATGCGTTATCACGTCAGCTCCGTGCCGACGCTGATGCTCTTCAAGAACGGCGAAGCAGTCAAGAAGAGCGTGGGCGTCAAGCCCAAGTACGAAGTCATGGCGATGTTCGATTAGGCGGAACACCAGTCGAAAGGTCCGACAATGGCAGCCGATACGTCAGCATCGGTGTACGACACGCTGATCATCGGGGCGGGTCCGGCGGGATTGACCGCCGCGATGTACGCCGCGCGCGCTGGTTTGAAGTGCGCGGTCATCGAGCGGCTCGCTCCCGGTGGTCAGATGGCGCTCACCGAGCATCTGGAAAACTATCCCGGCTTCAACCAGTCAACGAGCGGATACGAGCTCTCGCAGGTGATGGAAGCCCAGGCGACGCAGTTTGGCGCCGAGACCATCTACGACGCCGTTCTCTCCGTCGACTTCACGGCATGCCCCAAGAAGCTCTTCCTCGCCTCGGGCAGGGAGCTGCTCGCCAAGACGGTGATCATCGCCACGGGCGTACGTCCCGCGAAGCTGGGCGTACCGGGCGAGGAGGAGTTCTCCGGCTCGGGCATTTCCTATTGCGCGACGTGCGATGGCAACTTCTTCCGCGATAAGGACGTGTGCGTCGTGGGCGGTGGTGACACGGCCGTGGCCGACGCTATCTACCTCTCGAGGATATGCCACAAGGTCAGCATCATCGTGCGTCGCGACGTGCTGCGCGCGACGGCAATCTACAACACCAAGCTCAGGGAGTTCGATAACGTCGAGATCATCTGGAACACGACAGTCGAAGAGGTCATCGGCAGCGACTTCGTCGTGACGGGTATCAAGGTCAAGAACGCCATAACGGGTGAAGAGCACACCATCGATTGCGCGGCCCTCTTCGTCGCCATCGGCACTGTGCCCAACGTCGAGTTTCTGGGCGATGCCGTGGAGCGCGATGCCACGGGCCACATCGTCACCAACAGCGTGGGCGAGACGAGCGTGCCCGGCGTCTACGCCGCCGGCGATATCCGCTCCAAGAAGCTGCGGCAGATCACGACGGCCGTTGCCGATGGCGCCAATGCCGCCGAGGACGCGGCGGAGTACCTCATCCAGCACGAATAAACAATCATGCTGCGCATTTTTTGCGTTTTCCTAGCGCTTGAAAGAGGGCAAGGAAGGTTTTTTGCGTTTTCCTAGCGTATATGCTGCTTGAACCCTAGGAAAACGTCGAAAACGTGCAGTGACATGGCCCGTCGGCTAGGAAAATGGCGAAAACGTGCATCGGCCTGGTTCGCTGGCTAGGAAGACGAAAATAACGTGCAGATGTGGCACGGATAGAAGGCGAGCAGCTGCCGCCCCGCGAGATGCTCCCATCTTCAAATCGTTAAAACGCTCGAAACATAATGGCTATATCGTGAATCTCGTTCACGTGCGATACACTACTGCCCAATACCGATGAAGCCCGAGGGAGAAGCACATGGCCGAGGAAATCAGCAAGATCTACGGAAGCATGGTGTTCAACGACAAGGTCATGCACGACCGGCTGCCCAAGCCGGTGTACAAGAGCCTGCACGAGACCATCCAGAACGGCACCGCGCTTGACGAGGACTCGGCCAATGCCGTGGCACATGCCATGAAGGAATGGGCCATCGAGAACGGATGCACGCACTACACGCATTGGTTCCAGCCGCTTTCCGGCATCACCTCCGAGAAGCACGATGCCTTCATCGACCCGCTGGGTGACGGCATGGCCATCACGTCGTTTTCGGGCAAGGAGCTCATCCAGGGCGAACCGGACGCGTCGTCGTTTCCGAGCGGCGGCTTGCGCGGCACGGCTGAGGCGCGTGGCTATACGGCTTGGGATCCCACGAGCTTCGCGTTCATCAAGGACGAGGTACTGTGCATTCCCACGGCATTCATCTCCTACACCGGCGAATCCCTCGACAAGAAGACGCCGCTGTTGCGCAGCATGAAGGCGATTTCCGACCAGGCAAAGCGCGTGCTCGCCTGCTTTGGTATTGACGACATTCCGCAGGTCATCACGACGGTCGGTGCCGAGCAGGAGTACTTCCTCGTCAAGGAAGAGGACTACCGACGTCGTCCCGACCTCATCATGTGCGGGCGCACGCTCTTCGGCGCCCATCCCACGAAGGGCCAGGAGCTCGAGGAGCATTACTTCGGCGCCATCCGCGAGGTCGTGAGCGGCTTCATGAAGGAGGTCGACGACACGCTATGGCGCATGGGTGTCGATGCCAAGACCAAGCATAACGAGGTTGCTCCCTGCCAGCATGAGCTTGCTCCCATCTTCTCGCGCGCGAACGTCGCCATCGACAACAACCTCCTGACGATGGAGGTCCTGCGCGAGGCGGCACCCCATCACGGCCTTGCCTGCCTGCTCAACGAGAAACCCTTCAAGGGCATCAACGGCTCGGGCAAACATAACAACTGGTCCATCGCCGCACCTGGTCTCAACATGCTCAACCCGGGCGATGATCCCGCGCACAACCACATCTTCCTGCTTTCGCTGGCTGCGGTCATCCAGGCCGTCGATGACTATCAGGAGCTGCTGCGCGCCACGGTCGCGTCTGCGGGTAACGATCACCGCCTCGGCGCGAACGAGGCACCGCCCGCCATCGTGTCGATTTTCCTGGGAGACGAGCTCACGAGCATCGTCGATGCCATCGCGGCGGGCGAGGATGCCGTCTCGCACAAGATGGGACGCATGGATTTGGGCAGCGAGGTGCTCCCCTCGCTCGAGCAGGACAACACCGATCGCAATCGCACCTCGCCGTTCGCCTTCACCGGCAACCGCTTCGAGTTCCGCATGCCGGGCAGCGAGCTCAACCTTTCATCTCCCAACACGGTGCTCAACACGGCCGTCGCCAAGAGCTTCAAGGAGTATGCTGACCGTCTTGAGGGCGCCACGGACGTCGAGACCGAGGCACTTGCCATTTGTCGCGAGGTCTTCAACGGCCACAAGCGCATCATCTTCAACGGCAACGGGTATTCGGAAGAATGGCCCATCGAGGCGGCTCGTCGTGGTCTTGCCAACAATCGCACGACGCCCAATGCGCTGCAGGCCTACATCAAGCCCGAGAGCATCGAGCTCATGGACAGCTTCGGAATTCTCGATGAGGCCGAGATGCGCGCCCGCTATGGTGTCGACATGGAGCATTACGCCAAGGTGAAGAACATCGAGGCGACCTGCATGCTCGATATCGCGAATCGCATTATCACGCCAGCCGTCATCAAGTACAGCAAGGTCGTTGCCGACGAGATCATCGCCAAGAAGACCGTCAATCCCGACCTTTCGGCCGAGACCGAGGAGAAGCTGCTCGAGCGTCTGTCAGATTGCCTGCACGAGATGGGCCTCAAGACGCACGCATTGCACATGTTGCACGAGGAGGCCTACGACAAGGAGACCTGGCCCGAGCGTGCGGCTGCCTACGTCGAGCTCGTCGTGCCCGCCATGGACAACCTGCGCGCTGTCGCCGACCGCCTCGAAGAGCTCACCGATCGCGCGTATTGGCCGTTGCCCACGTATAACGACATGCTGTTCTACGTCTAGGCACCTCGCCCGTCCGTTTGCGATACAATTTCCGGATGTGTGTTTTTCGGAACTTGTATCGCGAGAGCGGGAGGCGGCATGGCTCGACTGTTTGGCACGGATGGCGTACGCGGCGTTGCGGGTGAGGAGCTCGATCGCGACTTGGCGGTAGCCTTGGGGCGCGCTGCGGTCCGCAAGATCGGCAAGCGCATCTTCATCGGTCGTGATAGCCGCGAGTCGGGCCCCATGCTCGAGCAGGCGCTTATCGACGGTATCTGCGCCGAAGGTGGCCAGCCCGCCGTCGTCGGTATCGTGCCGACGCCCGCCATCGCCCTCATCACGCGCGAGATGGGAGCCAACTGCGGCATCGTCATCTCGGCCAGCCACAATCCGCCCGAGTACAACGGCATCAAGTTCTTCGACGGTGAGGGCTACAAGTTGCCCGACGAGGTCGAGGACGAGATGCAGGCGATCGTCGAGGAGATTCGCGGCGAACAGGTCGAGACCGGGCAAGCACGTCCCGTGCCCAACGCCGCCCTCTACTACGCAAACCATGCGGCAGCGGTGTTGCAGGAGCGCGGCGTCGATTTGTCTGGCATGAAGATCGCCGTCGACTGCGCTCATGGCGCCTCGTGCGAGACGACGCCTGCTACCTTGCGTGCACTGGGCGCCGAGGTCTTCGTCATAAACGCCGATCCGGACGGCAGCGAGATCAACGTGGGCTGTGGATCGACGCACCTCGAGCCGGTGAAGTTCCTCATGGAGAGTCGCGGCGCCGATATCGCGATCGCCCATGACGGCGATGCCGATCGCATGCTCGCCCTTGCGCCTGACGGCACGGTTATCGACGGCGATTTCCTGCTTGCCATCTGCGCGAAGGACCTCAAGGAGCGCGACATGCTCGACAATAACCTCGTCGTGTCGACGGTCATGGCCAATCTGGGTTTTCAGCTCGCGATGAAGCGAGAGGGCATCGATGTCATCATCACGAAGGTGGGTGACCGCTACGTGCTCGAGGCCATGCGCGAGCATGGCGCCGTGCTCGGCGGCGAGCAGTCGGGCCACATCATCTTCGGCAAGCGCAACACGACGGGTGATGGCCTCGTGTCTGCGCTCGAGCTGCTTGGCGTCATCGCCGCAAGTGGCAAGACGGCCGCGGAGCTCATGAGCGTTATGGAGAAATTCCCGCAGGCACTCGTGAACGTCCGCGTTACCGACCGCGCGCTCTACGAGGGAAACGAGGCGATTGCGGCAGCCGAGGCCGCCGCCGAGGCGGAGCTGGGCGACGAGGGCCGCTTGCTCGTCCGTCCGTCGGGCACCGAGCCGCTCATCCGCGTGATGGTCGAGGCGCGTACGCAGCAGCAGGCCGACGAGATCGCCAATCGTGTGGCCGATGTCGTTATCGAGCAAATTGGCGCATAGCTCGAGGAGGGCTTTGCGTATAATCGCATGTGTTTATCTGAATGGATGTTTGGGGAATTAGGTAATGGCACAGGAAATAAAGGAAAGCGCGACTCGCGCGACATGGTCTGGTAAGTGGGCGTTCATTTTGGCCGCGGCGGCATCGGCCGTTGGCCTGGGCAACCTGTGGCGCTTCCCGTATCTCGCGGCGAAGTACGGTGGTGGCATGTTCCTGCTCACCTACCTGGTGCTCGTCTTGACCTTCGGCGTTTCGCTGCTGCTGCTCGAGACGGCGCTCGGTCGCAAGACGCGCCAGTCCGTTATCGGTGCCTTCAGGCACTTTGGCGCCAAGTTCACCTTCATCGGCGTGCTCGCGGCGGCCGTGCCGTTCATCATCACGCCGTATTACTGCATCATCGGCGGTTGGGTCACCAAGTACATGGTGAGCTACGTCACGGCGGGGCCGACGGCGCTGGCCGATGGCGGCGACTTCTTCGGCGGCTTCATCAGCAGCAATACCGAGAGCTTCCTGTTCATGCTCGTTTTCATGGCCATCGTCTTCATCATCGTCGCGCTTGGCGTGCAGAAGGGAATCGAGAAGGCTAATCTCGTCATGATGCCCGCTCTCATCATTATGGCCATCGCGATCGCGGTTTTCGTGCTCACGATGCCTGGTGCGCTCGAGGGTGCTGCGTACTATCTGGTGCCCGATTTCAGCAAGTTCTCGCCTGAGCTCGTCATCAATGCGCTGGGGCAGATGTTCTACTCGCTGTCGCTCGCCATGGGCATCATGGTCACGTACGGCAGTTACATGCGCAAGCAGGATAGCCTGACGTCCTCGGTCACGCGCATCGCGGGCTTTGACTTCGGCGTCTCGTTCTTCGCCGGCCTCATGATCGTGCCGGCCGCCTTCGTCGCGATGGGTTCTGCCGAGGCCGTTGCCGCGAAGTCCGGTCCGTCGCTCATGTTCATCACCCTTCCCGAGGTGTTCAACACGATGGACGTCACCTGGGCGACCGTCATCGGCTTCGTGTTCTTCCTGCTCGTGTTCTTCGCTGCATTGACGAGTGCCATCAGCCTGACCGAAGCGCTCGTGTCGATCGTTGCCGACGGCACGCATCTGTCGCGCACCAAGTCGCTCATCATCGTGATGATCTTCATCGTGGCGGTCGGGTTCGTCGTCAATGCGGGCTATAACTCGCTGTCGTTTATCCAGCCCATCGGCGAGGGTTCGACGCTGCTCGACTTCTTCGACTTCATCTCGAACTCGGTGCTCATGCCGATTGTCGCGATTCTGACCTGCGTCTTCGTTGGCTGGATCATCAAGCCCAAGGCGATTATCGAAGAGATTGAGGTGTCGAGCGAGTTCAAGGCCGAGAAAGCCTGGATTGTCATGATCAAGTACATCGCTCCCGTGCTTGTCGCGGTGATTCTGATCACGAACATACTTCCCTTTATCACGGGATAACGACAGACGATTGCGCAGATGGCCGGGAGCGTTCTCGGCCATCGCAATAGAGGAGGCGCATCATGGCAAAGGGCAAGAAAAAGGACAAGGACAAGAAGAAGAACAAGGCGAAGGACAAGGTCGCCAAGCATGCGCTGGAGCATGGCTCCAAGAAGGATACCGTCAAGGCGACCGAAACGAAGCCTGCGCCCGTAGCTGCTTGCAAGCCGGCATCTACGCCTGAGTCCAAGCCCAAGCCGACTCCGCAGGTTGCGACCAAGACGCCGAGCGAGATTGCTGGTAAGCATGCGATTCGCAAGGATCACGTGCCGTTCGCCATGCCCGAGGAAGAGACCCTGTACGGGCTCGCCAACCTGTTCAAGATCTTTGCCGATTCCACGCGTCTCAGGATTCTGTTCTCGCTCGTCGAGGGTCCCAAGTGCGTGGCTGACATCTCTGCGGCTGCCGGGGTCACGCAGGGGGCGACGTCGCATCAACTACGCAGCATGAAGCAGGAGCGCATCGTCGACTTCGTGCGCGACGGCAAGCAGGTCATCTACTCTCTTGCTGATGATCGCGTGCAAGGTCTGCTCGCACAGGGGCTTTCCTATATCGAGGAGTAGCTTCTTCGATGTGCGTGCTGCCTGGCCTGCCTAGCAGCAGTCGAACTCCGACTGGTCTATTGGCGCGTCGGGACCGTGCTCTATGGCATCATGCGCTGCCTGTTTGATGGCCTCAGTGTGTCCGACAAGTGCCGCAAAGGGTGAGAACTGCGCTGCTCGCTGTTCCATCGACATGTGCGGATGCGTGCTCGACACATGATGCGGCAAGTCGATGATGTCGGCGTATTTGCCTGACGCGTCGCTCATGCCCGATGACCTCCAATCTGCTCGTTGCGCTGCGTCTGCGTGGCTCCTTCCTGCAGGTTCATGCCCTTGAGGACGGCGTTTTTGCCGAAGCGCTTGCGGGCGGCGAGAATCGCCTCTTGCCGGGAGCGCTCCTCTGCAAGACGCCGTTCTTCGGTTGCGGCTTTGCGCTCGAGCTCCTCGTAATCGACGAGCAATTCGAGCTGCTCTTCCTGCTGTGTTGGCTGCGCTCTCTCGCCTTCGCGGATGACGTCGCTTGCCGTGATGTTGAGCCGCCGGGCGAGCAGGCGCGGGTCGACGACCGAATCGAAGAGCTCGAGCACTGCGTCGATGATGAGGCGCGACGAGGACGTGTGGTGCGGCAGGTTGATGGAGCCGTGGGCGTGCTTGGGTACCGTACGACCATAGAAGTCAGTGGTGACATCACCATCGTACCGTGATGCGATGGCCGGATCTTCCAGGTTCTTCCTGTCGTAGCCGACGGTGATGACGATTTGATTGGTTGCCTGGCCCTTGTCGACGAGGTCGAGGCTGAGTTGCTCTGCCATCTCGCGCATAACGAGGCGCGTCTTCTCGAAGGGATAGGGATACTGGAGTACCTGCCCCGAGCCGAAGCTGCTGGATTCGGGACGATATGCTCGCACGTCTGCCAGCGTGCACGGCTCCCAGCCCCATGCGTGGTCGATGAGGAGCTCGGCGTTCACGCCGAAGAGGTCATAGAGCAGGTCCTCGTTCTTGCGGGCGTCGGGACCGGCGATGGATGCCCGCGCGATGTCGCCCATCGTGCCCAGACCCGCCTGGTCGAGCTTGCGCGCCGTCGCGCGGCCCACGCGCCAGAAGTCGGTGAGGGGACGATGGTCCCAGAGCAGGTGACGATAGCTCATCTCGTTGAGCTCGGCGATGCGCGCGCCGTCGGCGCCGGCGGTCATGCGCTTGGCGACGATGTCCATCGCGACTTTTGCAAGGTAGAGGTTGGTGCCGATGCCGACGGTGGCCGTGATGCCCGTTTGTTCGAGGACGTCGCGCACGAGCATGGCGGCGAACTCGTGTGCCGTCATGCCTGCTGTGCGCAGGTAACCCGTCACATCGATGAAGACCTCGTCGATGGAGTAGACGTGGATATCTTCCGGAGCGACATGCCGGAGGTAGATTTCGTAGATTTGCGTGCTGCGCTTCATGTAGAGCGCCATGCGCGGAGGAGCGATGACGTAGTCGAGGGCAAGGCTGGGGTTTTGTCGCAACTCGTCGTCGTTGCTCGAAGAGCCAACGAGCGTGCGGCCCGGCGCCTGGGCCTTGCGCTGGGCATTGATCTTCCTGGTTGCCTGGACGACCTCGAAGAGACGCGCCCTACCCGAGATGCCGTGGGCCTTGAGGGAGGGCGAGACGGCGAGGCAGATGGTCTTCTCGGTGCGGCGCGTATCCGCCACGACGAGATTGGTCTTGAGCGCATCGAGGCCGCGCTCGGCACATTCGACCGAGGCGTAGAAGGACTTGAGGTCGATCGCGACATACGACCGCTGTTTTTCCTCTCGCGTTTCCATGGTGTGGAGTATAGGGGATAGGTGAGACACGAACAAGCGTTCGCATTTTGGAACGTGTGGATCCGTACGGACAGGCTGCTTCGCTCCGACGGTCGCTTCCCGACAGCCCGCTTCGCGGTCTTTACGGCGCGCTCCCTTAGACCTCCGCTTTGCAGCCTGCCCGTACGGACGCAGCAAAATGGAATAAATGGCTTGGCCGCCTGTTCCCATTCGAGAAACTTATAATTCGTCATTTTCGCCTTGCGTCTCGCGAAATTGAACCTCTTGCCTGGCTTGTTGTGATATTCTGCCAAAAATGAACCTCATGACCAGTAAATTGAACTTACGGAGTAAAAAATGAACTCAATGATTTTCGCCGACAGGCTCAAGGAAGCGATGAAGGCAAGCGGGCTCAAGCAGGTCGACTTGCTGCGACAGGCCGAAATCCAGGGATTCAAGTTGGGAAAGAGCCAGCTGAGTCAGTACGTGAGCGGCAAGACTACACCGCGCAAGGCCACATTGAACTTTCTCGCGCAGGCGCTCGACGTCGATTCCGAATGGCTCAATCCGGAAACGGACGAGCAGGAGGGGCAACATGCTTCTGAGACTGCGCCGTTGGCAACGAAGGTGGCCGACCAAGGACCTGCCCCCGTACGCGAGTTCAAGAAGTCCTCGAAGCTCGACAACGTTCTCTATGACGTGCGCGGTCCCGTGCTCGATGAGGCAAACCGCATGGAGCAGGCGGGCATGCACGTGCTCAAGTTGAACATCGGCAATCCGGCGACCTTCGGTTTTCGCGCCGTCGACGAGGTCGTGCATGACATGTCCCTACAGCTCGCCGATTGCGAGGGGTACTCGGATTCCAAGGGCCTGTGGTCCGCTCGCAAGGCCATCATGCAGTACTACCAGCTCAAGGGCTTGCCCAATGTCCAGATGGAGGACATCTACACGGGCAACGGCGTTTCGGAACTCATCAACATCTGCATGTCGGCGCTCCTCGATGATGGCGACGAGATTCTGCTGCCCATGCCCGACTACCCCCTGTGGACTGCGTGCGCGACGCTCGCGGGCGGGCATCCCGTCCACTACGTCTGCGACGAGGAGGCGGAGTGGTATCCGGACCTCGATGACATTCGTGCCAAGGTCACCCCGCGCACCAAGGCCATCGTCATCATCAATCCCAACAATCCCACCGGCGCGCTGTATCCGCGCGAGGTCCTGCAGGGCATCGTCGACATAGCCCGCGAGCACCAGCTCATGATCTTCTCCGACGAAATCTACGACCGCCTCGTCATGGAGGGGGAAGGCGAGCACATCTCCATCGCCTCGCTCGCTCCCGACCTGTTCTGCATCACGTTTTCGGGCCTGTCGAAATCCCACATGGTCGCCGGTTACCGCATCGGCTGGATGGCATTGTCGGGCAACAAGCGCCTGGGCAGGGATTACATCGAGGGGCTCAACATGCTCACGAACATGCGCCTGTGCTCGAACGTGCCGGCGCAGTCCATCGTGCAGACGGCGCTCTGGGGACACCAGAGCGTGCGGAACTACGTCGTGCCCGGTGGCCGCGTGTACGAACAGCGCAACTTCGTCTACGAGCGGCTCTGCGAGATGCCCGGTGTGAGCGTCGTCAAACCCAAGGCGGCGTTCTACATCTTTCCCAAGCTCGACAAGAAGCGCTTCAACATTACCAACGACGAGCAGTTCGCACTCGACCTGCTCAAGGACAAGAAGGTGCTCATCGTCCAGGGCACCGGCTTCAACTGCGATGACACCGATCATTTCCGCATCGTCTACCTGCCGCGTCGCCGCACGCTTGGCGAGGCGATGGACGCCATCGAAGACTTCCTGACCTACTACCGGCAGTAGACGCGCATGACGAGGCTGGAGATCTACTGCGATGGCGGCTGTCGTGGCAACCAGAGCGATGCGAACCTGGGCGGCTGGGGCGTCTATCTCGTCTGGGGCGAGCACGAGAGGGAGCTTTGGGGCGGCGAGCGTGATACCACCAACAACAAGATGGAGCTGACGGCCGCCATCGAGGGGCTGCGTGCCATCAGGAACAAGACGGTGTCCACTGACGTCTACCTCGACAGCGCCTACGTCCTCAACGGGATCACGTCATGGATAGATGGGTGGAGGCAGAAGGGGTGGGTCAACTCAAAAAAGCAACCCGTTGCCAACAAGGAGCTGTGGCTCGCACTCGACGAAGAGCGGCACAAGTTTGCCGACATCAGCTTTCACAAGGTCAAGGGACATGCGGATAACGCCGGCAACATACGGGCCGACGAGCTTGCCAACCGTGCGATGGACGAACTCGAAGCGGGCTAGTTCGTGAACTTGGTGCGGGCGGCGAATACGGTCTCGCCGTCTTCGTCGACGCCCTTGGTGATGATCATGTCATCGTCGCGTTTCGTATAGATGGAGAGCGGCTGGTCCGTGCGCACCTCGTGTCTGAAGTCGATTTGGAAGTTCTTCACGTTGTGTTCCCTGCCCGGGTTGATGGCATCGAAGGGGTAGTCCGCGTAGACGCTGTTATTGACGTGCCCGTTGATGTCAGCTGAGGTGTAGGGCGGAATGACGACGTAGGGCATTACGTCACCGGTCTCGAAATCGCGTATCTTGCGTGGTTTCCTCTCGAAGTTCTTCTCGTCGAGCAAGTTCGCAGGTGGCTCGTACACGCCGGCGAGGCTCACGAATTGCCGCGTCTCGAGACTCATGAGCACCCATTCCGAGGTGCCGCGCACGAGTACCTCGTCATCGAGCGAGCTGATGATGTAATCGCGCTGGAACGAGAAGCGCGAGGGGGAGTGAGGCCAGGTGCGCACCTGTACGCACGTGTATAGCTCGGGTTGGCGGACGATCTCGTAGTAGGTGCGAATGACGGCCCAGAACACACCGCGACGCTCCATCGCGGCATGGTCGATGTCCATGACGCTTGCCTGCGCAGTGGCGGCTTCCTGGAAGAGCTCGAGTACGGCCGAGGGCTTGATACGGCCGTAGCGGTCAAAATCGGTGACGCGCAAGGGAACGGTCACCTTAAGGTCCACTGTCAGTTCGGTGTCAATCATTCGCTGTCCCGTCATTTGGTAATGCCAGCCATTATACTCGCGACAGACACTTTGACCTGCGAAACGAGACAGTTTGGTCAGACCAACTTGTCCCATTCGAAAGGAGAGATCGGCATGCATGATCACGAACATGACCACGACCATGAACATGACGGGCACGGAAGCATGTCCGTGTACCAGTTTCTCGGAAACATCCTCGGGTATCCGCTCGACGAGACGCTGCTCTTCAACGTGAGCGATCCGGCGTTTTGGGCTGGTCTGCGCGAGAGCCTAGAAAATGAGCGTACTCACGACGCGCTCGATCACATCGAGGCTGCGGTTGCCAAGTTGGCCGACATTCCCGAGGACCATCGCAAGATGGCCATGGATGCCGAATACGCGTGCGCCTTTCTGCTTCCGGAAGCGCCCATGCCGCCACTCGAGAGCGCATACGGCCTCGATGGGGGCGCCGTCTATGACGTGGCGCGAGAGCTGGGCGTCGAGACGAGCATCCAGCGCTTCTTGCCGGACGACCATATCGCGAACGAACTGTTTATGCTCGTACCGCTCGATTATCTGCAGCAGCCGAGTGACGAGCAGCTCAGGACGCTTGCGGCCTTCTTCGAGCGGCATCCGCTTGCGTTGCTGCGACACATGCTCGATAACGAGCAAGCTGCGCAGGATGATTCCGGGTTCTACCGCGCCATCGTCGAGCTTGCCGTCGCATGGTTGCAGTGGGACCTCGATGCGTTCGAAGAGAATTAGGCAAACGGTCTAAAAATAGAAACCACATAATACGCCGTAGACGTGCTGACCGACTCCGTTGAGGGGTCGGTCGGTCTTTTTTCGATTCTTTCTTCGCAAAATTATATGTCAAATCAAAATATATGAGATATACTATGTACGCCTAATGCACTACTAATAGACATATATATTAAATAAACGCAGCCAAAGGCAAGAACAATGATGAAGTCGACGACCATACGCATGGACGACGATCTGAAGAAGGAGGCCAGCGCGAAGCTCGATGCGCTGGGACTGAACTTCAACACCTACGTCGTCATGGCAACAAAGCAACTTGTTGCCCAGAACCGTATCCCGTTCGACCTCGTCGTTCCCGACACGCAGTCGGAAGACGGGGACAAACGAGAAGAGACATGCTGAGGTCTAGCCTTCATCGGGAAATACAGGGCGAGGACGGATAGCAGTACAAGGGTGGTTTAAATGTGGATCTCAAGACTGTTCAATCGTGAGGACAACGCAATCTATATCCGCCGTCACTGGATCTTCAATAGGAGAAGCTCCGGTGTCGTAGCCTATGGCCGCCGTTACAGCTAAATCAAAAGCTGCAACGTTTGGTTCGGATGTTGTCTGGGGCATCCGCTATGGAAAGCTCACGTTCCGCTCGTTAATGAGCGGGAGGTGAGCTTTCCGCTCTTCTGGGCGGAAGCGAGTCATCAGGACATAGCTGCAAGATGAGACAAGGGCGGTTGACGCCAACCGTCCCTCTAGTGACTCTTATGGATGGTCTCGTAGGCCGTAAGCCATTTCTGGGCATGCGTGGGTGTGCCTTTGGCGTCCGCGGGCATCTTCGTGCTGGAGTATTCCTTGGCAAGCTCGACCGTGTACGCATGGACGTTGCGTTGCTTGCACCAGGCAAACCATCCCTCTGCGCCAAAGTTATAGCCTTGGATGACAAGCTGAATCTCGGTCGTGTCGTTGGGTGTGATTGCGCCAAGGTAGCTCTCCCAAAGCTGGAGGTTCTGCTTGAACTCCATGACCCCGGCGTAAATCGATGCTTCGGTAGATTCGGCTGCGATGCCGCGCTCGGGCCAGCCGTTCATGACGATCCACCCGTAGGCGCCTTCTGCGGCTTGCATGATGTCGCCACTGACGTTGAGGACGCTTTTCACGTTCTTGTCACCGCCCGACTCGACGACCATGGCCGCGAGCAGGCAATCGGCCCAGCTCGCGTCAAGTCCGCAGTCCTTGCACGCCTGCTGTACGACGGGACGATACTGCTCGCAGGTGGCATACTTCGCTGTGTCCGTTTGGGAGAAGACTGCGGCGATTCCCGCGATGACGATGATGACGCAGAGCGTGATGACGAGTACGATGCGTGCGGCCTTGTGGGGCGTCTTTATGCGCTTGAGATTGCGGCTGTTGACGGCGCCCCTGCGACTGACCTGACGTTGCGCGACGGCCTTGACCGAGCCGCGCTTACCCGTGATGGGAGGATGGCTCGAACGGGAACGGCTCGAGTTACCACGTCTCGCACCATTGCGGCCCGAGCGGCTGCGCTCCGAGTGACTGTGGCTCGTATTTGTACGACTTGCTCGATTGAGGCGTTGGCTCATGGGCTGGATGGATTGCGCGCTTCTACTCTTGGGGCTGTTCCTGGGCGGAGCCGTCGCCCGTCGACTGGGCTGCCGGGGAGGCCATGACGACGTCAGTGAGCGCATCGACGATTTCGCCCGAGCTGCATCTGCTCATGACAGCGGCACCGTATTGGTCGCCCATGGAGAACGAGTACGTGTCGTCACCGTTGTCCAAGACGGCAAAGGAAATGGAGCTACCCGTTGTCTCGTCAGTGATGGTCAGCTTGTTGTCCTCGCCGACCGTTGCCGGGCCGATGAAGATGGCGGATGTGTTGGATTCGGGGACGATGAGGACGAAGATGGCTCCGGCGCCGTCGGCACCACCGGCATAGTAGAGCTGCTCGCCCACGGGCGTGCTGCCCTTGTAGAACTCGCTCATAGTCGCGATGGTCTGCTCGAAGACGCTGCGGACATCGTCGCGGGACATGCCCGATGCTGACGCGTCTTCCGGATTGGTGGCATCAGCGTCGTCGCCGGAAGTCGAAGACGCGCTCGAGCTAGCAGCCGAGCTATTTGACGAGTCGGATGCTCCACCACAGGCGGTCAGGGCGAACAGGGCGATGGCAAGCGCGCAAACGCAGGAAATGACGAGTATAAACGAGCGCTTCATGATGGCTCCTTTGGCATTGTCGAGACGTTATGCAAACCATACCACATGCTCCATTCATGTAAGATAGTTCACGGCAAATAAGCCACGAGATAATTGGAGGCCTGGGAATGGTTTCTCGCGTCTATGTCGAAAAGAAGCCCGAGTTCGATGTCGAGTCGCAGCAGCTGGAGACGGAGCTCCGCAGTCTGCTGGGAATCGAGGGGCTTGAAAGGCTACGTACCATCCATCGCTATGATGTCGAGGGTATCGATGAGGATCTCTTCGAGCAGTGCATCCCCACCGTCTTCAGTGAGCCGCAAGTCGATATGGCGCATCGTCGTCTGCCGACCCTTGCCGACGATTCCGTTCTCTTCGGGGTCGAGTACCTGCCCGGCCAGTTCGACCAGCGGGCCGATTCGGCAAGTGAGTGCATCCAGTTCGTCTCGTGCGGCGAGCGCCCCGAGGTGCGTAGTGCGACGCTATATCTGCTCGAAGGCGACTTGAGCGATGACGATGTCGTTACCATCAAGCACTATCTCATCAATCCCGTTGAGGCGCGCGAAGCGTCGCTCGATGAAGTTGATACGCTCAAGACTGAGTACCCCGAGCCGGATAATGTCGAGCTCATCGAGCATTTCATCGATTACGACGACGAGATTCTGGAGATCTTCATCCGCGAGCGCGGCTTGGCAATGGACCTTGCCGACATCAAGGTCTTCCAGGACTACTTCGCCAACGTCGAGCATCGCGACCCGACCATTACCGAAGTGAAGATGGTCGACACCTATTGGTCCGACCATTGTCGCCACACGACTTTCGGCACCGAGCTTACCGATATCGAGATCGATGACGAGGTCGTACAGGCCGCCTTCGATGCATACCTGGACATGCGCCATGAGCTCGGGCGCGACGAGAAGCCCGTCTGCCTCATGGACATGGGCACCATTGGCGCCAAGTATCTCAAGAAGCAAGGTATCTTGACGGGCCTCGACGAGAGCGAGGAGATCAACGCCTGTACCGTCAAGGTCAAGGTTGACGTGAATGGCGAGGACGAGGATTGGCTGTTCCTCTTCAAGAACGAGACGCATAACCATCCCACCGAGGTCGAGCCCTTCGGTGGCGCGGCGACCTGCATTGGTGGTTGCATTCGCGACCCGCTGTCCGGTCGCTCGTACGTGTACCAGGCCATGCGCGTCACCGGTGCCGCCGATCCGCATACGCCCATCGACGAGACGCTTGCGGGTAAGTTGCCCCAGCGCAAGATCGTGACGACGGCGGCTCATGGCTACTCGAGCTACGGCAACCAGATTGGCCTTGCCACAGGCCAGGTCAACGAGCTGTACCATCCGGGTTACGCGGCCAAGCGCATGGAGATCGGTGCCGTCGTGGGCGCGACACCTGCCGATCACGTGCGTCGCGAGACGCCAGTTGCGGGCGATAAGATTATCTTGCTCGGCGGACGCACGGGCCGCGACGGCATCGGCGGCGCGACCGGCTCCTCCAAGGCCCACAACGTATCGAGTATCGAGACCTGCGGTGCCGAGGTGCAAAAGGGCAACGCGCCGGTTGAGCGCAAGCTACAGCGCCTCTTCCGTCGCAAGGACGCCTGCCGCCTCATCAAGCGCTGCAATGACTTTGGCGCTGGTGGCGTGAGCGTGGCCACAGGTGAGATTGCCGATGGCCTGCTCATCGATCTAGATCGCGTTCCCAAGAAGTACGATGGCTTGGACGGCACCGAGCTCGCCATTTCGGAGAGCCAGGAGCGCATGGCCTGTGCCGTTGCTGCCGAGGATGTGGACGAATTCCTCTCGTATGCAAACGAGGAGAACGTCGAGGCGGTCGTCATCGCGACCGTCACCGAGGAGCCACGCGTTGTCATGACCTGGCGTGGTGACACGATTGTCGACGTGAGCCGCGAGTTCCTCAACTCGAATGGTGCGTCCAAGCAGATGAACGTGCATATTGCCGCCGGTGAGGACTATTCCCCGAGCTGGGAGGGCGAGAGCTTCGCCGAGCGCATGAGAAGCGTCGTCACCGATCTCAACGTCGCCTCGAACAAGGGCCTCGTCGAGATGTTCGATTCGACCATCGGCGCCAATACGGTACTCATGCCCTTTGGCGGCGCGCGGCAGCTCACTGCCCCCATGGCGATGATCGCCAAGCTTCCCGTCCTGGGCGAGACCACCACGACAAGTGGCATGGCCTGGGGCTTCAACCCGTATCTGTCGTCGGCCAACCAGTTCAAGGGCGCGTACCTTGCGGTTGTCGAGAGCGTGGCCAAGCTCGTGGCCGCGGGCTTCTCGCGCAAGGACGCGTACCTGACCTTCCAGGAGTATTTCGGTTCGCTGCGCGACGTCCCCGAGCGCTGGGGTAAGCCCGCCGCGTCGCTGCTCGGTGCGCTCATGGCCCAGGTCGACCTGGGTGTGGGCTCCATCGGCGGCAAGGACTCCATGTCCGGCAGTTTCGAGGATCTGGACGTTCCTCCTACGCTCGTGAGCTTCGCCACGGCTGTCGGTACGGTCGATCATGCGATGAGCCCCGAGTTCAAGGGTGCTGGCCACGAGGTGCTGTGCATCCATCCGTTCTACGAAGCCGATGGGCTCATGCCCGAGAAGGCTGGTCTGCTCGAATGCCTCGACACGATCGAGTGTCTCATCGACACCGGTCAGGTGCTCGCGGTTGGCACGCCGGGCTTTGGCGGAGACGCCGAGCTGCTCTTCAAGATGTGTCTGGGCAACGGCATCGGTCTGCGCATCAACGACGAGGTCGATCTCGATACGCTGTTCATCAACGCATACGGATCTTTTGCCGTCGAGATGGCACCCGGAGCGGAGCTTCCGGAATCGACGGAGAACATGCATGTTGTCGAGCTTGGCGAGACCATCGACGAGTATGCGATCATCGCCGGAGGCGAGACCGTGCGCCTCGCCGTGCTGCAGGAAGCATGGGAGAGCGAACTCGAGGATGTGTTCCCGTATCGCGAGGATGGCGGTGGCGTCGACATGATCAGCGACGCGAGCAATATCCCGCTCACGTACTGCGGCAACCTCGCCAAGCCGCGTGTCATCATTCCGGTCTTTCCGGGTAATAACTGCGAGTATGACACGGCACTCGCCTTCGAGCGCGCCGGCGCCGTGCCCGAGACCTTCATCATCAACAACCTGACGCCGGACGCGGTCGCAGAGAGCACGAAGGCCTTCGTCGAGAAGATCGACAACAGCCAGATCATCATGATTCCCGGCGGCTTTTCCGGTGGCGATGAACCCGACGGCAGCGCCAAGTTCATTACGGCATTCTTCCGCAATCCCAACGTGACGGATGCCGTGCGCCGCCTGCTCAACGATCGCGATGGCCTCATGCTGGGCATTTGCAACGGATTCCAGGCGCTTGTCAAGCTCGGATTGGTCCCGTATGGCGATATCGTCACGATGGATGCAGGCTGCCCGACGCTCACCTTCAACACGATCGGCAGGCACCAGAGCCGCATCGTGCGTACGCGCGTGGCCTCCAACCTGTCGCCGTGGCTCTCGCGCTGCGAGGTGGGCGACATTCATACCGTTGCCATCAGCCATGGCGAGGGTCGTTTCGTGGCCAACGATGACACGCTCGAGCAGCTCATCGAGAGCGGTCAGATCGCGACGCAGTACGTGGGCTTGGATGGCATGCCGAGCATGGACCTCGACGTGAATCCCAATGGCTCGGTGCTCGCCATTGAGGGCATCACGAGTCCGGACGGGCGCGTGCTCGGCAAGATGGGTCATACCGAGCGTTGGAGTGCGGGCGTGTACCAGAACATCCCGGATTTGAGCTACCAGCCGCTCATCGAAGGCGGTGTGGGGTACTTCACGGACTAGGGCGTGCATTCGTATGCTGGTAATTGGCGTTTTCCCAGGCTTGCGGGGCGAGGCATGCACAATAATTGCGTTTTCCTAGGCTAGATGGGCGCTGAACTCTAGGAAAACGCTCGTTTCTTGCAATTCGTTACTGCGAGTCCTAGGAAAACGTCAAAAATGCGTATAAACACTGGAGCGATCATACGAAAACGAAAAAAACGTGCAGCTCGGTGGAGCTGCACGCTCGAATGAGGCTCTTTCGTAGGTTGCCCTACGCGTTTTTCAGGAACGCCTCGTAACCCTTGCGCGCCTCGTAGATGTCGGCCTTGCTCGTGATCTCCCAGGGGGCGTGCATCGAGAGCACGGCAACGCCGCTGTCAATGACGTCCATGTCGTACTTGGCCGGGATGTAGGCGATCGTGCCGCCGCCGCCGATATCGACGCGACCGAGCTCGGCGGTCTGGAACGCGACGTCGGCATCGTCCATGACCTTGCGCACCTCGGCGACGAACTCGGCGGACGTGTCGTTGCTGCCACTCTTGCCACGCGCTCCCGTGTACTTGTTGAAGACGAGGCCACGGCCCATGTATGCCGCGTTCTTGGGCTCGAAGACGCTCGCGTAGCAGGGGTCGAGCGCGGCGGAGACGTCGGAGGACAGCATCTTGCATGCGCCGAGCGCGCGACGCAGCTTGAGTTGGCCGCCCTCGCCGGCGAGCTCCATGATCTCGGCGATGGTGTTCTCGAAGAACAGCGACTCCATGCCTGTGGCGCCCACGGAGCCGATTTCCTCCTTGTCGACCAGCACGGTGACGGCGGTGCGCTTGGGATTCTCGATGGCGAGCTGGGCGACGAGCGACGTGTAGGCACAGACGCGGTCGTCCTGGCCATAGCCGATCACCATGGAGCGGTCGAAGCCCATCTCACGCGCGCGACCAGCCGGCACGATCTCGAGCTCGGCGGAGAGGAAGTCCTCCTCCTCGATGCCGTAGTACTCGGCGAGGTACTTGAGCACGGAAGCTTTGACCGGCTCCTTCTCGGCAATCTTCTCCCATGCGGGCGAATCGTCGTTGAGCCTGTCCTTCTCGAATAGAAGCGGCCTGCTGCCCACGATCACATCGAGGTCCTCGGCGTCGATGACCTCCTTGGCGTTCTTCTCCATCTGCTTCTGACCCAGGTGGGGAAGCAGGTCCGAGATGCAGAACACGGGGTCGGACGGGTCCTCGCCCACGCGAACCTCGATGGACCTGCCCGCCTTGAGGGCGATGACGCCATGGATGGCCAGCGGGAGCGTGACCCACTGGTACTTCTTGATGCCACCATAGTAATGCGTGTCGAGCAGGGCTATGTCGGTGTTCTCGTAGAGCGGGTTTTGCTTGGCGTCGAGACGCGGCGAGTCGATGTGGGCGCCCAGGATGTTGAAGCCGTCCTCGAGCGGATCGGTGCCGAGCACCGCCAGGATAAGGGCCTTGCCGTGGGTTTGGGCGTAGACCTTGTCGCCGGCTTTGAGCTTGCGCTGCTTCTTGATGGCCTTGGCAAGCGGCTTGTACCCGGCCTTTTCTGCCATGGCGATCGAGGCGTTCACGCACTCGCGCTCGGTCTTGTTCTCCGAGATGAACTCGATGTAGTCGCTGCTGAGTTTTTCGAGTTTGTCGAGGTCCTTGTCGCTATAGCTCTTCCATGCGTTATCGCGTTCCATGAACACCCTCCTATATGGTGGTCGATGCAGTATGCTTAGGACGTCAATATACTACGAGCGCGAGGCGGAAGGCGGGTTTGTCATGAGCCTGATAGAAATCGGCAGGCAGTTCGACGATGCGGCGCTGGCGCTTTTGCGGTCGTGCATCGGCCGCGAGCTCGTCGCCTACGAGGGCTACTGCCTCGATGGCGAGAGCGACCACATATACAAGACCGCCCGGCTCGCCTTCGACGGCTTTACGGTTGACCTCGTGAACGAGCACGAGACGTTGGCGCTGGGACCGGATTTCGTCGAGGAGGAAGTCGCGATTCTGCGCGCCGAGCCCGCGACAGGTGAGCTGTGGACGCCGCCGGGCAAGCACGTGACACGCGTGGAATGCGGATTTCAGGTGGCCGACATGCTCGTAGTAGTGGACACGGCGCTGTTATCCAAGGGCTCGCGTCGACTCATCGACTTCAGGTGGGCGCAGGCCGTGATCATCGAGAGCGAGGACGGCGGCCTGCTCGTCTTCGACCGCGACATATGGAGTGACGAGTACCTGACGGTGAACCGCGGGGAAAGCATCTCGACCACGACGCGTGACTTCAGGGCCGATTGGGTGGCCGAGCCGCCGTACGGCTACGCGTTTGGCCGCAACATCCTGCGGCTCACGAACCCAGCGGTGTAGGGGGATCCTACAGCTCCGCGCGGCTGAATTTGGCGAGGATCTCGCTTGCGGCGATGCAGGCGTCGCAGTCACACCACTTTGCGCCGTCGGCCTTGCGCTGCTGCTGCTTTGCCAGGAACTGGGCGGCTGCTTCTTCGCCGAACATCTCCTTGGCGGGACCTTGGGCAGAGGCGATGACGCCATCGATGGTGGTGGGACGTCCTTCGAGGATGTCGAGCAGCTGCTTGGTTGCCTGCTCGATGGCAGTATCGCTGTTGTCAGCGGTGATGGCTTTCTTCCACGCGACCGCCGCGTCCTTGGTTACCTGTGTGCTTGCCTGTGATGTCGAGAGAATATCGACGCGCGGTGCGATGTAGTCGAACGTGGCCTGTTCCATGGCGTGTCTCCTTGAGTGAAACTCAGATGGTGACTGAAGTATAGCTCGACATGGTGAATAGCAAAATCCAGCGACGAGCGTCGTGGAAGCGATGCGAGTTGCTATCATTGGCACCCTTATGGGTATTATCGAGATATTCCTCATAGGCGTCGGGCTTTCCATGGACGCGTTTGCCGTGTCGGTCTGCAAGGGGCTTGGCATGCATCGCGTCAACTACGCCCATGCGCTCGCCATCGCGCTGTTCTTCGGCGTCTTCCAGGGCCTCATGCCGGTCATCGGCTGGTTGGTGGGAAACGCGTTTGCCGTCTACGTCACGGTGGTCGACCACTGGATCGCCTTCGCCTTGCTCGCCTTCGTCGGCGGAAAGATGCTCTGGGATGCCTTCCATGACGAGGGCGAGGAGGACGAATCCGTCACGGACAGGCTCGACCTGTGCGAGCTCTTCATGCTCGCCATCGCCACGAGCATCGACGCGTTGGCCGTCGGCATCAGCTTCTCGTTTCTGCAGATCGACATCGTGGTTGCCGCGCTGATCATCGGCTGCACGACCTTCGTCCTCTCGCTCGTCGGCGTCGTCGTGGGCAATCGCTTCGGCGCGCGCTTCGAGAAGCCGTCGCAGATCGCGGGCGGTATCGTGCTCATTGCCATCGGCCTCAAGATACTCCTCGAACATCTGGGCCTCATCGCGTTTTAGCCCCGTTTGAGCGCGTCATTGGCGTGACGCTGCGGTATGATGTGTCACTGTTTTATCTGACGCACGTATCTGACGGCATATCGGAGGTTGGCCATGCACGAGGCGTATGATCCGCATTCCATCGAACCCAAATGGCAGCAGTACTGGGCGGAGCATGAGCTTTTCAAGCTTGACGAGGCATCCGAGCGTCCCGCGAAGTACGTGCTCGAGATGTTCCCGTACCCGAGCGGCGACATCCACATGGGCCACGTGCGCAACTACACCATCGGCGATGTTTACGCGCGTTACCTGCACATGAACGGCTACGACGTGCTGCATCCCATCGGCTGGGATGCCTTTGGCCTGCCGGCCGAGAACGCCGCCATCAAGCATCATAGCCATCCGGCTACCTGGACTTTCGAGAACATCGATACCCAGATGGCGAGCTTCAAGCGCATGGGCCTGTCCTACGATTGGGACCGCACCGTCGTCACCTGCAAGCCCGAGTACTATCGCTGGGGCCAGTGGTTCTTCCTCAAGATGTACGAGAAGGGCCTGGCGTATCGCAAGTCCAACCCCGTCAACTGGTGCCCTGACTGCAAGACCGTGCTCGCCAACGAGCAAGTCGAGCAGGGCACGTGCTGGCGCTGCCATTCCACCGTCGAGCGCCGCGAACTCGACCAGTGGTACCTCAAGATCACCGATTACGCCCAGGAGCTGCTCGACGACCTCGACAAGCTGCCCGGCTGGCCCGAGCGCGTCAAGCAGATGCAGGCCAATTGGATCGGCCGCAGCGAGGGTGCCGAGGTGAAGTTCACGCTCTGCGATGAGGCAGGTGAGCCCACCGACGAGACCATCACCGTGTTCACGACGCGCCCGGATACGCTGTTTGGCTGCACCTTCTTCATGCTTGCTCCCGAGCACAAGCTCGTCGAGCGCCTGGTCGCGGGTACCGAGTACGAGGCCGAGGTGCGCGAGGTGCAGAAGGTCGCGGCTGCGGCAACTGCCGTCGAGCGCACGATGGGCGACCGCGAGAAACACGGTGCGTTCACGGGCCGCTACGTCATCAATCCCGTCAACGGGAGCAAGGTCCCGGTCTGGGTTTCCGATTACGTGCTGACCGATTACGGCACCGGTGCCGTCATGGCCGTGCCCTGTGGCGACCAGCGCGACTTCGAGTTCGCGCGCAAGTACGGCCTGGCCATCCCGCCGGTCGTGGTGCCGGCAGATAGTCCGCTTGCCACCGAGCTCGCCGACGTGCGCGACCTCGAGGTGACCGACGTGGACTGGGACGAGGCCTTCAACGGCGATGGCATCATGGTGCAGTCCGGGCAGTTCACCGGTATGCCCGGCGGTCACGACTCGCAAGGCATGCAGGCGGTTATCGACTGGCTCGCCGAGCGTGGTCTGGGCAAGGGGGTCGTGAACTTCCGTCTGCGCGACTGGCTCATCAGCCGCCAGCGCTACTGGGGCAATCCCATCCCGATGATCTATTGCGATGAGTGCGGCCTGGTGCCCGTCCCCGAAGAGGACCTGCCGGTCATCCTGCCCATGGACATCGACATCGCTGCGGGCGAAACGCTCAAGGATTCCAAGGAATTCTACGAGTGCACCTGCCCGGTGTGCGGCAAGCCCGCGCATCGCGAGACCGACACGATGGACACCTTCACGTGCAGCTCGTGGTACTACCTGCGCTACACCGACCCGCATAACACCGAGCTTCCCTTCGCAAAGGACAAGGCGGATCGCTTCATGCCCGTCGACCAGTACATCGGCGGTATCGAGCACGCCATCTTGCACCTGCTGTACTCGCGCTTTTGGACCAAGGTCGCGCGCGACGCCGGCATGCTCGACTTCGACGAGCCGTTCACCAACCTGCTGTGCCAGGGTATGGTCAAGGACTCCAAGGGCGAGACGATGTCCAAGTCCAAGGGCAACGTCGTGTCGCCCGAGTCGCTCATCGACGAGTACGGCGTCGACGCCGCCCGCGCCTGCATCCTGTTCATGGCTCCGCCCGACAAGGACCTGCAGTGGGACGACAAGAGCTGCGCGGCCATGGCGCGCTTCCTCAAGCGCGCGTGGGGGCAGGTGTGGTCGCTGGCCGATGCCGCCGGCTCGGCCGATGACGGGCAACTCGCCAAGGAACTCAACCGCCAGATGCACGCGACCATTAAGAAAGTGGGCGCCGACATTGAGCGCTTCAACTTCAACACGGCGCTCGCGTCGATCATGGAGCTTTCCAACACGACGGCCGATTACCTCAACGCCACGGCGGAGGACGCGCGCGACAAGGAGCTGTGCCATGAGGTTGCCACGACGCTCGTGTTGCTGCTCGCACCCTACGCGCCGCACTGGGCCGACGAGCTGTGGACCGAGGCACTCGGCAACGAGGGCAGCACCTATGACGTCGCCTGGCCGAGCTTCGACGAGGAGGCCACGAAGGCCGACGAGGTGGAGCGCGCCGTCATGATCGGTGGCAAGGTGCGTGGTCACATCACGATGGCTGCCGACGCCAGCGAGGACGAGATCGTTGCCGCGGCGCTCGAGACCGTTGCCGATCGCATTGAGGGGCTCATCGTGCGCAAGACGATCGTCGCCCCGACCGTCGTTAACGTCGTGGCGAATTAGAGGCGAGCAGGGGTCGTCGCTTGCCAGCTGCATAGCAGGACATGGGGCGGCACAACCCGTGCCTGGTACCCACGTGTGTTACAGGGTCTGGCCTCTGTAACACAATGAGACAAAAGCGCCCCGGCGACTTTTGTCTCATTGACTCGTGCGCGAATCCGAGTAGAATAGGGTAGCTTGTCAAAGCGCCCGTTTCGTGTGCTTTGAGGCTGCTCGCAGCCACGGTACGGCTTTCTACGCCGCCGTTAAGTCAGTAAAGGTCAAGGAGAAAGTGGGTTTGCCCCGCTTTCTTTGTTTGTAAGGAGACATGCAGGTGAATAGGGAGGACAAGCTTATCGAGGTGCTCGAGCCGCTTACGGTCAAGCACGGTCTCGATTTGGTGACGGTCGAGGTGGCCGGCACGCGCAAGCGCCCCATCCTGCGCGTGTTCCTTGACACGCCGGCTGGTGGCATCACGCTTGACGAGCTCGTCGACGCCCAGGGGTGGGTGGATGCGGCGATCGAGGAGGCCGACCCGTTCATCGAGTCGTACGATCTCGAGGTCTCGTCACCCGGAATCGATCGTCCCCTGCGCAAGCGCGATGATTTCGACCGATTCGCGGGCGAGACGACGGTGGCCTATCTCAAGCCGGGCGCCGCACGCAGCAAGTACACGGGAATTTCGCATGGGCTCGATGGTGATGAGCTCGTGCTCGAAATGGAAGATGGCACGATGGAGCGCATTGCCTTCGATCGCATCAAGAAGGCGCACATCATCGGCCGGATCGACTTTAGCGGGCATAACTTCGATGACGAAGACGCGCCGCTTGGCCAGGACAACTAAATAGGGAGGAACCATGTCATCAGAACTCATCAGCGCACTCACCGATCTTGCCACCGAGCGAGGCATCGACCAGCTCGCCGTGCTCGAGCGTCTCGAGCAGGATCTCGCGCGCAGCTATAAGGGCATCCTCGATCTCGACTGGGATGCGCAGGTTACCATCGACCGCGAGAGCGGCCGCATCTTCGTCTACGAGATGGTCGGCATTGGCGAGGAGGATCCCGAGACCGGCGAGTACGAGGACTACGAGCCGCGCGACGTGACGCCTGACAACGTGTCGCGCATTGCCGCGCAGAACGCCAAGCGCGTCATCAACGAGATCGTCCGCGACGCAGCCCGTGCGAGCATCTACAAGGAGTTTGCCGACCGCAAGGGCGAGCTCATCACCGGCACCGTGCTCCAGACCACGCCCGACTTCACCATCATCAAGATCCGCGATGGTGTCGAGGCCGAGCTGCCGCACTTCGACAGGCGCCGCAACGAGAACGAGCGCAACGAGCGCCCCAGCAACGAGTATTACCAGCATAACCAGCGCATCAAGGCGCTCATCATCGACGTGCGCGACCCGAGCCAGCAGGCACATGGCACCACGCGCATGCGCGATGGCGGCAATCGCCCGAGCATTATCGTGAGCCGCACGCATCCCGACCTCATCCGTCGTCTGCTCGAGCTCGAAGTGCCCGAGATCTACGATGGCGTCGTCGAGGTCAAGTCGGTCGCGCGCGAGGCGGGCGCCCGCTCCAAGATTGCCGTGCACTCCCGCGAATCCAACCTCGATCCGGTGGGTGCGTGCGTTGGTCCCAAGGGCTCGCGCATCCGCATGGTCGTAGGCGAGCTGCGCGGTGAGCGCATCGACGTCATCCAGTGGAACGAGGATCCGGTGACCTTCGTGGCCAATGCGCTTTCGCCGGCCAAGGTCTCCAACGTCCTCATTGACGAGGACTCGCATTACGCGACGGTCATCGTGCCCGATGACCAGCTCTCGCTCGCCATTGGCAAGGAGGGCCAGAACGCACGCCTTGCCGCACGTCTGACTGGCTGGCACATCGACATCAAGTCGGCGAGCCTCGCCGCAGCCGATGGCGTCTCGCTGGCATCCATGACCTCGCTCATCGACGAGGACGAAGAGGTCAACGAGGAGCCGGTGGATATGCGTTGCGAGTACGTGAGCCCCGAGGGCGTGCGCTGCCGCAACCATGCTCGTCCCGGCTCGCGCTACTGCGGCATTCACGCCGATGGCCAGGCGCCCGAGGCCACCGCGGACGAGGAAGAGGAGTCCCTCATCTAATGACGAGGAAGGTCCCCACACGCACCTGCATCGCCTGCCATGCGAGCTCGGACAAGCGCTCGCTCGTGCGTTTCGTGCGCATGCCAGATGGCACTGTCGGTCTCGATGCAAGCGGCAAGGCGGCGGGACGTGGGGCCTATGTGTGTGCGGACGAAGTATGCTTCGACAAGGCATGTGAGAAGCGCCTTTTGGGTGGGCGGCTGCGCACCAAGGTGGGAAACGACGATTACGACCGGCTCAGGGCCGATTTTGACGTGTATATGAGCGCCATGGGCGCGGCGTCAGCAGGGGATAGGTGATAGGGAATATGGCAGGAATGCGCGTACATGAACTCGCCAAGGAGTTCGGGATGACCTCCAAGGAGCTCGTCGAGAGACTCAAGGAGATGAAGATCCCCGTCAAGAACCATGCGTCAACGCTCGTCGACGCCTATGTCGACAAGATTCGCAAGGAGCTTGGTCCCGAGTTGCAGAATCGCACCGATCAGGCTCCGGAAGATGCCGAAAAGAGCGCCGAGGACGAGAAGGCGAGTGCCGAGGAAGAGGAGCGCAAGCGCCTCGAGGAAGAGCACAAGCAGGCTGCCCAGGCCGAGATAAAGCGCCGTCAGAAGGAGCAGAAGAGGCGTGAGGCCGCCGAGGCGGAGGCCAAGGCCGCTCAGCAGGAGGCCGAGGCCGCCGACAAGGCCGCCCAACAGGAGGCCAGGCCCGCCAAGCCGTCCGTCTTCGACGGCCTGCTTTCGCAGATCGCCGCCGAGAGCAACCGCCTGACGCAGGAGAAGCGCGAGGCCGCCGAGGCCCGTGCCGCCGCCTCCGAGCAAGCGGTAGCTGAGCCTGCGCAGTCCGAGTCGCCGTATCGCGAGAAGGGCGCCAAGAAGAAAAAGAAGGGCCGCCAGCAGGTCGAGGTCGATTCCGAGTCCGAGGATGACCGCTATCGTCAGATGGCGCAGGCTGCCGAGCAGCTGCAACGCGACAAGGTACTCGAGGAGGCCCGTGCCGCCGTTGCCGAGGCCGAGAAGCAGTCGAGCGGTCGTCGCAAGAAGCGCAAGGAGCGCCGCGCTGCCGAGGCCGCCAAGAAGGCCGAGGAAGAGGCGCAGCGCAAGGCCGAGATCACGGGCGTGCCCGTTGGCGTCGTGCAGGTCACGAGCGGCATCACGGTCGGCGAGCTCGCCGACGCGCTCGAGGTGCCCGGCAACGAGGTCGTCAAGAGGCTCTTCCTGCTCGGCACGCCGCTCACGCTCACGCAGTCGATGAGCGACGACCTGGTCGAGCTCATCGCCGGCGATATTGGCCGCGAGGTCAAGATCATCTCGCCGGAGGAGGAGATGTCGTTCACCTTCTACGATGACGAGAAGGACCTCAAGCCCCGTCCGCCCGTCGTCACCGTTATGGGTCACGTCGACCACGGCAAGACCTCGTTGCTCGATGCCATCCGCCATTCGGGCGTACAGCAGGCCGAGGCCGGCGGCATTACTCAGGCTATCGGCGCATCCGTGGTCTGGATCAACGGCAACCAGATCACCTTCATCGACACGCCGGGCCACGAGGCGTTCACGGCTATGCGCGCACGCGGTGCTCAGGTCACCGACATCATCGTTCTGGTCGTTGCCGCCGATGACGGTGTCATGCCGCAGACTATCGAGGCCATCGATCATGCCAAGGCCGCCGACGTGCCCATCGTCGTTGCCATCAACAAGATCGACAAGGCGGGCGCCAACCCCGACCGCGTGAAGACCGAGCTCGCCGAGCGCGGCGTCATTCCCGAGGAGTGGGGCGGCAACAACATGTTCGTCGAGGTCTCGGCTCGTCAGAACCTCAACATCGACGAGCTGCTCGAGACCATCATCTTGCAAGCCGAGGTACTCGAGCTCAAGGCCAATCCCGATACGACCGCAAGCGGCTTCGTCATCGAGGCCAACCTCGACAAGGGCCGTGGTCCGGTGGCGACCGTCATCGTGCAGCGTGGCACCTTGCGCGTGGGCGATGCGCTCGTCGCGGGCGTGTGCTTCGGCCATGTGCGTGCGCTCATCGACCCGAAGGGCAACTCGGTCAAGGAGGCAAAGCCCGCCGATCCGGTCGAGATTCTGGGCCTGTCCTCGGTTCCGAGTGCCGGTGACGAGTTCGCCGTCTTCGAAAACGAGTCCGAGGCCCGCAGCCTGGCCGCCGAGCGCGAGCTCAAGCAGCGCCTGGCCGCCCAGGAGGCTCCGCGCCACATGAACCTCGACGACCTCTTCGCTCGCATCGAGGCCAACAAGCACGCCGAGCTCAATCTCATCGTCAAGGCCGATACCCAGGGCTCCATCGAGGCCCTGCGCGGCGCGCTCGAGAAGATGGATCAGTCCGAGGTACGCATCAACGTCATTCGCGCTGCCGTCGGTGGCGTCACCGAAACCGACGTCAACTTCGCCGCGGCATCCGATGCCATCATCATCGGCTTCGGCGTGCGTCCGCAGGCTGGCGTGCGTCAGGTCGCCGAGCGCGAGAAGGTCGACATTCGCCTGTATCGCGTCATTTATCAGGCCATCGAGGATATCAACGCCGCACGCGTCGGCTTGCTCGCTCCCGAGGAGGTCGAGGTCGACACCGGCTCTGCCACCGTGCGCGAGACCTTCAAGATGCCCAAGGTCGGTGTCATCGCCGGCTGCATCGTCACCGAGGGCGAGATTGCGAGCACCGATCACGTGCGCATCGTGCGCGACGGTGTCATCGTCCATGACGGCTCCATCATGTCCATGCGCCATTATCGCGATGACGTGTCATCGGTGCGTTCGGGCACGGAGTGCGGCATTGGCATTGAGGACTTCCAGGATATCAAGGAAGGCGACGTCATCGAGGGCTATCGCATCGAGCAGGTCGCCCGTAAGGAATAGACATGAAGCAGACACCCACATCGCGTCGCGTCAACGAGGAGCTGCGCGAGAAGATTGCCAACGTGCTCCTGTTCCAGATCGCCGATCCGCGTCTCGAGCTCGTGACGGTGACCGACGTCGAGGTCTCGAAGGACCGCGAAGTCGCCAACGTCTACGTGAGCGCCGATGCGAGTCGCTACGACGAGGTCATGGAGGGGCTCGAAGCCGCCAAAGGGCGCATTCGCTCGCTTGTCGGCAAGAGTCTCGGCTGGCGCGTCACGCCCGAGCTGCGCTTTTTCATCGACCCGTCGGTCGATGCGGCCGAGCGCATCGCATCGCTGTTCTCTGACGAGGGCTAGCACGACAGTTTCTTCGTTTGCGATGACGGCATCAGAACAAAGGGATGATCTATGACGAAGCTCGATTACACGCAGGGCATTGAGCTGCTTGCCGGGGCGCACAGCGTCGCCATTTGCGGTCACGTCAACCCGGATGGTGACTGCCTGGGCAGCACGCTCGCCCTCACCTTGGGTCTGCGCAGCCTCGGTTACGAGGTCACGCCGCTGCTCGCGACGCGCGAGCACCCCAGGCTCTATGACTTTCTCGAAGGTTACGGGGACTTCGTATCCGCTTGCGATTACCATGTGCAACCGGATGTCTTCATATTGGTTGACGTACCGAGCGTCTCGCGTAGCGGTGATGGCGAGCACGTCTTCAAGCGTGCCAAGAAGACCCTCGTCATCGACCATCATCAGGGAGATGCGGCATTCGCCGATGTCGGCTATGTGGACAACACGGCTGCCGCGGCCGGCATGCTCGTCTGGGACTTCCTCGAGCAAACTGGCGTCGAGATGACGCAGCAGATCGCGACCTGCTGCTATACCGCGCTCGTGACGGATACCGGACGCTTCCAGTTCCAGAACGCCGATTCGCGCGCGTTCATGGCTGCCGCCAAGATGGCGGACGCCGGTGCGGTTCCGTCCGAGGTTGCTCGTTACGTGTACCAGCGTCGCAGCTGGGCTGCCCTGCAGCTCGAGGCGCTCGTCGTGCGCCGTCTCGAACTCCTCTTCGATGGCAGGCTCGCCCTGTCCTGGGCCTGCGAGGCCGATTTCGAGGAACTCGGCGCGAACAAGGAAGACGGTGATTCGCTCATCGATGCGATCCGCCAGCTCGATGGCGTCGAGGTGGCCGTCATGCTGCGCGAACAGGGTCCCATCGTGCGCGGCTCGATTCGCTCCAAGACCGATCGCGATGTCGCGGCCATCGCGGCACAGATGAACGGTGGCGGTCACAAGGCCGCGGCTGGCTTTACCATCCACGGCAAGCTGCCCGAGGCACGCGCCATCGTCGAGGAGCTCGTCGCGAAGTTGTTTGCCGAGCAGTCGAGCGCCCGGATGACAACGGATGCCGAAGTCACCAACACGACCGTGTTCACCAAGATTCGCGAGGACATGCTATGAGTCGTAGGCGCACCGCCAGCGGGTTGTGCGGCGTGCTCGCGCTCGACAAGCCCTACGGGATGACCTCGCATGACGTGGTCAATCGCGTGCGCCAGATTACGGGCGAGCGGCGCGTGGGCCATGCCGGCACGCTCGACCCGGCGGCTACCGGGCTCATGCTCGTGGGCGTGGGCGCGGCAACGCGTCTGTCCGAATACCTCACCGGTCACGACAAGGGCTACGATGCACGCATCGTCTTCGGTGTGGCTACCGATACCGATGATGCGCAGGGACGCGTGCTGTCCGGCAGCGAGGATGTCGCATTGGCCGATGCGATGCATAACGTCGATGCCAGGGCCGTGCTCGATGAGTTCACGGGCATGCTCGAACAGCTGCCGCCTGCGTACTCGGCCATCAAGAAAAACGGCGTCGTCGCGTACAAGGCGGCGCGAGGGGGCAAGGCAATCGAACTGGAGACGCGCACCATCACCGTGCATGCGGCACGTCTCGATGCCACGGGCGTGCAGGATGTCGAGCTTGTCGACGCTGACGGCAAGACGTGCATGCGCACGCTGCCATATTGGGACGTTCACTTCGACGTGAGCAAAGGCACGTACATCCGCGCGCTTGCGCGTGACATTGGCGCGTACCTGGGATGCGGTGCGCATCTGGGTTCACTGCGTCGCACTTCGGTTGCGAGCACGGGCATCGAGGAGGCCTGCTCCATCGACGAGCTTTCGAGCTGCGCGGAAGAAGGACGCGCGCTTCCCTGGTGCGACCCGGCCAAGCTGCTGGGTTTTCCCGTCATCGAACTTGGCGAGCAGCAGGCCCAATGCGTTGCGAACGGTCGCGAGCTCACGGACGTCGACGCGGGCGAGGGTATGGTTTCATGCACGTGCGGTCATAGATTGCTCGCGGTCTACAACTTCGTTTCCGGTGCATGTCGCCCTGCGACGGTCATCCCCGGAGGTGTCGTCGGCGTTGTCTAGGGCGGGACATATCATGCGCGCGGACCCGGTAGGTGGTGCGCCTGCCAATCTGGGCGATGCCGTGTTTGTCATCGGCGTCTTCGACGGCATGCACATCGGGCATCGCGCGATTTTTGCCCAGGCACGCGAACAAGCTCGCGAGCTCGGCGTGCCGCTTGTCGCCGTGACCTTCGAGCGCGATCCCGACGAGATATTTCGCGCCGATGATTCGAGCTTCGGCAAGCTGCTCTCGAACGAGGATCGTCTGGCGATGGTCGCCGAGCAGGCCGAGGGCGGTGTGCTTGCCCTGCCGGCAAGTCCGGAGCTGTTTTCGATGTTGCCGATGGATTTCCTCGATTTTCTGGGGAGTGTTGCGCATCCACGAGCCATCTTCACGGGCTCGGACTTTCGCTTCGGCTGTAAGGCGAGCGGCACGGCCGATGATCTGGGGCGCTGGGCGCTCACGCAAGACTGCGCCTACGTTGCCTGCGAACTCATCGAGGAAGATGGCGAGGTCATCTCGGCGACGCGCATACGCAACGAGCTGCGCGAAGGCGCAGTCGCGCAGGCAAAGCGTCTGCTTGCGGGTAGGCCGCATGCCATCGTCGGCACGATTGTGCACGGACGCGGTGCGGGTGACGGATTTGGCTTCGCGACGGCCAACCTCGACTTGGCGAATTGCGAGACGATGCTGCCGCGCGAGGGCGTCTACGGTGCGTATGGCATCGTCGATGGCGTGCGCTATGCCGCCGCCGTCAACGTGGGCGTGGCCAGGAGCTTTGCTGAGGCGACGGCTCCGGTCGAGGCGCATCTGCTCGACTTCGACGGTGACCTCTACGGCAAGGAGATTCGCATCGAGTTCGAGGAATGGCTGCGCGGGCCGCGCGTGTTCGAGACGAAGGAAGAGCTCATCGAGACCGTAATGGGCAATATCACATGGGTACGCGAGCATCTGGGAGGCAGGTGACGCATGGCGCGCATCTCAGACGATGACATTCGCCGCGTACGCGAGGCGACCGATCTGGTCGCCCTCGTGAGCGAACGCGTCGTACTCAGCCAGAAGGGACGCCTGTTCTGGGGTTGCTGCCCATTCCATGACGAGAAGACGCCTTCCTTCAAGATTGACCCTGACCTGCAGAACTGGCACTGCTTCGGCTGTGGCAAGAGTGGCGACGTGTTTGGCTATCTCATGGAAAGCGAGCATCTCGAGTTTCCCGAGGCCGTGCGCGCGCTTGCCGATCGTGCCAACATCGAGATTACCGAGGTGGGCGGAAGCGGCATCCCGCGCAGCCTCAAGGACCGCATGATGCAGGCCTGCGCCGAGGCCGAGGAGTTCTACCATATGGAGCTCATGCGCTCGCGTGATGCCGGCCCTTCGCAGGCGCGCGCCTACTTGCACGAGCGCGGCTTTGGCTCGGAGTGCGCGCGTGAATGGAAGCTCGGCTATGCGCCCGGACACGGCAAACTCGTCGCGCACCTGCAATCGCGCGGCTTCAACCGTGACGAGATCGTCGGCGCGAACCTCGCCTACGTGAACAAGTCGGGACGCCTCGTCGATCGCTTCTTCGAGCGCGTGATGTTCCCCGTGCATGACCTGCAGGGGCGCAGCATCGCCTTCGGCGGCCGCATCATGGGGCAAGGCGAACCCAAGTACCTCAACACCTCGGAGACGCCGGTCTTCCATAAGTCGTCGAACATGTTCGGCATCGACATCGCGAAAAACGCCATCGTCAATAGCGGCGAAGCCATCGTCGTGGAAGGCTATACCGATGTCATCGCCATGCATCAGGCGGGCATCAAGAACGTCGTCGCCACTCTCGGCACGGCGCTCACGGCGCAGCACGTGAAGCTCATCAGCCGCTTTGCCACGCGCATCGTCTATCTCTTCGACGGCGATGCGGCCGGGCAGAAGGCGGCCGACCGCGCGAGCGAGTTCATCGACTGGCAATCGGCGGTCGAGAGCAGGCGCGACCCAATCGACCTGCGCGTTGCCGTGTTGCCCGATGGCAAGGACCCTGCCGAATTCCTTGCCGCCAATGACGCCGATGCGATGCGTGCCGTTATCGCCGCCGCCGAGCCGCTGCTGGCTTTCTCGATCAACCGATGCATCGAGCGTCATGACCTGCGGCGTCCGGAAAACAAGGTCCGTGCCATGACGGAGGCGTTGCAGATTCTGTATCCCATCAAGAATTCCGTTTCGGCAACGGACTACGTCAATATCATCGCCGACCGTCTGAATGTGGAGTATACTGCCGTATTCAAGGCTCTCAAGGAGACCAAGGCCCCTATGGCTGCCCGCCATCAAGACGATCAGGCCGTCTCAGAGCCCCAATCGAATGCGGTTGATCCTGTGGCCAGGCAGATTATCGAGGCGGACCAACAATCCGCCCGCATGGAGTACGGGCTTATCGCGCTCGTTGTGACAGACGCTCATCTCCTCGATCATATCGGGAAGGACTTGGTGCGCATCAGGTGGATGGACCAGGCGGCGGAGAGCATGGCAGATGCCCTCATCGCGCTTGACCATGAAGCATCCGCCGCGCAGGCGCTCGCGTCGGTCCAAGGCGCATGTCCCGATGCCTCGACCCTGCTCGCGCAGGCGATGGTCGAAACGGAGGACGGCGAGGAGAAGCTGTTTCAGGCACGGCTCATGGTGCGTACCCTGCGGGAGCGTGACCTCGAGCGAAGCATTCGAGATGCGAAGGCGCGCATGCGTTCGGAGAGCGGGCTTTCTCCCGAGGAGCTCGACGAGCTCTTCGAGCGAACCGTGTCGATGCAGAAGGAACTCGTGAGGCTGCGGAGCAATGCGCCTGACGAGCTGAAGGACTAGAAAAGGGGTTTTGACGTGGCAAAGACTTCCACCACGAAGAAGAGCACGACCAAGACGGGCAAGTCCACATCCAAGAAAACGAGCGCCAAGTCGGCGGCCGTCAAGCAGGCCGAGGCCAACGAGGGCGTCCTCGATAACGAGCTTATCGCGCGTCTTGACGATTTCATCAAGGAGTCCGGCAAGAAGGTCGAGCGCGGCGTCGTCGAGAGCAGCTTTGCCGACGACGATCTGACGGCCAAGCAGATGGGTGCCGTCTTCGAGTACCTGGAGGCAAACGGCATCAAGTTGACTGGCGTGAGCATGCAGGCCGTCGAGGTCGACGACGATGACGACATCAACGCCGCCATGAGCGACGAGGAAATCATGGAGGGCATTCCGGAAGACGAACTGGGCGCTCCGAGCGAGGCCATGAGCATCAAGCAGGCCGAGGAAGCCGTCGAGGCCGAAGCCGCCGAGGCGCTGAAGGCCGCCGGGCTCGACAACGAGAAGCCGGCAGACGCCAAGAAGCGTCGTGCCGAGGCGCGCAAGGCGCGCATCGAGGCCAGCTCGGTCGTCATGCTCACGGGCGATCCGGTGCGCATGTACCTCAAGGAAATCGGCAAGGTTGACCTGCTCACCGCTTCCGAGGAAGTTGACCTGGCCATGAAGATCGAGGCCGGTCTCGGTGCAACCGAGGAGCTCGAGCGTGCCGAGGAGGAGGGCGTCGAGCTCACGCGTCGCGAGCGCCGTCGTCTCACCCGCGTCGAGCAGGTTGGACTGGATGCCAAGGACCAGCTCATCGAGGCGAACCTGCGCCTCGTCGTCTCTATTGCCAAGCGCTACGTCGGTCGTGGCATGCTTTTCCTCGATCTCATCCAGGAGGGTAACCTCGGCCTCATCCGTGCCGTCGAGAAGTTCGATTACACCAAGGGCTTCAAGTTCTCGACGTACGCGACCTGGTGGATTCGCCAGGCCATCACGCGCGCAATCGCCGACCAGGCGCGCACCATCCGCATTCCGGTGCACATGGTCGAGACCATCAACAAGCTCGTGCGCATCCAGCGCCAGCTGCTGCAGGAGCTCGGCCGCGAGCCGACGCCCGAGGAAATCGGCGAGCAGATGGATATGACCGCCGAGCGCGTGCGCGAGATTCAGAAGATCAACCAGGAACCGGTCAGCCTCGAGACGCCCATCGGCGAAGAGGAGGACTCGCAGCTTGGTGACTTCATCGAGGACCACGAGGCCGTGCGTCCCGACGACGCCGCCGGCTTCTCGATGCTGCAGGAGCAGCTGCAGATGGTGCTCGATGGCCTTGCCGAGCGCGAGCGCAAGGTCATCGAGCTGCGCTTTGGCCTGAAGGATGGCCATCCCCGCACGCTCGAGGAAGTCGGGCGCGAGTTCGGCGTCACGCGCGAGCGCATTCGCCAGATCGAGAGCAAGACACTCGCCAAACTGCGTCACCCGAGTCGTTCGAGCAAACTCAAGGATTATCTGGAGGATTAATCGGCGGCTGTGTATAATGGCCGACACTTGGCCCCATGGCGCAATGGTTAGCGCGATCGACTCATAATCGACAGGTTCCAGGTTCGAATCCTGGTGGGGCCACCAAAAAAACAAGGGCCGGGGTTACCCGGCCCTTTTCGTTTGCTGGAGGCGACGACCGGATTCGAACCGGTGGTGAGGGCTTTGCAGGCCCCTGCCTTACCACTTGGCCACGTCGCCATCTGAGTAAAAGAGCCGACTGGAAAGCCGGCTCTTGACTTAGCATGGAGCGGAAGACGGGGCTCGAACCCGCGACCCCAACCTTGGCAAGGTTGTGCTCTACCAACTGAGCCACTTCCGCGCGCAGAGCGGTATTCTAGGGGAACTTGGAGCAAGGTGCAAGAGAAACTTGCAAAATTCATGCTTGCGATGATGCGCCATTCTGTTAGACTACTTTCCCACGGGCGTTTGGCGCAGCGGGAGCGCGTTTCCCTGACACGGAAAAGGCCACTGGTTCGATCCCAGTAACGCCCACCAGATACATACGAGGGGCCGAGACATTTGCTTCGGCCCTTTTTCATGCCCGGCGCGTGATGCCCCATCGCGTTAGTTGCCGTTTCGTAACTGGTACGTCCCGAGACCTTGCATTACCATGAATCCGTCTTTACACGAGAGAAGTTCCGGAAGGTGACCGGAACGGTTTAGGGAGATTCGACATGGCTGAGTGCAACTCGAACTGCTCTGCATGTGGCGATAGCGCGTGCGCTGACCGCACCGCCCCGCAGACGCTGCAACTTCACGAAGGCACGAAGATCAAGAACGTCATCGCCGTGGCCAGCGGCAAGGGTGGCGTTGGCAAGTCGCTGACGGCTGCGATGCTCGCCTGCGAGCTGCGTCGTCGCGGACACGAGGTCGGCATCCTCGATGGCGATATCACCGGCCCGTCCATCCCGCGCTCCTTCGGCATTCACGAGCCCCCCGCCGTCGACGAGGACGGCATGCTGAGGCCGGCCGAGACCAAGACCGGCATCAAGGTCGTCTCGACCAACATGCTCACGGCCGACGAGGCGACGCCCTTCCTGTGGCGCGGACCGGTGCTCAACGGCATCCTCACGCAGTTCTACAGCGACATCAACTGGGGCGAGCTTGACTACCTCATCGTCGACATGCCGCCAGGAACGGGCGACATTCCCATGACCGTCTTCCAGCAGTTCCCGCTCAAGGGCGTTGTCATCGCGACGGCCCCGCAGGTCCTCGTCAACATGATCGTCGAGAAGGCCATCCGCATGACCGAGCACATGAACGTGCCGGTGCTGGGCCTGGTCGAGAACATGTCGTACTACGAGTGCCCGGATTGCGGTTCGCGTCACGAAATCTTCGGCAAGTCCGAGGTCGAGGCCATCGCCAAGAGCAAGGGCATCGACGCCTGGGCCTGCGTGCCGATGGATCCGAAGATTTCGGCCGAGGTCGACTCGGGCAACGTCGAGGACATCAAGGGCGATTGGCTCGATCCGATCGTTGACAAGATCGAGGCGCTCTAATACTCGAAACGCGGGGTAGCGCACCTCGATGGTGCACATGTATAACGAGGAACGGGGATTTTGCCGAAAGCGGCGCAGATTGCGCGCATGGGCGAAATCCCCGTTTTCATAGCTTCACATAACCTTCATCCCGTGATTTAATACGGAAGTTAGACGTTAGACGTCGACATTGCCATGCCCACTCATCGGATGGGCGCGAATATGCCGGCAGACAGCGTTGACGTGCGAGGATGGCAACGTCTTCGCAGGAGGTGTTCCGCATGACTGCATGGTCTGCGGAAAGCAGGTAATGCAAACATGTGGCAAGAGAGAATGAAGGAGGAGGCAGAGTGAGAGACTATTCATCGACGAAATGGTTGGATGAAATCCACGCAGAAGGCGTGGAGGTCAAGAAGTCATGCTGCTATTTCTGCCATCAGAACTGCGGCGTTCTGGCTTACGTCAAGGACGGTAAGCTCATCTACGCCGAAGGCGATCCGGATCATCCCACCAACGCTGGTGGCCTGTGCACTCGTGGTAACCAGGCCTACACGTTCGTGGACAATCCGTCGCGCATCAACTACCCGATGAAGCGCGCGGGCGAGAAGGGCGAGAACAAGTGGGAGCGTGTCTCCTGGGATCAGGCCCTGACCGAGATTGCCGCCAAGATCAACCAGATCAAGGAAGAGTCCGGTGCAGAGGCAGTCGCCGCAGCCGCCGGTACCCTGCGTACCGATGACTGGGCGAGGCGTCGCTTCCTCAACCTGTTCGGAACGCCCAACGGCTTCCACAACGCCCTGCTGTGCTGGATTCCGACCTTCATGGTCGAGACCGCCATCAACGGTTGGTCCCCGTTCGAGACCGACCTTGGCGCATCCAAGTGCGTCATCCTGTGGGGCTTCAACCCCGGTGCGTCGTCCATGCCCGGCATGCACGGCTACACCGACCTGCAGCGCGCAAACGGCCTGAAGCTCATCGTCGTCGATCCGCGCTACTCCGAGACCGCCGCGCACGCCGACCTCTGGCTGCCGCTGCGTCCGGGTTCGGATACGGCTCTGTCCATGGCCATGATCAACGTCATCATGAACGAGTTCATCTATGACATGGACTTTGTTGACGAGTGGTGCGAGGGCTTCGACGAGCTCCGCGATTACATCGAGCCCTACACCCCGGAGTGGGCTGCGCCCCTCACCTGGCTCGATCCCGAGCTCATCCGCCAGGCGGCTCGCATGTACGCGACCAACCGCCCCGGCAACATCCAGTGGGGTTGCACCTGGGATCAGCTCGGCCGCACGGCTGGTGCCGGCATGCACGCCCGTTCGATCCTGCGTGCCATCTGCGGCAACCTCGACTGCCCCGGCGGCGACGGCATGCCCGGTCCCGCGGCTTACGTCACTGACGAGGAGCTCGAGGCCAACGACCGTCTGCCCGTCGAGATGCGTGCCAAGCAGATCGGCTCCGACAAGTACAAGATGACCTCCTGGCCCGGCTACGAGCGTCTCTCCCAGATCTCCAAGGACAAGTGGGGCAAGGCGTTCACCGCCGAGTGGATGTGCGAGGCCCATGGCCCGTCCGTCTTCAAGGCCATTCTCACGGGCGATCCGTATCAGGTTCGCGCGCTGTTCGTCAGCGGCTCCAATCCGCTTTCGTCCTACGGCGACGCGAAGATGGTCTTCGAGGCCTGCAAGCAGGTCGAGTTCCTGGTCGTCCTCGAGTACTTCATGACCCCGACGGCCCTCATGGCCGACTTCGTGCTGCCGGTTGCCGGTGCCATGGAGCGACCGATGGTTCACACCAACTACGGTGTCACCGACTCCATCGTCTGCTCCGAGCGCGCCATTTGGCCGATGTACGAGCGCAAGACCGACTACAACATCTGGAAGGACCTGGGCCTTGCCTGCGGTCAGACCGAAGAGGACTGGCCCTGGCCGGAGCTCGAGGACGCGTACTTCCACGTTCTCTCGCCGCTTGGTCTTCCCATCACGGACTACAACGACTTCGTCGCTCGCTTCCGCATGTACTATCCGCCGCTGCAGTACCAGAAGTACCTGCAGAAGGGCCAGTTCTGCACCGCGTCGGGCAAGGTCGAGCTCAAGTGCTCGGTCTTCGAGGAGTTCGGTCTGCCGGCCTTCCCGAAGTACATCGGTCCGGCCGAGAACGAGGTCGACGATCCCGAGGTCGCAGCCGAGTACCCCATCGTGCTCACCACGGGCGGCGGTTTCATGCCGTTCCATCACTCGGAGCACTTCAACAACCCGATCATCCGCTACATCAAGCCCGATCCGTACTTCACCATCCACCCCGACCTCGCTGTCACGCTGGGCATCGAGATGGGCGATTGGTGCTGGATCGAGACCCGTCGCGGCCGCATCAAGATGCGCGCCAACGTCGAGCCGGGCATCGATCCGCGCGCGGTCTACACGCAGCGCGGCTGGTGGTTCCCCGAGCGTAGCCCCGAAGGCCCCGAGCCCTTCGGTTGCCTCGAGTCCAACACCAACGTGCTCACGTCCGTCGATGACGAGCACTGCGACCCGCTGACCGGTTGCTGGGCGAACCGTGGCCTGATGTGCAAGGTGTACAAGTGCACCGACATCGACTACCAATTCACCGAGCGCGACTGCGAGTTCTCCATCCCCGGCTCTGCGTTTGCCACCGAGGGCCCCGGCGTGCATGCCATGCCGAGCACCCAGAAGATGGCTCTCGAGTTTGCCGAGCCCGTCTTCGCGCAACCCGACTTCGAGGTTCCCGAGGGTCTCACCTGGGATTACCGCAAGCGCGCGTGCTACGACGAGAACGGCCGCCGCTACGACCAGGCCTCCGGCTGGATGGTCGACGACGCCACGGGCACCTTCTACCAGATGGGCACGGGCTACAGGTACGTCTCCCACAACGGCGACTTCCTGCTCGACGAGGCCACGGGCACGTTCTACGACTTCTCGATGCAGCCTTCCGAGGGCCCGCAGGCCGACTTCGAGCTGCCTGCCGGCACGACGTGGAATCCCATCACGCTCAAGGCCGAGGATGACAAGGGTCGCTATTACGACACTGGCAGTGGCTGGATGATCGATCCGACCACCTCCATCCACTATCAGGCAGGCACGGGCTATCGCTTCGTCCAGTATGGTCAGGGCAACTACCTGGTCGACGAGGCGAACAACGCATGGTACGACTTCTCCATGCAACCTGTTGATGCCCCCTGCAGCCTGGCTGACTTGAACAAATAAGGAGAGGAGGACTGAAATGACCCGTTACGCAATGGTTATGGATCAGCGTCGTTGCATTGGTTGCTCCTCATGCACCATCGCATGCCGCACCTGGAACGAGCTGCCCATTGACATCATCTACAATCCTGTTGTTTCCAACGGAGCAGAGGGCGTGTGGCCTCATGTCCACATGACCTTCCAACCGCTCATCTGCATGCATTGCGACAAGCCCGCCTGCGTGCCCGCTTGCCCGACTGGCGCCTCGCGTCAGGACGACGACGGCATCGTGTGGGTTGAGCCTTCCCAGTGCATGGGCTGCAAGGTCTGCGCGAATGCCTGCCCCTATGGCGCTCGCGACATGAACGAGCATGAGGGCTACATCCGCAAGTGCACCTTCTGCAAGGATCGCGTCCGCGAGGGCGAGCAGCCCTTCTGCGTCATGACGTGCCATCAGAAGGCCCGTACCTTCGGCGACCTTGACGATCCCAACAGCGAGGTCTCGAAGCTCGTCAACTCGTACTACACCGAGCAGGTCTATCCTGAGGTTGGTACCGAGCCCATGATCTACTACATTCCCGACTTAGGAGGTACGGTACAGTGAAGCAGTTCTGGATTTGGCCGATTGCCCTCTACCTCTTCCTGGGCGGCCTTGGTGGCGGCATGATGGCGACCGCCGCCGTTGTCGGATTGATCATCGCGCCATCCGCTCTGACGAGCGGTGCCCTCGTGTGGGGCGTCTTCATCGCCTTCCTCATCCTGGGCATTGGCACCGGCCTGCTCGTCTTCGAGCTTGGTCAGCCGTGGATTTTCTACCGTGCCTTCGTGACGAGGACCTCGGTTATCAAGTGGGGTGCTGTGTTCCTCTCCATCTCGATGATCGCAGGCGTGCTCTTCATCTTCTGGGAGCTCTCCTGGCTCACCGGTCTGCCCTTCATTCCGTATGAGGGCTTTGCGCAGGTGCTGCTCGGCATTGCCGGTATCTTCGGCCTGTGCGTCACGATCTACACGGGCGTACTGCTCTCCAGCATGAAGTCCCGTCCGTTCTGGAACACGCCGGTTCTGCCCGTGCTCTTCATGGTGTCCGGCTGCTCCACCGGTGCGGCCCTGCTCTCCATGTGCATCGGCGTTTGGCCCTTCCCGGCCGAGTGGCTGCAGGTCAACCTGTCTACGCCGCTTGCCGCGCTGCTCACCGAGGAGCTGCGTCACATCTTGCATGTCGCTGACGCGATTCTCATCTCGCTCGAGCTCGTCGTGCTGCTGCTCTACGTGATGCTGCAGTTCTGCGCTTCCAACGAGACCGCCAAGGCCCATGCCGAGCGCTGGGTTCGTGGCGAGTGGGCCGGCTACTTCTGGGGCCTGATGGTCTGCTGCGGTCTGGTTATTCCGCTGCTGCTCAACGTCACCAACGTGGGCGGCTACGCATCCGCGCTCATCGCTCTCATGGGTGGCTGCCTGCTGCGCTTCATGATTATCTGGAGCTATCAGCGCCGCGTCACCCCGGGCGAGCTCAAGTACTACACGCGTCTGCCTCAGAGTCATCAGGACTTCATGGACTACTGGGAGACCGGCAGGGAGTACTGGACGTGGGTTACGCCCGCTGGTGAGGTTGCCGACGAGGCTCCTGCCGACGGTCCGGACGAGGTCTACCAGACCTCCGGCCCCAATCCTGCCATGACCGGCGCTCAGTAGGAGCGAATGCCGTCTGGCGTGAATGAGCCGCAAGGTTTCTCGAGACCCCCGTTCCCTCGATGGAAGCGGGGGTCTCTTTTTGCTGATGCAGCACAAGAGGCCTTGTCCCCGCGTGTAGACTCGCGATACTTGCGCCTATGCGCACGCTGAGCCTCTCTCATGCAAGAAAATCACGTTTTCCTAGGCTGGGATGTGGTCAAATGTTGGCTTTTGACGTTTTCCTAGTGCTGTTTTCAAAAAATCCTAGGAAAACGAAATAAACCGACAAGAAAGTTGGGATTGAGACTAGGAAAACGTCAAAAACCAGCATGGGAGTTTCTCAAATCCTAGGAAAACGCAGTTTACGTGCAGGCGAGCTCTTCGGATGGCACTTGCATATGGATTTGCGGTCGCGTGTGACAGGGGCCCGATTATACGCCAATGTGACAGGGGTCAGACCCCTGTCACATTGGCGTATAATCGGGCGCAGATGTGACGCGAGAGAGGATTCGACATGCATCATCCGCTGGAAGACGTGCAGGACTTTTCCGACAGCTGCATCCGTTGCGGCCTGTGCGCCCAGACCGACTGCGGTAACTTCTCGAATGGCGAGCCTAATCTCGGTGAGCTGTGCGAGTCGATTCTCAACGGGGACGATACCTGGGATTACGCACCCTTCACGTGCGCGCTGTGCAATCGCTGTACGATTAACTGCCCGGTCGACCTGGTCGCCTCTCGTGCTACCAAACCGCTCAGGGCATTGCTGCTCGAGAAGAAGCCCGAGCTGAGGCCCCTGTACCGCAAGTTCAGGACGGATCTCAAGCACAACGTGTTTTCGTCGCTGCGCGCCCGTGACACCGGTGACATCACGAACGTCACCTATATCCAGGGCGAGGCGAATCTGGGTGGCGATGCCGATCACACCGCATTTTTCCCGGGTTGTGCGCTATATGCATATGCGCCCGAACTTACCGCCAAGGTTTCGCAATGGTTGCGTGATGAGGACATTGCCGCCTACACGCTGCTCATCTGTTGCGGCGCGACTTTCTATGATGTCGGCTTCTATGCCGAATACGATGCCTATCGCGAGCGCGTGCAGGCCTTTTTGCGTGAGAAGGAAATCGGGCGCCTGGTCGTGACCTGTCCACACTGCGGCCATCTGCTGCCACAGCTCATCGAGGGGATGGAGATCGAGATCGTACGGCTACCCGATTTGCTCGTCGAGCGCGGCATGATATCGCAGAGCACCGAGGCCATCACATTTCACGATGCGTGTTACGACCGCTCTGCTGGTTTCTTTGGCAGTGCGGCACGCAGTTTATTTGAGAACGCGACATTCAAGAGCATGCCGCACGAGAAACGTGACTGTCTGTGTTGCGGAGGTGGCGGCATGGTGAGCGTGTACGCTCCCGATTATTGTGCGTATCGCCGCAACCTGCGTCTTGCCGAAATCGACGGAGTCGATGCGGACCGCGTGCTGTCGACCTGTTTCTCGTGTGTCAACTCGTTGCAGCGTGGTGTGGGAAGCACGCCTGTGCAGCATTACCTCGAGCAAATCTTTGATTGCTCCGTCGATTGGGGGCAGGTGTACGCGAACGTCGATGCGCTCTTTGCCGACCCGGCATATGCGGAGCTTTCGGAGAGTGAGGAGTTGACGCTCGTCGACTGATGGCGATGGGACGGGATGAGACAAAAACGCTCCGGTCACTTTTGTCTCATCCCGTCTGACGGCAACTGTCTCATGGCGGGTAACCACTTTGTTTGCCGGTGCCGTGTTGTAACCGGAGAGTGCGCGTGTTTGCCCGATGCATGCAGTACAATCATGGGCTATGACTACCGAGATTCGTAAAACCAATTGTCACTACTGCGGCTATCTATGCGCGTTCGACGCGACGATCGAAGACGGCCGCGTAATCGACTTCACGCCTGATGCGACGCGCTATCCCTACGATGTGAGCGTATCTGCCCGCTGTCCCCGTTGGCGGCTCAATCTCGAGAAGCTCTATGACGAGGATACGCGCGTCAACTTTCCCCTGAAGCGCATAGGGCCGCGTGGCGGCGGCGGTTTTATCCGCGTGAGCTGGGACGAGGCGCTTGACGATATCGCGACGCGTTTGCGCCTGCTCATCGACGCACATGGTCCGTGGACGGTGGCGAGTGCCATTGGTGGTCCGCATGCGGTTTACTGGCCGTTGCATCGCTTCATGAGCTTCATCGGCAGCCCCAACAACATGGGCATCGGTCCCATCTGCTGGAATCCGCGCATCTGGATGGACACGATGACCTACGGTTGGTCGGTCGAATGCGACTTCCGGCCCGACCTCACGGAGTGCCTGATGCTCTGGGGTATCAATCCGGCTGAGTCGGACAACTCGCTGTTCTGGCGCAACATCGCCGACTACGCTCGCGATGGCGGTAAGCTCATCGTCGTGGACACGCGCCTGTCGATGACGGCGGCCAAGGCGACGCTGTGGCTCGCGCCCTTTCCCGGTACTGATCTCGTTCTCGCGTACGCGCTCGCGCGCGTCATCATCGAGGAGGATCTCTACGACCATGACTTCGTCGATGAGTGGTGCTCCGGCTTCGACGAGTTCAAGGCCGCTGCTTTCGAGCGCACGCTCGACGAGGCGGCCGCTATCACCCAAGTGTCCGTCGAGCAGATTCGCGAGGCTGCCCGCATGTACGCGACGAGCAAGCCCGCCGGTCTGCTTTCGGGACGCGGTGTCGACCAGATCGGCCCCAACACCGCATCGCTGCATCGTGTCATCGCCGCGTTGCGCGCCATCACGGGCAATGTCGACGTGCCCGGCGGTAACGTTCTCAACGAGGCACCGAGCTTCCTGAGCGAGCTCGAGCTCGAGGACAGCATGCTGTTGTCTGCCGAGGCTCGTGCTCATGGCCTCAACGAGCCTGATTGCGGCCTCCAGAGTTATGCCGGTTGGGAACTCGCCGACGAGCGCACCGGCAAGCTGGGACGTCATCTGCCCATGCGATATCTCACCTCGGCGTTGCCGCAACGCGTGTGGGAAGCGGCCATCACGGACAAACCCTATCGCGTGAGCGCACTCATCGTCGATGGCGCCAATCCACTGGTCACCTATGCCGATACGCAGCTTGTTATGCGGGCACTCGAGGCGATGGATCTCGTCGTCGTGCTTGAGTTCATCATGACACCCACGGCCCTCATGGCCGACTACGTTTTGCCCGCTGCCGCAGCTGTCGAGCACCCCTGCTTTCAGGCGATGGGCGGTGTCTCGGACTTCTGCTATGGCGGACCGGCTGCGGTCGAGCCGCAGTTCGAGCGCCGTGAGGACTATGTCATCCTGCGCGATTTGGCTCTGCGCATGGGCTGTGATGAGGCGCTGTGGCCGGCTCAGGACCTGACCGAGGAACTCGCCCGCACCATCGAGCCGACGGGCATGAGTTGGGACGATTTCATCATCACGGGCATCTGCGGTGGTGGAGCGCGTTACCTCAAGCATCTCGAGATTGACGAGGTAACAGGCGAGCCGCGCGGTTTTGCGACCGAGAGCGGCAAGGTCGAACTCGCCGTCCCGTTCCTGCAGCGCCGCGGTGCCGGGCTTGTCGCGCAGTTCACGCCCGTGACCGGTGTGCACGAGGACGTGTGTCACGAGGATGATTGCGTCACGCTCATTACCGGCGCGCGCAAGCAGCCATACTGGGCATCCTCGTATTTCGAGGTTCCCTCGATGCGCGCTCGCCATCCCAAGCCGACGGTCGAGCTCTCACCCGCGACGGCCGAGCGCCTGGGTCTTGCGGAGGGGGATGCCTGCCTCATCTCGCGCCAGGATGCGCCGGACGTTGAGGTGCTCCAATACGTGCATATCGCGAACATGCTTGACGACGTGGCCTCCGCCGAATATGGATGGTGGTACCCTGAATCGGTCGAGGACAGCCCCGATTTTGACGAGTGTCTCAAATCGAACATCAACTGGCTCACACGCGGTGCCGTCGAAGGCGCGCGCGAGCCGCTTATCGGGACGTGGATTTACAACGGCATTCCCTGCCGCATCAGAAAGAAGGAGTAGCACCCATGCAGAAGAAATACGCGATTCTCATCTTCTCCAAGCCGCCGATTCCAGGTCTGGTCAAGACGCGTCTCACCATCGAACGTGGTGGCGGCTTCACGCAGGAGCAAGCGGCCCAGTTCTTCAAGCGTAGCCTGTGGGATGTGACCGAGCTTGCGATGTGGTGCATGGACGATCTCGAGGCGCTGAATCGCGAGGAGCGCGAGGCCGACCCGAGCGCGCCGGAGCGCAGCTACGACCTCTTCATCTCGACGACGCCAGAGAAGAATGTCGCCCTCATGAAGGAGACGATCGAGGAAATCGGACAGTGGCCGCGCGAGATTCACTACATGCACGACCGCGGTGCCACCTTCGACGATCACTTCGACATGGCGTTTAAGGAGATTTTCGACCAGGGTTACGAGGCAATCGTCTCCATCGGCGCCGATATCCCGACGTTGCCGCGCGCACATGTGACCCAGGCATTTCAGTGGCTCATCTACTTCGCTGAGGTGCTTGGCACGCCCGGCTTCGTGCAGGCACCGTGCCAGGAGTGTGGCACCTCGCTCGTGGGTTTCAACTTCGACACGCCTATCAACCACCAGGGCATCTACTACAACATGACCGGCAGGCCCGCGCTCGACGGATACGTCGAGAAACTTGTCGAGGAGGGCATCCCCAACGCGTACCTCGCACCTGTCGCTGATGTTGACGAGGTCGAGGACCTGGCGCACTGCCTGTCGTGCGCTCGTGCGCTGCGCACGGCATCGGAGTATCAGACGGGCATTTACGTGCCCAAGCGCGTCCTGCAATGGGCCGACTTCCTCGGGCTCAAGCCGCATGCCGCGCCCAACGAGAACCACGATCCGCGTCAGTATCTGGATGACGTGGAGGACGGCGCCGACGCACCTGCGCACGAGCCGGAGGAGACCGAAGGGATACTTCGGTAGCTCTTTTTCAAACAGGCTCCGCACCCGTCAATGCTTTTCGCTCGGCTGCGTGCGGCGACGCGAAGCTAGTCCCTTTAGGGAAACTCGCGGGCAGAAACCGCCCGCTCAGACAGTCCTCGCAAGGACGCCTCGCGAAAAGCATTTCCTGCTTCGCAATTGTTTGAAAAAAGAGCTACCTTCGTAGGTAAAAGGACTTTTATAAGGTGACCTATGACTAAAATTCGAACTCTCCATACGGCGCATGCGCTGTGCCCACATTGCCTGACGCAGCTGAAGGCGGATATCTACGCGGACGGCGACGGCAAGGTCTGGATGACGCGCACGTGCCCCGAGCACGGCGAGACCGTCACCTACGTGTGGCCAGATGCCGAGCACTACGAGTGGCTGCGTTCGATGCGCGTCGCGCCGACGGCTCCCAAGTGCCGCGACTATCCCATCGACGACGAATGCCCCAAGAGTTGCGGGTTGTGCAAGCGCCATCTACGCCGTGGCACTTTGGTGGAAATCGAGGTCACGCGCCGTTGCAACGCGAAGTGCCCCGTGTGCTTCATGAGCGCCGACTTCCCGAGCGATGGCATCACCTTCGGCGAGATCGAGGGGCTCATCGCCACGCTCGCCGAGAAGGTTGGCCCCGAAACGGGATTGCAGATTACCGGCGGCGAGCCCACGGTGCGCAGCGACCTGCCCGAGATCGTCATGTGCGCGCGTCGCCACGGCTTCACCGGCATCGAGATCAACACGAACGGCATCGTCATCGGTCGTTCGAAGAAGTACCTGCAGGAGCTTGTCGATGCGGGCATCACCGGCATCTACCTCTCTTTCGATGGCATTGACGAGGAGCCCTATGAGGCCATATGCGGCAAGGCCGCGATGCTCGCTGACAAGATGGCATGCATCGAGAACTGCCGCGAGGTGGGCATTCAGGTCGTGCTGTGCATGACCATCGTCAAGGGCGTGAACGACGATCGCGTCGGCGAGGTCATCGACTTTGCCTGGGAGAACTCCGATGTGGTGATTGGCGTTGCGCTGCAGCCCGCGTTCACTTCGGGGCGCTTCGAGCCGAGCGAGTACGCGCCGTACACGGCCGGCGACACCATCTACGCGCTCGAGGAGCAGACCGATGGGCGCATCAAGGTCGCAGACATCATGCCGCTCGGGTGCTCGCATCCGCTGTGCGACACGGGCACCTTCCTCATGCCGGATGAAAACGGCGGTTATATCCCGGCCACGCGCGGCCTGTCGAGCGAGGAGTACATGCAGTACTACGACCCGACATCCCCACAGGGCTCGGTGCTGCCCGACATCCTCTACAAAAAGGGCGTCAACCTCTATCGCGGCATCAGCGTCATCATCATGAACTACATGGACGCGATGACGACAACGACCGAGCGCATGGCGGAATGCTCGATGACGGTGGCGATGAAGGACGGGCGCGTGATTCCGTTTTGCAGCTACCAGATGACGAATTCCGCCGGTGAGCGTATCTACGAGATGTGGGGAACCGGCCCCACTGCCTAATGCGACAAGGAGCAGCCCATGAGCGCTGACTACGAGTTCATACACGATGCGGATCGCTGCGTTGCCTGCGGCCTATGCGTGGCGTTCTGCCCGCAGTACTGTCTCGAGGTGAATGGTAACGGCATGCCGAAGGCCGTCGACATGGAGGCGTGCGTCGGCTGCACGACCTGCTCGGGCCAGTGCCCGCAGCGCGCCATCGTGATCAAGTCGCTGCCCGGCGCCGAGGCCTTCGACCCGTATGCCGGCGAGGAACGCGCCGAGCCTATCAGCGCCGAGGAGCAGTGTCATTACGCCGAGGCGGAGAAGGCCATCATGGAAGCGCTCGACCTGCGCTGGCATCCGGTGGCCGTCGGTCTCATCGACATCGATGAGCCGCTGCCCGACGTACCCATGCCCACCGAGAAGTTGCGCTATTGCCAGAGCATGAACGCGGCGCGGCGCGGTGCATCGATACTCATGCCGCCGCATTGCCATGCCTGCCCTGATGGCACCTCAATCTTCGGTATGACTGGCGTGCCCGACAAGCTTGCCACCGGCGAGATCTACGTGCTCTTCCATAAGGTCGTGGACGCCGAGGCCGCGGCCAAGATGGTAGCTGAGCGTCCCACGTTACCGCCCAACTCCAAGCGCGCCACCCTCGTGCAACCGCTTGGCGCATGCACGCGCCATCCCGAGGTCATCGTCTTCACGGGCACACCCGAGCAGATGATGTGGCTGTCGATGAGCATGTCGTACTTCGACGGGCATCGACACGACTTCCACGCGTCGGGCTTCAATGCGCAATGCGTGGAGGCAACGCTGCTGCCGCTCATGAACGATGAGCCGAACATCTCGTTTGGCTGCTATGGTGGTCGTGCCTCGAGCGATATCGGCGAGGATATGATGTACATGGGCGTGCCGGCAAACCGGCTCGATACTATTGTCGAGGGTTGCCGGGAGCTCGCCAAGCGCGCCATCCCGCAGTCCCGCATGAAGATTTACGTGCCGCCCATCATGTAGGTGCGTAAATGAGACAAATGGACAGGATGAGGCAAATGAGGCAAATGGACAGGGCAAATGTCTCACCGGGAATCGTGAGACATTTGCCCTGTCCATTTGCCTCATCGGTGGGTAGGAGACCATGATGGACGAGAGCTTGAGCGAGCTTACCGGCAACGAGATCGCCACGTTGCTCATTCCCTCGACCGTGACACTTGTTACGGCACGTGATGCCATGGGCGCTGACAAGGTCGCGACCATTGCGTGGGCCATGCCCATATCGCACGAGCCGAGCCTCATCGCCGTCGCCATTCGTCCCGGCGGGCAGACCGCGCGTGCCATGCGCGAGTCGGGAAGCTTCGTCGTGAACGTGCTCGGCGCCGACGAGGATGCCGTGTGCGTTGCGATGACATGCGGCAAGAAGCACGGTGTCGAGGATCGCTTCGCCGAAGCGGGGCTCATGACGCTTCCGGCTACGCGCATCGACGCCATCCGTATCGGACAGGCCATCTCGTGGATAGAATGCGAGCTGGTGGAATCGCAAGTGCATGGCGATCACGAACTCTTCATCGGGCGCACACTCGTCGCCGAGACGCGCGGCGAGCTCGATGGCAACGGCAAGCTCGAGCCATGTTCGGCGCTGCTCATGGGGCAGCGCGGTCACTTTGGGCACTTCGAGAAAGGATTCAGCGCATGATCGCACCCGAATACCATATCCGCGATTGCGTCGAGGCGGATATGGACCTCATCCGGTACCTGTTTTCGGTCGAGGGCTTTAGCGATTTGCAGAGTCCCGAGAACGTGCGTGTCGCCGTGACGCCGGACAACACGATGTACGGAGCCTGTCGCCTGGAGCAGGGTAGCGATGGCTCGTGGAACGTGCGCCCCATCGTCGTCTTCGACGTCGTGCAGGGCAAGGGCGTGGGACGAGCGCTGCTCAAGGACGCGTTGCATCTGCATCCCGATCTGCGCTTGGTCGCTCGCGGCGAGATCGAGCCCTTCTACCTGTCTTGCGGCTTCGAGCGCTGCGGTTGGGACGCGATCGCTCCCGAGTATCGCGCTGAGTGTGACGCATGTCCCGACAAGGCCAACTGCGGGCCGCTGCCGTTCCGCTCGCTCCCCATCGAGCGTACCTTCACCTTCTTGGGGACGAGCTCCGGTTGCGGCGTGCCGGCGTTTTTCTGCCATTGTCCGGCTTGCGAGGCAGCACGCAAGGATCCTGCCAAGCGCCGCGGTTGCACGGGTGCCGTCCTGCGAGGACACGGGACGACACTCGTTGACGCCCCTCCCGACGTACGCCATCAGCTCAATCGCGAGGGCATCGACGTCATCAACGACTTCTTCCTCACCCATGCCCATTACGACCACATGGGTGGCTTGGGCGAGCTCGAGTACTACATACGTCTCTATCTCATGGGCACGCTGCCCTTCCACGCGAGCGATTACGCAATTGCCGAGACGCTCAAGGAATACGCCTACATGGACGACTGCTTCGCTCTGGACGTGATGGGTGAGTACGACATACGCGAGGTGGATGGAATGACTATCCAGGCGCTGCCGCTCAGACACGCACCTGGCACCTTCGGCTATCTCATCACGACACCGCAAGGACGGCGCACCTTCTACGCACCCGATACGAGCGATCTCAAACCAGAGGTCATCGAGATTCTCAGGGGCGTGGACAATCTCGTCATGGATTCGACCTTCTGGGAGAACCACGGTACGGCTCGTTCGCACCATGACGTGCGTCAGACCGTGCACGAGGGCATTGACATCCTCGATGCAGGCCACGTATACCTCACGCATCTCGCCCCGCACATGTGCGAGCCGAACGTGAACGAGATCGACGAGATATACCGATACGCCGAGCAGTTCGATGGGCGCGTCATCGTGGCAGAAGACGGCATGCAGTTCACGCTATAAGCTGGTAGTATATGCCGTATGAGTAACGAGTATCGACTTTCCAAGAGGCAGATTCTCACACGCATCATCTCGGTGATCGTCGCGGGCATCGGTGGTTCGGCGTGCGGGTTCAGCCTCCTCATGCAGGTGCAGGAAATCGGCACGGTCATCGCGTCAGTCACCTGGTTCTCCGGGTTGTCGGCCGTGGTCTTTGCCCTGGCGGGGTACGCCGTGTCCTGCGATCCCGGCAAGGGCAAGAGCTATATTCCGCTTGCCGTCGTCATCGGTGCGATCCTCGTCATTACAGGTGCGGCGCTCGCGCGCATGTACCTGTACGCGCACATGGTCATCGCCATCGCGCTTATTGCCGCAGCTGTCGAGGGCATTGTGCTCATCATCTACCATTTCATCTTGAAACGCGAAGATCCCGAGGCGTTGTAACCGACGTCAGTTGCGGGGAGGGGTTACATGGTTTCCAAGCTGGTGCTCGTGCGACATGCCAAGACGCAGACACACGCTCTCGAGCTCGCCGATAGGGATCGTCAGCTTACGCGCGCGGGTCGCCGCAGCATCGAGGCGCGCTTTCCCGTGACGCTGCGATTGGTGGAGGATGTCCCTGTCGCAGACCTGAAGGTCTGGAGTAGCCCGGCCCTGCGCGCGTTGCAGACGGCCGAGGTCATCGCACGCGTGCTTGGCATCGATGGCATCGAGGTCAAGGAGTCGCTCTACGCCCAGGATGTCGAGCGCTTCGAGGCCGAACTCGTCGAAGAGACGGGGTGCGTCATCGCCGTGGGGCACAATCCGTTCATGGAGGAGCTATGCGGACGGCTTGGTGGCATGCTGCAGTCCATGAAGCCAGGCGCGATGGCGGCCTTCGCGTTCGAGACCGGAGGTGTCGCGACGCTGGCCGGTGCTCGCCTGGAGTGGTTCGCGCAGGGCCCGTGTGCCGAGAACTGGCAGACTCTCGTCAACGTGGAGGACGGGCTTTCCGACGCGGTCAAGCGCATCGAGCGTTGTACGGCGCAGCTGCTCGAGAATCCCGATGATCCCGAGTCGCTTCATCAATACCGCATCTCGTTGCGTGTGACGCGTTCGCTACTCGGCTTTCTCATGCCACATTGCAAGCGCGGAGCCCTCAAGAGGGAGATGCGCGCGATCAAGAAGCTCCAGGACCCCACTTCGCGTATTCGCGAGCTTGACATGTTGCTTGCCGCGCTCGATCCGCAAACGGACGAGGCCGGCATGGTTCGCGCGGAGTGCTCGGAAGAACGCGAGGCGTTCATCGAGCAATTTGGCTCCGAGGCAACGCAGCGCTCGCTCAAGCGCATCGTCAAGCGCGTCAAAGAGCTTCCGTGGCGCAAGTCTGTCTGGCAGTGCGGTCTTGAGCCAGACGAGCTTGTCGAGCGTGTGAACGAGATGCGTGCGGCATATGAGGCGGAGATGGCACGCGTCGACTATGACGATCAGGAGTCCGTGCATGACGTGCGCAAGCAGGCCAAGGCACTGCGCTACGTGACGCGCGAGCTTGCGGATTGTCTGCCTGACAACGCCGGTAGCACCAACATGCGCGCCAAGGCCGTGCAGGATAAGCTCGGCGAGCTGTGCGATTGCTGGAACAATGCGCAGCTTCTTGTCGAGATTTGCGGACCGCAGGCGGTGCAGACCGCATCGCGCTTCATCGTGCGCGCTAACGAAATCGTCACTGACCTGAAGACAAGCCGCACGTACGGACTCGCGATAGGCGATTCGTAAGCTTTGGAATACGTTGGAAGAAGGACAAGGTGTTCCAATGACAGACAAGTTGTCTTCTATTTGAAAAGTAAGGTGTTTCCACCCGTTTTCGTTGTGGTAACATAGCAACTCGCGTGCGAGGCACGTATCCAATCGGGTGGTGGCGCAGTTTGGTAGCGCACTTGACTGGGGGTCAAGGGGTCGCAGGTTCGAATCCTGTCCACCCGACCAGCAAATGCAAAGGTCAGCGGGTTTTCTCGCTGGCCTTTTTATTTTATTGCGAGATAATTTACGCACGAAACACGCACAAAACACGCCGACGATGCATCCTGATGGTTCGGGAACGCCATCATCACGGCTTGTGACCTAGGTATTCCATCGTCGTCTCGTTCGAACAGTCGAATATGACATTCACCCACGATACTGCCACTCAAATAATAAATAGCGCACTTTACCTATTCGGTAGTACAATGCTCTTGACAAATATGTGATGCACATTACCGAATGGGGAACAAGATGGCGGCTGATGCGAGCATACCAAGCCCGCCAGTGGGTGCGGCGCGGACGGCGATGATTGTCGTCCTGCTCGTGAGCAATCTTCTCGCATCGTTCACGCAGTCGCTCATGAACGTCGCGCTCGATTACGTCGCAACCGACTTTCACATCACGCTCTCCCAAGCCAATTGGATGGTGCTGGTCTTCACGATTGTCACCGCGACGACCATCACCATGGCGGCGAAGCTGCTCGAGCGCATAGGCCTTCACAAGCTCATGACCATCGGATTCGTCTTTTCGTTCGCAGGATCGCTGCTCGGCTTCCTTGCCTGGAACTATCCGGTTATGATCGTTGCTCGCGCTCTCCAGGCCGTTTGCACGGGACTGTGCTTCCCGCTCATCAATGAGGCGTTGCTCACCATCGCGCCAAAGGGCAAGGCGGCGACCTTGCTCGCCGTGAACAGCGGCGTCATTGGCGTTGCGCTGGCGTTTGCCCCGCCCGTTTCCGGTCTCATCACCACCTGCATTGGCCTTCGCCCGCTCTTCCTCATCCCCGCGGTAATCGCCCTTGTCCTCATCATTGCGGGCAGGCCGGCTATCCACAATCTGTATATGCGCAGGAAGGCCCATATCGACATCCCGAGCGTTGCGCTGAGCTTTGCCGGCCTGACCTGTTTTCTCTACGGCCTTAACGAGATTTCGCATGAGGTCTTTCCATCACTCGCCATCATGCTCGCCGGCATCGCGATACTCGCCATCTTCGTGTATCGTCAGCTGCACACTGACGAGCCCCTGCTCAATCTGACGCCGCTGCGCAATCCGGTGTTCACCGTTGGCGAGACGCTCGTCACGCTTGCGTTCATGGCCTCGGTATACATGAGCTTGCTCGTTCCCCTGTATCTTGAGGGTGCGGCGTCGTACTCGCCATTCATAGCCGGCTGCATGTGCATCGTGCCTATCCTGTGCTATGCGTGTTGCTGTTTTCCCAGTGGTCATCTGCTCGCGAAGCATGACGTGTGGCCGCTCGTGCCAGCAGGATTTGCAATCGTGCTCATTGGCTACATCGGCATGTATTTCTCCTCCGCACACCTACTCGTCATCGTCTTGCTTGTCTGCGCTGCCATAGCCTATGCGGGCATCGGTATTTTCTTCCCGGCGGTAAAGACCGTCGATCTCGACGCGCTTCCCCGCGCTATCTCCTCGTACGGATCATCCATTCACTCGACGATCGTGCAAATTGGCAGTTCCGTCTCGTCGGCTCTCTTCGTCGGTATCATGTCCGGCGATGTCATCCATTTGATGGCGGGGGGAACGAGCAAGGCCGATGCCTACGCGTTTGGTTTTTCGCATACCCTGCTCATTGCCATCGGCATATTGATAGTGGCGGTCATTCTCACCGTCGTCTATACGCGTCTTGTGCGCCGTCAGAAGGGGAAGATGGCTGCCGCGGATAGCGCGACGAGTGAGAAAACCGGGAGAGGATAGGAGGGGGTTATCATGACTGATACCAAAGATGCAGCTCCGAAGACGGATGCTTCGGTGCAGAGCGACTCGCCAACTGCGACACAGGTCGCGGACGCGTCTTCGACACAGGGAGATGCCGGCTTCAAGAGGACGGTCGGCGTATTCGACATGGTGGTCTACGGTCTCATCTTCATGGTGCCCATTGCCACGTTCAGCCTCTTCGGCGGCGTCTCGAACGCATCGGGCGGCATGCCGGCGCTCGCGTATTTCGTCGCCTTTATCGGCATGTTCTTTTCCGTATTGTCCTTCGGCATGATGATCGGAACCTTCCCGTCATCGGGTTCCATCTACACCTACACGTCCAAGAGCATCGGCAAGGGTCTCGGATTCGTGGCCGGCTGGCTCATGTTGCTGCAGTATCTCACGTCGCCCGACATGGTCTTCATCATGGGCGCCGAGGCACTGAGCACCTACGTGCCGCAGGTTCCGGTATGGGGCTGGTGCCTCATCTTCCTCGTCTTCGTCTTCGTCGTCGCGTCACGCGGCATGAGCACGACGATGTTCGTCAACCGCATCGCGCTCATCCTCGAGTTCATCGTGCTCGGCATGTTCATCGTGTTCGGCGTGATCTATATCATCGGACATCCCGAGACGAGCGGCTTCTCGCTGACAGCCCTGTTCAATCCCAACACCTTCTCGGTATCCGGTGTCATGGGTGCCGCCTCGCTGGCGGTGTTCTCGTTCGTGGGCTTCGGATGCGTTGCCACGCTCACCGACGAGGCGAAGGACGAGCGACACGGGCCGTCGCGCGCGATGATGATCATGGTCATCATCCTCGTGGCCATCTTCGTCCTGACGTGCTTCATCGCCACCTGCGTTGACCCGTCGGGCCAGATTTGCAAGAACGACGAGAACAACGGCTTCTACCATATTGCCGAGCTTGTGGGCGGTAAGTGGTTTGGCGTCGTCTGCGCTGTCTCCGTGGCTTTGGCTCAAGGCGTCTTCACCGGTCTTGTCGCGACGGTGTCGGTATCGCGCATCCTTTACGTCATGGGTAAGAGCGGCTCGCTTCCCGGCGTCCTGGCCAAGATCGACGAGAAGCGTCAGGTGCCCATCGTCGCCACCTGCTTCGTGTCGGCCCTCTCGCTCGTCTTGCTCGCGCCCTTCCTGTTTATTGGCATGGAAGGACTGGGCAAGGTCGTGAACTTCGGTGCCCTTTCCACGTACTTTCTGCTCAATCTCTGCGTGGTCGTGTGGTTCTGGTTCAAGAAGAAGGATCACGGCAACCCCGTGCGTTTTCTGGTCTGTCCCATCTTGGGCATGATCGTGGTCTTCGCGTTGCTGCTTTCGCTTGACGTGCCCGCCAAGATCATCGGCGTCGTGTGGATAGCCATCGGCATCGTGTGCTACCTGGTCATGACGCGCGCCCTGCACCGCGAGATCACCATGGAGTGAGCGAGAGGAAAACCGCGTCACAGGCGCTTGATACTCTCGGCTTGTCGTTCAGTTCAAACGAGGGAGAAACATCATGGGCGTCTTGTCGGCAGTACTCGCGGGTTCCAGTGCGATGGCGTGGTTCGTCATCATCATGATGCTCGCGATCCTGTTCTGCGGGCCCTCGAAGTGAGGGGCTACAGCTCGAAGACTTGGCCCGCGTAGGTTGCCTCGACGATGTCGGGTAGCTCCTCTTGCAGGATTTCGAGCGCATGCTCTCCCGTGCAATGGCCGGTGTAGATCTTGTCGATGCCAAGCTCGCGGATGGTCTGCGCAAGGGCGCGTACTTCGTCATCTTCGCGCAGGAACAGGTGCAGTCCGCCGACGAGCGCGCGGATGGGCTTGCCGGGGAATGCGGCACGCGCCTCGTTGATGATGGTCTCGATGCCTCCGTGAGAGCAGCTGTTGAAGATGGCGAGCCCTTCGGAAGTCTCGATGATGAGACTTTGCTCGTGGTCAAATCCGTCGCCGACGAGCCCGTCATCGGTCTTCAGGTAGAGGTGCTCGCGCTCGCCGATTGCCTTGAGGCCTTCGGTGTCGTGGCCAAGGAGCCATGCGCTGGGCGCGAATTGCAGGGCGCCGTCGACGCGCTCGATGCGCGACGCCTGCTGCTCGAGAAGCCCCCTCTGGATGCCGACGTACGCCATGTCGCCTTTGGCATCGCTCCAGCACGTCTCCTCGCAGGCGCTTCGGAGGAGCAGCGGCGCGTGGTCGTTGAGCGCGAAGAAGTTCCCGAAGCCGTCGGCGTGGTCATAATGGGCGTGCGAGAGCACGCAATAGTCGACATCTGCCAGGTCGACGCCGAGGGTCTGCGCGTTTCGTGCGAAAAGCCCCGACGCACCCGAGTCGAGCAGAATGGTCGCGTCATCGGTCTCGATGAGTGCGGAGAAACCCCATTCGCAGCCAAGTCCCTCTTGCGCGTCGTTGTCCACGAGTATCGTCGTCTTCATGGTCATGCTCCTCCGGTTGCCGCGGTGCCGATGTTGCTTCAGAAATCTCACTCCATTTTCCCACGGATTCTGAATGAGACAACGTCTCTGAGCAATTGTCTCATTCGCGTTGCGCGATATAGCGTGTGTCGAATGTGCCAAGGACTCTGACCTCCTCGCAAATGGAAAAGTGGTAACTTTAAGTTACCAGATAATGCTATTTATGGTAACATGAGATTGCCATTATTGATAAAAGTGCTTTCCCAAATATCAGATTACAATCCGAAGGGCTCAAGGTCATGGATTCCACCATCGTCCAAATTCTCAGGGATTTCAATATCGATGACTATCTGCCTGTCGTCCCCAGAGATCTCGACCTGGGCGAGACACCTCCTCCGCGGGCCGGCAATCTTGTAAAGGTCATTATCGGTATGCGCAGAAGTGGCAAGAGCTTTCGTCTTTTGCAGGAGATGATCAAGCTGCATGACGAGGACGTCCCATGGAGTCGAATCTGCTACTTCAACTTCGAGGATGATCGGCTGGGACGCGTGACGACGAGTACTGGAGATGCGGTAATCCAAGCCTTCCGGGACGAGCATCCGGAATCCGCGGAGAAAGGCGTCTACTACTTCTTCGACGAAATCCAGGAAATGGATGGTTGGAGCGCGTGGATGCGCCGTATGGTCGATACCCAAAAGGCGACCTTCTATTTGACGGGGTCGTCGTCGAAACTCCTTTCTGATGAGATAGGCACGGAATTCAGGGGTCGCGCTCTCGAATTCGAGTTGCTGCCGTTTTCATTTGCGGAGTACTTGAGGTTCGTTGGTTTGGACGTGGGGTTGATCAAGACGACAAACGGCCGCTCCAGGCTGCAAAATGCCTTGCAGACGTATTTGGAATGTGGCGGCTTTCCGGACGCCATCAACCTGTCGATGCCGTTGCGGGTGACGCTGCTCCAAAGCTATGCGAGTCGCGTAGCCGCAAAGGACGTTGTGGAGAGGCATGGTTTGAAGGGGCTGGAAGCAGCAAGTGCGATAAGTCAGAGGCTGCTCGAATTGAACGGCTGTCAACTTTCGCTTCGCAAGATGGAGAGCTACCTCCGGTCCCAGGGCTTGAACACAGCTCGCGCCTCCATCGCTAATATCGTGAATTACCTTTCCGCTGCATATCTGGCCTTTCTCGTAGAGGAGAGGCGCATCGAAAAACCGAAGGTGTCGCAAAACAGGAAGGTCTATGCGATAGATCCCGGACTCGCTCTGGCAAATGCCAAGGCTGGCAGCAACAACGAAGGCCAGCGTCTTGAGGACGCCGTGTACCTCGAGCTGCGTCGCAGGACGGTCGGATTGCGCGAAAATGCGATATCGAGCTATCGCACGAGCCGGCACCAATACGAAATCGACTTCCTTGTCGGCGACAGCGTCCTGGGCGAAGCGCCCGCACTCTATCAGGTCTGCGCATCGCTGGATTCGCAGGAAACCCGTGAACGGGAGTTGCGCGCGCTCGTGGAAGCTGCCGACGAGACGGGAATTGACGAGCTGATCCTTATTGTCGGGTCAGGAGAGGGCGAGGAAATCGATTTCGACGAGAAGCACATTCGCGTCATGTCTGCCATCGAATGGTTTTTGCGTACCGCCAAACCCGAAAGCTAGAGCATGTGTCATGGGGTCTGACCCCATGACACAACTCGCTCATGGTCATGCTCCTCGCTGTCGAAAATGAGACAATTGCTCAAAGGTATTGTCTCATTTTAATGGGAGGCAGACATGGAACGATTCGAACTGGAGACACCGGCCTACGGGTTTGTCGACATCACGGCGCGAGTAAGGCAAATCGTGCGGGAAAGCGGCATCGAGGAGGGCTTGTGCGTGGTGTACTGCCCGCATACCACGGCCGCGATCACCATCAACGAGAATGCGGACCCCGATGTCGTACGCGACCTCAAGCTCGCGCTGGCGGACATCTTTCCCGACCGGCGTGACTTCAAGCATGCCGAGGGCAACAGCGCCGCGCACCTCAAGAGCAGCGCCATCGGTGCGTCGGAGACCATTCCCGTGGCGGGCGGCGCCATGGCGCTTGGCACCTGGCAGGGCATCTACTTCTGCGAGTTCGACGGCCCGCGCCACCGCAAGGTCTACGTGCAGGTGGTGGGGGAGTAGCGGCTAGCCTGGTAGCTGCAACGGCTTCTCGTCGGGCAGGCCGCACCACTGGCGCACGCGCTTGAGCATGCCGTCGATGTCGAGAACGCTTTCGGCAAAACCCTTGCGGATGAGCTCGATGGGCACGTATTCGTCGTATTTCTCCCAGATGGGAACTTCGTCGGGATAGACAAGGTCAAGTGGATCAAACGGCGTCAGCGCCTGCTCGGCGAGCACGTCGTAGAAGAGCTGCTCGTCGCCCTTCATGCGAAACTCCATGAAATAGGGACGAGGCGAGTCAAGGCCCTTGAGCTGGAGCTGGTCGGCGCACTTGATCTTGAGGAAACGCTCGAGCGCGAGAAACGCGTAGCTGCCGAGCCAGGGGAAGAGCCCCCAGGTATCGCCACCCAGCCGAACGAGCGGCACGTGGTCGAGATGGGCGTTGCGTGCGGTCGAGCGGGCTTGGGCGAGCCTGCCGCGCGCGTTGTCCATGAGGTAGGGATAATCTGTGTCTTCCATGAGCACGCGCAGCATGCGTTCGAGCACGACGGTGTTGATGTCGCCCGGTACGTCGCCGAAGTATGCCGGCACCTGGCCCTTGACCTGTGTGGCGTAGACGAGGTGCCGCTTGTGGTCGACCTCCTCGACGAGCCAGGTGGCACCGGCAATGGCGAGCTTCTCGCCCACGGGTGGTGGCAGTACGATGGTGCCGAGCTCCTGGGACTCGTTGCGAACGGTGTACTCCTCATTCTCCTGGAAGACGCCGTAGAAGCGGTAGCTGTTGATGACGCGTTCGCCCGCAATGCCGACGATAAGGCCACCTTCCTCGGTAAGCTGGATATGGTCGGTTTCGATGAGGTGGTGCAACAGGATGCGGAAGTCCTCGCTGCTCACGCGATGAAAGTATCCGAGCGTGAGCACGCGGGCCGCGAGCTCGGCCGGTGTCATCTCGCCCCCACTGGCAAGGGTTGCCATGGTCTGGTGGTAGAGCAAGCTGTAGGGCAGGCGGTCGAGGCGCGGCGGCTCGACCCAGCGATCCTCGAGGTAGAGCTGTACGAGAGCGATGCCCTGCAGGAGCTTCCAGGGGATGGTCGCGCCCAGGGTGGTGCGTGGCTCGGCGCGGTCCTCGCGCATGACGAACCACATTTCCGGGGGCGAGCCTCGCCGCCCCGTGCGACCCATGCGCTGTAGGAATGCGCTCACCGTGAAGGGCGCGTCGATCTGGAAGGCTCGCTCGAGACGACCGATGTCGATGCCGAGCTCGAGCGTTGCGGTGGTGACCGTCGTGAGGTCGAGCTCCTCGTCTCGCATGACGTTCTCCGCGCTCTCGCGCACGGCTGACGAGAGGTTGCCATGATGGATGAAGAAGCGGTCGGGTTCGTTGTTGGCCTCACAATAGCGGCGTAGCGTGGTGGTGACGCCCTCGGCCTCTTCGCGCGAGTTGCAGAAGACGAGGCACTTCTTGCCGCGCGTATGCTCGAAGATGTAGCCAAGGCCAAGGTCCGCGCCAGCGGGAGCGGTGTCAGTAGCGGGCTCGGGTGCAGCGGCGATGGGGAGGCGCTCCGCTCCGACAGTCGCTCCCCGCGAGCCTGTGGTCTCGCCGGCTCGCTCCCTTGGACCTCCGCTTCGCGCCTCCCCATCGGGCTGTGCCGATACGGCCATCTCTTCGGCACCCTCCCCCACGAAGAAGTGCGACATGGACAGGCGCCAGCGCTGTTGCGCGTCCTCGATGCGGGGGATGATGGTGTCGCGGCCCGAACCCGAGCCGAGGAAGCGCCCGGCCAGCTCGAGGTCTCCGATGGTTGCCGACAACCCGATGCGACGCGGGTTGCATGATGCGAGGCGCGAGAGGCGCTCGATGAGGCAGAGGCATTGTCCGCCACGATCGGCGCGCATGAGGGAGTGAATCTCGTCGATGACGATGAAGCGCAGGTCGCCGAAGAGAGCAGGAATGTGGGAATGCTTGTGCAAGAGCAGCGCCTCGAGGGACTCCGGCGTGATCTGCAGGATGCCGCTCGGGTGCTTGAGCAGCTTGCTCTTGCGCGATTGCGCGACATCGCCGTGCCAGCGCCAGACGGGAATCTCGGCCTCCTCGCAGAGCTCGGTGAGACGGCCGAACTGGTCGTTGATGAGTGCCTTGAGCGGCGCGATGTAGATTACGCCGACGCTCGAGGAAGGATTCTCGTCGAGCTGGGAGAGTATGGGGAAGAACGCAGCTTCGGTCTTACCCGATGCGGTCGATGCGGCCAACAGGACGTTGTCTTCGGAATTGAAGATGGCGTCGGCTGCGGCGACTTGCACTGAGCGCAGGCTCTCCCAGCCATTGCGGTAGATGAAGTCCTGGATGAAAGGCGCATATGAGGCAAAAACGTCCATGGCCACCGCCTAGAGCGTGAATTCGAAGAAGTTTTCCTGCCGGTCGTTTGCCTCGGCACCCACGCTTACGCTGTTCGAAGCATCGGGCGCAGTGGCGCTGGTAAAGGCCTCGCTTGCCAGCAACTCGTCCATCTGCGCATCGGGGTTCTGGTACATGATGTCGAGTAGCTCGATGAAATCGCGGATAACCTCGCGTGGCGTGATGTGGGTGCTTGCTCCCACGCGCTCGAACTCCGTCTTGATGAACTGGACGAGCTGATCGTCGGTGAGGCGTGGCTCGTAATCGAAGAGCTGTGCGTGGATGGCGGCGAGTTTCTCGGCGAGAACGAATAGCTCCTCATGCGTGAGCGGCACGAGACGGATGATGGGGGCGAGCATGTCCTTGTACTGCTGGCTGGCAAAGCGCCCCTCGGCCAGGCGACTGCGCAGTGCCTCGTACGAATAGACGCCACGACGCTTGTCCTCGACGCACTGGGGCGTGCCACCCATGATGATGCCCAGATGTTGCGCTTTGCCCTGCAGCGTGTCGTTGTACATCGTGAGGATTTTCTCGTAGTTGTACTGTCGCGTGATGGAGTTGGGAACCTTGTAGATGTTCACGAGCTCGTCGATGAGCACGAGCAATCCGGCGTAGCCCGCTTGCACGAGGAAGGATGCGAAGAGCTTGATGTACTCGTACCAATCGTCGTCGGAGATGATGATGCGGATGCCGAGCTCGTTTCTGGCCTCGGTCTTGTTGGCGTACTCACCCCTGAACCATTTGATGACCTTGGCCTTGGTGTCTTCGTCGTCGTTGACGTAAGCGCGGTAGTACATGACGAGCAGCTGCGCGAAGTCGAAGCCATGCACGAGCTCCGAAAGCGTGCCCACGACCTCGTGGATGCGCATCTCGACGCGCTGTGCGAAGGGTTCTGTGCCGGGCTCATGCCCTTCGGCAAGCACGTCTTGCTGCACGCCCGAGATCCAGCGATCGAGGATGAGCGTGAGCGCACCGCCTTCGGGGCGGGTTTTGGTCGACATGTTGCGGATGAGCTCCTTGTAGGTGGCAAGACCCTGGCCGTGGCCGCCTTGCAAGCGGCGCTCGGGGGAGAGGTCGGCATCGACGACGACGAAGTTGCGGTCCATCGCGTAGTTGCGGATGGTTTGCAGCAGGAAGCTCTTGCCGCTTCCGTACTTGCCGACGATGAAGCGAAAGGTGGCCCCGCCATCGGCGATGATGTCGACATCGTGCAGCAGGGCGTCTATCTCGGCTTCGCGCCCGACGGCGACGTAGGGCAGGCCGACGCGTGGCACGACACCGCCCTTGAGGGAGTTGAGCACGGTCGATGCGATGCGTTTGGGAATCTTGGTGGCCACAGCAGCTCCTTCAGGACAGGTCGAGCAGTTCGCGTAGTTTAGGGACGTAATCTTCGATGATGACGGGCTCTCCGGTGCAGGTGTCGATGCAGATGTCGGCGAACTCGTCGTAGAGCTTGTCGTTGATGGAGTCGACGAGCACGGATGCCATGCAGCCATGCGCGCGCTCGAACTCGCGAATTTCACCACCAGCGAGTAAGTGGACGAGGAGAGCAGCTTCATCAGGCGTGAGAGAAAATGAAGAGGACCGTTGCATAACGCGCGGGGACGGATGCACAAAGCGAGTTTCCCTAAAGGGACTAGCTTCGCGTCGCCGCATACTCGCGAAAGCGCCAGTGGCGCTTTCGTGCGAGCTCAGGACTGTCTGAGCGACTGCGCCGTCCCCGCGCGACGTAGTGGGTGTTTGGATTTTGTCCCCGCGCATGATGAGATTGCTATCATCGTCCACGATGAGCTTCTCGCAGGTTACCTCGGCGGCGGCGCGGATGTGGTCGAGCTGCGAAAAGTCGATGTGCACGGCCCGCTCCTCGCGCAGGCGCGTCTCCTCGGCGAGCTCGCTCGCCCGCGCCTCGATTGCCCTGAGCAGGTACTTGGTGACGAGTTTGCGCTCGAGCGTGTTGGGGTATGCGTAGACATCACGCAAGACGCACTCGCAAGTCTCGAGCAGCTGGGTGACCCAGGGCAACGGACGCTCCAGGGCCTCGTAGCGGATACGGAACCACGCACCGTTGCGGCAATACACCGTGTCGTGGGCGCTGATCTGGTACTTGGCGGTATCGATGGCGAGCGGGTTGGCGAAGACGGCCCTCTCGAACAGCCAGAGACGCTCGTTCTTGAGACGTCCGGCGAGCTTGGCGGGTAGCGCCGTCTTGAGCTTCGCGTGATGCTGGGCGGCAGCCCGATAGGCGTGCACGACGAGTTGCCTAAGCTCGGCTTCGTGCTCGATGAAGAAGGGCGAATCGACGATCGCATAGGCACCGAGTGTGACGAGCGCGTCGAAGATCTCGCCCTTCGCATGCGCCTCATGGTGCAGTAGCACGTCGAAGGCGGCGTCACGCTTGGCGAACGAACGCGTGCGCAACAAGCTCGCATCCAGGCCGTAGTAGATGACGAAGTCGTCAAGCCAGGCATCGAGGTGCTTGCCGAAGCGCGCATCGAAGCGGCGGTATGCGCTGCCAAAGGCGAGCATCGCGTCGTAGCCCTCGCGCGCGCCGGCGACGCCCACGAGGTTGATGAGCTCGTAGAGGTAGACGTAGGCGAACGAGAGGGAACCCTGCTCGACGTTGCCCTGCCGCGCCTTGGCACGCCAGGCGAAGTAGCCGCGCAGCTGCTCGTTGCTCATGTCCTCGTAGCTGGGGTAGTAGTGCGAGAACGTGCCGGTGAACTCGAAGTCGTCCTCATATCCGGCTAGCAGGCGTGCCTGCTCGTAGAAGACGCTGGCAACGCTCGCGTTTTGCGCGTAAAGCGTACGTGCGAGCTGGCGGGCCTCGCGTATGGCGTCTGGCACGAAGCTCTTGAGCTGGCTGCCCGTCATGATGATGGGCTGGTCTTGGTAGACGGTCTTGCTGAAGGCGGCGTTGGAACGCAGGCGCTGGGAAATTTGCGTGCGGAGCTCGTCAACGCTGAGCTGTTGCACCGTGCGCCTGGCCATGATCGCCTCCTTTCTCACAAACAAATGTTCGATTCAGTATACAACAGAACGAGATGTGATTCTATGGATATCGCAGGTGGTAAAATCGGCGTAGGGGCTATCGTGGGGAGGCAATGATGACAGAGACGAAGGAACGTGTCATCGCCGCATTGAAGGACATGCTCGTCACCACACGCTATCCAAAGGTCACGGTAAACGAACTGTGCCTGCGCGCCCGCATCTCGCGCAACACCTTTTACGCCAACTTCGAGGACAAGGACGATGTCATTCGCTTGGTTTTCGAGTCCTCCGTATTGCAACCCATTCGCGACCTCAATCGTCTGCTCGACCTCAGTGATCTCGAACCTCTCATGGAGCGCATGAACGAGCAGATGTACGAGCGCCTGGCCGCCGAAGGCGAGTTCTTCAAGAACCTCATCGGCCCCATATTCGGCAAGGACGACACCTTCCTGCGCATCGCGACCCAGGCAATCTACCAGCTCAATATGGAGCTCATTCCCAAGACCACGAGGCTCGCGGACGATTGGCACACGGACTACATCGCGTACTTCTTCGCCTCGTCACAGGCCATGCTCATGCAGAAGTGGGTTGCCGACGGTATGCGCGTTTCGCCCAAGGAGCTCGCCGATCTCTATGGTAGCGTGACGGGGACCTTCTGGCGAAGCATCGCGAAGTAAGTCTTTATTCTCTTCTAAGAATGTACAAACCCCGCAATGTGTCATGCGTTGGTACACGATGCATGCGCACTGTTCCCAATCGAAAACGAATCGAAGACCTTGGGAATTGAAGGCCCCTTTCGACTCTTCCAAGATGGATGCATAAGGTGGCGAGCCATGCGCGAATCCCCCCGCGTGCGTCGTTCGTCGCATCGTGAAGAGGAAAGGGAGAACAGATGAAGGAGATCAAGACCACACTCCAAAGCATCGCGTGTGGCGGAACGGGCGGTGAGATTACCGCGGTCGACACCATGGATGGCAAGATCTTGCGCATTCGCCCATTCAGGAACGATACCGCCTACACCAAGGAGGAGCTCGCACCTTCGATGTGGAAGATCGACGTCGACGGCAAGGTGTTCGAGCCGAGCATCAAGACGTGTCCCAACTGGATGGCGCTCGCGTACAAGAACCGCGTCTACTCGAAGAACCGCGTCCTCAAACCGCTCAAGCGCGTCGACTGGGAGCCAGGCGGAGATCCTGCCAAGATCAATTCCGCAAACCGCGGCATATCGAAGTTTGTCGAAATCAGCTGGGACGAGGCACTCGACATCGTCGAGTCCGAGCTGCGTCGCGTCATCGACAAGTATGGACCGTACTCGGTGATCTGCATCGGCGAGGACGGCCATCGCGAGTCCAAGGACCTGCATGCTGGTGGTGGCATGCACGCCACGCTCATGGACAAGCTGGGCGGCTACACGCGCGAGACGCGTACGCCGGACTCGGTCGAGGGATGGTACTGGGGCGCCAAGCACGTCTGGGGCGCAGGTGCCAACAAGGGTCTTGGCCTGGTCGCGCCGCCTGAGACGGGCTATAACTCGTGGAACGTTCTGCTCGACATCTGCCAGAACTCCGAGATGCTCGTCTTCGACGCGGGCGACTACGAGCTCACCACCAACTATGCGAGTATGTTCCTCTCGCAAGTCATGGGGTATTGGGAGAAGCTTGGCAAGGAGATGATCTGCGTCGACCCGTTCTGCAACTACACCTCCGTGTGCCACACCATGAAGTGGATTCCCATCCTTCCCAACACCGACGCGGCCTTCCACTTCGGCGTCATCTACACGTGGTTGACCGAGGGCCTCTACGACAAGGACTATGTCGAGACGCATACCGTGCACTTCGACAAGATGGCTGACTACGTGCTGGGCAAGGAGGACGGCGAGCCCAAGACCCCCGCATGGGCAGCCGAACGCTGCGGCGTTCCCGCTTGGACCATCAAGGCCTTTGCGCGCAACACGGCCAAGAAGGCGACCTCGCACGTGCACTACAGCTCCGGCTCGATCAAGACGCCGTATAGCCACGAGCCCGCCCGCACCTCAGCCTACCTGCTCGCCCTGCAGGGTCTGGGTAAGCCAGGTGTGCAGCAGTACCACCTGAGCGCGCAGGTCACCGCCAAGGAGACCATCGCACGTTCGACCACGGCGCCGTTCACCATGGCAATCCAGTGCCGCATGTTCTTCCCCAGCGCGCAGTCGCTGCCGCGTACGATGATCGCCGAGGCGCTGCAGACCGGCAAGGCCACGTGGTGGGGCAGCCCCTGTATCGTCTACGTCGAGACGAGCGAGCAGTTCCAGGAGTTCAACTATCCCGGCAATCCCAAGGCGGCGCTCGCGATGCAGCAGGCCATGGCCGAGCGATTCGGCAAGCCCATCCCCACCGAGGAGCCCAAGGTCAACCGTATTCACCTGTTGTGGTCGGAGAAGCCCTGCAACATGAACTGCTGGGACGGCGGCTTCAACTACCAGGACGCCATTCGCACCGACGAGGTCGAGTGTTTCATCACCAACCATCAGTGGCTCGAGAACGACTCGCTGTTTGCTGATCTGGTGCTTCCCGTCACGACCTGCGTCGAGGACAACGACGACATGGGTGCCTCCTCGCAGGTCCCTGTGCGTCATGCCGGCCTCACGCCCGCGGCCATCGAGCACCAGGGTGAGTCGCTTTCGGACTTCGAAATCGCCTGCAAGATCGGCGAGCGCTTTGGCGTGCGCGAGGAAATCGACAAGGGCATGAGCGATGACATGTGGATCGAGACGGCCTTCCAGAGCTCGCGTCTCGTCGAGGAGATCGACTGGGACACCTATAAGGAAAAGGGCTACTACTATCCCAAGCTCGAGGAGAACTGGGAGCAGATGGCCCCCGGCATGCGCAACTTCTACGAGAACCCCGAGGAGTACCCGCTCGACACGCCCACGGGCAAGATCGAGTTCTGGAGCCAGGCGTTGGCCGACAACTTCCCTGATGACAAGGAGCGCACGCCCATGGCGCGTTGGATCGTCGGCGGCCCGGCCGAGGAGGGATGGACCCACGACGAGACCTTCTGGGGCGAGCGTTGCAAGAAGTACCCGCTGCTCGTCACGGCAAACCCCGCCAAGTGGCGCGTGCATGTGCAAGGTGACGACATCAAGTGGTTCCGCGAGATCGAGACCTGCAAGGTCAAGGGCAAGGACGGCTACCTCTACGAGCCGCTGTGGCTGGCTCCCGAGGACGCCGAGGCCCGCGGTATCGAGGACGGCGACATCGTCAAGATGTTCAACGAGCGTGGCACGATCCTGTGCGGTGCGCGCATCTCCGAGCGCGTGACGGCGCGTAGCGTCGTCATCGCCAAGGGCAGCCGCGTGGACCCGATCGCCCCGCACCTGGACCGCGGTGGCGCCGCGAACCTCATCTGCCCGGGCAACCAGGTCTCCAAGCACTGCAAGGGCTTTGCGGTCACGGGTTACCTGGCCGAGGTCGCCAAGGTCACCGACGAGGAGTACGAGGGCTGGAAGCGCGACTACCCCGAGGCGTTCGCACGTGACTACGACCCGGCCATCGGCATCAACCGCAAGTCCTGGGTTATCGAGAAGTAGGAGAGAGGTCATATCATGAAGGTATTCGTTATCGACGCCGCCCGTTGCGTCGGCTGCCATAACTGCCAGATCGGCTGCAAGGACGAGCATTGCGGTAACTGCTGGATGCCCTATGCCGAGGAGCAGCCCGAAATCGGCCAGTTCTGGATGAAGGTCGAGCAGAAGGAACGCGGGCACAAGCCGCACGTCAAGGTGAGCTACACGCCGCGCCTGTGCAATCATTGCGGGGACGCTCCCTGCATGAGGGCAGCCAAAGACGACGCAGTCTACCGTCGCGATGACGGCCTGGTCATCATCGACCCGGTCAAGGCCAAGGGCCAGAAGCAGATCGTCGACGCCTGCCCGTACCATGTCATCTACTGGAACGAGGAGAAGGAGATTCCGCAGAAGTGCACGGGTTGCGCGCATCTCATCGACGATCCCGAGCAGCCCATCCACACGCCGCGCTGCATGGACAACTGCCATCTCGACGTCATCCAGTTTGGTGAGGCCGAGGACTTCGACCTGACGGGTTGCGAGGTGCTTCATCCCGAGTACAAGACAGATCCGCATGTCTACTATCGCAGTCTGCCCAAGAAGTTCATCGCCGGCACGGTGTACGACCCGGAGACCGAGGAGATCGTCGAGGGCGCGACCGTCACCGCGACTTGCGCCGAGGGAACGGTCACGGCAACGACCGACAGCTGGGGCGACTTCTGGCTCAAGGACCTGCCGGATGCCGAGTGGCGTGTCGAGATCGAGAAGGGCGGCAAGAGGGCCACTCTCGAGGTGAGCACGCTCGAGGAAGACAAGGGACTGGGCGACATTCCGCTTGCGTAAGTCTGGGGCAAAGGGCCGTCGGCATGTGTCGACGGCCTGCTCTTTTCGCGAGCGCGAATGCATCTACTCACATGAGGAGGAACCATGGGCAAGGAGCTTTTCGGAAAATACGGCATCAGACAGCTCGGGTATAACGTGGAGAGTATCGAGGAGACGGCACAGCTGTATCACGACCTCTTCGGTGCCGGTCCGTTCATCGACATGGGTGTGAACGCCCCAGAGAGCTGCAAGATTCGTGGCGTCGAGCAACCGGTCAAGATGCGCACGGCCATCGGGTACCTCGGTGACATGGAGATCGAGCTCATCGAGGACAAGAGCGATTGTCCGAGCCCGTACTCCGAGGCGGAGCGTTACGGCTTGCATCACTACTGCATCTGGGTCGACGACGTGCAGGAGACAGTCGACGAATTTGCCGCTGCCGGCATCGAGGTCGCCATGGACATGGTCTCGGGCTCCGGAATGCGCGTGGTCTACGTCGACGCACGCGAACAGCTCGGGCAGTACATCGAGATCAATCCGCCGCTCGAACAAGTGCGGCAGATGGGCATGGGCGTGCACCAGAAGTGGCCGGATGACGTCGCCCTCGTGGGCATTCAGGACGTCATGGCGATGATGGGACGCTAGATTCGCATGGCAAAAGCCCGTTTGCGTGAAATACCAGTCGTGGCCATCGATCGGAGCTCGGGAGCATTCCTGGGCTCCGATGGTCGTCGTTACTACGAGGTGGAAGCTGACGTCTTCGTGCTCGATGGCATCGTCGAGGAAGGCGTCATCGCGTGTCACGGCTCGGGGTCGCACGGAGGGCACATCGTGCTCAAGCCGTTTTACGAGCGACGCGATGGCGCGTGGGTGAACATGTACTCCGGCGCCGTCGCGCGCGGGAAGAATCGCGAGAGATGAGGGAGCAATATGGTTAACCAGGGGGATCGCGTCATCGTCGAGTATCGCGGCAAACTCGATGACGGCACGGAGTTTGCGAGCACGAAGGCCCAAGATGAGCCGCTCGAGTTCGTGGCGGGAAGCGGCGTCGTGCTGCCCGATTTCGATTATGCCGTGATGGGCATGAAAGTGGGCGAGACGCGCAGCATTCACATCCCGGCTGATCGCGCCTACGGGCAGCGTGACGAGGCCCTCGTCATCTCGATGCCCGTGACCTCGCTTCCCAATGGCGAGGCGCTCCCGGTGGGCGCGATGCTGGGCATCCAGACGCCCGAGGGCGATGTCATGCGCGTGCGCGTGCTCGAGGTAGGCGACGAAGAGGTGGTGCTCGATTGCAATCACGAGCTCGCAGGCCAGAACCTCAACTTCGACATCACCTTAGTCGATATCGTGAGCGAGACGCCTATTGAGCATGAGTTGCATCCCGAGGGGTGCACGTGCGGCTGCGACAGGCTGCAGGAGTCGCTTTCCGCCGGCGAGCACTGATACGAAGTCATAGCCTAGGGCATAGGAGGAGCGTACTCCTTGGGGTAGAGAGCAGAGTCGAGGGGGACGACTATGGGGGATGCGAAGAGCGCGATAATTTCGAGCCTGAAAGAGCTGGTCGAGGAAAGACCCTACACGAGCATAACCGTATCGGACATATGCCAAAATGCCCATGTCTCCCGTAAGTCTTTCTACAACATGTTCGAGAACAAGGACGATGTCCTGTCCACGATCTTCAAGCAGGACGTCGTCGAGCCCATCGAAAGCCTCAACGTGGTGCTGACGCAAAAGCAGGCATTCGATATGAGCATGCTCTTCTACGAGAAGGTATACGAGAAAATCTACGAATCCGCCGCTTTCTACGGCAAGCTTCTTGGCCCCATGAGGGGCAGGGATGATACGTTCATCCGCATCGCGACCCACGCCATCTACGATCTCAACATCGACATTCTCACTTCCTACGAGTGGATGGGAGACATCCGGAAAGCCGATTACACCGCCTACTTCTTCGCCTCGTCCCAAGCCATGTTCATACAGAAGTGGGTGAGCGATGGCTTGCCCTATACGCCCCGTGAGCTTGCCAAGCTGTATGACGAGATGACCCGGCAGTTCTGGTTGACGACATTCCCACCATCGACCAAGGACTAATCCAGGGAGAGGAAACAGATCGCCCGATTTGTACCGATTGGGTGCGGGTGATCGCGATGTGTCTCCCAAACATGCCCAGCGGCTCCAGCTGCCCTGGCACTGTTCCCAATTCAGAATCATTGCAAATTGAATAGACCGGCCGCTTCCCCCATCTTTGAAGATGTCGAGCTGGGGGGCCCGACGCATGCGCGCATGTCCCTTCGTTTCACGAGAGGGACAGCGCGGGGCTCGGGAATCGGCGTGTATTCAAATCATAAGAACATGGAGAGGAAAGGCGATGGAAATGAAAGATCCCTTTGACCTGACGGGGCGTGTTGCCCTCATCACGGGTGCGAGCTCCCATGGAATCGGGAACGAGTCGGCAAAGGTCCTCGCCGAGCACGGTGCCAAGGTGTTTCTCACGGCCCGTCGCGAGGACAAGCTGCAAAAGGCGGTCGAGGAGATCGAGGCAGCCGGCGCCAGTGCGGCATATCGTGTCACCGACGTCTCGAACGAGGAAGATTGCAAGGCCGCCATCGAGGAGTGCATCACCACGTTCGGGCGCCTCGACATCATGGTGCTCTCGGCCGGAATCTCGGGACTTTCCGTTTCGGGCGGCCTCGGGACGGCTTTCGACACCGACAACTGGCGCAAGGTCCTGGGTGTCAACCTGGATGGCGTCATGTTCATGATCAAGTATGGCTGGGAGGAGTGCGCCAAGAACGACGTCGGTGCGATCATCCCCGTTGCCTCGCTTGCCGCGTGGAAAGCCGCGGGTTCGGTTGCCTACACTGCCACCAAGGGTGCCATACGCGCGCTCACGCCATGCGTCGCGAAGCTCCTTGCCCCGGAGGGCGTGCGCATGAACACGCTGTATCCGGGCTTCATCGAGACCGACATGACGCACCCCGAGGGATCGGATGACATCTTCCAGAAGATCGCGCCGGGGATTTTGGCGAAGATTCCCCTTGGTCGCACGGGAAAGGTATCCGACTGCGCGAACGCGGTGCTCTACCTCGCCTCGGATGCGTCCAGCTTCATGACCGGACAGCATCTCGTGGTCGATGGCGGAGAGCTCTGCTAGCGAATGGGACAAGGTGGGATTACAAGAAGGGAGAACCTGATGGATCAGGTCAAGGAGGAGCCGAGAAACCCGTTTCTAGACGCTCCAAATGCAAAGAAGATGATGACGGTCATAGGCCTCTACCTCGCCGTCATCGCCAACATGCTCGTATCGAACACGAACTCGGTCATGCTGCCCGCGGCGGCAGCCGACATCGGAGGCATGGACATCTACGGTCTTGCCCAGGGAGTCAGCGGCATCATCGGCGTCTGCGCCATGCCCATCTACGGCTTCATCGGCGCGCGCAACCCGGCCTCCAAGCGGCTGCTTGCCGGTGGCTCGCTCGTCGTGGGCGCTTTGGTGCTCCTCATCCGCGGCATCGCGACGAACATGTTCATGATCATCGCCGCGAACATCTTCTGGGGCCTGGTGAGCGCCGGCGTCTTCGCCATCGGCTTCACCATGATCCGCGACATCTACGACAAGAAGCAAGCGGGTCTGTATCTCGGCCTTGTGGGCACGATGATGTCCATCGGCATCCTTGCCGGCCCCTTCGTGGGTGGTCTGGTCATCGACCAGATCGGCTGGCGCGTGTGGTGCTTCATCCTCTTCGCCTTCCTCGCCCTGGGAGCGATCCTCATTCTCATGGGCGTCAAGGTAAAGAAGGAAGAGGTCGCATTTCTGGCCGTCAAGGGCGGCAAGTTCGACTTCGCCGGTGCCGCGGTCATCACCATCTTCCTGGGTTGCCTCATTATCGCGCTTTCCATGGGCAGCAGCTACGTCAAGTTCGGCACGCCGCTCAACACGGGGCTGCTCGTCGTGTCCGTCATAGCGCTCATCGTGCTCGTCTTCATCATCAGGAAGAAGAAGGACGACGCCATTGTTCCGCTCAACGCCCTCAAGGACCGCAACACGCTCGTGCTGACGGGCTCGAACTTCCTGCATAACTTCGGCGCGATGTCGATTTCGTTCTTCATCCCCGGCTTCATCATGCGCACGCTCGCGACCGACTCCATCGTGCAGACGATAGGCCCCGCGCTTGCCGGCGGTCTGTCGACTTCGCTCATGGCCGTGCTTGGCCTGTTCCTCGGGCCCGTGTTCGGCAGGATCATTGCCAAGCAGAACACGGCGAAGTGGGTCATGACCTTTGGCAACGTGTGGCGTGTTCTCATCATGGGCGCCTTCGTGCTCGTGCTCGTGCCTGGCGTGCCCGTGTGGGTGATTTACATCCTCACCTTCCTGGGTGGCTTCTTCAACTCCCAGCAGACGGTTACGCAGTCCGCGGCACCGCAGATCATGCTCAAGGCCCAGTTGCGCACGCTTGGCAACTCCGTCATCCAGTTGGGCCAGAACCTTGGTGCCGGCGTGGGTATGGCGGTCTTCACGCTGCTCGTGGCGATGGACCCGGCGACGGGCATGCGTCTGTGCATGATCGTCTCGCTGGTCGCCTGGATTGTCCTGCTCCTCATCACGTTCCTCCTCAAGAAGCCCACCGAGGCCGAGGCGGATGCCGAGTAGGTTATTTGATTTTCGATCAAGGGCGGCCGTTCGTGCTTGCGGCCGTCCGGATAGGTGGGTAACGAGATGAAAAGATTGCAAGTTGTGGCAGGCGGAACATCGGGCATGGGCCTTGCCACCGCCAAAGCGCTGGGCAAGTTTGGCCCCGTGCTGGTAGGAGGACGCAACGAGAAACGCCTTGCCAACGCCGTCGCCAAGCTCGAAGCCGATGGCGTCGAGGCCTATGGGAAGACAGTCGATATCGCCAATCGCGCCTCTCTCGACGAGTTCGCGGCCTATGCGACCTCGATTGCGCCGTTGGGAAACGTGGTAAACGCCGCGGGCGTTGACACGGGCGGTGGTGACCTTATCGTCAAGGTCAATATGGTGGGAACGGTCAATTTCGTCGAGGCGTTTCTGCCCTATCTCGAAGAAGGCTCGGCTTTGGTGAACTACTCGTCCATCACGGGATACTTCGTGCAGCCCACGTCCGAGGAGCGCGAGATTTGGGACGATCCCAACAACCCTGCGTTCTTCGACAAGGTCAAGGCGGCTATAGATGCGCGTGAGGTGCCCGAGGCCATGCGTGCCATGGGCGAGGACTACCAGTACTATCCGATATCCAAGACCTTCACGCAGTATTACACGCGCGCGAACACGCTGAGGTTCGGGAAGAAGGGCTGCCGTATCTTCTCCATCGCGCCAGGAGCCTTTGACACGCCCATGTTGCGCGAGGCATCCGAGGAGACGGTCGCCGGCATCGAACGCGGCACTGCATTTGGCCGTCTGGGAGATCCTGACGAGATGGCCGAGTTCATCGTGCGCATGCTCGAACCCGGCTTGGAGTACCTGACGGGCGTCGACCTCATCTTGGATGGTGGCAAGTTTGGCATGACAATGGCAAAGCAGCTCGACTAGATTTCATTGCATGGGGCGTTTGACACTTGTGCAAGAAGAAGGGATACACATGACCATGAAAGATCACTCGACTTATTTCGAAGGCAAGGACTGGGTGCATCAGCTAGGCTTTTGCGCACCCGACTGGCGCGCATTCATGACTGCCCATAACCGCCTGTTCGGGTCCGGGCCGTTCTTCTACACGACCAACACCTTTGGCAAACTGCTCTATCACGGCGAGGAGGTCGACTGCAAGGGACTGGAGTTCCACGCCTGCTACGGCGCGTGGGGTAGTCACTCCATAGAAGTCGTGACGCAAAACGATTGGTCAATCCCCACGATGTTCACCGAACTCAACAAGGAGGGGGAACCCGGTCTCAACCACGTGCACATCTTCGTGGACAGCCTGGCCGAAGCCCAGGACGCTTGCGATTTCCTCGGCATCGATGTGATCACGGTTGGCTATCCCGACCTCGAGAACGCACTCGAGAAGGCGCGTGCGACAGGTACCGACGAGGCGATGGTGCGCGCCAACGCGGGCAAGCCTTCGTTCATGGTGGCCGACATGCGCAAGGATCTGGGCTTTGCCGTGCAGTTCGTCGAGCCGCGTGCCAAGAACCTCCACGATGCCATCATCGGCGCTCGCGAGAAGTGGGACGGTTCGCAAGAGACGATGTTCATTCCCATGGGCGGAAGGTGATTTTCCTGTCCTTGCCGGGGGATGTCTGGGATCCTCCGGCAGGTGATATGCCCATTTCCGAGGCGTGCCGTGGATTAATCCCCCAACCTCAGGTCCATGGCACGCCGCTCTCTTCGAGAAGACCGAAGCCGGTGGACTTTCGGTCTTCTCGCATTTGGGGCGGTGGGCACGAATCGTCGCTGCCGACATGCTGAAGGGGCCGAAAGCCCCCTTGGCCCTCGACTCCTTCCATGCCGGTGCAACTCACATTGCCCCGCAAGGATACCGGCCGCACGTTGCGGTGCGATGGCAGGGCGCTTACCGCCGCGTTTCAGATGGGGTGAACTGGGGAAGCGCGAGGTGACGAGAATGTGCAAGGGTATAATGGGCACATGTTTTTCGTCCCTTTTCCAAAGGCAGAGAGCGATGTGATATGGCCAACGATACCCAGCATGACGCACGGTCTTGGGCCTCGGACCTTGAGGGGTACATTCGCCAGGGCGAGCCGGATCAAGCCCAAAAGGGCAGGAACTGGGCGACGGCCATTGGCCTTCAGGCGGTAGATGGCCTGAGTCCGTCGCGGTATCTGCTTGACACAGCAAAGGAGCATATCGAGGGCCGGCTCACTATTGGCGAGGTCCAGAAGCTTGTCGAGTTCTATTACGCGCGCAGCGGCGAGCGAACCGGGGAGGAGCTACAAAGCGAGGAAGCCGACATCGTGTCCTCACGCATTACGGAGATTCTCGGCGAGCGCTCGTTCTCGTTCTCGCCGGCGACGCTTCGGTCTATCCATGGGCGATTGTTCAAGGGCTTGATAAAGGACGCGGGCACGTATAGAACGCACAACATCTCCAAGAAGGAATGGGTGCTCAAGGGAGAATCAGTGCTCTACGCCCCTTGGGAGCTCATAGGGGAGACGCTCGATTATGACTTTGACCGCGAAACCGCCTTCTCGTATGAGGGGATGTCGCGGGACGAGATCTCGAAACACATCGCCGAGTTCACATCGGGCATATGGCAGGTTCATCCTTTTTACGAGGGAAACACGCGTACGACAGCGGTGTTCATTATCAAGTATCTGCGCGCGATGGGCTTTACGGTTGAGAATGAGACGTTTCGCGACAACTCCTGGTATTTCAGGAATGCGCTTGTTCGAGCAAATTATGATGACTATCCAAAGGGTATCAGGGCCACAACTGAATTCCTCGAACGATTCTTTGAGAACCTGTTACTAGGAGCGCACAACGATCTGAAAAACCGTTATATGCATGTCGATTATGGAGCTCTCAAAAAAGACGGAACAGTTTTAAGTGCAAGCAGTGCGTTCCCAAAGTGCAAAAATTGCACTTTGAATTGCACTTTGGGAGAACTCGCGGTACTTCGTCTGATTGCGGATAACCCACGAATAACGCAGAAGGGCCTCGCTGCGGTGATTGGCATCTCTGAGAGGACAGTTAAGACGCGTACTGTCGAGCTGCAGGCAAAGGGACTATTGCAACGTGAGGGTGGACGACGTAATGGCGAATGGGTTATCCCGTCCGCGATTCGCGGTGAAATCGACGCTGCTAGATAGTGAGATTTCTCGACTGCGCCGCCTTCGGCGGCTTCGCTCGAAATGACAGGACCCCATCGTGCATGAGACGGGGTCCTGTTTTGCTCGGTATGTCGAAATCTGACTATACGATCATGGCGTGGATGTCCTGCAGCGACATGACGCTTGCCTCACCCGCGTCCTTGACCGCCTGGATACCCAGCGCGCTTGCCATGGCGGCGGCGAGCGTGGTCATGTAGGGCACGTGAGCCTTGATGGCGGCCTTGCGGATGTAGCTGTCGTCGACGGCGCTTTCCTGCGTGGAGGACGGCGTGTTGATGACGAAATCGATTTCGCCGTTGGTGATGGCGTCGAGGATGTCGGGCCTGCCCTCGCCCTGCTTGTTGATGGTGTCGCAGGAAATACCGTGCTCCCTGAGCATCGCGCCCGTGCCCGCCGTGGCGATGATGGAGAAGCCGGCGCGCTCGAACTCGCGGGCGACGTCGACCGCCTCCTCCTTGTCGCGGTTGTTCACGGTGATGAGCACGGTGCCCGAAAGCGGCAGCACCGTCTGCGTGGCTTCCTGGGCCTTGAAGAACGCCTCGCCAAAGTTGCTCGCTAGACCCAGGACCTCGCCGGTTGAGCGCATCTCGGGGCCGAGGACGGGATCGACCTCGGGGAACATGTTGAACGGGAAAACGGCTTCCTTGACACCGTAGTGCGAGAAGGTCTTCTCGCGCAGCTCGGGTACGGGGCTTGGGCGGCCCGTGATCTCGCCGGTGATGACATCGGTGGCGACCTGCACCATCTGGATGCCGCAGACCTTGGAGACGAGCGGCACGGTGCGGCTCGCACGCGGGTTTGCCTCGAGCACGTAGACGGTATCGCCCTCGATGGCGTACTGCATGTTCATGAGGCCGCAGACGTGCATGGCCTCGGCGATCTTGCGCGTGTAGTCCTTGATGGTGGCCAGATGCGCCTCGGAGATGTTGAGGCTCGGCAGGATGCAGGCCGAGTCTCCGGAATGGATGCCCGCGAGCTCGACGTGCTCCATGACGGCTGGCACGAAGGCCAAGGTGCCGTCGCAGATGGCGTCGGCCTCGCACTCGAGCGCGTGCTGCAGGAAGCGGTCGATAAGGATGGGACGGTCGGGGGTCACGCCGACGGCGGCGGCCATGTACTGGCTCAGGGTCTCGTCATCATAGACGACCTCCATGCCGCGCCCACCCAGCACGTAGCTCGGGCGCACCATGACGGGATAGCCGATTTCGTGCGCGATGTTGAGGGCGTCTTCCACGGTAACGGCCATGCCCGCCTCGGGCATCGGGATGCCCAGGCTGTCCATGACCTCACGGAAGCGGTCGCGGTCCTCGGCCAGGTCGATGATCTCGGGACTGGTGCCCAGGATGTTCACGCCGGCGGCCTTGAGTTCGCTGGCGAGATTGAGCGGCGTCTGGCCACCGAACTGCGCGATGACGCCGACCGGCTGCTCCTTTTCGTAGATGGAGAGCACGTCCTCGGCGGTAAGCGGCTCGAAGTAGAGCTTGTCCGAGGTGTCGTAGTCGGTCGAGACCGTCTCGGGGTTGCAGTTGACGATGATGGTCGAGAAACCGAGCTTCTTGAGCGCGAAGGCCGCGTGCACGCAGCAGTAGTCGAACTCGATGCCCTGGCCGATGCGGTTGGGGCCACCGCCTAGGATCATGATCTTCTTGCCGGGAGCCGGCTCACTCTTGTCGGGTGCGTTGTAGGTGGAGTAGAAGTACTCGGAATCGGCCGTGGAGCTCACGTGCACGCCCTCCCACGCCTGCCTGATGCCGGCCGACAGGCGTGCTTCGCGCACCTGCGTCTCGGGCAAGTGCAGAAGCTGGGCCAGGTAGCGGTCGGCGAAGCCATCGCGTTTGGCGCTGGCGAGCTCATCTGCGGGCAGCATCTGGGCGGGATGCTCGGCGGACCAGGCGATGATGCGTTCCTCGACATCGACGAGCTCCTTCATCTGCTCGATGAAGTAGGCCTTGATCTTGGTGAGCTCGTGAAGCTGCTCGACCGTCGCGCCCTTGCGCAGCGCCTCGTACATCTGGAACTGGCGATCGGGCGTGGCGAAGTTGAGCAGCGTGAGCAGTTCGTCGAGGGTCTTCTCGTTGTAGTCCTTCACGAAGCCGAGGCCGTAGACGTTCTTCTCGAGCGAGCGGATGGCCTTCTGGAAGGCCTCCTTGTAGGTTTTGCCGATGGCCATGACCTCGCCCACGGCGCGCATCTGCGTGCCCAGATGATCCGAGACGCCCTTGAACTTCTCGAAGGCCCAGCGCGCGAACTTGACGACGACGTAATCGCCGTCGGGATAGTACTTGTCGAGCGTGCCATATTTGCCGCAGGGGATCTCGTCGAGCGTCAGGCCGCTTGCGAGCATGGCCGAGACCAACGCGATGGGAAAGCCCGTGGCCTTCGAGGCAAGTGCCGACGAGCGCGAGGTGCGCGGATTGATCTCGATGATGATGTCGCGATCGCTCACCGGATCATGCGCCCACTGCACGTTGGTGCCGCCGATGACGCCGACCTTGTCGACAATCGCGTAGCTCTTCTTTTGCAGGCGGTCGATGACCTCTTGCGAGATGGTCTGCATGGGGGCGGCGCAGAACGAGTCGCCCGTGTGCACGCCCATCGGGTCGATGTTCTCGATGGTGCAGACGGTGATGAGCTGCCCCTTGGCATCGCGGACGACCTCGAACTCGAGCTCCTCCCAGCCCAGGACGCTTTCCTCGACGAGCACCTCGGTGACCGGGGATGCTGCCAGGCCGCGGGCGACCGTGGTCTTGAGCTCGTCGATGTTGTAGACCAGGCCACCGCCGGTGCCGCCCATGGTGTAGGCGGGGCGCAGCACGCACGGGTAGCCGAGCTCCTCGGCGATCTCAACGGCTTCCTCGACCGTATGCGAGACGCGGCTGCGGGCCATCTCGATGCCGAGCTCTTCCATCGTGTTCTTGAATTCCTCGCGGTCCTCGCCGCGCTTGATGGCGTCGATCTGGACGCCGATGACCTTGACGCCGTACTTGTCGAGGATGCCCGCCTCGGCGAGCTCGCTCGAAAGGTTGAGACCGGACTGGCCCCCCAGGTTGGGAAGCAACGCGTCGGGACGCTCGAGGGCGATGACCTGCTCGAGGCGCTCAATGTTGAGGGGTTCGATGTAGGTGCGGTCGGCAATGTCCGGGTCGGTCATGATGGTGGCCGGGTTTGAGTTGACGAGGACGATCTCGTAGCCCAGCTGACGGAGCGCCTTGCACGCCTGCGTGCCCGAGTAATCGAACTCGCATGCCTGGCCGATGATGATGGGGCCGGATCCGATGATCATTACCTTGTGGATATCGGTGCGCTTGGGCATGGGGTGCGCCTTTCTGCGAGAGCCTACAATCTTAGATATGATACCGCGCGCGCTGGCGGGTGACTCGCACAATTTGCGGATGCGGGTCGCGTATCGGGGGACGGGACGACACAGGAGCCGCCGGGCAGACCA
>CAUHSG010000006.1 GCA_959608885.1 uncultured Coriobacteriia bacterium | reverse complement strand
ATATTTGTCCCCACACGGGGGGGTGCCCAAACTCGTGTCGGGATTGGGGGGGGCCCCCGCTGGACCCCGGGCGCCCCCCCCCCCCTTTAGTGTGATCTCGTGTCTAATGCGGGCGGCGTGCAAGGAAATTGCGTTTTCCGAGGACGAAGGTGCCCCTCATGCAAGAAAGCGACGGTTTTCTAGGCTGACGCCGCACTAGATGCAAGAAAATGACGTTTTTCTAGGATCCTGAGTTGTCCAACTCTAGGAAAATGTAAAAGACCTGCACGGAGCGTTTCGGCACGCTAGAGAAACGCAAATTGCATGCACAGGCATCACTGTAGTTCTAAGAAAACGAAGAGACCCGCGTTTTTGCCCCTGCCAGATATGTGCCGTCATAAGAAAGGAGCCCCGAGAGGCTCCTTTTTGAAGATCGCGTTTCCACGTACGCTTTTCCTTGGCGCGATTGTACTTTGTGTCACCATGCGCGCCATGTCCACACGCGAAAGCGTTGTAGTACGGCTTGCGCGCGAGCGTCGCTTCTTCGGCGCTTTGCCGCCAGACGGCGCCGTCCTTCGGCATGCGACTGCGCTTGCTGCCCGTGCGTTTGCCATGCTTCTTCGACATCAGCCTCACCTCCTTCGTTGTGCTATCTGGGACGATGCCTTTGCATTATATCGCCGTATATCCTATTGCGAGCCACATGGTTATTAGTAACGCTTGACGTTAATAACGTGACACGTTACTATCATTTTCATGATTGTATCGTTCAAAGATACGGATACGGCAAAACTCGCTCAAGGTATCAGGGTGAGGCGTTTTGTTGCATTCGAGCGTGTAGCAAAGCGCAAGCTGATGCAGCTGGAGATTGCCAGGACTCTCGATGATTTGCGCGTGCCGCCGGGTAATCATCTCGAGGCGCTGAGGGGTGACCGCAAGGGCAGTTACAGCATCCGCATCAACGGCCAGATGCGCGTCTGCTTTCGCTGGACCGCGGCAGGCGCAGAAGATGTCGAGATAGTCGACTATCACTAGGGAGAAGACATGGGCCAGTACGACTATGCATACGTGACCATTACGCCGGGCGAGCTTCTCAAGGAGGAGTTCCTCGAGCCCCTCGGTATCTCGCAGTATCGACTCGCGAAGGAGATTGGCGTACCGGCAGGGCGCATCGGCCAGATCGTCGCGGGCAAGCGCGCAATAACCGCCGATACCGACCTACGCCTCTGCCGCTTCTTCGGCTTGTCGAATGGCTATTGGTTGCGTGCTCAGGCAGCATACGATACCGAGGTCGCCGAACACGAGCTTGCTGACGAGCTCGCGAAAATCACGCCACTTCACAGCGTTGCGTAAATGAGTTGTCGCAGAATTTGCGATAACTGAAATCGAACCAGCTCTTTGCATTTTGAGCTTTAATCTTGCGCACACGGGCACGTTAGCTAAACGCCCCTGATCCCTCGACATAGTCGATGCCCTTCGTCTCGGCTATCTGTTCGAAGAGTTCGTTGCAGTCGAGAACCTTGATTGAAGAGTGCGCGAAGCCGTTTTTGTCGCGCGTGATGATGGCATCAGCCTTGACCTTGAGCGCCGTCTGGAACACGAAGGCGTCCTCGAGATCTTCGAAGGCGCAGCGCGCAACGCAATCGTAGTCGTCATCATCCGTCGCGTAGATGTGTAGCATCTTCTTGAGCGCGAGCATGGTCTCCTGCACGTAGCCTGCCAGCGCGGGCTTGCCTCCGTCGCTCATGACGTAGATGAGGTCGCTGATTTGCGACGTGCCAATCCACAGTTCGAACTCGTTGATATACCCCAGTGCCATGAGGAGCTCTGCCCTGACGTTAAAGGGCTCTCGCTTGGCGAGGTAATCGATGAGGATGTTTGTGTCGACAACGAAGCGGGTACCAGCAAGCATCTATTTCTCGCTTCCATCGCTTGGGACGAAGCCGCGCGTCGCGAGCTTGCTGCGCTTTATCTCCGCGTCGCTCATGTGGGTGAAGTGGCTTTGCCGGGGGACGCTCTGAACGAAGACGAGCGCCTCGTGCAGCCGCGCATCGTTTGCCGGCTTGGGCGATGTGCTCTCGAAGGGGGTTGCGTTTTGTGCGATGAGGTAGTCGTAGAGCTGATTGATGGCCTGCGACGCGCTCATGCCCAGTGAATTGAGCACGCTGTTGCCCGCCCGTTTCTTCGCCTGCGACATCCTTCCCGTGACCATTGCGTCTGTCATCACGACTCCAATCGTTGTATGTACAACACTCAGTATAACACGCTTGCTAGCAGGATATGTCAGATGCTTCCTTGCACGGTTGTCGCGCAATGCCTGCATCTCTCAAAATACTTCTGGCTTTCGTCCTACAAGTGGGGTAGGATAGGAAAGCTGTGCGCTCACAGGCGCAGTGTGTCTATCTCCCGGCGCAAATCTCACGTGCAAAGGGAGGAGGCTCGAAGCCGCGATCCGCTGAGAGAAAGCAAAACCGCTTTCCGCCTCAAGATCGCCTGACAGTAAGGTTGGCAATGGTCAATACGATTCTCGGCCGCAAGCTGGGCATGACGCAAGTCTGGGGAGAGGATGACACCATCATCCCCGTGACGGTCATCCAGGCTGGCCCCTGCGTTATCTCGCAGGTCAAGACCACCGAGACCGATGGCTACGAGGCCGTCCAAATCGGTTTTGGTGACATCAAGGAAAAGAAGGTAAACAAGCCCATGCAGGGCCACTTCGCAAAGGCAGGCATAGCTCCCATGCGCTACCTGCGCGAGGTCCGCGTCGAGGATGCCTCCGAGCATGCAGTCGGTGACACGCTCACCGTCGAGGCATTCAACGATGTCGACAAGGTCGACGTCACCGGCGTCAGCAAGGGCAAGGGTTTCGCTGGCGTCATCAAGCGCTATGGCTTCGCCGGCGGTCCCGGTGGCCACGGTCACCACTTCCACCGCGCTCCCGGTTCGGTGGGCATGTGCGCTTACCCCGCACGCGTTCTCAAGGGTCTCCGCCTTCCCGGTCACATGGGCTGCGACCGCGTCACGGTTCGCAACCTCAAGCTGGTGCGCGTGGACGAGGAGAACAACCTTCTGTTGGTCAAGGGTGCCGTGCCTGGTGGCAAGGGCGCTCTCGTTCAGATCCGCATGGCTTAGAGGAGGGCAGATCAATGGCACAAATCAAGATCACTGACTCCGCTGGCAAGTCTGCGGGTACGATTGAGGTCTCCGATGGCATCTTCGCCATCGAGCCGAATGGCGCATGCATCCATCAGGTCGTTCGCAGCCAGATGGCCGCTCGTCGTCAGGGTACGCATGACACCAAGACCCGCGGTCAGGTTTCCGGCGGTGGCCGCAAGCCGTTCCGCCAGAAGGGCACCGGCCGTGCCCGTCAGGGCACGACGCGCGCCGCGCAGTTCCGTCATGGCGGCGTTGTCTTTGGCCCGCACCCCCGTTCTTACGCTTTCCGCGTGAACAACAAGGTCGTCAAGCTCGCCATGGCCTCCGTGCTTTCCGGCAAGCTCGCGGCAGACGAGCTCTTCGTCGTCGACGGCTTCAATTTCGAGAAGCCCTCGACCAAGGCCGCTGCCAAGGCCCTCGAGGCTCTCGGTTGCAAGGGTCGCGTCACCGTCGTCGTCAATGACGAGGACATCAACTCGTTCCTTTCCTTCCGCAACCTCGAGAAGGTTCGCGTCATCGGCGCTTCCGAGTCCAACACCTACGACCTGCTCGACAACGGGTCTCTGGTCATGACCAAGGACGCCGTCGAGTATGTTCAGGAGGTGCTGAGCTAATGGAGGCACGTCAGATCATCATTCGCCCGATCATCACCGAGCGTTCGTTCGACATGCAGGACTTCAACCGCTACACGTTCGAGGTCGCCAAGACTGCCAGCAAGATCGAGATTGCCAAGGCAATCGAGGAGATCTTCAACGTGCACGTCACCAAGGTGAACACCGCCAACGTGAAGTCCAAGCCCAAGCGTCAGCGTTACGTTCAGGGTCGTACGCGTACCTGGAAGAAGGCCATCGTCACGCTCGCCGAGGGTGACAAGATCGAGCTGTTCGCAAGCCAGGATTAATCGGTTACTGAGTTTCCCCTTGGTGCGGGGAGGCTTTAAGGGTGTCGAGCGCTCGATGTGGAGCCACCCGGCACCGTGGTAAGTCCGGAGTCGACAACCGTATGGAGATGCACCGTCTCCATTCCCATAGCGGTTGAGCGGCCATCGGAGCAAAGGAGTTAGTTCATGGGAGTAAGGAAGTACAAGCCGTCTTCCCCGGGACGTCGTTTCCAGACGGTCTCTGATTTCGCAGAGATTACGACGACGACTCCCGAGAAGTCGTTGCTGGAGCCGTTGCCCAAGAAGGCCGGCCGCAATAACTATGGTCGCATCACGACCCGTCACCAGGGTGGCGGTCACAAGCGTAAGTATCGCAAGATCGACTTCAAGCGTCGCAAGGATGGCATCCCGGCCAAGGTCGCGTCCATCGAGTACGACCCGAATCGTTCCGCGCGCATTGCGCTGCTCAACTATGCAGATGGTGCCAAGGCATACATTCTGCAGCCCAAGGGCCTCAAGGTCGGCGATGTCGTCGAGTCCGGTCCCGAGGCTGACATCAAGCCGGGCAATGCCCTGCCGCTAGCCAACATCCCCGTCGGCACGCTCGTGCATGCCGTCGAGTTCCAGCCGGGCAAGGGTGCCGCCATGGCTCGTAGCGCCGGCACGAGCATCCAGCTCATGGGCAAGGAGGGTGGCTATGCCATCCTGCGTATGCCGAGCTCCGAGATGCGTCGCGTGCTGCTCGACTGCCGCGCCACCGTCGGCGAGGTCGGTAACGCCGAGCACTCCAACATCCGCATCGGCAAGGCCGGTCGCAAGCGTTGGATGGGTGTGCGTCCTACCGTCCGCGGTACCGTCATGAACCCCGTCGACCACCCGCATGGTGGTGGCGAGGGCAAGAACAAGTCCGCCGGTCGCCATCCGGTTACCCCGTGGGGTGTTCCCACCAAGGGTCATCGTACGCGTAACCCCAAGAAGGCGTCGGGTAGGCTCATCATCCGTCGTCGCAAGAAGTAATCGAAGGAGATAACCGTGAGTAGAAGTCTCAAGAAGGGCCCCTACGTGGAGCCGCGCCTCCTCGAGCGCATCATTGCGATGAACGAGGCTGGCGAGAAGAACGTCATCAAGACCTGGAGCCGTTCTTCGACGATCTTCCCCGAGATGGTGGGCCACACCATCGCCGTGCACGATGGTCGTCGTCACGTCCCTGTCTATGTCACCGAGTCGATGGTCGGACACAAGCTGGGCGAGTTTTCCCCGTCCCGTACGTTCCGCGCCCATAAGAAGGATTAGGAGGAGCGCAAATGCAAGCTAAAGCTGTTGCAAAGTACGTGCGCGTCTCTCCGCGCAAGGCGCGCATCGTCGTTGACAAGATTCGCGGCAAGGAAGTCGTCGACGCTCTCGACATTCTGCGTTTCAACGAGCGCGCGATTTCCGAGGTTGTCTCCAAGGTCGTCGCCTCTGCGGCCGCTAACGCCGAGCACAAGTACGGCGTGCGCCCGGAGAACCTGGTGGTCAAGGCCGCCTACGTCGACGAGGGTCCGACCATGAAGCGTTACCGTCCGCGCGCCAAGGGCTCCGCAAGCCCCATCATGAAGCGCACGAGCCACATCACCATCATCGTAGCTACGCGAGAGGAGGCGTAAGGGTCATGGGTCAGAAAGTTAAGCCGACAGGCTTCCGCCTCGGCATCACCGAGGATTGGCGCAGCCGCTGGTATGCGGGCAACGATTACGCCGCCACGCTCGAGAACGATCTCAAGCTGCGCAAGTACGTCGAGAAGAAGCTCAGCAATGCCGCCCTTTCTCGCGTGGAGATCGAGCGAGCCGGCGACAAGATCAAGGTCATCATCACGACCGCCCGTCCGGGCATCGTCATTGGCAAGAAGGGCGCCGAGGTCGACGTGCTCCGCAAGGAGCTCGAGAAGATCTCCGGTGGCCATGTGAGCGTTGAGGTCATCGAGGTCAAGCGTCCCGAGCTCGACGCCAATCTCATTGCGCAGTCCATCGCCGAGCAGCTCGAGGGCCGTGTCGCGTTCCGTCGTGCCATGCGCAAGGCCGTGCAGTCCGCGCGCAAGTCGGGTGCCCAGGGTATCCGTATCCAGTGCTCCGGCCGCCTTGGAGGCGCCGAGATGAGCCGCCGCGAGTGGTATCGCGAGGGTCGTGTGCCCCTGCATACCCTGCGTGCAATGATCGATTACGGCTTTGCCACCGCCCACACCACGATGGGCTCCTGCGGCATCAAGGTCTGGGTTTACTATGGCGAAGTCCTTCCTGGCCAGGATAAGAAGAATCCTGCGCTCGAGGGCACGTCTGCCCAGCGTCGCGGCCGTGGCCGTCGTGGCGAGAGGAGGGATCGCTAATGTTAATGCCCAAGCGCATCAAGCACCGCAAGGTCCAGCGCGGTTCCATGAAGGGTAAGTCCAAGGGTGGCAACAACCTCAACTTTGGCTCCTACGGCATCCAGGCGCTCGAGTCGCATTGGATCACCAATCGCCAGATCGAGGCCGCTCGTATCGCCATGACCCGCTACATGAAGCGTGGCGGTCGCGTGTGGATCACGATCTTCCCGGACAAGCCCATCACCAAGAAGCCGGCAGAGACCCGCATGGGCTCCGGCAAGGGCAATCCCGAGGAGTGGGTGGCCGTCGTCAAGCCCGGTCGCATCATGTTCGAGATTGATGGCGTTCAGCCCGATGATGCCCGCGAGGCCATGCGCCTTGCCATCAACAAGCTGCCCATCAAGTGCAAGATGGTGATTCGCGAGGACGCCGCCGAGCGCGCTGCGGAGTATGCCAAGGCCCATGCCAAGGATTCCGCTCGTGGCCGCTCCAAGGCAGCTAAGGATACCGCTGCCGCTGCTGCCGCCACCACCGAGGAAGAAGGAGGCGACGAGTAAATGAAGCCTGCAGAGATTCGCGAGCTCACTACCGACGACCTCAACGACAAGCTGACCGAGGCGCGCACCGAGCTCTTTAACCTGCGTTTCCAGATGGCCACCAGCCAGCTGGACAACACCGCGCGCGTGAAAGTCGTCAAGAAGGACATTGCCCGTATTTGCACCGAGCTGCGTGCCCGCGAGATTCGCGCTGCAGCCGAAGCGACCGCTTAAGGAAAGGAGCGAAGCTTAAATGAACGAAGAGCGTAATCGTCGTAAGGTTCGCCAGGGCGTCGTCGTCTCGGCTACAAACGACAAGACCATCGTCGTGCAGATCGAGGAGCGCAAGCCGCATCGCGTCTACGGCAAGATGATCACCACCACCAAGAAGTTCCATGCGCATGACGAGGGCAACGAGGCCGGCGTGGGCGATACCGTCCGCATCATGGAGACTCGTCCCCTCTCCAAGCAGAAGCGCTGGCGCCTGCTCGACATCGTCGAGAAGGCCAAATAGTCAGCTAACGTAGCAGGAAGGTATTCTCATGATTCAGATGCAATCAATGCTGACTGTTGCTGACAACAGCGGTGCACAGAAGGTTCAGTGCATCAAGGTCCTCGGCGGCTCCAAGCGCCGCTACGCCGGCTTGGGCGACATCATCGTCTGCAGCGTCAAGGAGGCAGCTCCCAACAGTCAGGTCAAGAAGGGCGACGTCGTGCGTTGCGTCATCGTCCGTCTCAAGAAGGAAGTCCGCCGCAAGGACGGCTCCTACATCAAGTTCGACGAGAACGCCGCCGTCGTGGTCGATGACTCCGGCGCTCCCCGTGGCACGCGCGTTTTCGGGCCCGTCGCCCGCGAGCTGCGCGACCGCAAGTTCATGAAGATCGTCTCCCTCGCACCCGAGACGCTTTAGGGGAAGGTGAGAAGAAGATGACGAAGATGAACATCAAGACTGGCGACACCGTCAAGGTCATCGCCGGCAAGGACAAGGGCGCACAGGGCGAAGTTCTGTTTGCCTATCCCGAGAAGGGTCGCGTGACCGTTCAAGGCGTCAACCTGGTGCACAAGGCGCTTCGCCCGACCCAGGCCAACCCCAACGGTGGCATCGACACTCGCGAGGCGGCTATCGACGTTTCCAACGTCATGTTGGTCTGCCCGTCGTGTGGCCTGCCGACTCGCATCGGCTTTAAGGTCGGGGAAGACGGCAAGGCTCGCGTCTGCAAGAAGTGCGGCAAGGTTATCGACTAACGCAGCGTGCAATCTTGGCGTTCGCCGAGGGGCTCACGTACTATCTTGTACGCTTCGCCCCTCGGCTCGCGCCAATCTCACGCACTGCGTTAGCCGCTAACTGTCTTTCAGGTTAATGACCTGAGTTGTATTAGGCCCTCCGTGTGGAGGGGGCGAGGTCGGAAACCCCGCCTTAAATCTCGAAGGAGTAAGAAACATGGCACCACGTCTCAAAGAGAAGTACTACAAGGAGCTCGCGCCGAAGCTCAAGGAAGAGCTCGGCATCGCCAATGTCAACGACATTCCCAAGCTCGAGAAGATCGTCGTCAACATGGGCGTGGGCGAGGCTGCAACTGACAGCAAACTCATTGACGCCGCTGTCGAGGATCTGCGTGTCATCACCGGCCAGCAGCCGATGATCTGCCGCGCCAAGAAGTCCATTGCAACCTTCAAGCTGCGCGCTGGCATGCCGATTGGCGCCAAGGTCACGCTGCGCGGCGACCGCATGTACGAGTTCTTCGATCGTCTCATCGCCGCTTCGATTCCGCGCATCCGCGACTTCCGCGGTCTGCCCGCGAACAGCTTCGATGGTCATGGCAACTACTCGATGGGCGTTACCGAGCAGATCATCTTCCCGGAAATCGACTACGACAAGGTCGATCGTACCCGTGGCATGGACATCACGTTCGTAACGACCGCCAAGACCGACGATGAGGGTAGGGCGCTTCTCAACGCTTTCGGATTCCCGTTTGCGGCTTAGTAGGAGAATAAGGTAGAATATTCGATTGCTGCGCGTTTTTTCGTGCAGCAATCGGAGTTTAGTGGGAAGCACGTGCTTCCCACGAACAGGAAAGGATGAGCATTGGCAAAGAAATCGATGATCGCCAAGGCAAAGCGTGAGCCGAAGTTCAGCACGCGCGCGTATACGCGTTGCAACCGCTGCGGCAGGCCGCACTCGGTTTACCGCAAGTTCGGTCTGTGCCGAATCTGCTTGCGTGAACTTGCCCTTAAAGGCGAACTCCCCGGTGTCCGCAAGGCAAGCTGGTAAGGCAAGCCGCACGAGACGCTGGGCTGCCTCGAGATAGGCGCGGCCATCACGGGTGGACGCGAACCGCTTGGGAGCAGTCATCAACGAACCATAGGAGGAATCAATGAGCACGACCGATTCGATCGCAGATATGCTCACGCGTATTCGAAACGCGAACACTGCGAACAAGGAGACGGTTTCCATGCCGTCTTCGCGAAAGCTCGTCGAGATAGCTCGCATCATGAAGGAAGAGGGCTATATCGCGGAGTACGAGATCATCTCGAAGGCCCCGCAGGACGAGCTGTTCATCACGCTGAAGTACGGGGATAAGAAGGAGAAGGTCATTCGTGGCCTGCGCCGCATTTCCAAGCCCGGTCTTCGCATCTACGCTGGCAAGAACGAGCTGCCCCGCGTTCTGGGTGGTCTCGGCACTGCCATCATTTCCACGTCCAAAGGTGTCATGACCGACCGCGATGCCCGCATTGCCGGCGTCGGCGGCGAGGTTCTGGCATACGTCTGGTAAGAGCCGAGAAAGGAGCAAAACATGTCGCGTATTGGCAAGTTGCCCGTTCCGGTTCCTGCCGGAGTCGAGGTAAAGATCGACGGCACCACCGTGACCGTCAAGGGGCCCAAGGGTGAGCTCACCCAGACCTTCAACGAGAATATGGCCATTAGCCTGGGCGAGGACGGCTCCATTGTCGTCGAGCGCCCCAACGATGCACGCGAGAACCGCTCGATGCATGGCCTGACCCGTTCTCTCATCAACAACATGGTTATCGGCGTGAGCGAGGGCTATTCCAAGACTCTCGAACTCGTCGGCGTTGGCTATCGTGCCGCACTCAAGGGCGGAAAGCTCGAGATGACGCTCGGCTTCTCGCATCCCGTCGTCGTCGATGCCATCGATGGCATCACGTTCGAGTGCCCCGAGCCCACGACCATCAACATCAGCGGCATTGACAAGCAGCTTGTTGGTCAGGTCGCCGCGGACATCCGCGCCTTCCGCAAGCCCGAGCCGTACAAGGGCAAGGGTATCCGCTACCAGGGCGAGCACATCCGCCGCAAAGAGGGCAAGGCAGCCAAGTAGTAAGCGAACGCCGGTCGTTGCACCGGTTGATTTCAAGGAGAACGGTTCAGTATGGATAAGCTCAAGGCAAAGAAGGCGAAACTGCAGCGTCGCCAGCGCCGTGTGCGTGGCAAGATTGCAGGCACGCCCGAGCGTCCGCGCCTGCGCGTGACGCGTTCCAATTCCAACATCTACGCTCAGGTCATCGATGATGTCGCTGCCGTTACGCTGGCAAGTGCATCCTCGCTCGACCAGGGGATCAAGGCCGCCGGCAAGAGTGGCGGCAACATCGAAGGTGCTACCGAGGTGGGCAAGCTCATCGCCCAGCGCGCACTCAATGCGGGCATTGACGAGGTCGTGTTCGATCGCGGTGGCAATCTCTACCACGGCCGTGTGAAGGCGCTCGCCGAGGGCGCTCGCGAAGCCGGTCTGAAATTCTAGGGGGAGGGAAACATGGCACAGAAGCCTAACAACAGGAAGTCCAACAGGCAGGCTGCTCAGCAGGCTCCCGAACTCGAAGAGCGCGTCGTCTACATCAATCGCGTTTCCAAGGTCGTCAAGGGTGGCCGTCGCTTTGGCCTGACCGCTCTCGTCGTCGTTGGCGATCGCAACGGCAACGTTGGCGTTGGCATGGGCAAGTCCGCTGAGGTGCCCATCGCCATCAGCAAGGGCGTCGAGGACGCCAAGAAGAACATGTTCAAGGTTCCGCTGACCGAAGAAGGCACGATTCCGCACGAGGTCATCGGTGAGTTCTCCGCTGGTCGCGTCCTGCTCAAGCCGGCTACGCCCGGTACCGGTGTTATCGCCGGTGGTCCGGTTCGCGCCCTGCTCGAGCTTGCTGGCGTCAAGGACGTGCTGTCCAAGTCGCTCGGCACCGACAACGCGATGAACATCGTCAAGGCAGCAGCCGAGGGTCTCAAGGAGCTTCAGAGCCCCCAGCAGGTTGCGGCTCGTCGCGACATGTCCGTTGCTGAAATCTACGGAAAGAAGGTTCAGTAATGGCTAACGCAAAGAAGACTCTGCGCCTGACGCAGGTAAAGAGCTCGATTGGCTACAAGAAGGATCAGGCCGCGACGCTCAAGGCTCTGGGTCTGGGCAAGATCGGCTCTACGGTCGAGCAGGTCGACAACGACGCCATCAGGGGCATGATTTTCAAGGTCAAGCACCTGATCGAGGTCGAGAACATCTAGTACGCACATGATGGGCCGCATCTAAACGATGCGGCCCACGACGAGGAAGTCCGCCGGCGGCGAGCAGCCGGCTTCACCCATAGGGGGTGAATGCGAAAAGGAGACATCATGGATCTTTCTGAACTCAAGCCGGCCGAGGGGTCGACGAAGAAGCGCAAGCGCGTGGGCCGTGGTCACGGTTCGGGTCACGGCGGCACGTCCGGCCGCGGCATGAACGGCCAGGCATCGCGTGCCGGTGGCACCAAGGGCCCGGGCTTCGAGGGTGGCCAGACGCCGCTTGCGATGCGCCTTCCCAAGCTTCCCGGCTTCCGCAACATCAATCGCAAGGAGTACGTGCCGGTAAACGTCGGTCGTCTTGACGAGAAGTACGCTGCCGGTGAGACCGTCAACGGTGATACGCTCGTCGAGAAGGGCATCATCAAGCACGCCGATGCACTCGTGAAGGTGCTCGGCGATGGCGAGCTTTCCAAGGCGCTCACCGTTCAGGTCGACAAGGTTTCCGCTTCTGCAAAGGCCAAGATTGAAGCGGCCGGAGGAAAGGTCGAGTAGCCGTGCTCAACGCACTCATTAACGCAATGAAGGTGAAGGAGCTCCGTCACAAGATCTTCTTCACCCTGGGAATCATAGCGCTGTACCGTGTTGGCTCGTTTATCCCCGTCCCTGGCATCCCGTTTGCCGACCTCGTGTCGAACTTCCGTGACACGAGCACGAATGCCGGCTTGCTCATGCTCAACCTGTTCTCGGGTGGTGCGCTTGAGTACTTCTCGGTGTTCTCGCTTGGCATCATGCCCTACATCACCGCATCCATCATCATGCAGCTCATGCAGGGCATCATTCCCGCCCTGCAGCGTTGGCAGAAGGAAGGCGAGACGGGCCAGCGCAAGGTCACGCGCATCACGCGTTACCTCACGCTCGTCCTTGGCCTGATCAACGCCATTGGCTACCTGGTCTTGTTCCAGAACGCCTTCGGCGTCGACTTCTCCACGACGGGCATGCCCATCTGGCTCATCAGTGCGGTTATCATCATCACACTCGTGGCCGGTACGGCGCTCATCATGTGGATGGGCGAGCTCATCACGCAGCGCGGTATCGGCAACGGCATGTCGCTCATCATCTTCGCGAACATCATCGCGCGCCTCCCGAGCGCACTGCTTGATTCCATCACGAACGCAACCGATCAGATGCAGGGCATTCTCATGACGGTGCTCATCGTCGCCGTGATCCTCATCACGATTCCGGGCATTGTCTTCATCGAGCGCGGCCAGCGTCGCATTCCGGTGCAGTATTCCAAGCGCGTCGTGGGTCGCAAGGTCATGGGCGGTCAATCCACGTACCTGCCGTTTAAGGTCAACGGTTCGGGCGTTATCCCCATCATCTTCGCTTCCGCGCTGCTCTATCTGCCCGCTCAGATCGCCGCGTTCTTCAGCGATGCGGGTTGGCTGCAGGCTGTCGCCAACTTCTGCTCGGCAGGTTGGGGTAACTGGATTCTCACCTTCGGTCTGATCGTCTTCTTCGCGTACTTCTACACGTCGATGATCTATCACCCGCAGGAGACGGCGGATAACCTGAAGAACAACGGCGGCTTCATCCCGGGCGTGCGTCCGGGCGGCGCGACCGTGCAGTACATCAAGAACGTGATCAACCGCATCACGCTTCCGGGTGCGATGTTCCTCGCGGCTATCGCGATCATCCCGTCCATCCTGTACTCGTTCACGGGCAACACCCTCATCCAGCTGTTCGGCGGCACGTCCGTCCTCATCATGGTCGGCGTTGCGCTCGACACGATGACCAAGCTGGAGAGCCAGTTGAAGATGCACAATTACGACGGCTTCTTCAAATAGACTGAGGAGATTTCAATGAATATCGTACTCCTGGGCGCCCCCGGCGCCGGCAAGGGAACCCAGTCCGCGCGTCTTGTCGATGAGTTCGGCTTCACGCATCTCTCCACGGGCGACTTGCTCCGTGCGGCCGTCAAGGAGGGCACCGAGCTCGGCCTCAAGGCGAAGTCCTACATGGATGCCGGCGAGCTCGTACCTGACGAGGTCGTTATCGGCCTGGTCGAGGAGAAGCTCAAGGGCGGCCCCGATGCCTCCTTCCTGCTCGACGGCTTTCCGCGCACGCCGGCTCAGGCCGTTGCTCTCGATGGCGTGCTCTCCAATCTGGGCACCAAGCTCGATTATGCGATCGCTCTCGAGGTCGATCCTGAGGCACTCGTTGCCCGTATGTCGCAGCGCCGCGTGTGCCACGAGTGCGGATATCCTGGCTCGGTCGAGACGGGTTCCGTCTGTCCCAAATGCGGTGGCGAGATGTACCAGCGTGCCGACGACAACGAGGAGACGGTGCGCAATCGTCTTGCCGTCTACGAGAAGTCGACGAGCCCGCTCATTGACTACTACCGTGGCAACGGCATTCTCATCGAGCTCGATGGCGGTCAGTCTCCCGACGAGGTGTTCGCCGAGTTGAAGAAGGCCATCGGCAAGTAAACGCATGGGATTCTTTCGCTTGGACGGCGTCAAGATCAAGTCGCCGGCAAAGATCGAAGCGATGCAAGAGGCCGGCCGCCTGAGTGCGCAAGCGCTCGAGGCGGTCGGCTTGCTTGTTGCTCCGGGTATTTCGACGGCCGAGCTCGATGCGTGCGCCGAGCGTGTCATCGTCGAAGGGGGCGGTCGTCCTGCATTCAAGGGCTATGGCGGCTTTCCCGCGACCATCTGCGCTTCGGTTAACGAGGCGGTCGTGCATGGCATCCCCTCGCGCAAGGTCATCTTGCGAGAGGGCGATATCGTTTCGGTCGACACGGGAGCCATCGTCGATGGTTGGGTGGGGGACAACGCGGCGACCTTTGTCGTGGGCACCGCCAGTCCGCAAACGCGCATGCTGCTCAAGGCGGGCGAGAGTGCCCTTGAGGCGGGCATCGCTCAGGCCGTTGTCGGTAACCGAATGGGCGATATCGGGCACGCCATCCAGCAAGTTGCCGAGAGATCTGGCTTTGGCATCGTGCGTAACTACGCGGGACATGGCATTGGACGTGACATGCACGAGCCACCACTCGTGCCCAACTACGGGAAACCCCACACGGGCGTGCTGCTCGAGAGGGGCATGGTTATCGCCGTCGAGCCCATGCTCACGGCTGGTAGTCACGAAGTTCGCACAACTGAAGATGGTTGGAGTGTCGTGACCTGCGACGGAAAGCTCGCAGTGCATTTCGAGCGTACGGTCGCCATTACCGATAACGGACCGCTTGTCCTCACGCCGTGGAATCTCACGAAAAATTCACTAGAATCCGAAGGCCTGTTGCAGTAGTATGTTTGATTACGTTTGTGAAGATTCAAAATGGGAGAGATACGCTCGTGAGCAAAGAGGATGCTATTGAGCTTGAGGGAAAGGTCATCGAACCGCTTCCCAACGCTATGTTCAAGGTCGAGCTCGAGAACGGCCATCAGGTTCTGGCCCATATCTCGGGCAAGATGCGCATGCATTACATCAAGATTCTTCCCGGTGACAAGGTGACGGTGGAGCTTTCACCGTACGATCTCGACCGCGGTAGGATCACCTATCGCTACAAGTAGTAAGTACTGCGGCATACCGCAATTGACAGGGTGCCATGCGCTCCTGTCGTCTGAGCAAGAAAATTACCGCCTGCGGCTGGGCGTAACGATAAAACGAAGTGTCAACACTTTCGGAAAGGTAAGGACATTATGAAGGTGCGTCCTTCGGTAAAAAAGATGTGCGATAAGTGCAAGATCATCAGGCGTCATGGCAAGGTGCTCGTTATCTGCGAGAATCCGCGCCACAAGCAGCGCCAAGGCTAAGAAGGGGAGCGACATTGGCTCGTATACTCGGTGTCGACCTTCCGCGTGACAAGCGCGTGGAGATTGGTCTGACTTACATCTACGGTATTGGTCTGACCCGCGCAAAGAAGATTTGCGAGGAGACCGGCGTTAATCCTGACACGCGCGTGCGTGACCTCACCGAGGAAGAGGTCGTCAAGCTGCGTGACAACATCGATGCGAACTACACGGTCGAGGGTGACCTGCGCCGCGAGACTTCGCAGAACATCAAGCGACTGATGGAGATCGGCTGCTATCGTGGCCTGCGCCATCGCCGCGGTCTGCCTGTTCGCGGTCAGCGCACTCACACCAACGCTCGTACCCGCAAGGGTCCGCGTCGCCAGATCGGCGCTAAGAAGAGGGGCTAGGTGAGAGGACAGCATGGCTAAGAAGCAGCAAACCACGACCCGCGTTCGTCGCGCAGACCGTAAGAACATCACGGTTGGTCAGGCTCATATCAAGAGCACGTTCAATAACACAATCGTCTCCATCACCGACACCCGCGGTAACGTCATTTCCTGGCAGTCCGCTGGTACGGTTGGATTCAAGGGTTCCCGCAAGTCCACGCCGTTTGCGGCGCAGATGGCTGCCGAGAAGGCTGCCAAGATGGCTATGGAGCACGGCCTCAAGAAGGTCTCCGTGTTCGTGAAGGGTCCAGGCTCCGGCCGCGAGACCGCCATCCGCTCGCTCCAGGCCGCTGGCCTCGAGGTTGCGAGCATCCAGGACTGCACGCCCATCCCGCACAACGGTTGCCGTCAGGTCAAGCGTCGTCGCGTCTAGCTTAGAAAGGTATTAAGTCATGGCAATTAACAGGACCCCGGTTCTGAAGCGCTGCCGCCAGCTTGGCATCGACCCCATCGTGCTGGGTTATACCAAAGAGTCCAAGAAGCAGCCCAAGCAGCGCCGTCGCCAGGAGAGCGAGTACGGTCGTCAGCTTCGCGAGAAGCAGAAGGCCAAGTTCATCTATGGCGTTCTCGAAAAGCAATTCCGCGGCTACTTCCACAAGGCACGCCGCATGCAGGGCGTTACGGGCGAGAACCTCATGAGGATTCTCGAGTCCCGTCTCGACAACGTCGTGTTCCGCCTGGGCTTTGCGCGCACGCGCAAGGAGGCTCGTCAGACGGTCACGCATGGCCACATCACGGTCAACGGCAAGCGCGTCGATATCCCGTCGTACCGCGTGAGCGCAGGTGATCTCGTGGCGATCGCCCCCGCGGCAAAGGACCTTCTCGTGATCAAGAGCGCCCTCATCTCCAACGAGCGCGTCCAGGTTCCCGCCTGGCTCGAGGTCGACATCGAGAAGCTCCAGGGCAACGTTATTTCGCTGCCGACACGAGATCAGATCGATCTGGATATCCAGGAACAGCTCATCGTCGAGCTTTATTCGAAGTAATTTTCACCCTGTCCTATCCGGTTCGAGTCTCGAGGAGGCTACTTAATGACTGAGTTCATGAAGCCCAACATCACCGTCGAGCAAGTCGATGACAATATCGCGCGATTCGTCATGGAACCGCTTGAGCGCGGCTATGGCCAGACGCTTGGTAACGGCATGCGTCGCGTCCTGCTGTCCTCCCTGGACGGCGCTGCGGCCACCGCCATCAAGATCGAGGGCGTGCAGCACGAGTTCACGTCCGCACCTGGCGTCGTGGAAGATGTGACCGACATTGTTCTAAATATCAAAGGCTTGGTCTTCGCTCCCTTCGCCGGTGGCGAGGAGGCTACCGCCACGCTTTCCGCGCAAGGTCCCTGCGTGGTCACCGGTGCCGACCTTGAGGTCCCCACCGAGTTCCAGCTCATCAACCCCGATCATGTCATCGCGACGCTCTCCGAGGGCGCACAGCTCGAGATGTCGGTTCGCATCGGCGTTGGCCGCGGCTACGTACCTGCCGAGCGCAACAAGCGCCCGGAAGATCCCATCGGCATCATTCACGTGGATTCGCTGTTCTCGCCGATTCGCCGTTGCACCATGGACGTCACGGACACGCGCGTTGCGCAGCGTACCGACTACGACAAGCTCATTCTCGAGGTCGAGACCAATGGTGCGATCAGCCCGGTCGAGGCCGTGTGCCAGTCCGCCAACATCATCAACCAGCACATGATGGCCTTCCTGTCGCTCGACGAGAGTGGCGAGGAGGTCGAGGTGGCAAGCATCTTTGCCCCCGAGGGTCCGAGCAAGAACACCGAGCTCGAGAAGCAGATCGAGGATCTGGATCTGTCGGTTCGCTCGTACAACTGCCTGAAGCGTGCCGGCATCCATTCGGTGCGTCAGCTGGTCGAGTATTCCGAGAACGACCTGCTCAACATTCGCAACTTCGGCGCCAAGTCCATCGAAGAAGTCAAGGACAAGCTTCAGTCGATGGACCTCAGCTTGAAGCTTTAGTACGTAGGAGATTCAATGAGGCATTACAAGAAGGGCCGCAAGCTGGGCACCGACGCCAGCCACACCAAGGCCATGAAAAAGAACCTTGCGGTCGCGTTGTTCACCAACGATCGCATCAAGACCACGGTCACGCGTGCCAAGGAAGTTCGCGGTACCGTCGAGCGTATCATCACCTGGGCCAAGAAGGGCGATCTGCATTCCCGCCGTCTGGCCATCGCCGCCCTGGGCGACAAGGAGCTCGTCCGCGAAGTCTTCGAGAAGGTCGAGCAGGGCATGTGGGCAGACCGCAATGGCGGCTACACTCGCATCCTCAAGCTTGGTCCGCGCAAGGGCGACAATGCCCCCATGGCGATTCTCGAGCTCGTCGAGGAGGCCGTGACCCCGAAGGCCAAGGCCGATGACAAGCCCGCCAAGGGCAAGAAGTCCGCTGCCAAGAAGGCCACGAAGCCCGAGGACAAGAAGGACGACATCGAGGAGTTTGCCGAGGGCGAGGAAGACCGCGTCGACTCCATTGCCGAGACCGATGTTCGTGAGGATGCCGTCGAGGCCGAGGAGGCCGAAGACGAGGCTTCCATCGAGGAGGCCGTTCTCGAGGAGCAAGAGGCAGAGGTGGCAAAGGCCGAGGCCGAGAACATCGAGAAGATCAAGGAAGAGGTTGCCGAGGAGGAGAAGGAGCTCATCGACGACGTCGATCCCGTCGCCGGCGACGAGGCCGCCTTCGAGGAGGCCGTCGAGGAGTCGGAGAAGCACGAGGCTGAGTAACGGCCAGGTGCGTATCGGGGGTAAAGATGGCACAGGCGCTTGCCTTTGGCACCTACATTCCCGGCACGAGTCCCATCCACGCTTTGAATGCGCAGGTCAAGATTATCTTGACCTGCGTTTTCTCTATTGCGGTCTTCTTTGTCGAGAGCTGGCCGGGGCTGCTCATCGTCACGGCGTTTGTGGCGATGCTCTACATGATGGCACAGGTTCCCGTCGCCAAGGCAGCATGTGGCCTCATCCCCATCATCTTCATCCTTGCATTCACGATTGTCGTGCATGCCTTCAGCATCAGTTTGGGCTCGCAGATGGCACCGGGACTTTCCATGGCGGGGTCGCTTGGATTCACGCAGGAGTGGGTGCTCTTCGGGAGCTTCGGCATCACGCTTGACGGCCTGATGAGGGGCCTCTTCTTCGCCCTTCGCATCGTGTTGCTCGTACTCATTTGCTCGTTGCTCACCTTCACCTCGTCGATGATGGAGCTGACCGATGCGATGCTGCGCATCTTCGGTCCGTTGCGGCGCTTTGGCGTTCCTGTCGACGATATCGCGATGATGGTCTCAATTGCCCTGCGTTTCATCCCCACGACGGCACGTGAGGCGCAGATGATTCAGCTCGCGCAAAAGGCGCGCTGCGCCAATTTCGATGATGGCAGCGTATTCGTGCGCCTCAAATCATGGGTGCCGGTGTTCATCCCGCTTTTCGTGCGTCTGTTCCGTCGTGCTGATGATCTTGCGGATGCCATGGATGCGCGCTGCTATGCGGGCGGACGACGTACGCGCATGACCACGACGAGGATGTCCGCGAGTGATATTGTGACGCTTGTCGTCGGCATCTTGGCGATTGTCGTGCTCTGCGTGTTTTTGTGAGGGGGCGGCGATACCTCCGCCCTGTTTAATAGTGGGGCAAATGACCTGTCCCCTTGTCCCTCTCCCGCATCTGCCCATCCAGAAGGAGCCATTGATGAAGCAACAATCACTTGTTCTCGCGCTTGCCTATGACGGCACGGCGTATGCGGGGTTTGCCAAGCAAAAGGACGAGCATATTGTCACGATTCAAGGCGAACTCGAGCGGGCGCTGGCAACTTACTTTCGGCGTCCCGTCGAGACGGTGTGCGCTGGCCGCACGGATGCGGGTGTGCACGCGCTCGGGCAGGTCGTGTCATGTGTGCTCGATGAGACTGAGCTCGAGGGCATCGCGCCATCGCGCCTTGTCATCTCGCTCAACGCGCTCACGCCTGACGACATCGCCATTAAGTCCGTGCGTTTTGATGTGCCCTCGTTTTCTGCTCGCTTTGATGCCAAGAGTCGCGAGTATCGGTATCGCATCGTGACGGGATCGGTGCCGCCGTTATTCCTGCGTAGCTATGCCTGGTGGCGTAAGGGCTCGCTCGATATCGAGGCGATGCGCATGGGTGCGACGCATCTCATCGGCGAACACGACTTCAAGTCCTTTTGCAAGGCGGCAAGTGCCGAGGGCAAGACGACGATGCGTTGCGTGAACGAGATATCTATCGAGGTCGAGGAACAGATGGGTGAGGAATGCCTCATGATAAAGGTCATCGGCAACGCCTTCTTGCATTCGATGGTTCGCACGATTGTCGGCACGCTCGTGCAGGTGGGTGCAGGGCATCGCAACCCCGACTGGATCGCCGAGGTGTTGGCGGCATGTGATCGCAACACTGCGGGCGAGACCGCCCCCGCCTGCGGCCTCACCTTTTGGCACGTCAGCTATGAATAGCAAATGAGACAAAATCACCCCGGTGTCATCTGTCTCGTTGCACCCGTTGCCAGAGGCGTTGGGTTTCGTTATATTCCCTCATGACGAAAGGAGCATCATGGCTACCATTGATACCATCAGGCAGATTCTCGAAGACAATCTTTCCATCGAGCCAGAGCAGATCGAGGAAGACACTACGCTTGAGTCCATCGACATCGACTCGCTCGACCTCGTCGAGCTCATCTGCGACATCGAAGATGCCGAGGGCATCGACTTCGGTGAGCCCGAGGGCCTCGAGACTATCGGAGACATTGTCGAGCATATCGATTCGCTCAAGTAATTCATGAACAGAATCAGCGCATGGCTCTATAACTTCATGCAGGGTCGATACGGCTTCGATCAGCTTGGCCAGGCTCTGAGCGTCGGCGTGGTCGTCATGTGGATCTTTTCGATTCTCTGTGGCGTGCTCGCGAACATGCTGCGCATGCTGTGGATCGCGTGGCTCTCGACCATCCTCAACTGGATCGGCCTCATCCTGCTCGTGTTCATGATCTTTCGCGTGCTGTCACGAAACGCAGATGCCCGGCGTGCCGAGAACGAGGCCTTCCTGCGCCGACGCAGGCGACGCGCCGAGCGCAAGAGCGCCTCGGCCAAGGACATCTCGTCGAAGGACAAGACCAAGGACGATACTGGCTACAAGTACCTGAGTTGCTCGTTTTGCGGGCAGCAGATGCGCGTGCCAGCTGGCAAGGGCAAGATTGCCGTGAAGTGCCCCTCATGTGGCGAAAAGACCATCGTGCAAAGTTAGGCAAGACGCATGGAGAACTACAACGACTATCGCGAAACCCCACGGACAGGCAGGACGCCGGGCTACTCGGACCATGAGCATGCCCCGCACCTTGTCGACCCGTCGGTGCTCACCGACGATCGCAACAATCCCGACCTGCTCACCTTCGAGAAAACCTGGGGCCATCGCGTGCTCGCGGGGCTTGGCGTGACGATGATCGTCATCGCCATCATCCTCATTGCGTTTTGCATCATTCAGCTTATTCGCGTTGCCGATGTCGCCGCGCTCGTGCCTGACATCGGGATGCTGGGTATGTATCTCTACGGCACGGCGTTGGTCTGCGGCATAGCGCTCATCCCGCCGGCCATTATCGCGATTTACGTTGCCAAGCATCCGAGCAAGGCCATGATTGCCGTCGTCATGGCAGTCATTGCGCTCGCGCTTGTCGTCGCGTTCTTGGGCTATGCCTTGGTCGTGACGCCCCAGTACGTGGTCACGGCGCTACTCTATGCGCTCGCGCTCGCCATTCTGCCCGTCATCTACCTCGTTGCCGCCCTCAAGATCAAGCGCTCGCTCTAGGCGTGCAACCGGCAGACCCACCACATTCTCGTAGTCACCTTCGATGTGATCGACGAACGCGCCGGCCGCGCCTTGTATGCCGTAGGCGCCGGCCTTGTCGAGTGGCTCTCCTGTGGCGACATAGGCGTCGATCTCGCTTGCGGAAAGATTCCTGAAGCACACGTCGGTGGTTTCGGCGAAGATTTTGCACCGCTTGCCATGTGCTAGGCAGACGCCGGTGATGACTTGATGCGTCTTGCCCGAAAGCTCGCCGAGCATGCGACGGGCATCCTCCTCATCTGTGGGCTTTCCGAAGATGCGCCCTTCGAGCACGACGATGGTGTCGGCGCCGATAACGGTGGTGTTGCCTGATGTCGTCGAGGCGACGGCCAGTGCCTTGGCCCGTGCATTGCGCACGGCAACCTCGGCAGGTGGCACGTCCGCCGGCTCGGTTTCGTCGGCGTCACTCACGACGACGCGAAACAACCGGCCCGTCTGTGAGAGCAGCTCCTTGCGACGAGGCGAGCCCGAGGCCAATATCAGTTCAGCTTCTTCGTTCATATGGGCAGTGTAGCGTGATTCGTGGATGCTGTGCCACGTATGCCGGAATAATTGTCACAGCCCTGCGGTAGAATCTTTGGGCAGATGAGAAAGGACACATTGTGGACACGATACTTTTCGACATGGACGGCACGCTGCTCAATACGCTTGATGATTTGCACGCGAGTGTCAGCTACGCACTCGAGCAATCAGACCTTCTGCCCGTCACGCTCGACGAGACGCGCGAAGCTGCCGGGTACGGCTCGATCGTGCTCATCGAGATGCTTACGAAGCATACCTTAGTGACGGGCTCGCCCGAGTTCCAGCGTGTCTTCGATGACTTCAACACGCATTACAAGGCGCATTGCAATGATGCTACCCGCCCATACGACGGCATCATGGAGCTACTCCCCGCGCTTGCGGAGCGGGGTCTCAAGATGGCCATCGTGAGCAACAAGGTTCAACCCGAGACGGAGGCGCTGCGCAAGCTATGGTTTGCGGACTTTATCCCCGTTGCCGTGGGTCGCGTCGAGGGCATCGCCCCCAAGCCCGATCCGGCAATGGCATTTAAGGCCCTCGAGCAGCTCGGCGCACAGCCGCAGGACGCATGGTTCGTGGGCGACTCTCAACCCGACGTGCGCACGGGCAAGAATGCCGGGTGCACGAGCGTTGGCTGCACCTGGGGCTTCAGGGATTTCGCCACGCTCGAGGAAGAATACCCCGACTTCATCATCGATAGTCCGCTCGAGCTTCTCGATATCGTTGACGCGAGTCGCTAGAAGGTCCGCACGATGGGGGTGACGACGGTCAGCATGCTTGACGCATTGCTCAAGGCGAGCAATGCAGCTTTGCTGCGCGCGCAAGGCGAAGGCGCTACCGTCACGCTCATCGTACCCTCGCATGCATGGGGCCAGCAGCGCAAACTGCAGCTTCGTCATCTTGTTCCCACCGGCGTCGATGTCGTAACGCATCGGCAATTCGTGACCCAACTCTGGGATGTACACGGCGACGGCTCCGCTATCGTGACGCCTGCCGAGCGCAAGGTTTTGCTGCGCCCGCTCATCACGCAAGTTGGGCTCTTCGATGCCTCGCCCTCTCCCGGCTTCGTCACGCAGCTTGGCGCGTTTGTCGAGGAAGCGATTTTTCCCGGCTTGCGCCCAAATAGTCCGCTCTCTACTTCGGAATCAAAGCTCATGGAGCTCGTATCGCTCTACGAGGCCAAGCTCGAACACGAAGGTCTAGTCGAGCTTGCTCAGGCCGAGTGCGCGCTCGTGCAAGAGGGCGCCTGCTGGGGCATGCACCTGGTCTTCGAAGCCCCCGACCTGCATAGCGCGCATCTGTGTCGTTTCATTGCCGGAATCGAGCCGGGTGCGTCAGTTTCCGTCATTCAGCAGCATCTCGCCATCGACGCGAACGCTTTGCCGGAAGATGACGAGCTCCTTGCCTTGCGACAGCGCCTCTTTACGGGCAAGGGCGGCGTTCAGGCGCAAGGCCATGTGCGCGTGGGCGAGGCTCATGGAGCACATGTCGCGAGTGATGTGATCGCGGGCCTTGTGCGCAGCATACACGAGGAGAACGCCACCGAGTATGCGGATATGCTCGTTTGCTGCGCGAACGCTGCCGATGCATATCCGCGTCTGCATGATGCATTTGCACGTGCGGGCATTCCCTTCGCCACGCAGTTTGCCGCACCTTGTGCGCGCACGGGCCTAGGCGCCGCGTTCTCTGCGCTCGATTTGGTCGTGCAAGCGGGCGATGATGCACCCTTCGAACCCCTCGTCGATGTATTGTGCAGCCCCTATGCGGGAGTATCCGCCCCAGATGCGCGCGCCCTGCAAATGCGTTGGCGCGAGCAGGCAGGTTCGGTGTCATACAAGAGGATGCGTGATGTGCGCGAGGGCTTCGCGCAGGGCAATGCGAGTGCCGCCATCACGCGCGAGCGTCTCGAGCCTCTCGTGCAGCTTCTCGATGTCTCGCGTGCCGAGCGCATCAGGCTTCTCTTCGAGCATGCACATTCGGCACAGCTCGATGTCGATACGCTTGTCGATGATTGTGCGGCAGCCGAGGCATTGCTTGACTATCTCGAGCTTTGCGAGCGCTTTATCTGCGAGCCCGATGCCGATGAGATGGCGAATCTTCCCGTCACGCTGAATCGTTCGTATGGCAATCAGGACGAGGCCCTTCGCATTGTCGAGCCGGGCGCGCTCGGGCCCGTTCGCGCGGGCGCCGTCATCCTATGTGACCTGGACGCGCTTCATTACCCGATGGCATCGCAGGACGGCCCGTTCGACGTGCTCATGCGCAAGCTCGGCATCGGGCGTGCAGATACGCTTGCCCGTGATCAGCGCATCATGCTGCTCAACACCATCGAATCGTGCGAGAGTTGCTTTGCCTTCACGCGTACGACGCACGATGCGGGTGGCGACGAAAGCTGCCCGAGCGCCTTGTTCGAGGAGCTTGTCGCCGCATATCGCAATCCCGAAGAAGACGAGGCGGGGCTTTTTGTCCAGGCTGTCCCGCAAGCTCTCAAGCCGTATCTGCTTTCGCTGAACGAGGCAGACGTCTTCTTCGCGAAAGAGGGTTGCTGCAACGACCTTTCCGTCACACGCGGCTCGGTTGCAGCCGCCGCATATGATGATCTCATGCACGACCTCAAGGGCAAGGCACTCGTGTTTTCGCCTACGGCCTTCGAGGACTACTATCGCTGTCCGTATCGCTGGTTCGCGTGTAGGCGCGCGGGCTACAACGGCATGGATGTCACATTCGATGTTGCCGCTCAGGGCAATCTCGTTCATGCGGTCATGGAGCGCTTCTATCGTTGCCTCAAGCAAGCCGGGCACGATCGCGTGACGGAGCAAAACGTGGACGAGGCGCTTGCCATTGCCAGCAAGGCCTTCGACCGGCAGCTTGAAGATGACCAATCGCGCGAGCGTCGAGGTCTCTACCTACGCACCGAGTACGATTCGTGCGCATGCGAGGAGTTGCGTCGGCACGTCTTCGATCTCGTGCGCCGTGACACCGCGTTTTTGCCGGGATTCATCCCCACCTACTTCGAACTCGAGCTGGGTCGCTCCTCAGAGCAGGTTCTCGAATACGCGGGCGTGCCCGTGCGTGGCAAGGTCGATCGCGTCGATGTTGACGCAAAGGGAAACGCCGTCATCATCGATTACAAGCTCAGCGGCCTTTCTGCTGGCTATGGCTTCGGCCGGGATGACGAGCTGCCACAGCGCATCCAGACCGACATATACGCCACCTTGGTCGAGCGGCATTTCGCGGCGCTCGGCACATCGCTTCACGTCGTTGGCTCCGTCTATCGTTCATATGCCAAGAACATGTTGCGCGGCGTCTACGAGCGGGGCATACCATGGGGTGACACCGAGCAGCTGCGCGAGGATCTTGACGCGCTGCCTCGCGCTGGTAGCGACGAGAAATACGATGCGTATCTGGCACGTGTCGAAGACGTGGTCGCATCATGCGTGGAGCGCCTTCGCATGGGCGATATCGCGCCGTCTCCGCTTTCGGGTGATGTGTGCGAGTACTGCAAGGCGGTCTCATTTTGCCCCAAGGGAGGTGCCTGATGCCTCTTACTCCTAGTCAGCAAGCTGCGGTCGAAAGCGCTCACGAGCCTCTGTTTATCCAAGCTGGTGCCGGAACGGGCAAGACCTTTACGCTTACCAAGCGTATTGCGCATGGCCTCTCGCAAGAGTCGGGTCCGCTCATTGGCGATGTCAGCCGGTTACTTACCATCACATTTACCAATAAGGCGGCAGGTGAGCTTATCGGCCGCGTGCGCGCCGAGCTGCGCGCGCAGGGGCTTGACAAGGAGTCCCTCAAGATTGATGCCGCCTGGATATCGACCATTCACTCGATGTGTCGCCGCATGCTGCTTTCGCATGCCTTCGACGTCGGTGTCGATCCGGGCGCTAACCTGCTTACCGAGGATGAAACGCAGGCCCTTTCCGCTCTCGCACTTGATGCACTACTGCAGGATAATGCGAAAGACGTACGCCTCATCATGCTTTTCGACAATCTCGGTGTCGAGGGTGCGACGAATCTCATCAGTAGCTTGTCCGAGTTGCTGATGCTCGCGCCGGGAGGCAGAGACGATTTCGATTTGGGGCCAGCCCCTGCGTCAGTTCGCACCATCGTCAGCCGCGTGCAGGGACTTCTCGCCACGTATCAAGGGGCACTTGCCGAGCTCGATGAGCTAGGGCTTCCCGAGGGCAAGATAACGTATGCCCAGAATCGCGATAAGATCGCTGTGGTTGCGTCGGCTCTCGATACGCTGGTCGCTACCCAAAAGGGCGCCCCCTCTTGGAGCGTGGTCGCCAACGTTATCGAGGAGTGCAAGCCACCAGGCGGAGGCAATCTTTCCGCGCCCTACAAAGGCATCTTCGGTGAATGCAAAGACGCCCTGCTCGAGTTTGCGGTCGAGGCGCAGTCTGCGAGTGCGTACGAGCTTTTGCGAGCGGCGCTCGACTTCGCGGCAGAGCATCTCGAGCGCCATCATGTGCTCAAGCAGGCACAAGGTGCACTTGACACAAATGATTTGCTCATCGCCGCGTACAAGCTGCTCGATGAAGATGATGAGCTAGCGCAGGCATATCGCGATAGCTTCGATTCCGTCATGGTCGATGAGTTCCAGGATACGGATAGCCTGCAGGTTGGCATCGTGAGCAAGATATGCGATGACGGGCTCACGACGCTGGCCACAGTGGGTGATGCGCAGCAATCAATATACGGCTTTCGCGGGGCCGATCTCGAGGTGTATCAACGTACGCGTGCCATGATGCGCGAGCGTGGTTCCAACGAGGTCGAGCTCACCATTAACTACCGTTCGCAATCTGATATCCTGCGCTTCGTCGAGGACATCTTCTCCAAACCGGAGTTTTTCGGCGGTGAGTTCCTCAAGGTGAGTTCAGGGCGCGAGGAGGATTCCGGTCCATCATGGCTCGCACCAGACGAGCCGCGTGTGAAGATACTGTTCTCGGCTGGTCACAAGGCCGAAAAGGGACAGGGGAGGACTTCGGTCGACGCGTTACGCCAGGCTGATGCCGTGGCGCTTGCCGATGAATTCGAACGTCTGCATATGCAAGGTGCCGCGTACGGCGACATGGCGATTCTGCTCCAGTCGACGAAGGGCGCCAAGGCGGGTCCCTATCTACGCGAGCTGCGCAAGCGCGGCATACCGGTCATTGTCTCGGGTGGCTCGGACTTCTTCTTGCAGCCCGAGGTTTCGACTGTCGTCATGCTCCTGCGCGTTTTGGCAGACCGCGATGATGACGAGGCGCTTTTCGATTTGCTCGGTTCGGACTTCTTCAACGCGAGCGATGATGCGTTGCTCGCCTTGTCGGTCATCAATCGTCAACGTCTCAAGCTCCTGCCTGGCGAGTCGCGCGCCAAGCCCTCGCTCTACGATGCGTTGTGCCTATATGTCGAGGAGGCGGGAGCTGGCGTCGACGAGGCGCTCGGTCGCGCCCGTGCGACAATCGACCATGCGCTCGCCATCTCGTCGAGCACGCCGTTTGCGCAGGTTTTACGCGAGGCAGTCGAGCTCTCCGGCTGGCGAGTCACGTTGGCTGCGCGTGGTATCGAAGGTGGCGCGGTTTTTGCGAACATCGAGCGCATGTGCGATCTTGTCGACGATTATGAGGCGCTCAACGGTCACGCACTCTTTGCGGTGAGCAATTACTTTCGAAGCCTTGTCGATATGGCGCATGGGGGTACGGCTGCGCGGGCCAAGCTCGGAACGCTCGTGAGCTCGGGCAGCAACGCCGTCCGCATCATGACGATTCATAGTTCCAAGGGCTTGGAGTTTCCCATCGTCGCCGTCGCGGAGTTCGATAAAAGCGCACGTGGCGCCGGTGCGCAGCTTATTTCGCTTTCCGAGGAAGGCAAACGCTATCTCGCGCTCGGCGTCACGGGGTCAAATGCCACCGCGCGTTATCTCGCCGACGAGGATCAGGATCCTGGCTCCTTCGCCCTCGCCAGCGAGGTTGCCGAGCATCGTGCTCATGCCCATCAGCTCAAGAAACTACGCGATGCGCAAGAGCAGCAACGCTTGCTCTACGTCGCGCTCACGCGCGCGCGTGACAAGCTCATCCTGGTGGCGCACGATGGCGCTTTCGCATCCAAGGGCGATTTGTCTGCGGGTCTCACGAGCGATTGCCTGCATGCAGTATTTGGCAAGGAGATTCCCACACGGCATGCGAAGATCACGACAGATGCCGGGGCGCTTGTGGAGCTTGCCGTCACCGAAGTTCCCTACGGGGCGCAGGAGGAGCAGATGGACGATGAGGAGAGTTCGCTTGTCGTTGCGCACCGTTACCCCGCCTTCGAGTTGTCGCCGCGCATTTCGGCGCAGCCGCTTGACCGCGCGCAAATCTATTCGTATTCCTCGATTGCGCACCGCGATGCGCAGCACCGGGAGCTTGTCGCTCCTGCAGTTGCCTTGCGTGATCGCTCGCAGGATACCGATACGGCGAGCCGTGTTGGCTCGGCGTTCCATTTGGTGGCGCAATGGCTCGCACAAACCCCGCGCGTTGACGAGCGTAGCATCGAGCGACGTATGTTTGCCGCTTCACGGCGTTACGGGCTGATCGAAGACGAGCGCGTGCGGCTTGCCGGCGCAGTTGCGGCTTGGGTGTCGTCTGCGTGCTACGCTAGGGTGCAGGAATACGCGCGCCGCTACGCCGAATACGCCTTCTGCGTCGATGTCGAGGGTGTCGTGCTCGAGGGCTACATTGACCTCGTATGTTTTGACGATGCCGGTGCAGCGTTGGTTATCGACTACAAGACGGGCACGAGCGGGCAGGGCGAAGACCTGCACGAGCGCTACGCCCTGCAGGCGCAGTGTTATGCCTATGCGTTGTTGTCCTCGGGTGCCTGCGAGCATGTCGACATGGCGTTCGTGCGTCCCGAAGCAGACATGCAGGAAGTCACGTTCGCCTTCGATGCGAGTGACGTCCCCACCTTGGCGCAGCATATTCTGGGGGCTTGATCACAACTCGCCGTCGTTCATGCCGCGGGTGCCGGTGTCCTTCGCCTTGAGCTTGAGCTCGCGCCCGAATTTGAGCGCTCCGTCTCCGAATTTGTCACGCACCTTATCTGCCGCGGCGATGACCTCGGTGTTGCCCGCTTTTTGCTCGATGCTTGCAAAGAGATCGAGCTGTTCGTCTTGGGCATCGAATCCCGAAATGCCCACGCCGACAAGACGCACGGCATCGCCTTGTTGCCAGATCTCGCTGACGAGCCTCTTGGCGATGGGAATGAAGATGCTCTCATCATCAACGTTGGTGCCCAGACTTTGCTGGGCACTGCGAATCGAGAGGTCGTTGTAGCGCAGCTTGAGCGTGACCGTGTGCCCTGAAAGCTGTTTGCGGCGCAGACGTCGGCCTACCAGCGAACCGAGGAAGTCGATGGCATCCTCGATCTCGGCACGCGTCGTGAGGTCACTTGCAAAGGTGCGCTCGTGGCTTACGGACTTGAGCATGCGCTCGGTCACGATAGGACGCTCGTCGATGCCGAGAGCACGGTCATGCATCACCTGGGCGTTCACGCCGAAGACGGAGCGCAGGTCTTCGACGTCTGCGGCTGCCAGGTCGCCAAGCGTGCGAATGCCCGCAGCCTCGAGGCGTACGGCGCTCTGCTTGCCGATACCCGACATGACACGAATTTTCAGCGGAGCGAGAAACGTCGCCTCGCTTCCGGGATAGACCACGGTGAGACCTTGCGGCTTGTCAAGGTCGGAAGCAATTTTAGCGACCGTCTTGCTGCTCGCGACACCGATGGAGCAGGTCACGCCGAGCCCGGTGACGCGCTCCTGGATGCGCGATGCGATGATGACGGGGTCGTCACCGGTGAAGCGCCCGGGCGTCACGTCGAGGAACGCCTCGTCAATCGAGACTTGCTGGAGTAGGGGAGACTCGGCATAGAGGATGTCCATGACGGCTTTCGAGAGCTCGTGGTAGCGCTCGAAGTGTGGCGTTGTCCATATCGCGTCGGGGCAGAGGCGCTCGGCCGTGGCCGATGCCATCGCGCTGCGCACGCCATAAGCGCGCGCCTCGTACGAGCAGGTCGAGACGACGCCGCGACGGTCAGCTCTGCCACCGACGATGATCGGTTTGCCGCGCCATTCGGGATGGTCGAGCTGCTCGACGGAGGCGAAGAACGCGTCAAGGTCGACGAGCAGGATGGCCCTGCCCGACCACGGGCGCTGCAGTATGTCCGTCTGTTCGAACGTCATGCGGCTATTGTAGCGGGCCGGCTTGCCGGTGGCGGAATGCGTAGCTGAGACGTATCGATTGCGCATTCCTTTGCCGTGATATCCGGAATGTCACCTCATCGACAACAACGCGCCTTCATCGGATACAATAGGGCGTTGGCAACCCGAGAAAGGTGGAACGATGGCGCGCAAGCAGAGGTTCGATTATTTCGATGCGTTCGTGGAGATCAGCAATTATGCTGTCGAGTATGCCGACGAGCTCGTCGAATACCTCACCAGCCACTATGACGAGGAAAAGCACCTGGGTTTCGTTAGCTCGGAGGAAGTGCTCGAGCGCTACAATGCCCTGCACGGAATCGAGGAGAAGTCCGATAAGGTTGTCCAGGACATCACCGAGAACCTCATTCTCGAGTTCATCGCCCCCATCGAGCGTGAGGACATTCTCGAGCTCGCTGACGAGCTCGACACGGTCGTTGACGAGCTCGATGACGTTTTGCAGTGCATCTACATGCACAACGTCACCGTCATCACTCCGGGGATCATCGAGATGGCGCAGGTCGTGCAAAAGGCGACGCATGCCGTACAGGCCGCGTGTGATAAGTTCACGCACTTCAAGAAGTCCAAGTCGATCAAGGACTATATCAAGGCAATTCATGAGTACGAGGACGAGGGCGACCGTGTCTACATCGAGTCCGTGCACCGGGTCTACAAGGACGCCGAGGAGGGCAAGTTCGACCACCCGCTCTTCGCGGTCGGTCTTTACGGTGTGCTCTCGGCACTCGAGAAGTGCTGCGATGCGTGCGAGTGCGCGGGCGACATCATGGTCACCGTGCGTCTCAAGAACTCCTAGAAACAAGGCACATATCAATTGATGACAAATGCGCTACGGAACGGCGCGCATTTGTGAACTGGGGTACAATGCTCCATTGTCGTGCGTTTTGGCGCATGACGTGCGCGGGCGTGGCGGAACTGGCAGACGCGCTGGATTTAGGTTCCAGTGGGGAGACCCGTGAAGGTTCGAGTCCTTTCGCCCGCACCATAGACCGAAGCGCCGAGGCGCATTTCGAGCGCCTTTTTGCAGGCGAGAGTTTTGGAGGAACGTTGGAAGTCAGCACGAGCATCCGCGAGGACGGCAAGACGCAGGTCGCCGTTCACATGACCGCAGACGAGGTCAAGAAGCATATCGACAAGGCATTCAAGGGCTTTTCGAAGACGCGCATTCCGGGCTTTCGCGCGGGCAAGGCGCCGCGTAAGGTCATCGAGCAGAACTTTGGCGGTCACGATGCCGTCTACGCGCAGATCACCTCGGACCTGATTAATGATGTGGCTCCGTTGGCCATCGACGAGCAGGACATCATCTTCATCGGCGAGCCCGCTTCCGACGACAATCCCTTTGTCGTTGATGGCGAGGATTACACCTTCTCGCTGTATGGCGATATCAAGCCGAGCGTCGAGCTTGATTCCTACGATCCCGTCGAGATCAAGATGCCCTCCGAGGAGGCTACCCAGGAAGACGTTGACATTCAGCTCCATGCGCTACAGGATTACTACAACGATTTCGAGACGGTCGATCGTGCCGCCAAGACCGGCGATTTCGTGATGGTCAAGCTCGTCTCCACCGCCGATGGTGCGCCTGTTGACAGCCTCACGAACGAGAGCCGCCTCGTCGAGATCGGCGGTCCGATGATGCCGCAGGAGCTCACCGAGCAGTTCGTCGGCATGAAGGCTGGCGACGAGAAGGAGTTCGACTTCACGACGGACTTCGATACCGATCTCGCCGGCAAGACCATCCACACGACGGCTACCGTCAAGGAAGTTCGCGAGAAGAATACGCCCGAGCTTGATGACGACTTCGCCAAGAAGGTCGGCTTTGACACGTACGACGAGCTCGTCGAGCAGCTCAAGACCGAAATCGCCAACACCAAGGCCGAGCAGCTGCCGCGCCTCAAGGAGAGCCGCTGTGTGGTCGAGCTCTCGCACCGCATCAAGGACGATATTCCCGAGGCCTACCTCGACTTCACCCGCGAGAACATCCTGCGCGACTTCTTCAACAGCCTGCAGGAGCAGGGCACCACGTTTGACCAATTCCTCTCGAGCCGTGGCATCACGGGCGAGCAGTTCAGGGAGGATCTCGAGCAGCAGGCACGCGAAGAGGCGCAAGAGTGCCTCGCCCTCGATGCGCTGTTCGAGCACCTCGGCATGGAAATCACCGAAGAGGACATCGACAAGGAGTTCAGCGTTGCCAACAATCCCGTAGCCACGCGCAAGGCGTGGGAGGATGCTGGCCGCATGTCTATCATCCGCGAGGCTATCCGTCGTCAGCGTGCCACCAAATGGTTGGTGGACAACGCTGTCGTTACCATCGACAACGGCGCGGGTGACAAGGCAGAAGACTAGACGAAAGTCGCGATGCTGCCACCGAGCATTCGCACGAAGCAGTTAGGAAGAGACATGAACATCATTCAGCCCACAACTGACACGCTTATCCCCTACGTCGTGGAACAGTCGCCGCGTGGCGAGCGCAGCTACGACATCTATTCGCGTTTGCTCAACGATCGCGTCATCTTCCTCGGCGAAGAGGTTACCGATGCGTCGGCAAATACCGTCATCGCGCAGCTCCTTCACCTCGAGAGCGCCGATCCGGACAAGGACATCTCGCTCTACATCAATTCGCCGGGCGGTTCGGTGAGTGCCGGCCTGGCCATTTACGATACGATGCAGTACATCAAGCCCGACGTGAGCACCATCTGCATCGGCATGGCGGCTTCCATGGGCGCCGTGCTGCTGGCGGCGGGTGCGCCTGGCAAGCGTTTCGCGCTGCCCAATTCCACCATCATGATTCACCAACCGTCCGGTGGCGCGCAGGGCAAGGAAACCGATATCCAGATCATGGCCGAGTTCATGCGCAAGACGCGCGAACAGCTCAACGAGATTCTCTCCGTCCATACGGGTCAGCCCATCGAGACCATTCGCGAGGACACCGAGAAGGATAACTTCATGTCGGCTGTGGAAGCCAAGGCATACGGCTTGGTTGATGATGTCGTCAAGTCCCGTGCTGCCGCCAAGCTGGACGAAGAGCTGAAGAAGGACTAGGCACATGGCTGATGGACCACATGGGTTTGACGGTAAGTTGCGCTGCTCGTTTTGCGGCAAGACCCAAAACGAGGTAGACAAGCTCATCGCCGGTGAGGGCGTCTACATCTGCAACGAGTGCGTTAATCTCTGCACCGATATCATCGAGGAAGAGGATGTCGCTACGCAGGGTGAGAGCCTGCCGGCTGCGACCGGCCGCACTGAGGGCCTCATTACGCTCGAGACCCTGCCCACACCCATCGAGATTCACGCCGAGCTTTCGCAATATGTCATCGGCCAGGAAGACGCCAAGAAGGCGCTGGCCGTTGCAGTCTACAACCATTACAAGCGCGTTGCCCTGGGCCTGGGTACCGAGGACGACGAGGTCGAACTCGCCAAGAGCAACATCTTGCTGCTCGGTCCCACGGGCTGCGGCAAGACGCTGCTGGCCCAGACGCTCGCGCGCATTCTCGACGTGCCCTTCGCCATCGCCGACGCCACGGCTTTGACCGAGGCCGGCTACGTGGGCGAGGATGTTGAGAACATCCTGCTCAAGCTCATCACCGCTTCCGATAACGATGTTGATCGCGCTCAGGTGGGCATCGTCTACATCGACGAAATCGACAAGATCGCCCGCAAGGCCGAGAACCTTTCCATCACGCGCGATGTCTCCGGCGAGGGCGTACAGCAGGCACTTCTCAAGATTATCGAGGGCACCGATGCCGCCGTTCCGCCTACCGGTGGGCGCAAGCATCCCCAGCAGGAGCTCATCCATATCGACACCACCAACATACTCTTTATCTTGGGCGGCGCTTTCGTCGGTCTCGACAAGATCATCGGCGAGCGTATCGGCAAGCGTGGCGTGGGCTTCAATTCCGAAGTTGGCAAATCTGAAGCGGAGGAGTCCACCGAGCTGCTCAAGCAGGTGCTCCCCGAAGATCTCAACAGCTTCGGCCTCATTCCCGAATTTGTGGGTCGTATCCCCGTCATCTCCTCGGTGCAGGAGCTCGACGAGGACGACCTCGTGCGCATCTTGACCGAGCCCAAGAACGCGCTCGTCAAGCAGTACCAGCGTATGTTCGGTTTCGATAACGTCGAGCTCGCCTTCGAGGAAGGCGCTTTGCACGCTATCGCCAAGCTTGCGATCGAGCGTGGCACCGGAGCCCGTGGCCTGCGTTCCATTTGCGAGAGCGTGCTTCAGGAGACGATGTACGTGCTCCCCAGTTCCGATGACATTACCAAGGTCATCGTTACGGAAGAGTGCGTGAAAGGCGATATCGAGCCGGTCGTGATTGGTCGCGAGCGCGACCAGTTCGTCGCGTAGAGATTCAAAGTTTCGAGAAAAAAGGATACGAACATGCCTGAGATGCCCAAGACCTACGACGTGTCGAGCGTCGAGGAGCGCATGCTCCAGAAATGGCTGGATGGCAAGTACTATGCGCGCTCGAAGGGGGAGGGCGATCGCACGGTCGTCATTCCGCCACCCAACGTGACGGGCATGCTGCACATGGGTCATGCGCTCGATGACACGATCCAGGACACCTATATTCGCTATAGCCGCATGAACGGCTATTCCACGCGCTGGATTTTGGGTACCGACCACGCGGGCATCGCCACGCAGACCAAGGTCGACAAGAAGCTCAAGAGCGAAGGTGTCTCGCGTCTCGAGATTGGGCGCGAGGCGTTTCTCGAGGAATGCCAGAAGTGGCGTGACGAGTACGGTGGCATCATCGTCGAGCAGATCAAGCGCATGGGCTGCTCCATCGACTTCGACGATGAGAAGTTCACGATGTCGCCGGAGTACGCGAAGGCCGTGCGCAAGGTCTTCTGCGACTGGTACCACGACAACCTCATCTATCGTGGCAAGCGCATCGTCAACTGGTGTCCGAGCTGCACGACCGCCATCTCCGACGACGAGGCCGAGTACCAGGACGAGAAGGGCCATCTGTGGCATCTGCGCTACCCACTTGCCGAGCCGGTCGATGGAGTTGAGTACATCACGGTGGCCACGACGCGCCCCGAGACCATGCTTGGCGATACGGGTATTGCCGTGTCGCCCGACGATCCCGACAAACAGAAGTTCGTCGGCAAGATGGTCAAGCTTCCCATCGTCGATCGCGAGATTCCGATCTTCTCCGACTGGCATGTGGATGCGGGTTTCGGTACGGGCTTCGTCAAGGTCACGCCCGCACACGATCCCAACGACTATGCGATGGGCCAGGCACACGACCTGCCTCAGATCAATATATTCGACGAGCACGCCATCGTCGTCGATGGCTACGGCGAGTTCACCGGTATGGATCGTGACCAGTGCCGCGAGGCCGTCGTCGCGTGGTTCGAGGAGCATGACCTGCTCGATCACGTGGATGACCACGAGCACTCTGTCATGCACTGCTACCGTTGCGATTCGACGCTCGAGCCGTGGCTGTCCGAGCAGTGGTTCGTCGCCGTCGACAAGCTCAAGGGCCCGGCGACCGACGTCGTCGCCGATGGACAGGTCACCTTCCATCCGAGTCGCTGGACGCAGACCTACATGACCTGGATGGAGAATCTCAAGGACTGGTGCATCTCGCGCCAGCTCTGGTGGGGCCATCGCATTCCCGTCTTCCATTGTGCCGATTGCGGCTGGGAGGATGCGCTCATGGAGGATACCGACGTGTGCCCCGTGTGTGGCAGCCATGCGGTACACCAGGAGGAGGACGTGCTCGACACGTGGTTCTCGAGCCAGCTGTGGACCTTTGCCACGCAAGGTTGGCCCGACCACCCCGAAGAACTCGTCGGCCATCATCCCACTAAGGTGCTCGTGACGGCGCGCGACATCATCGCGCTGTGGGTTGCCCGCATGATCATGAGCTCGTTGTACTTCGTCGGCGAGATTCCCTTCGAGGACGTCTTCATCTACGCCACCATCCTGGCCAAGGACGGCAGCCGCATGTCCAAGTCCAAGGGCAACGGGGTCGATCCCATGGACCTCATCTCCATGTACGGTGCCGACGCGATGCGCTTCAATCTGCTCACGCTCGTCACCAATAACCAGGACGTCAAGTTCGATGCCAACATCGACAAGAAGACACACGAGCTCATCGACTCGCCGCGTACCGAGGCGGCCCGTTCCTTCGTCACCAAGATCTGGAACGCCGCGCGCTTCGTGATGCTCAACATGGATGGCTACGAGCCGGGCGAGCCGCAGGCTTCGACCGCGGCCGACGCGTGGATTCTCTCGCGCCTCGCCAAGCTCACGGCATCCGTCACGTCCGGCATCGAGGAGTATCGCTTTGGCGATGTGGCCCGCGAGCTCTACGCGTTTTTCTGGAACGAGTTCTGCGATTGGTACATCGAGCTCTGCAAGGCGCGCCTGGCGCAGGAGGGCGAAGGTCGTCTGATCGCCCAGCGCAATCTCGTCTTCGTGCTCGACAGTGCCCTGCGCTTGCTGCATCCCGTCATGCCGTTCGTCACCGAGGCCATCTGGGAGTACTTGCCCGTCGAGGACGATGCCCCCGCGCTCATGGTCGCGTCCTGGCCCGATGCCGGCGATCTCTCATGCTGGATTGACGATGATGCCGAGCAGGCCATTCAGCTTGTCGTGCAGCTCGTCACCTCGGTGCGTGCGACGCGTGCGGCCTATGGTATAAGTCCGCGTCAGGAGCTTGCCGTCTCGTTGCGCTTTGCGGCCGACGATGAGGATGCTCGTGCCAAGCGTACGCTTATTGAGCAGCAGAAGGATCTCATCGTCGCGCTCGCCAAGCTCTCGGATCTTGACATCCTCGAGCACGATGCCTCCCGTCCCGCCGAAAGCGGCATCGATTTCGTGGGCGACATCGAGGTGTTCACCGCACTGTCGGGACTCGTCGACTTTGCCGAGGAGAAGAAGCGCCTCGAGACGCGTCGCGCCAAGGCCACGAAGGAGCTCGAGAAGCTCGACAAGAAGCTCGGCAACCAGAACTTCCTCGAGAAGGCCGCGCCCGAAGCCGTCGAGAAGGTCAAGACCGAGCATGCCGCTCTGGTTCAGGAGCTCAAGCTCATCGACGCCCAGCTTGCCAACTAGTACGCCTGAGGGAGGATGTATCCATGAAGAAGATCTTGTACGTGGATTCCTGCGTCAATCGCGAAACCTCGCGCACCGAACGTCTTGCCCAGGCGTTGCTCGAGCGTCTGAATGGTCCGGATGTCGAGATCGAGACGCTCGTCCTCGAGGATGAGAAGGACTTGCAGCCTCTCACGGGCGAGCTTTCCAATCAGCGCATGGTCTGGGGAAAGGCCGGGGATTTCGGCCATCCCGTCTTCGATTACGCGAAGCAATTCGCCGCTGCCGATGAGGTCGTGTTCGCAGCCCCGTATTGGGACTTCTCCTTCCCCGCGATGCTCAAGACCTACTTCGAGCTGCTGTGCGCCCAAGGCGTGACCTTCGTCTATAGTCCCGAGGGCGTTCCCACTGGTATGTGCAACGGCAAGCGCGCCTATTACGTCACGACCGTCGGTGGTTACAGCGGTGATTGGGATTACGGTTACGATCAGGTCAAGGCGCTGTGCCAGCTCTACTTCGGCATCGAGGACGTGCGTTGCTTCCGGGCAGAGGGCCTCGACATCATCACGAATGACCCCGAGGCCATCATGACCGAGGCGCTCGAGGAGCTTGCCCGCGCCGAGCTCTAGGAGGCGGCATGAGCGATTACGCCAACCTCGACTACGACCGTGTTGAACGCTGTGGCTTTCCCGAGGTCATTTACGGGGCGAGCAAGACCCCTGAGCAGATTTGCAGCATCGCGCGGCAATTGCTGGAGTGTCACGATATCGCCATTGCAACGCGCGTGAGCGAGCAAGCGGCCCGGGTCGTGCGTACGGCCATTTCCGACGCCCGCTATTTCGAGCGTTCGGGTTTCCTGCTCGTCGACTGGCGTGAGCAGCCTATCGAGGGAGATACGCTCGAGAAGGTATTGGCCTGCCCCAACAGGGCCGAGGGTCAGGTGCTCGTTGCCTGTGCGGGCACGAGCGATATCCCCATCGCCGAGGAGGCGGCACTCACGGCGCGTGTCATGGGCTCGCGTGTGCAGCTACTTGCCGATGTCGGTGTTGCGGGCGTGCATCGCACGCTTGCCCACATGGAGGACCTGCGCCGTGCGCGCGCCATCGTGGTCGTCGCTGGCATGGAAGGGGCTTTGGCCTCGCTCATCGCAGGGCTCGTCGACGTTCCGGTTGTGGGGGTACCCACGAGCGTGGGTTATGGAGCGAGCTTTGGCGGCGTTACCGCGCTGCTCTCGATGCTCAATTCATGCGCCGGCGGCGTATCGGTGGTCAACATCGACAACGGCTTTGGAGCCGGCCAGATCGCGCATCGCGTCAATTGCCCGCCCGAGCGCTTTTCTAATTGCTCTTGAGGAAACTCACGACGTCGTCGTTCGTGAGGCCGTGCTCGGTAAGATAGGCGTTATAGGCCCGATTTGCCTTGGAGAACTTGTTGCCAAACCATCCCAGGAAGATCGCCGCGATGGCAGCCAAGATCCAGGTGACACCCGGCGCGTTTTCGATGACATAGTTGATGACCATGAGGTAGTACACGCCGATGGCGACGAGGCATATCGCGAGCCCCACGATGAGGCGGACGAGCCATTTGCGGTACTCGGCGCGCTTGTTCGCGGCCTCTCGCATAACGCTGGTCTTATGGTTCTTGTACTTCGCCACCAGTGGCTCCTTTTCGCGACTGCAATGAATCGTAGGCCAGAGTGTACACCAAATGGGCATCTAATATTCCGGCATAGGCCCACGCGCCTTTTGCGCAAAAAGTGCTTCTCGAAAGCAATTCTCGATGCAGTGTGCTATCCTATATGGCGATTTTGTGGAGGATATCGAAAACAACAACGCACGTGAGTCATCACGGCGTTCTTTTTTCCCTATAATCCGCAGGTCGCCGTCCTTACGTCTCTCTTGGCGCAGGGCGGGTCTCCCGTCGCTTTGATGGGATAAATGCCGTCTCGTCAGGCAGCTCACCTGCTCAACCGGGCAGGCATCGGTCTAGAAGGCTGGCTGGCGAATTGTAGGATGTCCCGTCCGGGACAGAAGAAAAGGAGTTGACTATGTGTTTTAGGCCCGCAGGTGTAGAGATCGATCTCAACTGCCCGTCGTGCGGCAAGAAGCTGCCCGTTATCGGCAACACCGTTCTCAAGAAGTGCCCGTTCTGCAAGTACGAGTTCACCGAGCAGGATATGGTTGATTTCCAGAATCAGCTTGGTGGCCCCGCTGGTGCCGCCGCTCCTGGCGCTCCCGCTGCCCCTGGTGCTCCTGGTGCCCCCGCGGCTCCCGGTGCTCCCAAGGCTCCTGGTATGTAAGCACCTCTTTGTTTGCTTTTACGCAGTTTTGCCCGTGAGAATTGAGGGTGGCCGTGTCTGTCGTTAAACCAAAGAACCTCGAGTTAACGCAAGAGGATCTAGGGGGGTTACCGCTCAACGAAATCACATGTCGTGCGTGCAGTGGCTATGGCAATTGCGGATGCCGCATGTATCGCATTAGCGAGGGGAAGCCAGTCGTCATCTGCCAGATGCGCAGGGCAAAACTGCTAGAAGAGCAGCAGGAAGACGAGTAGCGATCGGTTCGAATCGGGTTTTCTGGGGTCCTGATTCCAGCTGATTGAGATTTGCCTTCTCGCTGTTGGGAAAGCTGGGGGCTTTCCCAAATATTCATTTCTCTTGATAGAGAAGATTTGTTTAAGGAGGGACTGATGGACGGTAAAGAGTTTACTGTTTCCGAAGTCATTGACCGTGCGGGTATTTCCGCCCACACATGGATCGTGTTCGTCCTCTTGGCATTCGCCATGATTTTCGACGGCTACGACTTCATGATCGTCAATTCCACCAACACCTATGTCGCACCTACGTTCTTTGCAGCTCAGATTGCTGCTGGTCAGCCCATCGCGGCCCTGACCGGTTCTCTGACTACTTGGGGCCTGCTCGGCATGGTTCTCGGTGGTGCCGTCGGAGGTATCCTCTCCGACATGATCGGCCGTAAGAAGATGCTCACGATCGCTGTTATCTTCTATGGTCTGTTCACCCTTCCCCAGGCTTTTGCGCCGGATTACGCCTTCTTCTGCGCGTTCCGCCTCATCGCCGGCTTTGGCGTTGGCTCCTGCATCCCGGTTGTAACCACCGTGTTCTCCGAGAGCATGCCTTCCAAGCAGCGTGGCATCTTCGTCACGTTCGGCATGGCCTTCATGGTCATGGGCTGGGTTATCGCTGGTCTCGTTGCAGCTCCTGTCTGCTCGAACCCGAACCCCATCATCCCCGGCCTCTGCGATGGTCAGATTACGCTCGCAACTGGCGCAACCGCTGTCCAGAACTGGCGCGTTTGCTACCTGATCGGCGCCCTGCCGGTTGTCTACGGCGTCATCCTGCTCTTTGCGATGCACGAGACCCCGCACTGGTATGCCAACCATGATCAGAAGGACAAGGCCGTCGCTCGCCTCGAGCAGATCGTCAAGGCCACGCGTCACGTTGACGTTCACTTCGATGCCAACCTGCTGATCGTTCCGCCCAAGCCTGCCAAGTCTGGCCCTGCGGTTCTGTTCTCCAGCAAGTTCATCGTCGCCACCTGCGCTATCTGGTCCGCCTACTTCGTTGGCCAGTTCTGCGTCTATGGCATGAACGCCTGGATTCCCACCTGGTTCCAGGGCAATGGCTTCACCGCTGCCGAGTCTGTCACCCTGCAGACTTGGAACAACGTTGCCGCTATCGCATCGAACATCTGCGTTGGCTTCGTCTCCGATGCCATCGGTCGTAAGCGCGCACTGTGGATTGGCTGGGTCGCTTGTATCGTCGCGATCATCGCCTGCTCCGTGTTCGTTCCGATGTTCCCGGGCGAGGCTCCCGTGAATGGCGCACCCCTCGCTGGCGCTGCTGCGGGTAACTTCGTTCCCTGCATCTTCCTGATGCTTCTCTTCGGCTTCTGCCTGAACTACGCCATTACGGCCGTTCAGCCCCTGATGCCCGAGTCCTATCCCACCACGCTGCGCAACACCGGTACCTCTTGGTGCCAGGCGTTCGCCCGCTTCGGTGGTTCCGGCTCCTCCATCGTTCTGGGTGCTGCCGCTGGCTTGGCCATGTTCCAGCATGATGTCAATGGCGTTATGTCCAACAACTGGTCCATGGTCGTGCTCGTTCTGCTCATCCCGTTCGTCCTGGGTCTCCTCTGCACGCTGCTCTTCGTGAAGAACACGGGCGGAAAGACGATGGACGAGCTGCAGAAGCTCTCCGAGGAGAATCCGCTGTCCGAGACGGACGGCAATGGCCGCTTCTGGATCATGATCGCCGTGGTTGTCATCAACTTCATCGGCTGCATCGTGTGCCCGCTGGCCATCCCCGGCTTCTCCAAGACCGCGATGGCTCTGCCCATCATGCTCGTCGCCATGCTCCTGCCGTTCATCTACTTCTTCGTATTTGGCGGTCTGGGTCTTGGCAAGGAGAAGGCTGCAAAGGCCGAGGGTGCCAACATCCTCTAAGCTTTGCGCTTCTTGCTAGCCCTGCTAGTACGGAAGACCCCCGACAAATGTCGGGGGTCTTCTTGTTTCCTGATGACAAGGGATGGGACAAATGGCCTGTCCACCTGTCTCAAAAGGGGACGGTCCCGACGCGCCGCTTGAAAACTACGCATCGGGACCGTTCCCTTGCTTTACGCGGGTGTGCTTACTTCTTCGCCGAATCGCTCTTACGCTTTTCCAGGACGTGGCCGCGCTTGTCTTTCTTGAGCTTCGAGTCCTTGTGGTCGACAGGACGACCCTCCGGCCTGATGATGCGCATGTAGGGAGAGTCGGCCTCGATGAGCTCCTGGACCTCCTCGTAGGTGAAGCCCTTGTTCTCGAAGATGCGGCTCTTGAGGTTGTTGAGGAGACCGGGAGGCGAGTAATCGTTGCCTTCGCTCAGGCCCTTCCACTCCTCCTTGATGAGGATGGCGACGAATGCCGCCACGGCAATGCGCAGCTTCTCGAGCTCGTGGGCATGAATCTCGTAGCACATGCCCTTGTCCTTGAAGTTGACGAGCTTGATGTGCACGGCCTTGCGCTCGAAGCTCGTGAGTGTCTCTTCGGAAAAGACGCACGGTGGCTTGTGGGCGCAGCCGTAGAGGTCCCACACCATGCCTTCGATATAGTAGTGATGCTCGATGACGTAGGTATGCAGGATGTATTCCCAGCGCTCATAGCGGATATAGTAGTTGAGGACGTTGTTGTCGGGTTTGATGAGGCCGACCTGGCCGCCCATGCGGCCCATGATCTGCACCTTGTCCTTCTCCCGCTTCCAGCCCTCTTTGCTCTTGAACTGGAGGAAGACATCTCCATCCTCGTACCAGGTGTCAAAGTCCTCGTGCTTGGCGATGGCGTCTTGCTGGATGTAGATCTTATTAAACTTCTGAGCCACGAAATCCCCTTTGATTTGCGGTTACGCTTTGGCAATTATAGCCCAGATACCCTTGCAGAATTCCCCGCATGAGGTACTGTCATGAGGACGCATTTTTTGCGTGGAAAACAGCGTGTCATGCGCACTTGGATGAGAGGACTATCGTCATGCTCGATGGAACAACCGTAACTCTGACCTTCGAGGGTCGTCTGCCAGATGGCTCCGTCTACGACAAGATGACCGCCGAGAATCCCCTCGTGTTCCAGGTTGGTCACGACATGGTGCTCGATGGCTTCGAGCGTGAAGTGCGCGAGATGGCCGAGGGTGAGAAGAAGACCTTCACCATCAAGGACTGGGAGGCGTTCGGCGAGTACCTCGACGAGCATACCGAGGAAATCCCGATGGAGGTCATGCCCAACATGAAGGGCCTCGAGATCGGCAAGATCATCTGGATGATTACCGAGGACGAGGAGAAGATCCCCGTTACGGTCAAGAACATCACCCCCGAGACCGTGACGCTCGATTACAACCACCCGCTGGCAGGCAAGGATCTCACCTTCGATGTCGAGATCGTCAAGGTCGACGAATCTACGGCCGATGATCCCAATGCTCCCAAGAGGGAGATTCCCAAGGATCCGCTTGACCTCATCATGTAGGGATGCATGGCATGTACAAGAGCATTCTCATTGCAGCAGATGGATCGGATAACTCGCTGAGGGCAACGCGCCAAGCGGCGGATATCGCCTCCCTGCTCGGAGGTGTCAAGGTCGAGCTCGTCTCGGTCATCGCCATCGACGTGTACTCGGATATGGTCTATGATCCCATCGAGGCACATGGTGAAGCACAACGCGAAATCCTCAAGGACGCTTCGGACATTCTGGCAGATGCGGGGATCAGTCACGAGATTGTCTTGCTGCATGGTCGCCCCGCCGACGAGATCATCCGCTATGCGGAGGAGTCGGGCGCCGACTTGCTCGTAATAGGTAGTCGCGGCCTAGGCGCCTTGCGCGAGTTTGCGCTTGGCAGCGTGAGCCACAAGGTGCTCACCCATGCCAAGTGTCCGGTACTGGTGGTGAAGTAGGCACTTCTCCACTCCGGAGCGTAGGGAAGTTGAGAAATCTCGTATCACAGGCAGGGCGTACTAGGTGCGCCCTGCCTTGTTTTTACAGATGCAGCTCGGCCCCGGGGACGAGGATGATGCGTCCGGTCGCCTCGAAATTCTCGACCTTGTCGGCATCGAATTCCTGGGGCGTGTCCGTAGGCGAGTCGATGGGCAGCTCGTGGATGGGGATGCTGTGCTTGGCTGCAACGAGCTTGGCGCATTCGGACGCCTCGTTCGCATCCATGTTGTACACCCCATCGCAGGGAAACGCCGCATAGTCGAGCTCCATGGCGGCCAGCTTGCCGCTCTTCATGTCCTCTGTCATGCTCGTGTCGCCGGCGGCGTAGAAGCTCTTGCCGTCGAGATCGAGCACGTAGCCAACGCACTCATCGGACGGATGGTGATCGTTATAGGCCTGCACTGTCTGGATCTTCACGCCGTGAGATTCCGTGGAGAGATACTCGTCGCTCGTGGGATGCAGGTCCTTCGCGCGAATGACCGTGCAGCCAGACGCATGAGGCATCTTGTCGACAGCGTCATGGTCGAAGTGGTCGTGGGTGACCAGGATGAGGTCGGCCTCAAGCTCGTACTCCTTTCCGAAATACGGATCGACGTAGATGACCGTATTGTCGTCGAGCGTGAATCTGTAGGAGCCATGCCCCTGGAATAGCATCGTAGCCATGATGAACCTCCTCGCTCGCATTTTTATATCCATATAAGATTATAGGCAGCGCACTATATAATGCACTGCCCATAATCGAAAAAACACATTGAGGATTGACGGCTACTTCATGAGTGCGCAAATCGCCTCGTTGAATGCTGCCGAATCGGCAATCTCGAGTCCCTCGGCCAGACGCGCCTGGTTGTAGAGCAGGTTTGCGTACTGGGCGACCTTCTCGGCATCGCCGGCCTCCTGCGCGGCCTGCAACGTCGCGAAGACGGGATGCTCGGTGTTGAGCTCGAGGACATGCTTTGCCTCGGGGCGCTCGCCTGCGGCGGCCGGAATGGTGGCGAAGTACTTCTCCATACCCAGGCTCACGGGGCCATCGGCCACGATGCAGCAGGCGGCATCGTTCAGACGCGTGGTCGCGGTGACGTTGGTGATATCGTCGGGAAGCGCCTCGGTCATGGCCTCGAACAGCGAGCTGTTCTCCTCGCGCTTCTTGGCGACCTCCTCCTTCTCCTCCTCGGTCTCAAGACCAAGGTCCTCGCCGCTGGCGACATTGCGCATTTCCTTGTCGTCATAGCTGCCGATGGAGAGCAGACAGAACTCGTCGACATTGTCGCCGCAGAGCAGGACGTCATAGCCGCGCGAGACGACCGACGTGACGCTCGGGCTCTGGGCCAGACGTGCGACGGTGTCACCGGAGGCGAAGAAGATGCTTTCCTGGCCCTCTTGCATGCCGGCGACGTACTCGGCCAGCGTGATAGGCTTGTCCTCCTTGGCGGAGTGGAAGAGCAGCAGGTCCTGCAGCAGGTCCTTGCGCGCGCCATAGGTCGAGTAGATGTCGTACTTGAGCACATGGCCGAACTTGCCGAAGAAGTCGACATAGGCCTCGCGGTCATCCTTGCAGAGCTTCTCGAGCTCCTGCTTGATCTTCTTCTCGATGCGACGCTCGATGGCGATGAGCTGACGGTCTTGCTGGAGCGTCTCGCGCGAGATGTTGAGGTTGAGGTCAGGGCTGTCGACGACGCCACGCACGAAGCCGAAGCAATCCGGCAGCAAGTCTTCGCAATGCTCCATGATCATGACGTTGTTGCTGTAGAGCGCCAGACCACGCTGGTAGTCCTTGGCGTAGAGGTTGATGGGCGCATCGGTGGGGATGAACAGCAACGCGTCGTAGTTCAGGCTGCCCTCGGCGTGCATGGAGATGGTGCGCAGCGGGGTGTCGGCCGTGTGGAACTGAGCTTGGTAAAAATCAGCGTACTCCTCGTCGGAGACCTCGGACTTCTTTTTGGTCCAGATGGGAATCATCGAGTTGAGGATTTCCTCCTCGACATAGGTCTCGGTTGCGGGCACGTAATCATCGCCGGCATCTTCGGGCTTGGGAAGCGTGCGGGTCTTCTCCATGTCCATGAGAATGGGGTAGCGGATGTAGTCGCTATAACGCTTGATCAGGTGCTTGATGAGCGTCTGGGAGAGGTACTCGTTGTAGTTGACCTCATCGGTGTTTTCGCGCAGATGCAGGATGATGTCGGTACCGCGTCCATCGCGCGTGGCCTCGCTGATGTTATAGCCCTCGACGCCGTCGCTTTCCCACTTAAACGCCTCGTCGCTGCCATAGGCCTTCGAGATGACCGTGACCTTGTCGGCGACCATGAAGGAGGAGTAGAAGCCGACGCCAAACTGGCCGATGATGTCGACTTCTTCGAGATTCTCTGCGTCCGAGCTCTTGAACTCGAGCGAACCGGAATGGGCGATGGTGCCGAGGTTCTTGTCGAGCTCGTCCTTGGTCATGCCGATGCCGTCATCGCTGATGGTGAGCGTGCGGGCGTCCTTATCGATGGCGATCTTGATGTGCAGGTCGCTGCGCATGACGGAGCTGTCCTTGTTCTCGAGCGAGCTGAGGTAGAGTTTGTCGAGGGAGTCCGATGCATTGGAGATGAGCTCGCGCAGGAAGATCTCGCGGTTGGTGTAGATGGAGTTAATCATCAAGTCGAGCAGCTTCTTGCTCTCTGTCTTGAATTTACGCATGGGTATATGTCCTTTCGCGTGCATTGCATATGTACAAACAGCGATTGTAGGAGAGAGGGCATAAATTATGCACGCCCTGTCACTGACACGTTACCTAATCGCATTCGTTTAGAATATCTAAGTCGATGTATAGCAGATGTTAGAAATGCCGCTGATTGCCGATGTCAGGCTGGCTCTCGCGCCCGATTTGCGCCATACGCGATGCCGTGTGCGGCGACACGAGGCTAGTCCCTTTAGGGAAACTCGCGCGCACAAATCGCACGCTCAGACAGTCCTCGCAAGACCACATCGTGTTTGCCGCAAATCTGTTCGAGATGTCTGACATTGGCAATCAGCGGCATTTTTCTTCTGCAGTCTAAGGACTCGTATCGATGTAGAATAACGGCCATGACGCAATCCATGACATACGATGTTGCCGTTGCCGCGCTCGAAGATGCGCTCAAGTTCGGGATGGATCCTTCGCTTGAGCCGATTCGGGCGATGTGCGTGGCGATGGGCGACCCTCAGAAACGCTACCGCTGTGTGCAGGTGGCTGGCACCAACGGCAAGTCCTCGACGACGCGCATGATTGCGGCCCTTTTGCATGCCCAGAGGCTGCGCGTCGGACTATACGTGTCCCCGCACCTGGTCAAGTATCCCGAGCGCATCGAGATCGATGGCGCGGTCGTGGACGACGAGACCTTTGCGCGGGGCATCGAGGCGGCGCTCGGCGCAGCTGCGCGCGCGGGCGTGCAGGCAACGGAATTCGAATTGCTCACGGCGGCAGCGTTGTGGTTGTTTGCGCAAGAGGGTGCCGACTGGGCCGTTCTCGAATGTGGCCTGGGCGGACGTTGGGACGCGACAAGCGTTGTGAATCCGCAAGTCGCTGTCATCACGGGAGTGGCGCTTGAGCACACTGCGATCCTCGGTGATACGATCGAGGAGATTGCGGGCGAGAAAGCGGCCATCATCAAGCCGGGATGCCATGCGATATTCGCGCATGATCTTCCAGCGCGTGAGGTCTTCGAGCAGCAGGCGCAACAGGTCCATGCATCGTACGAGAGCGTTGATCCCGAAATCGTCACTCCATTCGACAATGAGCTTGCATACATGCCCGTCTATCAGCGCTCAAACCTCGCGACGGCATTGACGGCTGTCACCGCGGCGCTCGGGCATGCGCCATCGATGGCAAGCGTACGGGCGGCACTCAATGGGCTCGTCATTCCCGGGCGCTTTGAGGTCTTGTGTCGCAATCCGCTCGTCATCGTCGACGCCGCGCATAACCCGCAGTCAGCTCACGTGCTCGCGGGAGAGCTACAACGCCTCTTCGAATGTGCCAAAGGGCCTGATTCCCAGACACATTCTCATTCGATTGGCGACGGCGGGGCGGCGGGGGCTGATGCCGGGCTTATGGTCCTGAGCTCGCGTGGGAACGCCACAGGCGCTCCCGGCTCGTGCGGAAATCGCCCGGCATCAGCCCCCGCCGCCCCGCCCCGCCTCACCCTCTTGCTTGGCGTATTGGATGACAAAGATGCGCGCGGCATTATTCGGGAGCTCTGCCCGCTGTTCGATCGCATCGTCATCACGGCATCATCCTCTCCGCGTGCCATTCCGGCAGATGAGCTCGCGACAATCGTCGAGAACGAATGCGGCGTGCATCCCGAGGTGACGCAAAGCGTGCGCGAAGCTCATGAACTGCTTATCAGCGAGCCTATCCTTGCAACGGGCTCCATTACCGTTGCTGGTGAGGTAAAGGGTATTTGGTGATAGAATCTGCATCAATAGCCATCAATACAGGCAGCAAGGAGAAGGAAGCATATCCGAGATGCTCTCGTCGATACTCACACCTCCCGTACTCGCCATCCTGATCATAACCGCGATCGTCATGATTGGTCTGTGGGTTGTCTGCATCGTCTGGGTCAATCGGGATGCCAAGACGCGCGAAGCTCCCGTGGGTCTGTGGACCGCCATCGCCGTTGTTCCCGTTGCCGGTCTCGTCGCCTACTGCCTGATGCGTCCGCCGCTCAATACCGCCGATTCCACCGAGCAAGCCATGAATCTCGAGCTCATGGGACGCCAGCTTGCCGATTACGGCAATTGTCCGCGTTGCGGCGAGCCGGTGAAGGACGATTACATTGCTTGTCCCAAATGCTGCGTCCAGCTACGCAATGTCTGCGTCAATTGCGGAAGGCCGCTTGAGCCCGGTTGGCAGATTTGTCCCTATTGTGGTCGTCCGCCTGCGCGTCAAAGGCGCCAGCGCGCGGTCTAACTCAAGTTTCCCTTGCATCGCGTCTTGCTGCGGTGTAGATTCTCGCCAAGTGCTTCTATCGACGAAGTCCCACTCGGTTTGTGGCCGAGCACGGGCAGAAAGGAATTTTCATGAGCACGATTTCCGTCTATCTCCCCGACGAATCCACCAAAGAGCTCGAAGAGGGCGCGACAATCGCCGATTGCGCGGCTGCTATTGGCGCCGGGCTTGCCAAGGCGGCGATTGCCGGCAAGGTTGATGGCGAGCTCGTCGACCTCAACGCGCCGCTTCACGATGGCGCGCAAGTCGAGATCATCACCAAGACATCTCCCGAGGGGCTCGGCATCTTGCGTCACTCGACGGCGCATATCATGGCAGAGGCCGTGCAGGAGCTCTTCCCCGGAGCCCAGATCGCCTTTGGCCCGCAAACCGATGACGGTTTCTTCTACGATTTCGGCCTGGCTGAGAACATCTCCTCGGATGATTTCGAGGCCATTGAGGCCAAGATGAAGGAAATCGTCAAGAAGGATGAGCCCTTCATCCGCGAAATCGTCACGCGCGACGAGGCCAAGGAGATTTTCAAGGACCAGAAGTTCAAGATCGAGCATATCGATGATCTTCCCGAGGACGCCGAGATCTCGGTTTACCGTCACGGAGATTTCGTCGACCTGTGTACCGGCCCGCACATTCCCAGCTCGCGCAAGGTCGGCGCATTCAAGCTCATGAAGATTGCCGGCGCCTACTGGAAGGGGGATGCTGACAACGAGCAGCTCCAACGTCTCTACGGCACCGCGTTCTTCGACAAGAAGGATTTGAAGGAGTATCTCTTCATGCTCGAGGAGGCCGAGAAGCGTGATCACCGCAAGCTTGGCCGTGAGCTTGGCATCTACATGATGGACGAGGAAGCCGGCGTGGGCTTGCCACTGTATCTGCCGGCTGGCGCGCGCATCATCCGCATCATGCAGGAATGGCTGCGCAAGGAACTGTACCGCAGAGGTTACGAGGAAGTCATCACGCCGCACATCTATAAGGCGGATGTCTGGAAGACGAGTGGTCACTACGGCTACTACAAGGACAACATGTACTTCTTCGAGATCAACGAGGGAAGCGACGAGGAACCGCGTCTGAGCGAGTACGGCGTCAAGCCAATGAATTGCCCGGGCCACGTCATCCTCTATAAGAACGACATCCACTCGTATCGCGAACTGCCCATCAGATACTTCGAGTTTGGCACCGTGTATCGTCATGAGATGAGTGGCGCCGTGCATGGTCTTATGCGCGCACGTGGCTTCACGCAGGACGACGCTCATGTCTTTTGCCGCGAGGATCAGGTCGTCGATGAGGTCTGCGCAATCCTCGACCTGGCCGATTCCATCATGAAGGAGTTCGGTTTCGAGTACATGGCCGAGATCTCCACGCGTCCCGAGAAGTCCATCGGCACCGATGAGATGTGGGAAAAGGCCGAGAGCTTCTTGCGCGAGGCCATCGAACGCCGCGGCATTCCGTACGAGATCAATCCCGGCGATGGCGCCTTCTATGGTCCCAAGATCGACATCAAGGTCAAGGACGCACTCGGCCGCTGGTGGCAGTGCTCGACGGTGCAGGTCGACTTCAACCTGCCCGAGCGCTTCGACATCACGTATCGTACGGCCGATAACACGAGCGAGCGTCCGTGGATGCTCCATCGTGCGCTCTTCGGCTCCATCGAGCGTTTCCTCGGCATACTCATCGAGCACACGAGCGGCAATCTGCCGTTGTGGCTCGCGCCGACGCAGGCCGTCATCATCCCCATTGCCGATCGTCACGTCGAGGCTGCCGAACAAGTCGCGGCCGAGCTGCGCGCACAAGGTGGGCGCGTCGAGGTGTACGAGCAAAACGAGCCGATGCGCGTGAAGATCGCCAAGGCGCAGGGGCAACGCGTGCCCTACATGCTCGTCATTGGCGACAAGGAAGTCGAAAACGGCGAGGTTGCGGTACGCGAGCGCCATGAGGGCGATTTGGGCTCGATGAAGCTCGAGTACTTCACGAAGATTATCGAGGAAGCTCAGGTCTAATGGCGCGGCCCATGACCATCGCCGAGAAGATCCTTGCGGCGCACGCGGGGCTCGACGAGGTCGTTCCAGGTCAGCTTGTCGAGTGCACGCTCGATGTGGCGCATGCCAACGACATCACGGCGCCCATTGCCATCGACGTGTGTCATCAGGTGGGTGGTGGGGTCTTTGACTCGACACGTGTGGTTCTCGTTCCGGATCATTACACGCCGAATAAGGATATCAAGAGCGCCGAGCAGGCTAAGCTCATGCGCGAGTTTGCCCACGAGCACGGCATCGAGCATTACTACGAGATCGGGTGCGCGGGAATCGAACATGCGCTACTACCTGAGAAGGGCGTAGTCGTGCCAGGTGACCTGACCATTGGCGCCGATTCGCACACCTGCACCTACGGTGCGCTCGGGGCATTTTCGACCGGCATGGGGTCGACCGACGTGGGCGTCGCCTTTGCGACGGGTAGTGCCTGGTTCAAGGTTCCCGAGAGCATCAGGATCGTTCTTGAAGGGGAGTTCGCTCCCGGCGCGGGCGCGAAGGACCTCATATTGCATATCATCGGCATGATCGGTGTCGATGGCGCGCTGTACCAGGTGCTGGAGTTCACCGGTCCGGCCGTCGCGCAGATCTCGATGGACGGACGTTTCACGATGTGCAACATGGCCATCGAGGCGGGTGCCAAGACGGGCATCTTCGCTGTCGATGATGTGACGCGTGCCTATGTGGAGCCGCGTGCCGAGCGGCCACGGGTCGAGTACGCTTCAGATGAGGACGCTCACTATGTGCGTACGATTCACATCGATGTCTCGCAGGTTGCCCCGACGGTTTCGTTGCCGCACCTGCCGAGCAACACAAAGCCGGCTGCTGGCTGCAATGACATGCACATCGACCAGGCCGTTATCGGCAGCTGCACGAACGGGCGCATCGAGGACATGCGCATGGCTGCCGAGGTGTTGCGCGACCGTACGGTTGCTCCCAGCGTGCGCTGCATCATTATTCCCGCGACCCAGGACGTGTATCGTCAGTGTGTACGCGAGGGGCTCATGGACGTGTTCCTTGATGCGCATTGCGCCGTATCGACACCTACCTGCGGTCCCTGTCTGGGCGGGTATATGGGCGTGCTCGCATCGGGCGAACGCTGCATCGCTACCACTAACCGCAACTTCGTTGGTCGCATGGGGGCCAAGGATAGCGAGGTCATTCTCGCGAGTCCCGCCGTGGCCGCAGCCAGTGCCGTTGCCGGCTATGTCTGCACGCCAGGGCAACTGGCGTGAAGGCGCTTCCGTAAACGCTTTTCTTGCCAATGACTCGCACCCGAAGCGTTAAAATCGCAAGGTGGTCAGGATGCTTCGCGAACGCTTTTCTCGCACAGTGGTTCGCACCCGAGCTGTCAAAATCGTGAGGCCGCGTGCGGCGACGCGAAGCTAGTCCCTTTAGGGAAACTCGCGCGCAAGGACAGCGCGCTCAAACAGTCCTCGCAAACCGCCTCGCGATTTTGACATCTCTGCTCACCGGGCTTCGAAAAGCGTTCGCGAAGCATCTCTCTCGTGGATTGGCTTGGGTTGAATCATGCAATTTAACGGCACGGCAATCAAGTATGGACGCGACGTCGATACCGACGCGATCATCGCAGCACGCTACCTAAACTCATCCGATATGGACGAGCTCGCGCTGCATTGTATGGAGGATCTCGACCCGACGTTCACGCAACGGGTAAAGCCGGGTGACATCATCGTCGCCGGTGAGAACTTTGGCTGTGGCTCGTCGCGTGAGCACGCGCCGAGCTGCATCAAGGCGGCCGGCATCTCCTGCGTCATCGCCAAGAGCTTCGCGCGTATCTTCTATCGCAACGCCATTAACGTCGGATTGCCCATCATCGAGTGTCCCGAGGCTGCCGATGGCGTCGAGGAAGGCGATACGGTTTTTGCCGATACGAGCACGGGCCTCATCGAAGACCTGACTACGGGGGAGAGCTGGGATGTCCGGCCCTTCGAGCCGTTCATACAGGAAATCATCGAGGCGGGCGGCCTCGTCGCACGGACGAAGGCGCACAGGTGATGATTGTGGACAAGCAGCACTACGATATTTGCGTCTTGCCAGGTGATGGCATTGGTCCGGAGATCATGCAAGTCGCGCTTGATGTTCTGTATGCCGTCGGACGCAAGCATGACATCGAGTTCACATGCACCGAGGCCCTCATCGGCGGCTGCGCAATTGACGCGTGCGGATGCGCCTTGCCCGAGGCCACGCTCGAGCTTGCCCTACGTGCCGATGCGGTTTTGCTCGGCGCTGTCGGGGGTCCGCGCTGGGATACCGTCGATCCGAACAAGCCACGGCCTGAAGACGGCTTGCTCGGCATACGCAAAGAGCTCGGGCTGTACGCGAACCTTCGTCCCGTGCACGTATACGATGCGCTGATCGATGCCTCGCCGCTCAAGCCCGAGGCGGTGCTCGGGTGCGATGTTCTCATCGTGCGCGAGCTCACGGGCGGCTTGTACTTCGGTGAGCACGTGACCGTGGAGACTGCTGCGGGGATGCATGCGCATGATGTCATGCAGTATGACGAGCACGAAATCGAGCGCATCGCGTGCCATGCCTTTGCGGCGGCCGGCAAGCGACGCGGCAAGGTCACGAGCGTCGACAAGGCCAACGTGCTCGACACGGGGCGCTTGTGGCGCAAGGTCGTGCATCGTGTTGCCGCCGATTATCCGGACATCGAGCTCGTCGACATGCTCGTCGACAACTGTGCGATGCAGCTCGTCATGAATCCGGCACAGTTCGATGTCATCCTCACCGAGAACACCTTTGGTGACATACTCTCCGATGAGGCATCCGTGCTCGCCGGCTCGCTCGGCCTGCTCGCGAGTGCATCGCTCGGTGACGAGAGCTCGCTGTTCGAGCCCTGCCATGGGTCGGCTCCCAACATCGCGGGCAAAAACATCGCGAATCCTCTGGCCCAAGTGCTCTCAACTGCTATGATGCTTGCACATGGCCTTGGCTTGGATGAGGTTGCGTCCGAGGTGACGCATGTGGTCGATCGCGTGCTTGCCCAGGGTTGGCGCACGGCCGACATTGCCGATGCGAAAACAGATGCCGCGCACGTTTTGGGAACGAGGGAGATGGGCGAGAAAATCGTCGCCTGCATCGAGGAGGAAAGATGAAAGCCGTAATACCCGCTGCTGGCCTGGGAAGCCGATTCTTGCCCGCGACGAAGGCACAGCCCAAGGAAATGCTGCCGGTAGTCGACAAGCCGGCGATTCAGTATATCGTCGAGGAAGCCCTCGAGGCGGGCGTTGACGAGGTCATCATCGTCAATAGCCGTGATAAGAAGTCCATCGAGGATCAGTTCTCCCCGAACGAGGCACTTGTCAGTCATCTGCGTGGCGTGGGCAAGGACATGTACGCCGACGCCGTCGAGCATGCGGGCGCGCTTCCCGTGAAGTTCGTGTACCAAGACGAGCCGCTTGGCTTGGGACATGCCGTGCATGTTGCTGCGCCCGAAACAGGTGATGACATGTTCTTCGTCATGCTGGGTGACGTGCTCGTGCCCGACAACGCGATGTGCCAGAGGATGCGCGAGGTCTCCGAGACTCATGGCGGAGCGAGCGTCATCGCGGTGCTGCCCGTATCCGACGACGAGGTGAGTCGCTTTGGCATCATCGGTGGCGAGGATCTGGGTGACGGCGTGTGGAAGGTGACCGAGATGGTCGAGAAGCCCGCGCTCGAGGACGCGCCGAGCAATCTCGCGAGCTTCGGTCGTTACCTGCTGAGCCCGGCCGTCATGGAACTGCTTGCCACGACCGATCCCGGTGCCGGTGGCGAGATTCAGCTCACGGATGCGCTCGTCTCTCTGCTCGATCGCGAGGACATGTACGCGATTGTCATCGATCCGAGCGATGGCTACGATACCGGTACGGTGCCCTCGTGGATTGCCGCCAATGTCGCACAGGCTATGAAAGACCCCAAGATTGCTGCGTACCTCAAGGAGACGGTGGGTTCGCTCTTCGCGTAGAATCGGACAAGCGCACACTGTATTTGTCTGGTGTAGAATACTGCGATGCACGCCACATGCGGAGGGATGGCAGAGTGGTTGAATGCAACGGTCTTGAAAACCGTCAGGCGGTGCTGAGCCGCCTCCAGGGTTCGAATCCCTGTCCCTCCGCCAGCTTGCAGGTATAGGGGCTGCGCAACGGCGAAGGGGGAGTCATGACTGGCGACGCACGGGTACTCGTCCTCATGGCCACCTATAACGGCCAGGAGCATCTTGCACGGCAGCTCGATAGCATACTCGACCAAGAGGGTGTCGAGGTTTTTCTGCGCGTTTCCGATGATTGCTCGACCGATAATACGTTCAGGATTCTCGAAACGTACACCTCCGAGCATGACAACATCGAGATCATCTACAACACCACGCACCGAGGCAAAACGCGCACGCTCATGAAGCTCATCTACGAGGCGCCGGTGGAGGAGTATGACTTCATCGCGCTTGCCAACCAGGATGACATTTGGCTCGAGGGCAAGCTTGTCGCCGGCACTGACCACATCTCTGCGAACACGAGCCGTCCCGAGCTCTACTACGCCGGCACTGACTGCGTCGATGCGCGCGGTAGGGTTGTGGGCGATGAATTCGATGGCTACGAAGTGTGCGCCTCGCATCCGGGTAGCCTGCTGCTCGTGCGCAACTGGGCACTCGGCTGCACGATGCTCATGAATGGTGCGCTCGTCAAGCTTCTGCGACGCCGTCGGGTCTTCGACTTCGGGCGTGACTACGATGCCTGGATTCACGCCGTGGCGCTGTACTGCGATGGCTATGTATTCTGCGACTTGCCACATCGCTACGTCGAGAGACGCCTTGGGGATGATCAGACCGCATTGCCGTCATGCGATGACCTCGATCCCGAGTTGGCGCATCAATGCACGACGATGGCGCAGGTGTTGCTGCGTGAGTACGAGCGCATGATGAATTCGGATGCTGCGAAGCTCGTCGAGGCGGTTGCGGTCAGGCACGTCTCGGCCAGGGCACGTCGCTTCCTTGCAGGTCGTACGGACATCATGCTGCCGACGAACCCGCGTACGAGCAGGCTGCGCTGGAGCATACTGAGAAACAAGTTCTAGGGACGGGGGCGCTGGGGACTATTGCTCCTGCGATGTCTCGCCGATGAGGGTGAGAAGTTCGCGGACGCTGTCAACACTCACCGTGTCGCCGTAGACGTGCGAGCTAATGATGACGGACGGGCTCCCAAACTTGTTGGCCATGATGATGTCGGTGTCGTACGTGTCGCCTACGACGAGGATTTCGGCCGGGGCGAGCCCGAGCTGCTCGCTGACCTCCTTGAGCATGAAGGTGTTGGGCTTGCCGATCATGAGATCGACCATGCGCCCCGAGCACCACTCGATGGCCGCGACCATGCCACCACAGCCGGGCATGGAGGAGTCCTCTTCGCCCGGATAGGAGCGCTCTTTGTTGCAGGCGATGATCTTGTTGGCCTTGAGCGCGACGCTGGTGGCGGCGGCAAGCTTGCCGTAGTCAAACTCCGGATCTAAGCCGATGAGCATGTTCTCGGCTTCCTCGGCGTCGACGGCATGCACGCTCAGCTTCTCGCATTCGCTGATGAGGTTCTTCGACCCGCAGACGTAGATGTTGGAGAGACGTTCGCGATGTGCGTAGAGGGCGGCGGCGTATCCGCTCGTCAAGACCTCTCTAAAGGTGCAGTCAATGCCCATGTTGCGTAGTTTGTGAAAGATCTGGGAGCGTGTTTCGGAAGAGTTGTTCGTGAGGAAGAAGATGGATTTTCCCAGCTTGCGACAATGCCGTATGACCTCGTCGATGCCGTCGATGAGCTGCGAGCCGCGATATACGGTGCCGTCGAGCGCGAATGCGACGGCCTTTGTGTCTTCAAACATGCTTTCCTCCCGGGCGAGATAATATCACGGCGTCTGTTGCCGCAGTGGCTTTTGGTTGGTGCTACTCCGAGCCGGGCTTCTCATTGTCACCGGGTTTCGGGGTCGGTTCCGGCTCGGGTTTCTTGTCATCTCCACCAGAGCTAGCCGAGTTGGAGGTGCTACTTGACGCCGAACTCGAAGTGCTCGATGAGCTACTCGAGCTTGATGACTCGCTGGGGTTTTCGTCATCTCCGCCGATGATCGTAACATCCTTGGTGAAGTCCCAGGTTTTTGCGGGCTTATACGTGATTTTTTCGCTCGTCGTCGGGAACTGCTCGATGGGCTTGCCCGCGAGCGCCGCGTTCATGAAGCTGCGCCAGATGGGGGCGCATGTGCTGCCGCCATAGAGCCCCGTTTCGCGCTCGGTTCGATATCCGGCCCATACGGCTGTCGAATACTGGGGCGTGAATCCGCAGAACCAGAGGTCGCGACCATGTTCGGAAGTGCCGGTCTTGCCTGCGCACGGCTGCCCGTTGCCTAGGCTCGCGCTCGTTCCCGTGCCCGAGTTGATGACGGTTTCGAGGATCTCGGTTGCCTTCTGGGCGACGGCTGCCGAAAGCACGCGCTTCGCTGGAACTTCTTCGTGCGTGTAGACCGGCTTGCCGCTTGCATCTACTATCTCGACAACGGCATAGGGCTCGTGATAGTAGCCGCCGTTGGCAATCGTGGCGTATGCGTTTGCCATCTCGAGTGGATTGACTCCGCTTGTGCCGAGAGTGACGGTGTCATCTTGTACCAAGGTGGATTCGATGCCGCAGGCCTGAGCGACGTCAATCGTCTTTTGCGCGCCGATAGCGTGTACGAGCTGGGCGAAGACGGTGTTTACCGAAGAGCGCGTGGCGTCCGAGACACTCATGGGACCATAGCCGTGACCTTCGGAGTTACTCACGGTCCAGTCCTTGCCAATCTGGACGGGACTCGCGGACTCGATGTAGGTGTTGTCTGGATCCATTCCCTCGTTTAGAGCGGAGAGTAGCGTGAACGTCTTGAACGCCGAGCCGGCTTGGCGGCTCATCTGCGTGGCCAGGTTGAACTTGTTGGTCTCGTAATCCCTGCCGCCGACCATGGCGACAATCTGGCCGTTATCGGGATCGACCGAAACGAGTGCCGCATCGAAGTTCTCGTCGTTGTAGCGCACGGCATTCTGGATGGCATCGTTTGCGTCCTCCTGCAGCGACGGATCGAGCGTCGTGTATACGGACAGGCCGCCGTGCGCGATGACGGTGGCCGGGAAGCGCTCGTCCTCGTCGAGCTGCTTGCGCACGTAATCGATGAAGTAAGGTGCGATGTCGGATATGGTTTCGTCATCGAGGGTTTGATTCGAGAGCACTGGCGTGTCGTTGAGTGCCTCATCATACTCGTCTTGCGTGATGTAGCCGTTCGAGAGCATACGTTGCAGCACGACCGCACGGCGCGCCATTGCCTTGTCCATGTGCTCGCGCGGATTGTAAGCGTTGGGGGACTGGGGAATACCGGCGAGCAGGGCTGCCTCGGAGAGCGTGAGCTCACTGGCGTGTTTGCCGAAGTAATCGCGGCTTGCCGCCTCGATGCCGTAGCAGCCATCGCCGTAGTTGACGACGTTGATGTACATCATGAGAATCTCGTCTTTGGTGTATTGGCGTTCGATTTGCGATGCGATGTACATCTCGCGCACCTTGCGCCTGATGCTGCGATCGGTCATCTCGTCGAGCAGGACGGTGTTGCGCACGAGCTGCTGGGTGATGGTGGATGCGCCCTCGGACGTACCGCCAGAAGCCGCGTTCACGAGCACCGCGCGTGCGATGCCGATGGGGTCGATGCCGCCGTGTTCGTAGAAGCGCTCGTCTTCCGTTGCGATTGTGCCCTCGAGCACGTATTCGGAAACTTCATCTTTGGACACCTCGATGCGGTTCTCGAGGTAGATCTTCGCGAGGACGGTCTCGCGGTCATTCGCGTAGATGGTGGTAATGCCCGTGTTTGCGTAGGTGTTGATGGTGCTGTAGTCGGGCAAGCCCATGAGCCAGGTTGCGCCCACGGCACAGCCGACGACGACTACCAGGCAAAATGCTCCGGCGATGCACCCAAGGATGGTGAGGAGATTGACTGAGTGGCGCTGCGATTTTTCACGGCGTTTACGGTTACGGCTTGACGAAGGCAACTCGGTCTCCTTTCGATGTGAGCACATTATGCCCTAAAAGCACGCACATGGTATTGCGTCATGTTCAAAATCTACCGAAGGGGCAAGAAATGCCAATCGCATAGCGACAGCGCGGTCCGTTTTGGATACAATCAGCGGCATGTTTATTTTTGACAGCCCGCATAGGCTGTAGAGAAGGAGGATTCTCATGGCTGTAACTGTGAACGAGGACACCTGCATCGCCTGTGGCGCTTGCGCAGACGCCTGTCCCGTCGACGCGATCACCATCGCCGATCATGCTGTGGTCAACGCTGACGAGTGCATTGATTGCGGCTCTTGCGTTTCCGTGTGCCCGACCGATTCGCTGAGCCTCTAAGCATCAGGTACATGAGCAAGGGCTGTCGAGAGGGGTGAATTCCTCTTTTGGCAGCCCTTCGTCATGTCTGGAAAGCAGCGCATGAATATCGAGGCAGTTTCCATCGAATCGCTCGCCTATGGTGGTGACGGCGTCGGCCATGTGGCCGACGGACGCGTCGCCTTCGTGCCGGGGGCATTTCCCGGTGATGTATGCCAGGTCGAATACGTCGATGTCAACGAGCGCTTCGTGCGTGCCAAGCTCGCGAGGCTCGTCGAGGAGTCCCCCGATCGCGTGCAGGCCCTGTGCCCTGAGGCCGCGAGCGGTCGCTGCGGCGGTTGCCCGTGGGCCGGCCTCGCCTACGACGCTCAATTGCGCTGGAAGCGTCAGGCCGTCGTCGACGCGCTCGAGCGCATTGCGCACATGGACGCCGCATGGGTCGAGGCGCACGTGCCCGCCTGTGTCGCGAGCAAACGCGAATGGCATTACCGCAACAAGGTCGAGTTCGAGGTCGGGCTTGACGTCGCCGGCCGCTTCACGCTCGGCATGCATGCGCGCGGCGGCTCGTTTACGCCCATCTCGAATTGCTTTCTCATTCCCGATAGGTTCTCGCAGGCCCCAAAGGCGCTTACGGGCGCGCTGCGCTTTGCTGCCGGCAATGAGGATCTGGGTATCGAGCGTGTGGGCATTCGCGTGTCGACGCGCACCAAGGATGTCGAGGTCGCTCTCTGGACGGGCACGGGACGCTTTCCACGGGCACGCGTCGCGCAGGTGGTGGGCGAGAGCATGGCAGTCAAGAGGCTGGGTGTCACGCGTGTGCTGCTCAAGGGTTCGGCCAAGGAGCGCAAGGTCGCCGGCGTCGAGTCTCTGCGGGGTCACGGGTATTGGACCGAAGCCATCAATGGCATGACCATGCTCATATCCGCACCGTCGTTCTTCCAGGTGAACACGCCGGGGGCCGAGACGCTCACGCGGCTCGTCTTCGAGGGACTTCATCCAGACGGGCTCGACTACATGCTCGACCTCTACTCTGGTGCCGGAACCTTTACCTTGCCGCTTGCACATGAGGTGCAATCCGTCGCGGCGGTCGAGTCAGCGGGTTCTTCGGTGCGCGACCTGCGTCGTAATCTCGAGCGCAACAGGCTGCATGCCGATGTCATCGGCGGAGATGCCGCACGCGAGCTTAGCGAGTTGGGCGCGCCCGACAAGATCGTCGTCGATCCTCCTCGGAGCGGACTGGGTGACAAGGCCATCAAAGGGCTTTGCGAGAGCGGCGCTCGCGCCATCGCCTACGTGTCATGCAATCCGACGACGCTTGCTCGCGACTTGCTGCAGCTACAGGCTGGCGGCTATCGAGTGGAACGCGTGACGCCGGTTGACATGTTTCCGCAGACCTACCATGTCGAGACGGTTGCGATTCTCACGAAAAGCGCCTAGATGTGATAGATTTACAAACCGGTCCCCTTAGCTCAGCTGGATAGAGCGTTTGCCTCCGGAGCAAAAGGCCGCAGGTTCGAATCCTGTAGGGGGCACCATCAAATTTCAGGGGACAAAACGCGGTTGGCGCGTTTTGTCCCGTCTACGGGCGCATTTTTGCCGTCTTTTAACTTATCGTCTAAAATCATAGAGTTTAGCAACTTCGATACGCATTGATTCAGGAGGACTCATGGCTCTGTACACGCCGGAATATACGCCGAATGGCAAGGAAGTCGCCGTCATCACCACCGACGAGGGCACGATTCGCGTCCAGCTTCATGGAGAGGACGCGCCCATCCACGTCGGCAATTTCGTCGAGCTCGCCCAGAAGGGCTTCTATGACGGTCTGAAGTTCCATCGCTATGTCCCGGGCTTCGTCATTCAGGGCGGCTGCCCCAATACGCGCGAGATGTCCGCAGCTGACGTGGCCGCCGGCAAGAGCGGTCCCGAGGGTATGCCGGGCACCGGTAACCCCGGCTATTCCATCAAGGGCGAGTGGAAGACCAATCCCAACAACTCGCATGAGGATGGTACGCTCGCCATGGCTCGCAGTTCCATGCCCGACTCCGCTGGTAGCCAGTTCTACTTCTGCCTTGGCCCCCAGCACTTCCTCGACACCGACTACACGGTCTTCGGCGATACCATCGAGGGCCTGGATGTCATCAGCAAGCTTCGCGCTGGCAGCATCATCGAGAACATCGTGATCGAAAACGCAGACTAGTAGGCGCACGTCTACCAAAGGGAGCTTTCCAACATGAAAGTCGAGGTTTTCAAAGAGGCGCAGGAGGCCTACGCGAAGGGTGATTACAAGGCCGCCCTCGAGGGTTTCATCGCCTGCACGCACGACGTAGCAGGCCTTGCGCCCGCCGACCTCAGCAAGTTCTATCACCTCATCGGCAATTGCTATGTGAAGAGCAACGATCCGCGCTCGGCGGCCGAGTATTATCTCAAGGCGCTCACGGGCAGTCCCGAGAAGCGCAAGCCGTCGCTCTACGTCAACTTGGGTACGGCGCTGCTGGGAACGAAGGACTACGAGAACGCCCTCGAGGCGTTCGGCCGCGCTCTCGATTACCCCATCTACACGACGCCCTACAAGGCGTATGCTGGTATCGGTGCCGCGCAGCTCAAGCTCGGCAACATGGTCGAGGCCGGTGCCGCTTATCGCGAGGCCGCGCTTGACCCGGCTAACCCGGCTCCGGCCAAGTCGCTTGTCAACCTAGGCGTTTGCTTCATGGAACTCGGACGTCCCGAGGACGCGGTTTCCGTGTACGAGACCGCTCTCGACTTCGACCTTGACGATCGTGCCCGCGCGAAGGCGTACGCCAACCTCGGCCAGGCCTATATGGCGCAGGGACGCGTACCGCGCGCGCTCAACGCCTTCGAGAAGGCCGAGGAGATCGGCGGGGAGCTGCCCTCGCTTGCCATGCATGACTACGAGATCGCCCGCACGCTCAAGGAGCGTGTCGATTCTCGTGCCCCCGGCATACTCGACACCGGCTATATTCCCCCCGTTGCGACGGACGTGAGCTCGCCGGAAGACGACGAGGACTTCGATCCGTTCGCCCCGCGCACCGATGTCGAGCAAATCGCATCGCAAACAACCGAGCAGATGCAGCAGGTCAACGTCGAAGATGGCGAAGAGGGGACTCTCGACCCCTCCCAGGCGCAGACGATTGCGATGGAAGCCCTGCCCGAGACGCTCGGTGATGCAGAAGGCTCCGATATGGAACCCACGGGTGAAATCGAGTTCGATCAAGGAGAAACCATCACCGTAGATAGCAAGGGGTCGGACGAGCAGGCCTACGATTCTGGCCTGGATGAGACTCCCTTCGACTACAATGAGCAACCGGGCTACGAGTACGGCGTCTCCTTCGATTTTGGCGACGAGTACGCCGAGGCGCGCGAGACCGTCGATGTCATGGAGTCCACCGAGATGCACATGCCCTCGCCCGAGGACACTGCGTTCTTCGACATCAGCGAGCAGCAGATTAACAATAACGCGCGCAAGGGCAAGAAGCAGAACCGGAGGGCGCGCGGTTGCGGCCTCAAGATCGCGATCGTGTTCGTCTTCATCTGCATCCTCATTGCCGGCGCGGCAGTTGTCGCCTACGCGCTCGGTTATGGATACCCGCTGCAAGAGACGGTCACCGAGGACTTCTTTGCTACCGTCCAGGACGACGGTGATACGAGTCAGTACTGGGCCAAGGACGTGAGTCCGAGCATGCAGCACGCTCAGGAGGCATCGCTTGCGGACCTGACTTCCTACGAGGTCGTGGCCGTGCAGCGCAATATGAACCAAACCGCGGTCTTCGTGAACGCGACGCTCGAGCAAGGCGGCAATATCGACTACGAGGTCGTGCTGACGCGCGATGGCATTTCGTGGGCTATCCAGTTCGTTCAGCTGTATTTCCCGAGCGAGCAGTAGAAGAAACATTGGATAAGGCCTTGCTAGGATGGCACAGGCGAAAGTGAAAGGATTGAAGCAAGATGATCGAGAAGACTTACACCATGATCAAGCCGGACGGCGTTCGTAACGGTCATATCGGCGAGATCGTGAACCGTTTCGAGCGCGTGGGCCTCACCGTCGAGCGCATGGAGCTCGGCATGGTGAACGAGGAGCTTGCCAAGGCAAACTATGCCGAGCATGAGGGCAAGCCCTTCTACGAGGGCCTCATCGCCTACATCACGAGCGGCCCGGTCGTGAAGATGGTTGTGAGCGGCGAGAATGCCGTTGCCACCGTGCGCAAGCTTATGGGTGCCACCAACCCGGCTGACGCGGCCCCCGGCACCATCCGTGGCGACTTTGGCCTGACGATGGACGAGAACGTCATCCACGGCAGCGATTCCGTGGCCAGCGCCGAGCGCGAGATTGGCGTCTTCTTCGGCTAAGATCGTTTTGAGACGGGGCCCGTCCGCGCTGACGGGCCCCGTTCGTTACCTTGCACGCATGAAATCGCGGCTAGTTATGTGGAATAGGTTCAGATTTGGTGGCGGTTGCGGTCTGGAAAATGCAACCATGCTACACTTGCAGGCCACGCTTCGAATATGAACCAGATAAAGTAAGGAGCGACCATGTCGCTGACAGACAGACTCTTCGGCAACTTCGGTAGCGATATGGCTATCGACCTCGGTACGGCCAACACACTCGTGTCCGTCCGAGGTCAGGGCATCGTCATCAACGAACCTTCGGTTGTCGCCATCGAGAAGCAGGACCAGCGCGTTCTCGCTGTCGGTGCCGACGCCAAGGAGATGCTGGGCCGCACGCCGGGCAGCATCATCGCCATGCGTCCGCTCAAGGATGGCGTCATCGCCGATTTCGACGTGACCGAGGCCATGCTCCGTTACTTTATCTCGCGCGCTCAGGGCAAGCGCATGCCCTGGCACCCCAAGCCGCGTGTCGTCGTCTGCGTCCCCAGCGGCGTCACCTCCGTCGAGAAACGTGCCGTTTTCGAGGCGACCATCACTGCCGGCGCACGTCAGGCCTTTCTCATCGAGGAGCCGATGGCAGCAGCTATCGGTGCCGGCCTGCCCGTTGATAGCCCGACTGGTTCGATGGTCGTCGATATCGGTGGTGGCACGACCGAAGTTGCCGTAATCAGCATGGGCGGCATCGTCAACGCGACTTCCATTCGCATCGCGGGTGATGCATTTGATGCGGCTGTCGTGCAGTATGCCAAGACCCACTACAACATCGCCATCGGCGAGCGCACAGCAGAGGAAATCAAGATCACCATCGGCTCGGCGGCACCGCTTGTCGAGGAAGTCGATGTTGAGGTGCGCGGTCGCGACCTCCTGTCGGGCCTGCCGCGTACCGTACGAATTGAAAGTGAAGATGTGCGAGAGGCTCTCGAGGAGCCCATTGCCAAGATGATCCAGGCGGTCAAGGATACGCTCGACGAGACGCCGCCCGATCTGGCAAGTGACCTTATGGAGTACGGCATTACGCTCACGGGTGGCGGCGGCATGCTGCGTGGTCTCGATGAACGTCTGCGTGCCGAAATCGGCGTCCCCGTCCATGTATCGGAAACGGCCCTCATCAATGTCGTCGAGGGTTGCGCGATGGTTCTTGAGGCACCTGATTTTCTCTCGCAATCATACATGCAGCAGAGGTAACGCTTCATGCCAGGACTCTCGTTTGGCAAACAGAGTCAGAACAGACGCTCGGGCCTTTGGTGGATTCCGATTGTTCTGATTATCATATCCGTCATGCTCATCACGTTGTCTGTGCGCTTTGCAGGCACGGGCCCCTTTGCGGTCGCGCGTGGTGTCGTGCAGACAGTGACCAAGCCGATCGAACAGGTCGGCTCGCTCGTCTCGACGCCGTTTGCGAACATCGGCGCTGTCGATGTCGATGAGGAAGTCGCGCGTTTGCAGGAGGAAAATAACCAGTTGCGCACGCTCGTCGCCGAGCTTGAGGAGTATCGCCAACAGGACCAGCGCCTTACCGCGATGATGCAGTTTGCCGACATCTACGGTCTGGAAACGCTGAGTGCCGAGGTTACCGCTACGACCACTGGTTGGGATCGCACCTCTACCATCAACAAGGGTTCACGTGACGGCGTTCGCGTCGGTATGGGCGTCATGAGCACCTGTGGCCTCTACGGACAGGTCGAGTCGGTAACCGACTCCGCAAGCGTCGTACGTCTCATCAACGACGCGAACTCATCCGTTGCCGTCATGATTCAGAACTCCCGTGCGCATGGCATCATGCATGGTGCTTATGACGGAACGCTCACTCTCGAGTACGTCCCCATCGACACGGCCGTGGGCGAAGGCGATATCGTTATCTCGTCGGGTAGCGGCGGCACGTATCCGCGTGGCATCGTCGTTGGCACGGTGCGCGCCATCGAAGCCGATTCATCCAAGCTCTATCATCGCATCATCGTCGAGCCGCTCTTCAATATTGCGTCTTGCGAGGAAGTTCTTGTCTTGACGGGCAACGAGTCCGAGACCGCGCGCGTTCTGAACGAGGAGCTGTTACAGACGATCGTCGATTCCGCCAACTCGGTGAATGCGTCTTCTGCCAAGGTCGGTGCTGTTGCCAAGGCGCTGCTCAACGAGGCGAACGAGGCATACAAACGTGCCGAGGAAGAGCGCAAGGCTGCCGAGCAGGCCGCCAAGCAGCAGGAGTCTGGTAGCGGAGAGCAAGGCGGCTCTGGCGAGGGCTCCGGTACGGGCGGAGGTGAAACAGGTGAGTAAGCAGGTTGTCTACCTTGTCACCATCGTCCTCTGCATCTTGTTACAGGCGGGTATTTCTCCGGCTATCGCTGTCATGGGCAGCTCACCCAACTTCCTGCTCATCCCCGTGCTGCTCATCAGCATGCGCTCGGGTACCGGCGCGGGCAGCATCGCGGGCTTTGCGCTCGGCCTTCTCTATGATCTTATGGGCAGTGGCACCATTGGCTGCATGGCGCTCGTATTCACGCTCATCGCGTTTGCCGTGGGCGTCGCGGGCGAGAGCATCGACTTGTTTACTCCCATCGCCACGGTCATCGTTGCCGTTCTTGCGTCACTTATCACCGAGATCGGTTACGGTATCGCCGCCATACTCACATCATCGGAGGGCGGCGCCGTGATGTTCACGATACTGAGCCACTCGCTTCCCTCGGCTCTGTACACGGCCGTGTTCGCCATCATCGCACTCGTCACGATTGGCTTGGTCATCGTCGACGAGAGCGCAGGCATGCCCACGCATTTGGGTGAGCGCCGCGAAGGTGCCATGCGCAGCATGTCTCGCATGAAGTCGCGGTTCAAATAGGGAGATGAGTGCATGACAGCGGCAATTTTTGCGGCAATCAGCGTTCTTCTCATAGTCGTGGCCATCGCCATCATCGTCGTTGCCGTTCGTTCCGGACGACGCAGGCCTACGCGTATTCCCATTGATACGCGCAATGCCTCCGAGCTCGCCATGAGCACCGAGGCTCATGGCGGGCAAGGTGGCGATTCCCAGGGCCCCACGCGTCGTCGCTTTTTCGGCTTCGTTGCCGTCATCGGTGCCTGCATCGGCGCGCTCATCGTCAAGCTCTGGTCAATGCAGGTTATTTCGGGCGCCGAGTATACGGCCAAGGCCGAGGGCAACCGCATCAACGAGTACACGACCATCGCGCCACGCGGACGCATCTTCGACCGCAACGGCGTCGAGCTCGTGGGCAACCGCTCGACTTTCGCCGTGCTCGCGAGCGCCGACGTGCAAAACGACAAGCTCGTGTTGCAGCGTCTCTCCGACGTGCTGGGCATTCCCCGCGAGACCATCTCGTCGCTGGCCGCCTCGCAGACGCAGGGCGCGCAGGCCGACCGCGTCATCGCGCTCGATGTCGACGACCGCGCCGTCGCCTATATCTCCGAGCATCCCAACGCCTTTCCCGGCGTGCGTATCGAGAGTCGTACCGTACGCACCTATCCCAACGATGATCTTGCGGCGCATGTGCTCGGGTACACGGGCACGATTTCGCAGGAAGAGCTCAAGAAGGAAGTCAACGGCCTCACCTACGAGTCGGGTGATGTCGTTGGCAAGGATGGCGTCGAGCAGGCTTTCGAGTCGTACCTGCAGGGCGATCGCGGCATCAAGCGCGTCGAGGTCAACGCAGCTGGTGAGGTCGTGAACGCGGTCGATTCGGTTGAGCCCGTGCAGGGTAACGACATTCGCATCACCATCGATGCCAACGTGCAGAAGGTCGCCGAGGAGGCACTGCGCCGCGCGTTTGCGGATGCAGCCATGTCGGGCAACGACCGCGCGCGTTCCGGCGCTATCGTTTGCATGAACTGCAACACCGGCGAAATCATCGCGATGGCATCTGCTCCCACATACAGTCCGAGCCAGTTCATTGGCGGAATCTCGTCAGACGTGTGGGAGGAGATGACGAGCGAGGACTCCGCCTACCCGCTGTCGAATCGCTGCATTGCCGGCTTGTATCCGGCAGCATCGACATTCAAGGGCTTCACGGGCCTTGCGGGCCTGGAGTACGGTTTCGTCACCGACAACTCGGTGTGGGAGTGTGAGGGCACGTGGACGGGCTTTGGCGAGGAGTGGCCGCAGAAGTGCTGGAAGACGACGGGTCACGGCTCGATTGGCTTCCATAACGGCATCGTCGAGAGTTGCGACGTCGTCTTCTACGAAATCGCCAAGAACTTCTACCAGTACAACGAGAGCGAGACGGCTCTGCAGGACTATCTCAAGAGCTGGGGTTTCGGATCCAAGACGGGTATCGAGCTTTCCGGTGAGGCCGAAGGCCGCGTACCCACACCCGAGTGGAAGAAGAAGTTCAACCGTGATGCTCCTGAGAGTCAGGCATGGCTGCCGGGTGATCTCTCGAACCTCATCATTGGCCAGGGCGACCTGCTCGTGACGCCCTTGCAGGTTTGCTGTGGCTATGCGGGACTTGCCACGGGCCGCGTCCCCAAACCCGTGCTGCTGCATTCCGTTATCTCGACCGATGGTACGATGACGGCAGTTGACGGCGCCCGCTATCAGGGCAGTGTCGTTCAGCCCGAGTTTGACGAGAAGAACATCGAGACCATGCGCAACGGATTCAGGGACGTTGTCGCAGAAGGTTCGGTGCGCAATGTTTTTGCGGATATGGGTATCACCACGTCGGGCAAGACCGGCACCGGTGAGGTTGCCGGCAAGGACGACTATGGTTGGTACGTCGGCTATGGCCCGACCGAGGCTCCCGAATACGTGTGCGTTTGCTGTATCGAAGAAGGCGGTTCGGGTGCCCTGTGTGCCGCACCTGCCGTGCGTTCGGTACTCGCCGCTGCCTTCGGCCTGTCTGCCGAGCACGTTTCCGGATCCGCGACCGAGGAGCGCTGATCCAGGCATGCCGAAGCTTTCGTTTGGGAAGTCTCCCAAGGTTCACGCGCGCACCGCGTCTGCCAGCTTGGCGGGTTCGGGCGAAAGGCGCTCGTTTTCGATTCCGGCCAACATCATCCTGCTTGTCCTGGTCGCCCTCATCTTGATTTGCGGACTCATCACCTTGTACGCGGTAACGAGGACCGAGACGGAGTATTCGATCACGCGGCAGATCATGGGCGTGGGAATCGGCGTCGTCGTCATGGTGGGCGTCTGGCTCTTCGACTATCGCCGTCTGGCGAATCTGGTCATCCCGCTCATCGTCCTCGACGTGATCCTCATTCTGCTGCCAATGGTTCCCGGTCTTGGACATGAGGTCAATGGTGCGACGTCGTGGATCAAGCTCGGATCGCTCACCTTCCAGCCATCCGAGCTTGCCAAGCCGGTGACTATCCTCGCGATTGGTGCGGCAACGGCACAGTACCAGGGCTCGGTTGTCAGAGGTGCTGATTTCCTCAAGCTCCTGGGCATCCTGCTCATTCCCTTCGTTTTGCTCATGCGCGAGGACCTGGGCACCGCGCTCGTCATTCTCATCGTCGGCTTTTGCATCCTGCTCATCGGCGGCGTGGCCCGACGATGGCTCATCATCTCGGTTGCCACGGCGGTTGTCGGCGTCGCGGCCTTGCTTGGCCTCAACGGCGTCGTCAACGATTGGACTGGTGGCGATGTGCAGCTCATCAAGCAGTATCAGATGAGCCGCCTGCTCGTCTTCGTCGATCCGGATAATCCCGAATACGCCGATGATGCCTACAACCTCAACCAGGCCAAGATTGCCGTCGGGAGCGGCGAGCTCGTCGGCAAGGGCTGGGGCAACGCGACGCAATCCTCGGGCGGCTTCTTGCCCGAGTCTGCGACCGACTTCATCTTCTGCGTCTACGCCGAGCAGTTCGGCTTCGTGGGGGCGTTCATATTGCTCGTGCTCTACCTCGCGCTGCTCATGACGGCACTCGGCATAGGCCTGTCATCATCAGACTTGTTTGGTTCGCTCATTGCAGCTGGTATCATGGCGATGTGGTTGTTCCAGATTGTGGAGAACATAGGCATGGACTTGGGGCTCATGCCCATCACGGGCATTCCGTTACCGTTCATGAGCTATGGTTCCTCGTTCATGTTCACGAACTTCATATGCGTGGGCCTGCTCCTGTCGGTGTGGTCACGACGCAATGAGGCCCTGGCCTAGGAAAAGAAAGGTTCGGACACGTTATGCCGAGCATGCCAATTGATGTAAACAAGCTGCTGGGTGCGCTTACGAGCATCGGGCAACAGCGTGATTTGCCCTCGCGTGTCGAGCTCGTCTTCGATCCGACGGCAAGTAACGTCCTCATCGACAAGGTGATCGCTGCCTTCGTCGACGTGTCTTCCAATGCCCATGTCACGGATACCGTTCTCGACAGCAAGGTCCCCGTGATTTCCAAGGACAACGACCTCGTTGTCATTGTCGGCGGCGACTCGTTGCTGCTGGGTGACGTGGCACATGCCGCCGAGGAGCAGGGTGTTCCCGCGGTCGTCGTCATCGAACGCGGCAAGACCTATTTCGCTAACAACAGGCAATCCGCGCAGGCATATGCGGATATGACGCTTGCCGCAAACTCTGCACCCACCGTGACCGGCACTGCCAAGGCTCCCGGCGTGGGAAGGGGCATCGATCTCGAGAATCTCGTGGACGTCGACCTCGAAGACCCCGCGCCCCGTCCGCTCGAGCAACTCGGCACTTGGATTGTCCAGAACGTGCCTGATAAGCGCTTGTCGCTTGCGCGCGCCTTTCCCTTTTTGCGTCACCCGCTCGCTGTGGAGCTCGCTAAGCAGACGACCATTCAAAACGGCGCCATTGGGCTTGTCTTCTTCGTGCCGGGTGCCGATATGCCGCTCATCGCGCTCAACCAGGCCAAGATGGTTCTTCAAATTGCTGCCGTGTATGGCAAGGAGATGAGCAAGGAACGTCTCGGCGAGGTACTCGCCGTGATGGCGGGCGGTTTTGGCTGCCGCGCCGTCGCGCGCCAGCTCGTCGCGCGTGCGCCCATGTTGGGCTGGGCCATCAAGCCCGCCGTTGCCGCATCGGGAACGATGGCGATGGCCATTGCTGCAATCGAGTACTACGAGGAAAACGGCAAACTTCACGGGCTTTCCAAGGTCGCCGCCAAGGCGGCGGAGAAGGCCGCTCCCATTGTCGACAAGGGCGCTGACTTCGTCGGCACTGTCGTGAGCGATGCGACCGCGCACGTCTAGCATCTCAAAAAGCTTGGTGGTAGATAACGTGCAGGAATCCAATCTGTGGCAACGCTACGTTCCGCTGCTCGACCGTGTCGAGAAGCCCTCGCGCTATCTGGGTCAGGAATGGGGAAGCGTTGCGCCTTCCGAAAAGGAGGCTGCCGACTACCATGCGGTGCTCGTGTATCCGGACACCTACGAGATTGGCCAGGCCAACCAGGCCATTGCCATTCTCTACGATTGCCTGAACGCCAACGAGCACATTTATTGTGAGCGCGCCTATCTGCCGTGGGTCGACATGATCGCGCTCATGCGCGAGCACGCGCTGCCGCTCGCCTCGCTCGAAACCTATACGCCAGTGCGCGATTTTGACTTCGTGGGTATCACCTTGCCGCATGAGCTCTGTGCGACGAACGTTCTCGAGTTCCTCGACCTCTCGGACATCCCCTTGCATGCCGAAGACCGCGGCGAGGACGATCCGCTCGTCATGGGTGGCGGTCCCTGTGCGTATAACCCCGAGCCATTCGCGCCGTTCTTCGATCTCATCTTCGTGGGCGAAGGCGAGGAGCTCGATGTGGAGGTCGCGCTCAAGCACCGCGAGCTCAAAACGCAGGGCGTATCGCGTGCACAGATTCTGCGGGAGCTCGCCCATATCGAGGGCGTCTACGTTCCGAGCCTCTACGATGTGACGGAGCATGCCATCGACGATGGGCACCTGGCGGCTGGCGCACGCGGTTACACGACGGTGGTGCCGCGCGATGAGGGCGTTCCCGCACGTGTCGAAAAGCGTATCATCCGTGACTTCGATGCGTTGCCCGCCTTGCCGCGCCAGATCGTGCCGTACTGCGAGCTCGTGCACGACCGTCTCGCAATCGAGATACTACGCGGATGCAACCGAGGCTGTCGTTTCTGCCAAGCGGGCATGATCTACCGTCCCGTGCGCGAACGCAACGCCGACACCATCATCACGGCGGTCATGGATGGCCTTGCCGCCACGGGCTATGACGAGGTGTCGCTCACCTCGCTTTCGTCGACCGATCATTCGACTATCGAGCAGATGCTCAGACGCTTGAATCGCAGCTTCTCGCAGACGGGTAAGAGCGTGAGCCTGCCGAGCCAGCGTGTCGATGCGCTGGGTGTCGAGCTCGCGCGTCTTGCAGCCGGTGAGAAGAAGGGAAGTCTCACGCTTGCCCCCGAAGCCGGTACCCAGCGCATGCGTGATTGCATAAACAAAGGTGTGAGCGAAGATGATCTGATGCGCGCGGTGACAGGTGCCATCGAGGCTGGTTGGCGTGGGTTCAAGCTCTACTTCATGATTGGCTTGCCCGGCGAGACGGACGAGGATGTCGCCGGCATTGGCACACTGTGCCGCCGCGTGTATGCGGCTGCCAAAAACGCCATCCCCGAAGGAGAGCCGCGCAACGTGCGTCTCAACGTATCGGTTGCGTTGTTCATTCCCAAGGCGATGACGCCATTTCAATGGGATCGTCAGATATCGCTTCCCGAAATTGCACACCGTATCGAGGTGTTGCGCGCAAGCTTCCCTCAGAAGGGTATCAACTTGCATTGGCACGATTCGGACACGAGCTATGTCGAAGCCGTGCTGGCACGTGGCGGACGCGAATGCGCCGAGCTTATCGAAGAGGCATGGCGTCGCGGCGCGCGTTTCGATGCTTGGACCGAGCAATTCACCTTCGCCGCCTGGGAGCAGGCTGGTGACGTGTGCGGTATCCCTATCATGCAGCGTGCGACCTGCGAGTACGAGGAGGGCGCTCCGCTGCCGTGGAGTCACATTTCTGCAGGCGTGAGCGAGGAGTTCCTGCGTGCCGAGCGCGCACGCGCCCGTACGGGCGAGACGACGCCCGATTGCAGCTTTGCGAGTTGCTCGCAGTGCGGGGTGTGCCCGCTTTTCGGCATGACGAACATCATCGAAGGCACGCGTGTCTTGCGAGGTGAGCGTGCATGAGCGAGGGATTCCGCTTACGGGTCAAATACCAGATTACGGGCAGGCTCGCGTATTTGTCGCATCTTGAGACCGTGCGCTCGATGGAGCGTGTCGTACGTAGGGCCGGGCTGCCCTTCGCGATTACCGAGGGCTTCAACCCGCACATGAAGATTGCCTTTGGACCGGCGTTGCCGGTGGGGGCGGGCTCGCACTCGGAGTACTTCGACGTGCGCTTGCGCGAATACGTCGCACCCGATGTGGCACTCGCAGCTTTGCAAGCGGCGGCTCCCGAAAATCTCATGCCCATTGCCTGCGCGTATTGCTCCCATGGCGATGATGCGATTGACGTCATGTATCCGGTGAGCGTATGGCGCGCCGAGCTCATGTGCGAGCGGGCGTCTGCCGATGATGTGGCACGTGCGTTCGAGCAGCTCGTGGATCGTGGTTTCATCGAGGTCACGAAGACCAAGGGACGTAAGACGACGACCAAGCGCGTCGAGTTCGCGGGCAGGCTCGTGGATGGTCCGCATGTGGTTGCCGATGGCGATGTCGCAACGGTCAGCTTCTCCACTTTCCAAGGCAACGAGGGGGCGCTGCGCCCCGACAAGTTCACCGCCGCCGCTTGCGAGCTGATGGATGATCAGGTTACCGTCAGGAGCCTCACCCGGATGGAGCTGCGGGAAGCGTAAATTACGGAGCGGCTGGACGGCCACACGGGGGCTTGCTCTCGTACCCGATGCGTTGTTCGCTCGAAGCTACTGCGGAACTCGCGTGCACAGACCGCACGCTCAGACAGTCCTCGCAAACCCGCATCGTGCGAACAGCGCATCTACTCGAGATGCCCCCATGTGGCCGTCCAGCCGCTCCCTGTTCCCTTCAAAATTTTTTCTTGTCACGTCAGGGTTCTGCTAGTAGACTATTAGCGTTTGCCCCCTCGTGACGGTTCTTTTCCCTTTCCCGCACGTGACGGGCATGTCAATGAGTAATGAAAGGCACGCACATGTACGCGATTGTTAAAACCGGTGGCAAGCAGTACACCGTGAAGCCGGGCGACGTGCTCGACGTTGAGAAGATCGAAGGCGAGGCCGGCGACAAGGTCTCCCTCGACGTGCTCTTCCTCAACGACGGCTCAAACGTCATCACGGATGCGGGCGCTCTTGCCAAGACCAAGGTCATGGCCGAGATTCTCGACCAGCACAAGGGCGACAAGCAGATCGTCTTCAAGTTCAAGAAGCGCAAGGGCTACAAGCGCACGCGCGGTCATCGCCAGCAGCTTACCCGCCTTTGCATCGTCGACGTGAACGGCACCAAGGCTGCTGCTCCGGCGCCGAAGAAGGCCGCCGCCGAGAAGCCGGCTAAGGCCGAGAAGCCCGCAAAGGCCGCCAAGCCTGTCACCGAGAAGCCGGCCAAGGATGAGGCCAAGAAGGCTGCTCAGCCTGTGGCGGGTGTCGATTTCAGCAAGATGACGGTTGCCGAGCTCAAGGATTACGCCAAGGAGCATGACATCAAGCTCCCAAGCGGTGCTCGCAAAGCCGATATCATCGAGCTCATCACGAGCGCAGAGTAGCGAAGGGGGCTGAAGTAGCATGGCACACAAGAAAGGCCTCGGATCCAGCCGTAACGGCCGCGATTCCCACGCGCAGCGACTCGGCTGCAAGCGTTTTGCCGGCCAGGTCGTCAATGCTGGCGAGATTCTCGTCCGTCAGCGTGGTACGCACTTCCATCCGGGCGAGAACGTCGGTCGCGGCAAGGACGACACCCTGTTCGCGATGGTTCCCGGCACGGTGAAGTACACCAAGGGTCTCAAGCGTAAGGTTCACGTGATTCCCCAGGCGTAAACATCGTTTGATCACGCAGGAAAAGCCCCGTTGCCATCTGGCGGCGGGGCTTTTGTGTAGCTGCTCTGAATTATGGCTAGGAACAGGGGGTTTTGATAGAATCTATACTTTAAGACTCACCTTGAAAGGGCTGGTTTTACATGTGCGGAATCGTTGGCTATACCGGCACTGCCCCCGTACGCGACATACTGCTCGAAGGCCTGCGCAAGCTCGAGTATCGCGGTTATGATTCGGCTGGCATCGCCGTCGAGACGAACGATAAGATCAGCATCGTGCGTCGCGTTGGCAAAGTCGAAGAGCTCGTCAACGCGGTTGAAGATTGGGATATCACATCGACTTGCGGTATTGGCCATACGCGCTGGGCAACGCACGGACGCCCCACCGAGGGCAACGCCCATCCGCATTCGGATTGCTCGGGAAAGATCGCCGTTGTGCACAACGGCATCATCGAGAATTTCGTGCAACTACGTGACCTGCTCGAGTCGGAAGGTCACGTCTTCAAGAGCGAGACGGACACCGAAATCGTCGCTCATCTTGTCGAGAAGTATTACAAGGGCGATTTGATCGAGGCCCTCGCGCGCGCAACCGATGATTTGCAGGGCGCGTACGGCCTGGCCGTCATGCACGCCGACCATCCGGGCGAAATCGCGGTGACGCGTAAGGACAGCCCCATCGTCGTCGGCCTTTCCGAAGGCGACGAGCCCGCGGCGCTCGTGGCGAGCGATATCGTCGCCATCATGGATTTCACGCGGGACGTCGTTTTCCTGGAGGATGGCCAGTTCGCGTTGCTCAAGCCCACGAGTATCGAGTATTTCAGCGCGCCGGGCAAGCCCGTTGAGCTCGAGACCACACATATCGATTGGGATGCCGAAAACGCCGAGCGCGGTGGCTTCCCCGACTTCATGCTCAAGGAAATCCATGAACAGCCTCGTGCCGTGCGCGATACCATCAGTGGTGCCGTCAAGAACGGCTATGTGCTCTTCGATAGCCTCGCGCTCGACGATGACGATATCGATGCCATCGACAACGTCTACATCATCGGTTGCGGCACGAGTTATCATGCCGGTCTCGTGGCGCGCGACCTCATCGAGCGTTGGGCGCGTATCCCGACGACGGTCGAGGTAGCAAGTGAATTTCGCTATCGCAATCCCATCGTCTCGTCATCGACGCTCGTCATCGCCATCTCGCAATCGGGAGAGACTGCCGATACGCTAGCAGCCGTGCGCATCGCGCGTTCCAAGGGCGCGCGCGTCTTCGCCATCACCAATTGCGTGGGCAGTCGTATCACGCGCGAATCCGACGGGACGCTCTACGTCAAGGCGAACATGGAGATTTCGGTTGCGGCGACCAAGTCGTTTCTCGCCCAGATTTCCTGCCTCGCGCTCATCGCGATGTTCCTCGGCCAGAAGAAAGGCCGTCTCACCACGCGCCAGGTCAAGTCGTTGTATTACGAGCTGCGCGAGACGCCTTCCCAGATCGAGGACATTTTGCAAGACACATCCGTGATCGAGGAAGCGGCCAAAGAGGTCGCAAAGGCTCACTCGGTCATGTACGTGGGCCGTGGCATCGGCTCTCCCATATGCAAGGAGGGGGCGCTCAAACTCAAGGAGATCAGCTATCTGCATGCCGAGGCCTATCCTGCTGGCGAGCTCAAGCATGGTCCGATCGCACTGCTCGACGAGAACGTCCCCGTCGTCGCCGTCGTGACTGAATCGCCCACGCGCATGCAGACGCTCAGCAACGTGCAGGAGATTCTCGCACGCGGCTCGCGCGTCGTCGCCGTGGCAACCGAGGGTGACCAGGAAGTCGCCGATGTCGCCGATTACGTCTTCTACATTCCGCCCGTCGCCGACTGGTGCACGGCCATCACGGCGAGTGTCCCGCTGCAGCTCTTCGCACGCTACATTGCGCTCGAACGTGGTTGCGATGTCGATAAACCGCGCAACCTCGCGAAGTCGGTGACCGTCGAATGACGGCTGCTGCAGCTGAGTCGCCCACGACGGGACTCGGGGTGGATATTGTCGAGATCGGGCGCATGGAGCAGATACTCCAGCGTTCCCCGCGCTTCGCGTATCGCGTCTTCACCGACGACGAGCGCGCCTACTGCGAGGGGCACCATCGTCCTGCCGTGCGCTATGCCACGCACTTCGCCGCCAAGGAGGCCGTCCTCAAGGCCTTGGGCACGGGCTTTGCCGAGGGCATCGCTTTCACCGATGTCGAGGTGACACACGACGAGAAGGGCAAGCCGCTCGCACTGCTGCACGGGCGTGCGCGGCACATCGCCGAGTCGCTCGGTATCCTCGAGATTCCCCTGTCGCTTTCTCGTACGAACGAGACCGCTGTCGCAAATGCCATTGCGGTCACGGCTGCGACGCGCCCTGTCGTCGAGGAAAAAGTCACGCCGGCGCAGGAACTCGCGATGCGCTTCAGGGAGCTTCGCAACATGCTGGACGACCTAGAGCAGGACATCGACCAGACTCACGACGAAGCGGACGATGCCGATGAGTGAGCCGTTGGCATTGATGCTCGGGGAGCGCGACATCAAGGCGCTCATCCCGTATCCAGCACGTGATGCGAACAAGTACTCGCGTGGTACTGTGGGTGTCGTCGGCGGCAGCGCTTCGTATCCAGGCGCGCCTATTTTGGCGGCTAACGCGGCGGCACGTTGCGGGGCGGGCTATGTACGTCTTGTCACGACGCGCGACGCTGCAAGGTGCGCCCATGCGCACCTCGTCTCGATTCCCGTCTCGGCATGCGATCAGGGCCTCGAGGGCACGCTGTGTTCGACGTCTCTCATTCAGGCGCAGGAGGATTTGGCAAGGAGCCAGGTCATCCTCATCGGGCCGGGCATGGGGGTGACGGATGATGCCGAGCGTTTCATGGCGAGCTTTCCGCACGATCGCCCGATGGTCTTCGATGCCGATGCCCTCAACCTCATCGCGCGCAATCATGCGCTACTCGAGATGCCGGCATGCCATGCGCGCATCCTTACGCCGCACGAGGGCGAGGCCGCGCGCCTGCTGGGTCGCAAGCTCATCAACCGTAACGAGGACGCGCTCGAGCTCGCGCGTATTTATGGCGCCACGGTCGTTCTCAAGGGGCCCGAGACGCTTGTCGCGACGCCAGTGGGTGACCTTCGCGCTGTCGCCGAAGGTGGCCCCGAGCTTGCCAAGGCCGGCACAGGTGATGTGCTCGGCGGCATGATTGCGGCATTCCTCGCCCAAGGACTCGATGCGCTTGACGCGGCTACGCTCGGCGTGTTTGCTCATGGCCGTGCGGGCAGAGCCGCCGCGCGCGAATTGAGCGTCCAGGCGGTGATGCCTGAGGATATAATCTGTAAAATTGGTCCGGTTCTCTTAGGTTTGGAGGCTGAGGACATCTCGTGAGCACGAACGAGGTCAACTATTTCGGAGCGCACCCCCGCGTAGGTGGATCGCTCGACGAAGATACGGCAAACGAGCACGAGCATATCGATCGCGACAAGCTCAAGCTCAAGGAATGCTATACGCGTGAGAACGTCCCGCGTGGCGCATGGGTCGAGGTCGACCTCAATGCCATCGCGCATAACATTCGCGTCATTCGCAAACGCGTCGGGCTCAATCGCCAAATCATGGCAATCGTCAAGGCGGATGGCTATGGGCACGGTTCCGTGCATGTTGCCAGGACCGCGCTGGCCGCAGGTGTCGACCAGCTTGCCGTCTCGTCGGTCGAGGAAGGCGTCGAGTTGCGCGAACACGGCATCGAGGCTCCCATCCTCGTGTTGTCGCAGCCGCCCATGCGCGCCATTCCCTATGTTCTTGCATATGATCTCACTCCCACGGTCATCACCGAGGAATTCGCCTTGGCCCTGGGCGAGGAGGCCGACCTCAACGGCATGGTCGCCAAATACCATCTCGCCATTGACACGGGCATGAATCGCATCGGCATCTTCTATCTGGATGTGGTGGATTTCCTGCAGTCCATTAACTTCCATCGTGGCTTGGAGCTCGCGGGTGTCTTCACGCATTTCGCGACGGCGGATGACGAGAGTGACTGGGATTTTCGCATGCAGTTGCAACGTTTCGGCGAGGCGCTCCAGCTCATGCGCAATGCCCGTATCGATTACGGTCTGGCGCACAGTGCCAATTCCGCGGCGACGCAGCGTTACCCGGAGAGCTATTTCGACATGGTGCGCGTGGGTATCACGATGTACGGTCTCGCTCCAAGCCCTATTCTGCGCGAAAGCGATGACTTGCGTCCGGCAATGTCCGTCAAGGCCCAGATCATTCAGGTGCGCGAGCCACAGATGGGCGAGGGCGTCTCGTATGGCTTTAACTACCGTGTGGCAAGGCCCGTCCAGATTGCCACGGTGCCCATCGGCTATGCCGATGGCGTGCGTCGTGGCCTGTCGGGTCGCATGCGCGTACTCTACAAGGGTCGCCCATGCAGGCAGGTTGGCAACATCTGCATGGACATGATGATGATCGAGATACCGCTCGATGCCTCTGGCGAGAAAGCCGAGATTGGTGACGAGATCGTGATTTTGGGACAGCAAGGTGATTACGAGATTACCGCCGACATGATGGCCGACGAGATTGACACCATCAACTACGAGCTCATCTGCATGTTCGGTGCGCGACTGCCGCGCATCTACGTGTAGCGCATGACGAGAGGGCGCATGATGGCGATGATGGAACCGATGGCAAATCTAGACGACCACATTCACAAGTCGCTGAGCGAGGCATTGGTGGGTGTCGAGTCTTGCCACAAGTGCGCGCTGGGCGATACGCGTACGAATGTCGTTCCCGGTGCGGGAAATCCGCGCGCCAAGGTGATGTTTATCGGTGAGGCGCCGGGCAAAAACGAGGACCTGCAGGGCGAGCCCTTCGTGGGTGCGGCCGGCAAGCTGCTCAACCAGATGCTCGAGCGCATCGGTCTCGCGCGTGAGGATATCTACATCGCCAACATCCTCAAGTGCCGTCCCCCCGGTAATCGCGATCCCAAACCAGAGGAAATCGAGGTGTGCACTCCCTGGCTGCGCGAGCAAGTCAAGGCCGTGCATCCCACGGTGCTCGTGACCATGGGCAATTTCTCGACCAAGTTCATCTTGCAGACAAACACCGGCATTACGCGTTTGCGCGGTAAGATTCACGTGACGGGTCCGTTTAGGGTCATCCCGACCTTTCATCCCGCAGCCGCCATATATGATCGCAGTAAGATCGGGGCAATCGAACAAGACTTCGACCTCATCAAGCTGTTGCTCGATACGGACGATGAGCGCGAGAAGGAGCGCTCCGAGGAGGCGAACACTGATTGATTCACTATCGATGTAATTCAGTTGATGACACCATGGGGCTTGGTAAGGAGCTTGCCGAGCTCATGGAGATGAACGATTGCGTCGTGCTGAGCGGAGATCTCGGTGCGGGCAAGACGCAGTTTGCCAAGGGCTTTGCCGCCGGTCTCGGCGTTGACGATGACATCACGAGCCCAACCTTCAACATTCTGTTCGAGTACGTTGGTGACGAGTTGCCGTTGCTGCACTTCGATCTCTACAGGCTCGACGAGGAAGACGAACTCGCTGACATCGACTTCTTCGGGTTGCTCGAGAGCGGCGGCGTGTGCCTTATCGAATGGGGTGACAAATTTGCCGCGGCCATGCCCGACGAGCACATCGATGTCCATATCGCCGTTGTCGATGACGAGACCCGCGAGGTCCTCATCACGGGCTATGGTTCTCGGGGTGCGGCCATCGAGGCGGAGCTTGCAAAGACTCACGACGCTGCGCTCTAGCGATTTAACGGTACAATAGCCAGTCATGCAGCAAAGAGATCCATATTCAGTGCTCGGCGTATCTCCTGGCGCCTCGAAGGACGAGGTGACCAAGGCCTACCGCAAGCTTGCCAAGAAGTACCATCCGGACCTCAATCCCGGCGACGAACAGGCGGCTAAGAAGATGGCCGAGGTCAACGCTGCCTACGACTCCATCATGAACGGCACGCCCTACGGCCCGCGTGTCAACACGGGTAATCCATATGGTGGCCAGGGTCCGAGCGGCAACCCGTACGCCGGCTACGGCGGCGGCTCTGGTGGCCAGGGTGGACAGCAGCAGGGTGGCTGGTATTACGGGCCGTTCGCTGGCGGCGGGCAGCAGCAGGGTGGTGGCCAGTACTACGATCCCTTCGAGGAGATGTTTCGGCAGTGGCAGCAGGCGACCGATTCGGATGCCTATCGCGAGGCGCGTGAGGAACAGCAACGACAGCAGCGCGAGCAGGCGCGCAATACCGCAAATGGCTGCTTCAGATGGGTCATGCTCATCCTCATTATCAATCTCGCCCTCAACATTTTCATGGGCGGGTGTTCGGCATGGCGCAACTCGCTGTTCTTCGGCAATACGGCCACGCCCTCGAAGGAGCAGGCAACCCCCCTCTACCCCAGTGACGATTCCGCGAGCGCGGGCTCGTCCTCGTCGACGAGCAGCTCGGCGGCTGCGACCCAGCGCCCCTTCTCGTTTACCGTGGACCGTGCCAACACCGTGAGCTACACGGTTGACGTGCCGCTCGAATAGCGCAGAGCACGGGGCTTGACCATGTTTTTCCAGAGCAAGAAAAACGCAGATACTCGACAGGAGATGAAGCTGCGCACAGCTGCGTATGCGCTTGTCGTGATTGCCGCAATCGTGCTGGGCGGCGGACTCTTCATGGTGGCGGCGCATGGCAGTGGCATGTTCAAGACAACGGGTGCGTATACGACGACGCAGCTTACGCCCGGCACCTATTCCAACGTCGTCGAATGTTCGGGTAACGTCGAGCCAATTCGCGTGACGGACGTGAGCACGAAGGTCTCCGGGACGGTCACGGCTGTTCATGTACGGGATGGCCAGTACGTGAAGCAAGGCGCGGTGCTGTTCGAGATTCAGGATGGCGCTGGTGAGCTGCAGGCGATAACGGCCAGCGTCTCGGGTACGGTGACGAATCTCAGGGTCACGGTTGGCATGACGAGCGCCGAACTTGCGCAAGGGGGCGCTGCTCTGCAGATCGCGGACATGAACGTGCTCATCGGCGTCGTGCAGGTTCCGGAGTACGTCTCGGTGCTTCTCGAGGATGGTCAGTACGCGAACATCACTTCCACGGCAACGCCCGGCGTTCATTACAAGGGAATGCTCACGGGGCTTTCCAGGGACTCCGGCTCGTCGTCCCTGACTGGCAGCGGACAGGCGCTCTACGATGCATCGATCATGTTCGATGACCCGGGAAGCCTCAAGGTGGGCGATCCCATCGACGCCCAGATGCGCATCGAGGACTACGGCCAGGTGTTCTACGTTCCCGCAAGTGCGGTGCGCGAGGTCGATGGCGTGGCGTACGTCGATATAGTGCGCTCGAACGGCACGATCGAGCAGCATCAGATCGAGCTGCTGGGCACGAGTGATGACGGCAGCAAGATCATTAAGGGCGATGTGCTGACAAGCGAAACGACCATTCGGGCCGACTTGAGCGAATAGGAGAGGCATGCGGGTACTGGCGCTCGATACCGCAAGCACGCAAATGGTGCTCGCGTTAGCAGATTTTGACGAAGTGGCTGTACAGGCGACGCTACTCGCATCGCGGCAGGTCGATGCGCCGCGTCAGGCCAACCAGGTTCTGCTCATGCACGCCGGCCAGCTGCTTGACGAAGCGGGGCCTTGCATCGGGGACATCGATGCCGTCGTGGTCGGACGGGGCCCTGGCTCGTTTACGGGCGTGCGTATCGGCGTGGCGACTGCCAAGGGTCTTGCCTGCGGCCTTGCCGCCCCGCTCTATGGTGCTTCCACGCTCGATGCCGTCGCCTGGCGCGCCTGGTATGCCGGTGCGCGCGGAAAGTTGGGGGTCGTGGCTGATGCAATGCGCAAGGAAGTGTATCCCGTGCGCTATGCGCTTGACGATGCGGGTGTGACGCGGCTGGAACCCGACACGGTTGCCAAGCCAGCGCAGGTCGCACAGATGTGGGCTGATGAGGAAGGCGACATCACGCTCACGGGTGATGGGCTCCTGAAGTACGCCGAGCTTTTCGAGGGCACGTCGTTCTCGTTTGCGCCACGGGAGCTGTGGCTGCCCGATGGACAGGGGCTCATCAGCGCCTTTGCACAAGCGTTTGGGATGGGGGAGGCCGGCACGGGAGATGCTGCCGCGCTCATTCCCGTCTATACGCGCCTGTCCGATGCCGAGGAAAACGAGCAGTTGCGCTTGGCCAATATGACTGATCCGCGTGATGCAGAGAAGCGTGCGCGTCTGCAGTATGAGATCGAGCGCGACGACCGCGAGATGCGCATCTCGCGTCCCCGAAGCGAGAAGACACTCGAAGACGATACCGCGCGATTTGAGGTGCCCTACATACTCGCCATCGAGAGTTCGTGCGACGAGACGGCTGCCGCCGTCATCGATGGCAAGCGCGACATCCTCGCGGATTGCATCGCGAGTCAGATTGACTTTCACAAGCGCTTTGGTGGCGTCGTGCCCGAAATCGCCTCACGCAAGCATACCGAGGCCATCGTTCCTACGGTCATGTACACGATGGAACAGGCGGGACTGGACTTCGATGACCTTTCCGCCGTCGCATGCACCATTGGACCAGGTCTGGTGGGTGCGCTTGTCGTGGGTGTGGCCTTTGCTAAGGGGCTATGCTTTGCGACGGGGCTGCCGTTCGTCGGTGTGAATCACCTTGAGGGACATCTCTATGCCAATCGCTATGTCGACCCTACGCTCGAACCGCCATTTGTCGCGCTGCTCGTGAGCGGCGGGCATACCATGCTCGTGCATGTGAGAGATTGGGGTGATTACGAGGTGCTGGGCAGCACGCTCGACGATGCCGTGGGCGAGGCGTTCGACAAGGTCGCCAAGGCCCTCGAATTGGGATATCCCGGTGGCCCGGTGCTCAGCAGGTACGCGAAGGACGGCGACTCCAAGGCCATCCAGTTCCCGCGCGCGATGATGCATAGCGGCGACTTGCAGTTCTCGCTCTCGGGCCTCAAGACTGCCGTCATCACCTACATCAACGAGCAGAACAAGGCGGGTATGGATATCGACATTCCCAACCTTGCGGCAAGTTTTACCGCCGCCATCGTCGATGTGCTCGTGGCGAAGTCGATTCACGCCTGCGAACAGGCCGGCGTGGACACCCTGTGCATTGGCGGAGGCGTTGCGGCCAATCCCGATTTGCGCGAGGCACTCGCGACGGAGCTTGGCAAACGGGGTATCCATGTCATCATGCCTGAACTCTCGGATTGCGCGGACAATGCCTCGATGATCGCCTCGGTTGGCCTCGACCTGTTCGCGGATGGCGAGATGACAGGTCTGGATGCCGATCCGCAGGCGCATTTGCCGCTGCGCACCAAATGAGACAGGTGGACAGGTCATTTGTCTCATTACCGAATGGTGCCTGTTGATAATGAGACAGTTTGGTCAGACTAAACTGTCTCATTTCGTAGCTATAAAACCGATGCGAAGAAATTTAAGTGTCATATTAGTAGATTATTTCTTACGGAATGTTAACAAGGGTATGAATCCGCATGATGCGCGCGTACCATGAGGAACGTTATTTTGTTATCACCCCGTATTTCTAGGAGGCACAAAGATGAATTTGAAGCCGTTGGGCGATCGAGTCATCATCAAGCAGGATGAGGCGGAGGAAACCACCGCATCTGGTCTGATTCTCACGAGCAACTCCAAGGAAAAGCCGCAGCGCGGCGAGGTCATCGCCGTGGGCGAAGGCAAGTACCATCACGGTAACCTCGTTCCCGTTCCCGTCAAGCCGGGCGATACCGTTATCTACGGCAAGTACGGCGGACAGGACATTACCGTCGATGGCGAGGAGTACGTCATTCTCCGCGCCGAAGACCTGTACGCGGTTGTCGACTAAACATCACATGTGAAAGGAATGATTATCAATGGCTGCTAAGAACATTAGCTTTGATTCCGATGCGCGCAGCGCTCTTGCCGCCGGCGCATCCAAGCTCGCCAACGCCGTCAAGGTCACGCTTGGCCCCAAGGGCCGTTATGTCGCCTGCGAGCGCAGCTTTGGCGCGCCGCTCATCACCAACGATGGCGTGACCGTCGCCAAGGAGATCGAGCTCGAGGACAAGGTCGAGAACATGGGCGCGCAGCTCATCCGCGAAGCTGCCGTCAAGACCAACGACGTTGCCGGTGACGGTACCACCACCGCGACGCTGCTCGCCGACGTCATGATTCGCGACGGTCTCAAGAACGTGACCGCCGGTGCCAATCCCATCGCCATCCGCACGGGCATGAACAAGGCCGTCGACGCGCTGGTCGAGAAGGTCAAGAAGGACGCTAAAGAGGTCAAGACCTTCGACGAGATCAAGAACGTCGGTGCCATTTCTGCTGGCGACCCGCAGATTGGCGAGAAGATCGCCGATGCCATGGAGAAGGTCGGCAAGGACGGCGTCATCACCGTCGAGGATTCCAACACCTTCGGCATCGACATCGACGTCGTCGAGGGCATGGAGTTCGACAAGGGTTACCTGAGCCCCTACATGGTCAACAACACCGAAACCATGAAGGCCGAGCTCGCCAACCCCTACATCCTTATCACCGATCAGAAGATCTCCACCATTCAGGACATCCTGCCGCTGCTCGAGGGCATCATGCAGTCCGGCAAGCCGCTCCTCATTATCGCCGAGGACGTGGAGAGCGAGGCGCTGGCCACGCTCGTCCTCAACAAGATTCGCGGCACGCTCAACGTCGTCGCCGTCAAGGCCCCCGGCTTTGGCGATCGCCGCAAGCGCATGCTCGAGGACATCGCCATCGTCACCGGCGGCCAGCCCATTATGGAGGAGCTCGGCGTCGCGCTTTCCGATGTCACGCTCGACATGCTGGGCACCGCCAAGAGCGTCAAGGTGACCAAGGACGCCACGACCATCGTCGACGGTGCGGGCAAGAAGGCCGACATCGAGGAGCGCATCAACACCATTAACGCGCAGATCGAGGAGACCAGCTCCGATTTCGACCGCGAGAAGCTCCAGGAGCGCAAGGCCAAGCTCTCCGGTGGCGTTGCCGTCATCAAGGTCGGCGCTGCGACCGAGGCCGCGCTCAAGGAGACCAAGTCCCGTATCGACGATGCACTGCAGGCCACGCATGCGGCTGTCGAGGAGGGTATCGTCGCCGGTGGCGGCGCCGCGCTCATCGATGCCATGAGCGTCCTCGATGAGCTCGAGGCCGCGGATAGCGACGAGCAGGTCGGTATCAACATCGTGAGCAAGGCGTGCGAGGCCCCGATGCGCGCCATCGCCGAGAACTCCGGCTTCGAGGGCTCCGTCGTCATCGACAAGATCAAGAACTCCAAGACCGGTTATGGTTTGAACGCCGCGACCGGCGAGTACGGCAAGATGATCGACATGGGCGTCATCGATCCGGTCAAGGTCGTCCGCTCCGCGCTGCAGAACGCCACCTCCGTGGCGACCATGCTGCTCATCACGGCTGCCACTGTGTCCGACGTCCCCAAGGAGGGCCCGGACATGGCCGAGATGGCCGCTGCCATGCAGGGCGCCGGCGGCATGATGTAGTCACTCACCACATAGAGACGCGAAGGGCCCGCTTCATGCGGGCCCTTTTTGTTGCGACCAGACAGATGTCGCCGGGGCGCTTTTGTCTGGTTTTGGGACATCAGTCACATAACAAGACAAAATCGCCCCCGCGACAGCTGTCTGGTCCGTCAGTCGCCATCTTTGGGTTTGACGGTGACCGAGAGCGTGGCAATCACGACGAGGAGCGCGCCGATTCCCTGGAACACGTCGATGGTCTCGCCGAGTATGAGCCACGCAAGCAGCAGCGAGGACGGCGTCTCGATGATGCTGAGGATGGAGGCCTTGGTCGCGCCGATGCGCGCGATGGCGAAAATGTAGAGCACGATGGGGAGAATCGTCGCGAGGATGGCGAGGCCGCTGCCAAGCGCGAATTCCTTGATGCCGACATGCGCCAAGCCGCCGAGTTCGCCCGCGAAGAGGATGAGCGATGCGACGAGGCACACGAGCGAGATCGTGAAGGTCGCGGTAAACGAGCTCTCCGTTCGCGAGGTCTTCTGTATGAGCACCGAATAGATCGCGAACGAGGTGCATGCTGCGATGGCGAAGATCACGCCGAGGGGGTCAATCGCGGACTGCCCGGGCGCGAGCAGGCCCGAGATGAGGATGATACCGCATAGCGAGAGGGCGAGCGCGATGATGACGCGCGCGGTGATCTTCTCGTGGAAGACGATGACGTTCATGACGGCGACGAGGGCGGGAAAGGTGTAGAAGAGTACCGTCGCAAGTCCGGCGTTGATGCGCTCGACCGCGAGAAAGTACAGCCAGGCGGACAGGAAGAAGAAGATCGACTGCACGTAGACGGCGGGTTGATGGCTGATGAACTTGCGTCCGTGGAAGAGCAGGATGAAGAGGCCGAGGAAGAGCACCGTGCAACTGAAGCGCAGCACCATGACGAGCTGCGCGGATAGTCCGCACTCATAGAGCAGCTTCGCGAAGATGCCCATGGTCGCGTAGAGCACCGCCTGGATGATGGCGGCAATATAGCCAGCCGCCTGCGTCTGAACCTTGTCCATGGGACCCTCAGTGGGTCGTACGCATCACGGTCGCGCTCATGCGGGCGACGAGATTGCCGGGCTCGTCGAAGAGGTCGATCGTGAAGAAGGCGAGATTACGACCGAGCTTGTCGGGATAGGCGACGGCTTTGAGCCTATTGCCTTTGACGCGGCGCATGTGGGCGATGCTGGAATTGGTCGAGGCCGATGGCGGTTGGTTGACGTTGCTCGCGACGGCGAGCGCGTAATCCGCGAGCGAGAAGAAGACCCCGCCCATCACGAAGCCCTGGGCGTTGTGATGGCGGTCATCGATTTTCATGCTCACGGTCGCGACGCCGGCTTCGAAGTCGTAGTCGTCGATGGTCGCTCCCAGGCACTTGCGCGCGAACTCGTCATCGTCAAAGTACGCGCGGATATCCTCGATGTTGTCGAAATCCACGGTCGCCCCTCTTTTCTCACGGATAGTGTTACCAGTGTAGACCAACAGATAACGACTTGGTACATGTGTTCGGGATTGAGGCGTCAGAGATGCCCGAAAGCGCATTATTCGCTAGAATAGGAGCGCATGGTCGTAGTTAAGGAGCCGCGCAACAAAAATGTTTACCGTGATCAGCATTCTGCTCGTCATCTTTTTCCTCTTGATGAACGCCTTCTTCGTCATCGCAGAATTCGCCTTGGTACGTGTCCGCAAGTCGCAGATCGAGCTCGCCGTCGAAGAGAAGAAGCCCGGCGCACGCGCCGCCAAGAAAATCGCCGAGAACATAAACGCGTATCTCTCGGCTTGCCAGCTCGGCATCACGCTCGCTTCGCTTGCCATAGGCTGGCTGGGAGAGCCCGCCGTGTCCGCCGTACTCGAAAAGCCGCTTCTTGCGCTGGGTTTGCCCGAGAGCACGGTCTATCCCGTTTGCGTCGGCGTCGGCTTCTTTATCGTGACGACGCTTCATGTCGTAGTGGGCGAGCTCATTCCCAAGTCCTTCGCGATTTTCTCGACCGAGAAGTACGCGTTGGCGACCGCGGGCCCTCTCGCGCTCTTCTACAAGATCACCTATCCGTTCATGTGGCTGTTCAACGGCATAACCAACCTCGTCGTCCGTGCGACTGGCCATGATCCGGCAAAGGAGCACGAGGTCTACACCGACGAGGAGATCAAGTTGCTTATAGACGAGTCGACGGAAAGTGGTCTCATCGACCCCGAGCAAAACGAGTACGTCGACAACATCTTCGACCTGGGAGACAAGGATGCCGAGGCCATCATGACCCCGCGCATGGACATGATCTGCCTCGACACCGAGGACACGCTTGAAAAGAATCTCGAGCTCATCCACGAGCACAAGTACACGCGTTATCCCGTGTGCAGCGGATCCAAGGACAACGTCATCGGGTTCGTGCACGTGAAGGACCTCTTCGACCAGGAGCGGGGCCTGCCTCTCGAGGACTGGAACATCCGCGAGCTTCCCGCGGTGCCCGAGACGCTGCCTATCGCGCGTCTGCTCGACACGCTGAGGGAAAACCGCACAGGCATCTGCCAGGTAATCGACGAGCACGGTGGCACGGCCGGAATCGTGACCATGTCAGACGTGTTCGAGCAGATCGTGGGTCGCGTCGATGACGAGTACTATCACGATGACGAGGAAGAGGAAGTCGTCGAGCTTTCCGACGGCAACTTCGAGATCGACGGCGCGCTTGCCATCGACGACCTCGAGGAGATCATCGGGTTCAGGCCCGAGCAAGCTGACGAGGTCGAGACCGTGGGCGGCCTGTTCATGGCGCTTACCGATGGCATTCCCGACGAGGGCGACGTCGCGGAGATGGATCACTACGACAAGCACGTCAAGTTCACCGTGCTCAGCATGGATCGCCATCGCATCGACAAGATCAGGTGCGTCGTCACCGTAGCCGAGTCAGAGGACGAAGAGGACTAGGCGGGAACGCGGTAAAAAAGTTCTTGCATTTGGCAGCGTTCGCGCGTAGTATAGTCAAACGCGCTTGAAGCGCACTGCTCAATATATTGCGGGGTGGAGCAGTCTGGTAGCTCGCCGGGCTCATAACCCGGAGGTCGTTGGTTCAAATCCAGCCCCCGCGACCACAAAACCGCAGGTCAGGGACATTCTCTCTGACCTGTTTCTTTTTCTCGAAAAGTGAAAAACCCCGAAACGGGGCAAAAACGGGGCAAAGCTGAAGCGTTTCTGAAGGAATCAGCCCCGAAAATCCATCTCTCGAACCCGAACTCTCCGTCCACCCGTTTCGTACCAGAATCAACGGAGGGGCGAATGAAAGGTCAGCTCGCCGATTAGATGCTCTCCCCAGGAGTACTCGGAGAGGAATTCTCCCTCGAACTGGCTCCCGGAGCCCATCGTCTCGTCTCTCCACTCGTAGAAATCGCAGTCGAACAGGTTCGTATTGGCTATCTGACCGCGGGCGGTCGAGACCAGCAGATCATCGAGGCCGTATTTCTCGAGTGACTTTCTCAAGCGCCTGAGCGCGTTGTAGTAGACGCCCATGGATTCGTTGTCGCAGGGGCGGTCTTCCCAAATCGTGCTGTAGATCTCCTCGTTGCTGACCTCCTTGCCGCATCTCGTGACGACCAGGGCAAGGATTTCCTTCGCCTTCCCGGTGAGTGGCACGGGCCTGCCGTCCTTCTTGACGACGAAACGACCGAAGGTCTGTATGTAGATGCTCTTGCCTTGGCGACCGGCTATCAGCCTGAGCCTCCCCATCATCTTTTCGAGCACCTCGGCCGTATAGGGTTTGACGACGTAGTAGTCGACACCTGTCTGGTTGGCTTCGAAAATGTAGCTTTCGTAGGCGGTTACGGGAATGATGAGAATGTCGTTGCGTATCTCCTTCAATCTGCGGGCGAGTTCGAACCCATCCATATCGGGCATTTCCACATCGAGGAAAGCCGCCTCGATTTCGTTGTCACGAGAGAAGGCGATGGCGCTTTCGGCATCCGTGAACTGTCCTATGACGTCGAGGTCGGGGATACTTTCTGTCAGGCGCACGAATTTGCGCACCATCAACGGCTCGTCATCGACGATAATCGCCCTTATCATCCCGCTCCTCCTTTGGGTATGCGTACCGTCATCGTCGTTCCGCGGCCAGGCGTGCTTTCGGCATCCAGGGATGCTCCCATGATGTGCTCGAGCCTGAAGCGGATGTTTCTCAGTCCCGTAGAGTCGGTCTTTCCGTGGGAGACGGACTCCTCGTACGCAGCTATGTCGAATCCGACGCCCGTGTCCTCGACCTGCACGATCCATGCCCTGTCCTCTGCCCAGGTCCGGAGCGTGACGGTGCCTCCCTGAGGACCCCGACGGTACACGCCGTGCCTGATAGCGTTTTCGACGAGGGGTTGGATGCTGAGCGAGAGCACGTCAAACTGGGTCTCATCGAGCTCGTATCGCATATCGAGACGGTCACCCAGGCGCATCTTCTCTATGTTCGCGTAGGCCACGATGTTATCGAGCTCCTGCGAGAAGGGAATGAGATGGTCGCCATCCATGGCCTTGATGCATCCGCGCAGATGCATCGTGAAGTCTTCGAGGAGGACGGCCGCCCGACCTGGGTCGTCGAGCATGATTTCCTGGATCGAACCGAGTGCGTTGTAGATGAAATGGGGTCGCATCTGGCTGGCCGAGTTGTATATGCGGCTTAGCTCGAGTGCGGTCTTGAGCTCCTCGAGCTTCTTTTCCTGTTGCTGCTGCTCCGTAAGGTCGTAAATCACGCATAGGACGTGCACATCGCCCGTTGTCTTCTCGCGGTAAAGGTAGAACACGGCACGACAGGGAATCGTTTCCCGTTCCGTTGTCATGGCCGAGAAGAGCACCGATGTGCGACCGCCGTCCTTCTCGAAGCAGGCGAGCAGATTATTTCTACTGCTCGTGCTCAGGAACTTTTCTCGGTTTTCGCATATCAGGTTTTCGGCGATCCACATCCGAAAGGCGGTATAGCTGGGGATTTCATCTGGCGAGGGGACGGCCCCGAGTCGTGAATCTGACCGCCCCCTCATGTCGGCTGATCGCTCGAGTACGCTGTCGGTTGAGAGGTTCGCTTCGATGCAAGCGGCTGCCGTTGCGAGGATGGCGGCTAGGTAGTTCGCACTTTTCTGGCGCTCGAAAGACAGCTCGTTTTCGCGAGCGACATTCTGTCGAAGAACCTCGTCGACGTCGCGCACGCCCATGAGAACGTGGTCTTTCCCATCGATATTGGCGAGGGTCGCGCGAAGCTGATGGTATACCTGGCGACCGTCGCGAGAGGTCCTGTACACGAACGAGTGGCGCTTCTTGCTGCGAACGCCGTCTTCGAGCACCTCCCGGGAGAGCATGCGCATGACATAGCTCCGGTCATCGGGGACGACGGCCCGATCAACCTCGCGAGCCAGGGCGACGAAGAAGTTGCCGCCGTTCTTCGTGAGATTCAGGCTATGGCCCGTCTCGCTTTCGCAATAGACGCTGTATCCGGACGTTTCCAAGTCGAGATCGCAGATGCTCTCGTAGTTCTCGAAGAGGGCGTTTACCAGCGCCTCGTAGGGAATCGTCCGGCCTTTCTCGGACTCCGTCATATCCCGCTTCCTGTTTGAATGATTACGCGTTCCCAAAATTATAGGCCCCTTCGGGTTGCTGCGAAGAGCGCACAGCTCACGGTAAAGATGGTTGCCAGGACGAATGCGAAGCGCGCGAGGCCATCGCCTGTCTTAGGAGGTGCAGGCGTTTCTGGCGATGCGGGATCTGGACTGGCCTTGTCCGGCACATGCTGGTCGGTTACGTCGGGGTCATCAGTTGGGTCGGGGTTGTCAGTTGGGGGCAAGCCGTTTCTGTCTTCTTCGTTCACGATTGTCTTGACAGCGACTTTTTCGCTGTTGAAGTCACCGGCACTTACGAGGACGGGCTCTTCGAGAGGCATGTATCCGTCCGGCGCCTGCACCTCCTCTATGCGATATGTGTCCTTGAGCAGGCCGCTCACTTCGGCTTTGCCTTCGGCATCTGTCGTGATGGTTCCGACGATTTGACCGTTCGCGTCTCGAATCACGTTAAAGACCACTCCTGCAAGCGCGTTTCCGTTCCGGTTCTCTTTGACGATGCGGATGGTGAAAACGTATCCTTCGGCAGATCCGCCGGCGGCGTAGTAATTCGTGTCCGCCGAAGTCGTGCGCGAGATTGCGTTCGTGCCTCTGATGGATGCGTCATTTCTAATGACTTCGCCGTCTGCAAGATCATAGGATGCCTCTGCGGTATACCGAATAATGAGCCCATCCGTGGCGGCAATATCTCCCAGATTCAGGGTAAAGGATCCGTCTTCGTTCCACACGACATCGTAGGCGGAGGTCACGTCAGACCAGTTTTCAAGCCGCCAGTCTCCGCGCACTATGGTCCAGGCACCCTTCATGATGACCAGGGAAGCCGGCAATACGGTAAATCCAGCGTTGGCGATTTTGTCCGTGATGGTGGCGTTTGCGACCACGTTTTTGCCCGTATCTCTGATTTCGAAGCTCGACGTCTGATTGAACTTCAGCTTGTCGGGAAGCCTTATCGTCGTGGTATCTCCGGCACGGATCGTTCCGTTCGGAAGGGCGAATTCCGCATACAGGCGGAAGACGTCCCATTGGCCAGTATCTCCCTGCGGCCCGCTTCCGTCATGGGCCTGCGCTTCGATTTTGGTGATAACGCCATTCTGGACTGCCCGCGGCTTTCCTTGTGCATTGCTCGCGAGGGCGATTCCAGCTCCACCGAGGCAGTTGAGAACGAGAAGAATGGTGACCATGACCGAGATCAGGCGGGGACGGCTTCCTCCCTTGTTGCGTTTGCGCATCTTTCCTCCGTAAGCCGCGGCCGACACAGCGATGTTGCTGGTTGTGCGAAGGCTGGCTGTCTCGGCAGTTTGCCATCTCTGTCAGCAACGCTTGTGGCCCGGTTGATGTCGGGACCAAGGCAGCGGCAGCGTAGCAAAGGAGGACTCACGGTTTACTAACGCGCTCTGGACATGCTGCTCCATTCTCGTTTCGTGGCATGGTCTGGAATCGCAAGGCCGTTTTGTTTCAAAAAAGGAAGGCGGGCCCTCGGGATGACCCGATGACCCGCCTGCTGGAGCTTGGGCGCCGGTGATTACCGGCTTGCGTCCTATTAGTCGCGAAGCTCTTCGGCTTCCTTCTCCTGCTCCTTGGCCTCGTCGATGGAGATGGTCTCGTCGGCGTCGCTCTCGAAGCCCTCGAACTCCACGCTCTTGCCCTTTTCTTCTGCCATGACAATCACCCTTCCAAATCATCGTACGTACGCTTGATGCTGATGGCGCTGGGTGCTTTGGCCGTCTGTAAGCCGGATTGAAGTCTCCTGCCAGTGACTACCGCGGCGCTCACTTCCTTACACCGACAATATAGTACCACTTACAGAACGCATGTGAGAAAAAGTATTGAAATTGTTTTGAATTTTGGATGTACCTACGCCACAGGGATGCGGATAATGGTCTTGAGCTTTTCGGGTGCACAGCGGCGGGGGTCGGAGAGGTAGATCTCATGATGCAGGCGCGTGTCCGTCAAATCGATGGCGCGCCCCTGTTTCTCGGCAAAGCGGTGCATGGCCTCGATGGTCGCCGGCTCATCGTCATAGGGGCCGATGTGCATGCACTGGACGCAAAGTCCCTCGTCAATCGTCAGGAATTCGGCAGGTGAGTAGTCCTCGCCCTTCTTCTCCGTCGCGATGCTCTTTGCTTGTTTGAAGACGTTTGACGTCACGAACTCGGGAAGGCGGATGCAGCTTATCCATTCGAACTCTTCCTTACGCGACAGATCGAATGCTCCGTCGGTGCCGGCCTGCTTCCAGAAGCCCTCGAGCGGCGGTATGACGTAGGGGAAGTAGCCGTCGATGTCCCATCCCGATTTGGGGGACATCTTGATGGTGAAGGAAATGCCGTAGAGCAGCTGCATGGCATGCTGATATGCGCCGCCCTCGACGTTGGGATTGCCCGTGCCGCGTACAGCGACGTAGTTGATGGGCGGCACGTCGGTAAGCGAAGGCATCTTCTTGGGTTGGTAGAGCTCCTTGCATTCCTTCTTGTAGTCGAAAGCCATGGATTCGCCTTTCTCAGATGACCGGGCCGAACGTGTGCCATATCGTCATGATAACGTAAGCTCGCGTCGCTGCTTAGATAGGGGCGCCCAACGATTGCCGCGCGTGTTTTTTGCGATTATGTGAGGCGCACGGCGGTCTGCTGCACGTTTCTTGCGAAAGTGTGAGACCGATTCCTCATCTAACCTCACATTATCGAAGAAAACAGGCCTTCATGTCATTTTGACTTCACATAATCGAAAAAACGCACAGTCAAAGAGATTCGGGGGTGCGGACGTTTTCTTGGACCGCCTAGACGGCGTATCCAAGCTTCCTCCTG
>CAUHSG010000005.1 GCA_959608885.1 uncultured Coriobacteriia bacterium | reverse complement strand
GCGAGCCACGGCGAGGCCATCTTCAGCCACCGTTTCTCGGAGTACGGTCCCATGCGCGGCGAACTCGGCATGCGCAAGAATGGCGCGATGGTCGCCATGCATTCCGACAAGGCCGTCGCCTACGCGCTTGATACGCTGCAGCAACGCGGCACGCTCTACGTCGAGCCTGGTGACGAATGCTACGAGGGCATGATTGTGGGCGAGAACGCCAAGGAAGGCGACATGGACGTGAACGTGTCGAAGACCAAGCAGCTCGGCAATCAGCGCGCGTCGAGCGCCGACAAGGCAATCATGCTCACGCCGCCGGTCAAGTTCACGCTCGAAGAGGCACTTGAGTACATCGCCGATGACGAGCTTGTCGAAATTACTCCCAAATCCATACGCTTACGCAAGCGTACGCTCGATAAAATTGGAAGAAAGAAGGAACGCGCCCGCGCATTGGGCAAATAGCTAAGGAGCTGCCATGACTCAGGAACTGCTGCGTTTGCATGACGCAAAGGTAAAGATGGACGGTCGCGTGATCCTCGACGTTGACGACTTTGTCATCAACCAGGGTGAGCACATTGTCGTGCTCGGCCCCAACGGCTCGGGTAAATCGACGCTCGTGAAGCTGCTCACCAAGGAAATCGAGCCCGTGTGGCGCGAGACGCCGCCGGTGCTCTTTATGGGCCAGTCCGATCCGTCGCCAGAGACCCTCATCGAAACGGTGGGCCTCGTGTCCACCGACGTGCAGGAGCGCATGATGGTGCACCGCACGGTGTTCGACATCGTGCTCGGTGGCTTTTTCGGAAGTGTCGGCGTGCCCTTCCATATCGGCGCATCTGACGAGCAGGTCGAGCAGGCTCGCAAGGCCATCCGCGAGATTGGCATCCCGTCGCTGTCCGAGCGCGACATGCTCACGCTTTCCACGGGCCAGGCACGCCGCGCCCTCATCGCCCGCGCCCTCATCAACGGTCCCGCGCTGCTCATCTTCGACGAGCCGACTTTGGGTCTCGACCCCGAAGGTGCCTGGAACATGCGCCAGTCGCTGTCGGCACTTGCCAAGGCTGGCCATACGGTTCTCGTCATCACGCATAACGTCGGCGACATCATGCCGGAGTTCGAGCGCGTGGTCATGCTGCAGGATGCGCACATCGTCGCCGATGGCCCCAAAGAAGAGGTCCTCACGACGCAGAAGCTCCGCCATCTCTTTGGCGTGCCCATCACGCTCGTCGAGACAGATGGACGCTATCACCTGCAGTAGTCTTCCGAAGCTATAGATGGTTACGATAAAATAGACCAATTAACGCAGATGCAGTAACTGGAGGAGAGCCACATGGCTGATCTCATGGAATATGTGAACGTACTTGCCGACCAGATCGGCCCGCGACCGGTTAGCACGGAGGAGGAGCACCAGGCTTCGCTCTATATCGCCCAAGAGCTGTCCGATGACGGCCTTGACGTGAGCGTCGACGAGTTCGCGACGCCGTCGGGCGTACGCTGGCCCTTCGTCCTTGCGTATGCGGCAGCTGCCCTGGGCACGGTCATCTCCGGCATCGGTATTTTCGTCCCCGGCATCTCGCTTTCCATGTTCATCATCGGCCTCATCCTCGTGGTCGCTGGCTTCTTCATCTACTTCACCGAGCACAACAGCAATCCCATTCTCTCCAAGATGCGCGCGAATGGCGTTTCGCAGAACGTTGTGGCGAAATACGTCCCGGACAACGTCGCCCGTGATTCGCGCCGTCGCAAGAAGATCATCATCGCCGCGCATGTTGATACCGTTCGTGCCCAACCCGAGGCGTCGTCCAAGATCATCGGTTATGCGCCGCTGCTGCACAAGATTATCTTCTACTGCATGATCGGCCTGGTTGCCGTGCTCTTCATCAGGCTGCTGCCGCTTCCCTGGCCCGAAGTCATCGACACGATTCTGTGGGTGGTCTCGCTCATTGCCAGCGTTTTCGTGCTCGCTGCGGCTGCCTGCATCGTCGCCAGTCGCTTCACGCCCTACATCTCGGGTGGCAATGACAACGCCTCTTCCATCGCGGTGCTCCTGTCTGTCGCGCGCCTGCTGGTCAATCCCAACGAGCGCGAGCGTTTCACCAGGGAGCGTTCGTCCATGTTGACGAGTGACTTCATGGGAGCTGTCGAGGACGAGGAGCCGATAGATCCGTTCGCTCCGTCCGTTGACGATGTCGACGAGCCCATCATCCACAGTGCCGAGGAGGCATACGCCGAGGGTCTCGTGCCCGAGGGCGTCGAGGTCACTTACGATGCCGATGGCGTGCGCGACGATGCGACGGTTGCGTTTCCCGCGCTTTCACCCGAGGAACAGCTTGACGTGCTGGCCGACACGGCAGCCGAGGAACTCCATTTCGACACCATGTCGACGGGTGCCTTCTCGCTTGACGATGTGGAGTTCGAGCAGGTGGGCGTCGAGGATGAAGCGCTTAATCCGGCCAAGCCGGGCGCTATTTCCGAGATGCAGGTTCCCGATCTGGACTTCACGCTCGATGAGGAGGTCGACGAGGCCCGCAAGAAGCCCGTCGAGCGCCTCGATGATGCGGTGATCTTCGCCGAGTACATGGGCGTTGACGAGCATCATGACGAGACCGAGCTCGAGCCCGAACCCGATCCGGCACAAGATGCCGAGGAGCCCATCGAAGTCGAAGCTCAGGCCGAGGAGCTTGAGCAGGCCGAGGAAGCTGTCGAGGAAGCGTCCTTGGAGAACGAGGAGTCTCCTGCTCCCGCTCCCATCTACATGCCCATAGAGACCCCGACGCGTTCGCATGACGAGCGTCCGCAAGTCGCACGTCCCGTTCCCTCATGGTATGCCGCTGCCAAGGAAAAGGCGGCGAAGGATCTCGAGAAGAGAGCGGCAACCGAGCCGCAAGACGAGGATGCGCCCGTCTTTTCGTACCGTTCCCGTTTCGCCGATGCGCCTGCCGTCGCGAAGGGCGTACGTGCGCAGCAGGCCGAGGAAGAGCAAGCAGCCGAGCAGCCTGTCGAAGTCGAGGCCGACGAGACGGTCGAGGCTGTGGTGGATGAGGCTGCCGAAGCGGTGCAGCCGGCGACTACATCGTCCGAGGAGCACGCCGAGGAGGCCGCCGAAATCGTCGATGCTGTCGTAAGCGCCATCAACCTCGATATTCCCGATGACCAACTCGATGAGCTCAGCCCCGATTCGAGCGGCTTGTTCCCGCGCGTTCAGGTTCAGGAAGAAACCGCAGCCGAGGCAAAGCAAGAGGGTGCGCCACGTGTGCAGCTGACCTCGCGCATCCCCAACATCGGCTCGTCGGACGATAAGGAGCGCGAGGAGCGCAAGTCGGCACATGAGACTCATGCTGCTCGCGGTGCACGCCCCGAGTTGCAGAGCATTCCCGTCGTCGATTCCCTCGATGATATCAATGTGGAGCAGTCCGACGTCAACGGTGTCGAGATCGTCGAGGAAGAGACGGCCGTCGAGGCTGTGGCCGCCGTCGAGCCCGTGGTTCCGGCTACGGCGAGGACGCAACACAAGAAGCCTACGGCTCGCCACGTCACGCAGCAGTTCGTGCCGACGCGCGCGACGCACAATCGTGATATCCAGCTGGGCGAGAATCGCCAGGAAGCCCCGGTGAGCTCGACCTTCGAGGACACGCCTCAGGCGACTCCCGGTCACGATCCCTTCGCGCCCAAGGACGAGGGTCGCGTGAGCGAGCGCAGCTCACGTCCCAAGCCGCGTCAGCGTGTCGAGTCGCCGGCGAGTGTCCGCGCGCAGGCGAGCGAAACGGTCGTTGCGGCTGCGAACACCTCTTCGTTCCCGTCGTTGACGGGTTCCTTCCCCGCGATTTCCGATGCCGTCCCGATGGCCGATGCCGGTGATTTTTCCGACTTCACCGAGGTATCCGATAGCGTGATTGCGGACGATGCGGCACTCGATAGCTTCATGGCCGCTGGTCAGACGACCGAAATCAACATTCCCGAATCGCGCTTCCGCAATGCCGTCGACAAGGTGGGCGGCCTGTTCAACCGCAAGGGCAAGAACGCGAACGAGGATTACGATGCGGGTGGAGCAGATGCCTGGAGCGATGAGGATGATTACGGCTGGAAGGGCGGTGGCTACTTCGAGGAAGAAGCCGAGAGCGCCTATGATGCCGTGCGTCAGCGTGCTGCTCAGATTCGCGAATCCGTCGTATCCATGACCGAAAACGACCTGCTCGACAAGGAAGTCTGGTTCGTCGCGCTCGGCGCCTCGGGTGCCGGTGCGCAGGGCATGAAGAACTTCCTCGACTTGCATGCTTCCGAGCTGCGCGGTTCGCTCATCATCAACCTCGAAGCCGTTGGTGCCGGCTCGATTTCCTATGTCGACGTCGAGGGCACGGGCAAGCCCCGCCGCGCCGACCGTCGTCTCATGAGCCTCGTCAAGAAGGCTTCCAAGGAGGTCAGGGGCGCCGAGATGAAGGCCAAGAGCCTCGAGTGGCGCAACACCGATGCGACACCTGCCATGATTGCCGGCATGCGCGCTCTCACGATCATGGGCTTTGCCGATAACGGCGTTGCTCCCGTGGATTGGCATACGGCCGAGGACACGGCCAACGTTGTCGAAGAGGACAAGCTCGAGTACATGACCCGTTTGCTTCTCAAGGTCATCGAGAATTCCTAGATAATACAGGTCAGAGTGGAAAGGGGCTTTCATGCCAGATCCCAAAATCAAGCGCGCCATCATCTCCCTCACCGACAAGATGGGCATCGAGGAGTTTGCCCGCACGCTCGTTGATGAGTTTGGTGTCGAGATCGTGAGCACGGGAGGCACCGCCAAGGTGCTCGAACAGGCTGGCATCCCCGTAGTTGCCATTGACGAGCTTACGGGCTTTCCCGAGATGATGGACGGCCGCGTGAAGACCTTGCATCCCAAGGTGCACGGCGGCCTGCTTGCACGACGCGACCTGGCAACTCACATGAAGGATGCCGAGGACAACGGCATCGGCATGATCGACTTGGTGGTCGTGAACCTTTACGCCTTCGAGGCGACCATCGCCAAGCCCGACGTCGAGTACCAGGATGCCGTCGAGCATATCGACATCGGCGGCCCCTCCATGCTGCGCAGTGCGGCCAAGAACCACGCTTCGGTCACGGTGGTGACCGACCCGGCCATGTACGGCGCCATTCTCGACGAAATGCGCGCTCATGACGGTGCCACCACGCTCGAGACCCGTAAGAAGCTCGCGCTCGAGGTCTTCCGTCTCACGAGCGTCTATGACAACGCTATCTACTCATGGCTGCACAACGAGCTCATTGACGACGGTCCCTTCTGGGCCGATGAGCGCGTCATGCTCGATAAGGTCGCCGATCTGCGTTATGGCGAGAACCCGCACCAGCAGGCGGCGTTCTACAAACGCAAGCGCGTGGGCGTGCCCGGCCCCACTCCCGAAGCCGACAAGCACACGCTTGCCGCGGCCGAGCAGCTGCAGGGCAAGGAGCTCTCCTACAACAACTACCTCGATACCGACGCCGCATGGGCTTCGGTGCGTGAGTTCGACAACGCGATTCCCACCTGCGTCATCATCAAGCATCTCACGCCGTGCGGCATCGCCGAGGGTGCGACGCTGCTCGAGGCATATCGTGATGCGTGGGCATGCGACACGGTCAGTGCTTTCGGTGGTGTCATGGCATTCAACCAGACGGTGACCGAGGACGTTGCCCGCGAGATCGTCGAGGTCAACAAGCAGTTCATCGAGGTTATCATCGCGCCGGATTATGACGAGGGAGCGCTCAAGGTCTTCTCTGCCAAGGAAAACGCGCGCATCCTGCGCACCGGTGGGATTAATCCGGCGGGTGGCGCTCCGGACATCCGTGCGGTCGAGGGCGGTGTCGTCATGCAGACGCTCGATACGGTGGCTGAGGATCCTGAGACCTTTACCGTCCCCACGAAGACTGCTCCCACCGACGAGCAGCTCAAGGCACTTCTGTTCGCTTGGCGTTGTTGCAAGTGCGTGAAGTCCAACGCGGTTATCCTCACTAAGGGCACGCGTACCGTTGGCATTGGTGGTGGCCAGCCCAATCGCGTCAATTCAGCGCGTATCGCCGTCGAGCAGGCGGGCGAGGAGGCCAAGGGCGCGGTTGCCGCGAGCGACGCGTTCCTGCCCTTCCCCGACACGCTCGAGGCCCTGCGTGATGCGGGTGTCACGGCACTCATTCAACCAGGTGGCTCGATTCGTGATGACCTCTCGATTGAGTGCGCTGACGAGGCCGGCATGCCGATGGTCTTCACGGGCCATCGCCACTTCAGGCACTAAATTGGGATAGAGCTGGCAGGGCCAAGCGTTTGCGCAGGGAGCGTTTTCTCTTTTGAGCTTTCTCGGTTCGCGATGCAAGAAATACGCAGTTTCCTAGGGTCAAGATTGACGAATTGTCGAAAATTTGCGTTTTCCTAGGGCTGATTGACACGTGATGCAGATTATTTGCGTTTTCCTAGGGTTAAGAACGCAGCATTCCTAGGAAAACGAAAAAAGCGTGCATCCTGCCTGTTCTGTTCCTAGGAAAACGCAAGAAATGTGCAAGCGGGTTCAAGCGGCTTCGCATTTACGCAAAAAAGCGCATGCGAACCCGCCTGCATTCGCAAGAACGAAAAACGTGCATGAGGAAGTAACATGAACACGATTCCGTACAACAAGGTCGGCAGCACGAAGCCTGAAAGCATGGCTGACATTGCCGAGGGCGAGGGCATCAGCGAGGAAGAATGGCGCGCACAAAACCTGCCCGCCTCCAAGCTAGAGTTTCGCTGGCGCTATACCAACAAGACCATTCACCTCTACGAGCGTCGCCTGCGTTCGCTCGGTGCGTTTAGCGTAGGGCCGGCTGTGCAGGCATGGGTACGCTCCCGCCTGGAGTGGGTGCGCGACAACAAGCTCTACGAGATGCCCGATGGGCTCATTGTGCTCACGATCGATCCGGAAGGCATCGTCGACGTAAAGATGGAAGAGCTGCTGCAAGCTCCAGTCATCACGCGCGCGCTCGTCGAGACGGGAGAAGTGCCTGGCACGATATGGGCCGTTCGCGATGACAAGCTCATCGTCGGCGAGGAGCCCCGTCATGCCGCAGATACGCTCGTGCGCGATTTGGGCACGACGCTCGGTTATGAGGTCGTACAGGCCAAGCTGCCTCTAGACGACGCTGAAGTCTTTGTCGTAAATGACGAATCCGGCATTATCCCCGTAGAGGGAATGACCGGCCCTGTCATCCGCAAGCTCTCCGAATGCTTCGATAAGCTCTGGAGCCTAGATAAATAGGGGCATTGAGATACAATCATAAGTTCGTGATTGTTCATGGGATGCGGGCTATATCCACAAAGCGAGCAGCGCTGTCCGAGCGACTGGATATAGCCCGCATCCCATGCTCAAAGTAGCTTATAAGCAAAGGAGTACCTGTGGCCGTAGAAGCGAAGCAAGTCGTCGAAGCACTTTCGATGGTGACACAGCAGCATCTCGATATTCGCACCATCACGCTGGGACTCTCCCTGCGCGGATGCGTCCACGAGGATATCGATGTCATGGCACAGCGCGTCTACGATCGCCTCACGACGGCGGCCAAGGACCTCGTGCCCTGTGCCGAGCAGCTCGAACGAGAGTTCGGCATTCCCATCATCCACAAGCGCATCGCGGTAACGCCCATCGCCGAGATTTGCGGTGCAACGACGGCCGAGGACCTCACGCCCATCGCTGCGGCGCTCGATCGCGCCGGCAAGGAGGTTGGCGTCAACTTCATCGGTGGTTTTTCCGCGCTCGTGCAAAAGGGCATGAGCGATAGCGACCGCCGTCTCATCAACAGCATTCCGCATGCCCTGTCGAGTACCGATATCGTTTGCTCGAGTGTCAACGTCGGCTCCACGCGCGCCGGCATCAACATGGATGCGGTGCTGCGCATGGCGCAGGTCGTCCGCGAGTGCGCCGAGATTACGGCCGATCGTGATTCCATTGCCTGCGCCAAGCTTGTCGTCTTCTGCAATATGGTCGAGGACAACCCCTTCATGGCCGGCGCCATGCATGGCAGCGGCGAGGCCGGAGAGGTCATCAACGTCGGCGTCAGCGGTCCGGGCGTTGTCAATGCCGTGCTCGAGGATCTGCCGAAGGACGCCTCGATGACCGAGGTCGCCGAGGCCATCAAGGCAACGACCTTCAAGATCACCCGCGCCGGCGAGCTCGTTGCGCGCGAGGCCGCAAGGCGCCTCGGCTACGAGAAGGGCATCCTTGACCTCTCGCTTGCACCCACGCCCGCGCGTGGTGATTCGGTTGCGCAGATCATCGAGACCATCGGCGTTGGCCAGGTGGGCGGTCCGGGTACGACGGCTGCGCTTGCATTGCTCAACGATGCCGTCAAGAAGGGCGGCGTCATGGCAAGTTCGAGCGTCGGTGGTCTCTCGGGCGCCTTCATCCCCGTCAGCGAGGATGCCGGCATGATCAAGGCAGCCGAGGACGGCGCACTCTCGCTCGAGAAGCTCGAAGCCATGACGTGCGTGTGCTCGGTTGGACTCGATATGATCGCGATTCCCGGTGACACGACCGTCGAGGCCATCACCGGCATCATTGCCGACGAAGCGGCTATCGGTCTCATCAATAACAAGACCACGGCCGTGCGCGTGATTCCGGCAATCGGCAAATCCGCTGGCGAGACGCTGCACTTTGGCGGTCTGCTTGGCGAGGCGCCCGTCATGCCCGTCAACACGCATGCGGGCACGGTGTTCGCGCATCGCGGCGGCCGTTTCCCCGCGCCTATCAACTCGCTTAAGAACTAGTCGCTCACTCGTCCAGAGGAGACACGCATGAGTATCCAGGACAGCAGACAAGACACGCTCAGGATTGGCGTTGACGTCGGATCGACCACGGTCAAGCTGCTTGTGCTCGACCCCGATGACAACATTGTCTTCAGCGTGTACCGTCGTCACCATTCCGATGTACGCGCGACCATAGTCGAGATTATCGACGAGGCGCTTGAGGCGGTCGGTGATGGTCAGGCGACCATTACCATCACGGGTTCGGGCGGTCTGCTGCTTGCCAACTGGCTGGGCGTGCCCTTCGTGCAGGAAGTTATCGCCAACAAGACCGCAATTGAGCGCATCATCCCTGCTACCGACGTTGCCATCGAACTCGGTGGCGAGGACGCCAAGATCATCTACTTCGACGGCGGCATCGAGCAACGTATGAACGGCACTTGCGCTGGTGGTACGGGCGCCTTCATCGACCAGATGGCGGTCCTGCTCAACACGGACGCTTCCGGCTTGGACGAGATGGCCAAGGAGCACAACATCATCTACCCCATTGCGTCACGTTGCGGCGTGTTCGCAAAGACCGACGTGCAACCGCTGCTTAACGAGGGCGCCAAGCGCGAGGACATCGCCGCGTCGATCTTCCAGGCCGTCGTCATGCAGACGATATCGGGTCTTGCCTGCGGTCGCCCCATTCGCGGTAACGTCGCCTTTCTGGGAGGTCCGCTGCATTATCTGCCACAGCTGCGCCAGCGTTTCATCGAGACGCTCGAGCTCACCGATGAGACGACGATCATTCCCGAGGAATCGCATCTCTTCGTCGCGCGCGGCGCGGCGTTTGCCTCCGAGACAAATGATGACGTCGTGAGCCTCGCCGAGCTCAAGGATCGCATGAGCAAGCTCGGCAGCATCCAGGGTAGCGAGGTCCAGCGCCTCGAGCCGCTCTTCGCGAGCGAGAGGGACTACGAGGCGTTCAAGAAGCGCCATGCCAAGGCGACCGTTTCCAAGGCGAGTCTCGCCGATTATCGCGGCGTGGCTTATCTCGGCATCGATGCCGGCTCCACGACGCTCAAGTCGGTGCTCGTGAGCGAGAAGGGCGAGATCCTCTACAGCTACTACGTCAATAACAAGGGCGACGTGCTCGGTGCGGCTCGTGCCATGCTCGGCGATCTGGCAAGTCAGATTCCGTGCGATGATGACGGCAATCCGCTCGTGACCATCGGGCACGCAACCACGACGGGCTATGGCGAGGCGTTGCTGCTCGAGGCTATCCAAGCAGATTCCGGCGAGATCGAGACGGTCGCGCATCTGCGTGGTGCGCGCGAGTTGTGCCCTGATGTTGACTTCATCCTCGACATCGGCGGCCAGGACATGAAGTGCATGCATGTCAAGGACGGCGTCATCGAGCACATCATGCTCAACGAGGCGTGTTCGGCGGGCTGCGGTTCCTTCATCGAGGCCTTCGCGACCTCGCTCAACATGCCCATCGAGGAGTTCGCCGCCGAAGCGCTCAAGGCCGAGGCTCCCGTCGACCTTGGCAGCCGTTGCACGGTGTTCATGAATTCGCGTGTCAAGCAGGCGCAGAAGGAAGGCGCGACACCGGCTGACATCTCGGCGGGCCTGTCGTATTCCGTCATCAAAAACGCCCTGTTCAAGGTCATCAAGCTACGTGATGCTTCCGAACTGGGCGAGCATGCGGTCGTGCAGGGCGGCACCTTCCTCAACGACGCCGTCTTGCGCGCGTTCGAGAACCTGAGCGAACATGACGCGATTCGGCCCGACATCGCCGGTAACATGGGCGCTTGGGGTGCTGCGCTGCTGGCGCGCGATCGTGCGACGGGGGCGAAGTCCACGTTGCTGCGCCCCGAGCAGATCGACGAACTCGACATCAAGCATACGGCGGTGCGCTGCGGACGCTGCGAGAACAACTGCCTGCTCACCATCAACGACTTCGGCATTGACGAGGCGACGGGCAAGCAGCGCCGTTTCGTCACGGGCAACCGTTGCGAGCGCGGTGCCGGAATCAAGAAGCCAGCTAAGGAAGTGCCGAACCTTTTCGCGTACAAGGACAAGTTGCTCTTCGATCGCGAACCGCTTGTCGAGGAAGCCGCCAAATACGGTACCGTGGGCATTCCACGCGCGCTCAACATGTACGAGAACTATCCGTTCTGGCATAGCTTCTTCACGCACCTGGGCTACCGCGTCGTGCTGTCCGAACCTTCCACGAAGAAGACCTACGAGGCCGGCATCGAGTCCATGCCTTCCGAGAACGCCTGCTATCCGGCCAAGCTCTCGCATGGTCACATCATGGACCTGCTCGACAAGGACGTCGACTTCATCTGGATGCCCTGCATCCGTTGGGAACGCCAGGAGGACGAGGGTGCGAACAATCACTACAACTGCCCCATCGTCATGAGCTATTCCGAGGCGCTCAAACTCAATATCGACGAGCTCGAAGACAGTCGCACGCAATTCCTCAATCCGTTCATTCCCTATGACGACAAGAAGGCCCTCAAGAAGCGTCTCTTCGAGCATCTGGTGAAGAACCGCAAGGAGGAGCTCAAGGCGCAAGGCGTCGACGTGCTTGCCATGCAGTGGCCCACGCGCGTCGAGATTTCCGATGCCATCGACCTTGCCTGGCAGGCCGATCTTGACTTCAAATCGACGATGCGCGCCAAGGGCGAGGAGACGCTGCGCTGGATCGAGGAGAACAATGGCCACGGCATCGTGCTGGCGGGCCGTCCCTATCATATCGACCCCGAGATCAATCACTCGCTACCCGAGCTCATTTGTGGGTACGGCATGGCGGTGCTCACTGAGGACTCCGTGGCGCATCTGGGCGAGCTGCAGCGCAATCTGCGCGTGTACGACCAGTGGATGTATCACACGCGTCTGTACAACGCCGCGAAGGTCGTCACGCAGCGCAGCGATCTCGACCTCGTGCAAATGAACTCCTTTGGCTGTGGCCTCGATGCGCTCACCACCGACGAGGTACAGGAGATTATCGAGGGAAGCGGCAAGGTCTACACCGTTATCAAGATCGACGAGGTTTCTAACCTAGGTGCCGCGCGCATTCGCATCCGCTCGCTCATGGCCGCGCTGCGTCAGCAGGAGGAGCTGCGCGAAATGCCCGTGCAGCCTGGCAAGAGCTCGGCAGCTGTCGACATCGCGGCGGCTTCCGTCGAGACGCTGCGTGCGGACAGGGGTGATGCGATTTCGGTCGACGTCGAGCCTGAATTGCCAAGCGAATGCGGTATCGATTTCAGCTTCACGCCCAATCGTGATGCGGCGTCGACCGAATTTATGCGTGCCGAGTACACGAAGGAGATGCAGGACGCAGGCTATACGATTCTCGCCCCGCAGATGTCGCCCATTCATTTCGAGCTGCTCGTCCCCATCTTCCATCACTACGGCTACAACATGGAGCTGTTGCCGAGCGTGGACCCGTCGGCTGTGGATGCGGGTCTCAAGTACGTGAACAACGACATCTGCTACCCGTCCATCCTCGTCACTGGCCAGATCATGGAGGCAGCCACCAGCGGCAAGTACGACATGGACAAGACGGCCTTCATCATCACGCAGACTGGCGGTGGCTGTCGTGCAACCAACTACATCTCGCTCATTCGCAAGGGCCTGCACGAAGCGGGGCTGGATCATGTGCCGGTTATCTCGCTGTCCTTCAACGATACGGGTGAGCGTAACTCCGGCTTCGAGGTCACGCCCACGATGCTCAAGACCGCCGTGCCGGCACTCATCTTGGGCGACCTGCTCATGATGTGCTTGTATCGCGTGCGTCCGTATGAAAAGGAGCCGGGTAGCACGGAGGCGCTCTTCCGCAAGTGGATGGATTACCTCAAGGAGAACGTGTGCGACTTCAAGTGGCGTGACGTCAAGCGCGTCATAAACGCGATCGTCCATGACTTCGACACGCTGCCCTGCGAGAACTTTGGCAGTAAGCCGCGCGTGGGTGTGGTGGGCGAAATCCTCGTGAAGTTCCACCCCACGGCCAACAACCAGATCGTGCAGATCATCGAGGATGAGGGCTGCGAGGCAAACGTTCCCGGCCTCGTCGACTTCTTCCTCTTCGGCATGCTCAATCCGGCGTTCAGGCACCAGGAGCTCACGCCCAACCTCAAGAAGTACGTGGGAGCCAAGGGCGTCGTCGCGTTTTTCGAGAAGCTGCGCGATCCGGTGCGCAGGGCCCTGGCCGCCTCCGAGCGCTTCGAGCCCATCATGCACATCGAGGACATTGCCCAAGGGGCAAGCGACATCATCGACCTGGGTAACACCATGGGTGAGGGGTGGCTGCTCACGGGCGAGATGGTCGAGCTCGTGAAGGAGGGCACGCCCAACATCGTGTGCTGTCAGCCCTTTGCCTGCCTGCCCAACCATGTCGTTGGCAAGGCCGTCATCAAGGAAATGCGCCGTCAGTATCCGCAGAGCAACATCGTGGCCGTGGACTACGATCCGGGTGCAAGCGAGGTCAACCAGCTCAACCGCATCAAGCTCATGATCGCCGTTGCCTTCAATAACCAGAAGGAGCAGGCCGAGGAACAGGCCGTGCAGGTCATGGAGCGTGTCGAGAAGGACAGCGCAGGAGCGTAGTGCGCAAGCGGCAAGCCGAGGAGCTTGCTCGGACAGCTTTCTCATTGCGAGTGCGCGAGGAAAGAGGCGTTTGATGGGCGGGAAAGTTCATGTCGTGGTGGTCGGCGGCGGAGCTGCCGGCTTGGTGGCGGCGATTTCGGCTGCGCGCGCCGGTGCCGACGTGACGGTTGTAGAGGCGAGCGCACGTGTTGGCCAGAAGATACTCAAGACGGGCAACGGACGCTGCAATCTGACCAACGCCAACGTGCAATTTACCGACTACTACAATGGCGCTGCAATCATGTCGCTGCTCGAAGCGTATCCCACGTCGAGGGTGCTCGGCTTTTTCGGCGAGCTCGGATTGCTCGTGACCGAAGAAGACGAAGGACGCATCTATCCGCTCTCGAATACTGCGAACACGGTGCTCGACGTGCTACGCGCCGCCTGCGAACAAGCCAATGTCGATGTGCGGTGCAATCACAGGGTTGCGGATATCCAGCCGACTGAGTCTGGCTATCGCGTCGAATGCTCCAATGGCCGTGACATCGATGCGCAACGCGTTATTATCGCCACGGGGGGAGGCACGAGCCTGCTCTCCTGCCTGAGACATACGATCGATCCGTTCGCTCCCGTGCTCTGTCCACTCGAGACCGATGTCAAACCGCTCAAGGGACTGTCTGGCGTGCGCGCACGTGCACGTGTGAGCGCATATGCAAATGAGGAATCGATTACGCCGCTCGCTACGCGCTATGGCGAGGTTCTGTTCCGCGACTATGGTCTTTCGGGCATCGTTATTTTCGATATGTCGCGTGAGGTGGGCACGGGCGGTGTCTTGAGCCTCGACTTTCTGCCCCAGATGAGCCCCAGCCAGTGCGATGCCTACTTCTCGGCAAAGCACGCGTCGTTATCGCAGAGCATCGATGAGCGATTCGGTCGTGCTCCTAACTTTACGGAACTCATGTGCGGCTGCTTTCATACGCGCGTGAACGATGCCATCGTTCGTATGGCGGGCTTCAAGCCTACGGCGCTGGCGACGAGGGATATGATTCCCCAGGTCGCGGCGGCGGTCAAGAACTTCCGCGTGGGCGTGACGGGTATCGCCGATGCCTCGCAGGCGCAGGTGATGCGCGGTGGTGCTTCGCCCTGGGAGTTCGATTCGCTTACGCTCGAGTCCAGGTTGCGCCCCGGCATCTATGCCGCGGGCGAAACGCTCGATATCGACGGACGTTGCGGCGGCTTCAATCTGCACTGGGCGTGGGTGAGTGGTATGGCTGCCGGCACTGCAGCCGCGCAATGAGACAAATGGACAGGTCATTTGTCTCATTTCGAGGGAGGCTTCATGGAAATCGAATATAAATGGGAAATGCCCGATGAAGCAACGCTGGTGACTTTGCTCGACGACGCAACGATTGCGCCGATGCTAGGCGAGCAACGTGAGCTGCGCATGCGCGCGATCTACTACGATACGCCGAATCGGGATGTGTACCGCCTGCATGGTGGATTGCGTGTGCGACGCGAGAACGATGACAGCGTGTGCTGCCTCAAGCTTGCCGCGAGCGCGGAGGGAGCCTGCAAAGCGCGTCAGGAGTTCGAGGTCAAAGCTGATGATGTTCTCGAGGGCTTGCGTCGTCTCCCCGAGGCGGGTGCTCCGGCTGACATCTGCGAGAGGCTCATTGCGGGCAATCCTCAGCCAACCTGCGAGACCGACTTCGTACGATATGAACGCACGCTCACATGTGCAGATTTTACGGCGGTCTTTGCCGTCGACATAGGCGAGATGCGCAATCGGGGACGCACGGCTTCCATACATGAGATCGAACTCGAGTACCTAGATGGCTCGCAGGACGCCTTTCATGCGTTCGCACGTCAGATGCAAGGGGAGTTCAATCTCGTGATACAGCCACTTTCCAAGCTCGCGCGCGCCATGACCTTGTGAATGAGACAGTTTGGTCAGACCAAACTGTCTCATTTTCGTGGCGCTCTTGCGCTATCATTGTCCCCACTTCATATGGAACCCTGAGAGGAACGAACATGGCTTGGAACAAGGTTATGCCCGCGCAGCCCGTTGTCGCCGTGGCTGGTGCCACGGGGGTCGTCGGTCGCGAGATGCTAAAGGTGCTCGAGCAGTGCGATTTCCCGGCGGCTAAGGTCAAGGCGCTTGCGTCTGCTCGCTCGGCTGGCAGCACGGTGCCCTTCAAGGACGGCGAGCTCGTGGTCGAGGAGATGACGCCGGCGAGTTTCGATGGCGTCGACATCGCGCTTTTCGCCTGCGGAGGCGACACCTCCAAGGCATATCGTCAGGCCGTCGTGGATGTGGGATGCGTCATGATCGATAACTCGAGCGCATTTCGCATGGATGATGACGTACCTCTCGTCGTCCCCGAGGTCAATGCGAAGGATCTCGAATGGCATTCGGGCGTCATCGCCAATCCCAATTGTTCGACGATCGAGATGGTCGTCGCGCTCAAACCGCTTTACGACTTGGCCGGGGGCATCAAACGCGTTGTCGTCAGCACCTACCAGGCTGCCAGCGGCGCCGGTCTCAAGGCCATGAACGAGCTATATGACCAGACGCGTCAGTTCCTCGATGACGAGGAGCTTACGGTCGAGGCGTTCTCCGACCAGATCGCGTTCAACGTCATTCCCCATATCGACGTGTTCATGGAAGATGCGTACACCAAGGAAGAGTGGAAGATGGTCGTCGAGACGGCCAAGATTTTCGGCGATGCGAGCATCAAGGTCGCGCCGACTGCCGTGCGTATCCCGGTGCTGCGCTGCCATGCCGAGAGCGTGAACGTCGAGCTTGCCAAGCCGGTTTCGCCCGATGAGGCGCGCTCCGCATTCGAGGCGGCCACGAGCGTCACGGTCATGGACGATCCGGGCGCGAACGTGTATCCCATGCCTGGCCTGCTGCAGGGCACCGATGACGTCTTCGTCGGTCGCATTCGCAAGGACCCCACGGTCGAGGGTGGTCTGGCCTTCTGGCTCGTCATGGACCAAATTCGCAAGGGTGCGGCCCTCAATGCCGTCCAGATCGCCGAGGCGCTTCTCCCGTAGTCGCGAAAATGGGACAAATGGACAGGTCCGTTGTCTCATTGCGAGTACTTGGAAACAAGACAAAAGTGCCCCGGCGACTTTTGTCTTGTTCAAAACGAGGAGGGCGGGCCAGTTGGCCCGCCCTCCCTTCGTCTGTATGTTACGTGCGTTTACCCGTTAATGGCAGCGTTCGTTGCGACGGCCACGGCAACGGTCGCGCCAACCATGGGGTTGTTGCCCATCCCGATGAAGCCCATCATCTCGACATGCGCCGGGACGCTCGAGGAGCCGGCGAATTGCGCGTCGGAATGCATGCGGCCCATCGTGTCGGTCATGCCATACGAAGCGGGGCCGGCGGCCATGTTATCCGGGTGCAGCGTGCGACCCGTGCCGCCGCCGCTTGCCACCGAGAAGTACGCCTTGCCCTGCTCGACGCATTCCTTCTTGTACGTGCCCGCGACAGGGTGCTGGAAGCGCGTGGGGTTGGTCGAATTGCCCGTGATGGAGATGTCCACGCCCTCGTGATGCATGATCGCAACGCCCTCGCGCACGTCATCGGCGCCGTAGCAGTGCACATCGCCGCGCTCGCCTGTCGAGTAACGGGTCTCGTTGACGACCTTGAGTTCGCCAGTTGCGTAGTCGAACTGCGTTTGCACATACGTAAAGCCGTTGATGCGGCTGATGATCTGGGCGGCGTCTTTGCCAAGACCGTTGAGGATGACGCGCAACGGCTTCTTGCGGGCCTTGTTTGCGTTCTTCACGATGCCGATGGCGCCTTCGGCGGCTGCAAAGCTCTCGTGGCCGGCCAGAAAGGCGAAGCACTCGGTCTCGTCGCGCAAGAGCATTGCGCCAAGGTTGCCATGGCCGAGGCCTACCTTGCGGTCGTCGGCGACGGAGCCGGGCGTGGTGAAGGCCTGCAGGCCAATGCCGATGGCGCTTGCCGCCTCGGATGCGTTGGCAACACCCTTCTTGATGGCGATAGCCGCGCCAGCCGTATACGCCCAAGCCGCATCCTCGAAGCAGATGGGCTGCACGCTCTTGACGATGTCGTAGGGGAGCGGATCCATGCCGGCGTCCTTGCATACCTTCTCTGCATCGTCGAGGTTGCCCATGCCGTATTCCATGAGCGTGGCGTTGATCTTGTCGAGCCTGTGGGCCATGTTCTCGAACTCTGCCATGATCTACTCCTTCCTCGGATCGATGACTTTGGCGGCTTCGTCGAAACGACCGTAGCTGCCCGTTGCGTCTTTGATTGCCTGATTGGCATCGACGCCGTTCTTGACGGCATCCATCATCTTGCCGAAGTTGACGTACTCGTAGCCGATGATCTCGTCGTTTTCGTCGAGCGCTATATGCGTCACGTAGCCCTCAGTGAGCTCGAGGTAGCGGGAACCCTTGAGTTTGGTGCCGTACATGGTGCCGACCATGGAGCGGTAGCCTTTGCCAAGATCGTCGAGACCGGCTCCGATGGGAAGACCGCCGTCGGAGAACGCCGTCTGCGTGCGTCCGTAGACGATTTGCAGGAAGAGTTCGCGCATCGCGGTGTTGATGGCATCGCAGACAAGGTCGGTGTTAAGTGCCTCGAGCAGCGTCTTGCCGGGAAGAATCTCGCTTGCCATGGCGGCGGAATGCGTCATGCCCGAGCAACCGATGGTTTCGACCAGTGCCTCCTCGATGATGCCGTCCTTGACGTTGAGGGTGAGTTTGCAGGCTCCCTGCTGAGGTGCGCACCAGCCGACGCCGTGCGTGAAGCCATTGATGTCGGAAATCTCCTTCGCCTGAACCCATTTGCCCTCTTCGGGAATGGGGGCGGGGCCGTGATAGGCGCCCTTTGCGACCGGGCACATGAGCTCGATCTCTTTCGAGTAATACACCTTGAACTCCCTTCCATGCGTACTGCGCATTGGGCCGTGCATTTCGGAATTATATAGCATCCTAGCGGGAAAGAACGCGGCTCCGCGCTTGACATTTTATACAGCCACCATATACTTTATAGGTGTGATTTACAGGTACCATATATAAACGGAGGAGACAATGGGCCGCGAGGACGAACTTTTTGACAAGTACATGTTGATTCGTCAGATGACGGAAGCCGTTCGCAATAAAAACACCAGTAAGGCAGGCCCTCTTGGCGATACGACGCGTGGTCGCGGTCGCGTCCTTGCCCTCCTCAAGCAGAAGGATGGCGTGAGCACCAAGGATATGGCAACTATCATGGGCATTCGCGTCTCCTCCCTCAACGAGGTTCTCGGCAAGATGGAGAAGGAGGGCTATGTCGAGCGTACGGCTTCTCCGGACGATAGACGCGTCATGCTCGTATGGCTCACCGATAAGGGCAAGGCTGTCCAGCTTCCCGATCAGAACTTGCCTCAGGTACTCTTCGGCACGCTCAATCAGGGTGCGCAAAACCAGCTCTGCATGCATTTCGAGCAGATGATTGCCTCGCTCCAAAACGAGCTCGAGGAAGAAGGCGAAGCACTCAAAGAGGCACGCGAGCAGCGCAACGAGTTTTTCGAGACCGCCAAACAAGAACACGGCGAGCAGCAAGCCCACTCTGCCGTCCAAGCGTCGACGAGCCCGCGCCCCGCGCCGGCAGCTCCGCCTACGGCTGCCCCCTTTGCACCGCCCATGCCGCCTGTTAACACTCCTCCGCGTGTCGGCTAGCGCAACATGGGCAGGGAGCAAGGCACCTGCGGTTTTCGAGCATGGCCAGAAGATGCTGGCGGCGACGAGCTCGATTGCCTGCAGCGCTTTACACGGCTCTGCGTTAATGCAAGCGCGCGCGGTTGGCATGAAGCCAATGGCGGCAATCTGAGTTGCCGTCTCACTGAAGACGACATCGCCATCCGCGAATCGTTGTTATGCGCAGATGCCGAATGGCATGCGCTTGGGCGTTCCGTCCCTGATCTTGCGGGTGCGCATTTTCTCATAAGCGTCTCGGGTGCATACCTGAGCAATGTTGCATACGACCCGCTTCATAGTTGCGGGATTATCGAAATCAACGATGATGGCAGTGCCTGGCGCAAGCGTTGGGGCCTTGCGGATGGATCGCGACCCTCGAGCGAACTCGAGACGCACCTCGCTGCCTATGCGACGGCCTTGCAGGCAGGAGACGGTGCCGACTGTGTGGTCTATCACGCGCATTGCCCGCATGTCATTGCGCTCTCGTCGCTCATCGAGCCAAGCACACGCGTGTGGACGCGTACGCTGTGGCGTATCATGACCGAAGGCATCATCGTGTTTCCGCAGGGTGTTGGCGCGCTACCGTGGATGGTTCCCGGCAGCCATGAACTCGCCGAGGCAACCTGCGAGCTCATGACAACGCATGTTGCTTGCGTATGGGCGCATCATGGTGTCATGGTACGCGCGGCGAGTTTTGATGATGCGTTTGGGATTGTCGATACGATCGAGAAGTCGGCTGGCATTTACCTGCAGGCGTGTGCCGCAAGCGGCGGCGCCGAGCCCCGATATCTGGTGAGCGATGAGCAGTTGCGCGCTATCTGCGCGCGCTATGAGCTGCAGCCCGATGAGTCGTTCCTGAAATGAGGGCTGGTCGCCCCGCCTCCAGCAGGTGATTCACCTCTTGCTTGCCAGGTATTCTGCCGGTCCGGTTTCGTAAATGTTGCTGCCGTGGCAGTCGATGGCAACCGTGAGCGGCATGTCCACGACCTTGAGTCGACGAATCGCTTCGGTCCCCAGGTCGTCGTATGCCACGACGTCTGCGCTTTTCACGCTTTGCGCTATAAGCGCGGCAGCTCCTCCAATGGCGGCAAAGTAGACCGCGTCGTTACGCATCACGGCGTTGATGACCTCTTGGCTGCGCGCTCCCTTGCCGATCATGGCGCGCTGCCCCAAATCGAGCAGGCGCGGCGCGTACGGATCCATGCGGTAGCTTGAGGTCGGGCCAACCGGGCCGATTGCGTGGCCGGGTTTGGCGGGTGCCGGTCCGGCGTAGTAGATGATTGCCCCGTCGATATCGATAGGCGTACCTTCACCAGCGTCGAGTGCCTCGACGAGACGCTTGTGCGCCGCATCGCGTGCGGTGTAGACGATGCCGCTGTAGAGCACCTGATCACCGGCATGCAACGAGCGTGCGACCTCGCGGGTGATGTCACCGCTGATACGGCGTGCCTCGGGAGCCTCCATTACAGCATCGCCTCCTCGTGACGCGCGACATGGCAGTTGATGTTGACGGCGACGGGCAGGCAGGCAATGTGCGTGGGCGCTTGCTCGATGTTGACGGCGAGCGCTGTCGTCGCGCCACCGAAGCCGGCTGGCCCCGTGCCTAGCTCGTTGATGGCCGCAAGCAGCTCGTCTTCGAGCTGGGCATAGAAGGGGTCGGGGTTATGTACGCCAATGGGGCGCAACAGCGCGCGTTTGGCGAGTGAGGCGACATGGTCGAAGTTGCCGCCCACGCCCACGCCCACGATGATGGGCGGGCACGGGTTGGGGCCGGCGTGACGAACGGCGTCGAGCACGAAGGCGCGCACGCCCTCGATGCCGTCGGCTGGTTTGAGCATCTTGAGCTGCCCCATGTTCTCTGAGCCTGCCCCCTTAGGCGCAACCGTGATCTTGAGCATGTCGCCGTCTACGACATCGACGGTAATGAGTGCCGGCGTGTTGTCGTTCGTGTTCACGCGACGCAGGGGATCGTCCACCATCGACTTGCGCAGGTACCCTTCCGTATAGCCGAGCGCGACCCCCGTGTTGATGGCATTGACAAGCGAACCACCCTCGATGCGTACGTCCTGGCCGAGTTCGACGAAGACGCAAGCTGCGCCCGTATCCTGGCAAATGGGCACCATATCGCACTCGGCAATGGCGGCGTTTTCGAGCATGCAATCGAGCGTAGCCCTGGCGACTGGCCAACTCTCCTCTTCACGCGCTTGGCGTAGTGCATCGAGGAGCTTGTCGCTCATGACACAGTTGGCGCGAATGCACAGATCACGCACTGCGTCCGTGATGTCCGATGCCTGAATCGTTCTCATATGCACATGTCCTCAATCGATACGGCTACACAATGAAACGAGCCGCACGGGGCGGCTCGAAGAAATCTCTGGTGGGCGATGCAGGGTTCGAACCTGCGGCCCTCTGCTTGTAAGGCAGATGCGCTCCCGCTGCGCTAATCGCCCAGTGCCTTGGCATTTTAGCGTAAAATCCCCCAAAGTACAGATAAGGAATGGAGGGGCGAGATGCCCGCAGAAAAATTCGAACTGCTCATTGAGTTCACACATGACGATGATCCGCGTGCCCGCGCGATGGCGGTCGCGGCTCTGGCCAAGCTTGCTGATCCGCGTGGGTTTGCGCCTGTGCTCGTCTGCCTGTTCGATCCCGTCGACGAGGTGCGCGCGGCAGCCGCAACCGCGCTTGGCATCTTCGGTGACGATCGCGCGTACGAGGCGCTTGTCGAGTGCCTGAACGATCCGAACGAGCGCGTCGGCGTGAACTGCGCGTGGTCGCTCGGACAGATTCCCACAACGCGTTGCCTCGACAAGCTTTGCGAGCTTGTGATAGACAACGGGGTCGCGTCTGCCATCCGCGTGGCCGCGGCGACGGCCATCGGCGAGCGCTCCGAACTTGTCGGCTTCGACATCACGACGAACGGCGCTCTCATCGAGCAAGCACGCGTTGCGCTTCTCGGTGCTCTCGGTGACGAGGAGGGCGAGCTGCGTGCGGCATGCGTTTGGACGCTCGGGCACTTTCCAGCTGATAAGCAGACGACCGAGGCGTGCATCGAGGCGCTTGACGATGACTACGAGTGGGTTGTGCGCTATGCCATCGAGGCGCTTGCGCACTTCAAGGACCTCGCCGCACTCGATTCGCTTCTCGAGCTGTCGGAAAGCGAAGACGGCGAAATCAGGGACCTCGCATGCCAGGCCGTGGACCTCCTGAGGAACGATGCTTGACCGCGACGCTCGTTTTGGTAAACTAACCGCTGCTGTTAAGCGCCGTGGCTAGGTAGCTCAGTTGGTAGAGCAGGGGACTGAAAATCCCTGTGCCGGGGGTTCAAGTCCCTCTCTAGCCACCATTCAAAGTTTCAAGCCGCCTATCAGGCGGCTTTTTTGTTACCCGCCTTCTCGTTCGGGAAAATGTCCTGGCAAGCCTCTCATCCATCTCGATTGGCTATAATGAATTCACACCTAACGGGAGAAGCATCGCATGGCATACAGCACGCAAACGCAGAAGGTCCTCCTTCGCATTCAGCAAAGCGAGACAACGGAAGCCGCCGCCTATCATGCGATGGTAAGCTCCATCAAGGACGATGCCAATCGCGAGGCGCTCGTCAAGATAGCCGATGAGGTCGCAAGTCAAGCCAGGGTCCTCGAGGCCTACACCAACAGCCAGGTCAAACCTGACGAGCGTAAGGTCAAGCGCTACGCGCGCATGGCACGGCTCTTCGGCTTCACCTTTGCCGCCAAGCTCATGGATCGGCGCAAGATCAAGTTCGTCAGCCACTCCAAGAAGCTGCTCGATGAGATTCCCGAGGTCGAGAAGATGGAGGCCGACGAGCAAAGGCGCGAAGACGAGCTTTTTGGCCTGCTCAACGAGAAGCGCCTCTCCTATGTAGGCGCGATGATTCTTGGCATGAACGACGCCATCGTCGAAATCACCGGTACGCTTGCCGGCCTTACGCTCGCCATGCAGAACACGCGCCTCATTGCGCTTTCCGGTCTTATCACCGGCGTTGCGGCCACGCTTTCGATGGCGGCGAGCGAATATCTCGCCGAACGTAGCGATGGCAAGGGCGATGCGGCAAAATCCGGCCTCATGACAGGCGGCGCATATTTCATCACCGTCGTGATTTTGCTGCTGCCCTACCTCATTCTCGATGACAAGATGTATCTGCTCGCCATGGGCATCATGCTCGTGTTTGTCGTGCTCATTCTCGCTGCGTTCAACTTCTACACTTCCGTTGCGCGCGACGTTCCGTTTGGCAAGAACTTCGGACAGATGTGCGCCATTTCGCTTGGTGTCGCAGCACTGTCCTTCGTTTTGGGATACGCTGTTCGCACGTTTCTTGGCGTCGACGTCTAATTTGAAAGGTTTACGCATCATGCACATGACCGAAGAGCAATTCAACATCATCAAGGCCCAGCTCAAGAAGCTGGTCTCGATTCCCGATGGCTTCTATGCGAAGAAGTTCGCGGGTATCGACATCGACGCAATCAAGGACCAGAGCGATTTCGAGCAGCTTCCCTTCACCGATAAGGGTGACCTGCGAGAAGCCTATCCGCTGGGCATCGCCGCTGTCCCTCCCGAGCAGATCGTGCGCATACACAGCTCGTCGGGCACAACGGGCACGCCCGTCATCATTCCCTACACGAAGAAGGACGTCGAGGACTGGGCCATCCAGTTCGCGCGCTGCTACGAATACGCAGGTGTGACGAAAGAAGATCGCGTGCACATCACGCCGGGGTACGGCCTATGGACTGCCGGCATCGGTTTCCAGCTCGGCTGCGAGTTGCTCGGTGCGATGGCAATTCCGATGGGCCCGGGCAACACTGACAAGCAGCTCAAGATGATGCAGGACCTCGAGAGCACAGTGCTTTGCGCGACGAGCTCGTACGCGTTGCGTCTTGCCGAGGAAATCGCCAAGCGTGGCATCGGCGACCAGATCAAGCTCCGCAAGGGCATCATCGGTTCCGAGCGTTGGGGCGAGAAGATGCGCCGCCGTATCGCAAACGAGCTCGGTGTCGAGCTCTACGACATCTATGGTCTCACCGAGGTCTACGGTCCCGGCATCGGCATCAACTGCCAGGCTGATAGCGCCGTGCACATCTGGAGCGACTACGTGTACCTCGAGATCGTCGATCCTGCCACCGGCAAGCCCGTTCCCGATGGCGAGCCGGGCGAAATCGTGCTCACGACCCTGCAGAAGGAAGGCGCGCCGCTCATCCGCTTTCGCACGCATGACCTCTCGCGCATCGTGCCGGGCGATTGTGCCTGCGGTCATAACGAGCATCCGCGTATCGACATCATCACGGGACGCACCGATGACATGGTCAAGGTGCATGGCGTCAACATGTTCCCGGCGCAGATCGAGGAGGTCATCGCCGCGGTCGATGGCGCGAGTAGCGAATACCAGATGATGATCGACCATCTCAACGGCAAGGACATCGCGACGATCTTCGTCGAGGTCGAGTCGGGCGCCAACAAGTACAACATCGAGGAGACCCTCGCGACGGAGTTCAAGAACCGCATTGGCTTCACGCCACAGGTCAAGCCCGTCGATATCGAGGACTTGCCGCGAAGCGAGAAGAAGACGACCCGCATCTTCGACAACAGGTACTAAAACCAGACAAACCTCGCCGGGGCACTTTTGTCTGGTTACGAGACACTTGTCACATAACCATCCGTCTCGGCAATTGCTGTCCTATTTCTCTGCGGTGATGACGCGCGTGGGGGTAACGATGTAGTCGACGCGACAGTCGGTTGCCTCGTGTGGCACCTCATCGATGACTTGCTCGTCAAAAGCAATGCCGATGGTCATGCTGTCTGCGCTCAGGTACGGAAGGAAGCGATCGTAAAAGCCGCCGCCTTGCCCCAGGCGATTGCCGTGCCTGTCGAAGGCGATGCCCGGCACGAGCATGAGGTCGATGTTTTCCGGCAGGACATGACGGGCGGGGTCGAGGTCGGTCACTATCTCCCGCGGCGTTTCGAGCACGCTCCAGTCATCGTTCATGTCGAAGGAGAAAAACGACATGTTCGTCTCGGAGCGCACGAGAGGAAAGGCGATAACGGGGCGTTGGTCGAACAGGAACAGCTTCTCCCTATTCGAGACGAATCGTGCTTCTGACCCGGTGGGATAATAGACGGCGATGCATTTCGCATGCTTGAGGGCTGGCAAATTGAGAAGCCTGTCTTCTAAAGCCGCCTCGTACGTCTTGCGAACATCAGCTGCGATCGAATTACGTTTGGCACGCATGCTTTCGCGCTGCACTGCCTTTTCTTCTGCAGTATTCATGGGGGATATAGTACCAAAAGTGTACGGAAGTGCGAAATCGGGCCCGAGATGCAGGTTTTTTTGCTAGTATTCCGGGCATGTCTGTAGTAGTTGCAAAATTCGGCGGAACATCCGTCGCGAATCCGGAGCGCATCAGGAGTGTCGCCCAGCGCATCGTCAGTCGCAAGCGTGCTGGCGATAGTGTTGTCGCCGTAGTCTCGGCCATGGGCAAGACGACCGACGACCTCGTGGCGCTTGCAAGCTCCATTTCCGATAGCCCCGACCCTCGCGAGATGGATACGCTTCTGTCCACGGGCGAGATGGTTTCGATGTCGCTTCTGGCCATGGCCGTCGCCGAGCTCGGTGAGGAGGCCATCAGCCTTTCCGGTCGTCAGATTGGTCTCATTACCGATAGCGTGCACGGCAAGGCGTCGATTCGCGAAATCCACGCCGATCGCATCCGCGTGGCGCTCTCCGAGGGCCGCATCGTCATCGTCGCAGGATTCCAGGGAATCGACGCAGCGGGAGACATCACGACGCTGGGGCGTGGTGGCTCGGACACGACGGCGGTCGCCATCGCGGCGGGCATCAAGGCTGATGTCTGCGAGATCTACACGGACGTCGCCGGCGTCTACACGGCAGATCCGCGCATCGTTCCGCGTGCCTGCAAGGTTGACCAGATTAGCTACGAGGAAATGCTCGAGATGGCCGCGGGTGGTGCGGGCGTGCTGCACAAGCGCTGCATCGAGTTCGCGCGTAACTTTGGCGTGGTGATACATTGCCGCTCGTCGTTTAGCGATGAGCCGGGCACGTTGGTGAAGGAGTATGACCCCACTATGGAAAAGGCGATTATCAGCGGCGTTGCGCATGACCTTTCGGAAGCCAAGTTCACGATTCGCGACGTGCCCGATACCACGGGTGTTGCCGCAAAGGTCTTCGGCGCGATGGCCGATGCCAACCTTGGCGTCGACATGATCATCCAGAACCTTTCCGAGAACGGTCACACTGACATCACGTTCACGAGTCCTAAAGCCGATATCGAGAAAACGACCGAGGTCATGGATCGCATCGTGCGCGAGCTGGGTGCACGCGAGCTGCTCATCACCGACGAGGTCGCCAAGGTCTCCATCATCGGCGCGGGCATGAAGGTCAACTCCGGCGTCGCGGCGCAGATGTTCCGCACGCTTGCCGAGGGCGGCATCAACATCTCGATGATTTCGACCTCCGACATCCGCACGAGTGTCGTCATTCCGGCCGAGAGTGCCGAGGAGGCGGTGCGCTTGCTGCACACCGCGTTCGGTCTCGACGGCACCAAGGTCTTCGAGGAGACGCAGCTGTCTGCCGAGGAACTCGCCGCCAAGGCCAACAAGGGTCGCTAGGCGAGACGGCGCGTGGAAAAGCGCCCCAATATCAAGCTCACCTTGGATCAGGGCCTCGCGGTCGCGCGTGACCTGTGCCCCGATCGATCTTCGCAGGCACTTGCCGATATCCTGGGCGTGAGGCGCGCGTATTTGCTGCGCCGTTCCGTCGACGCACGGCGTAAAAGCGACGTGCACTTCGTCGTGACTGCTGGCATCGGTGATGGCGAGGGGGCACCGCAGATGGTGCGTCCTATCGAGGATTGGCCATTGCCCGAATGCCGAGGCGATGGCGCGCGGCCAATCGTGGTGGGGACAGGCCCTGCCGGTCTCTTTGCGGCCCTCGAGCTTGCCGAAGCAGGCTTGTGTCCGCTCGTCATCGAACGTGGCGCACCTGTCGAGGAGCGCACAGTCGATGTCGAGTGCTTTCACCGCACACGCGTGCTCGACACGGCGAGTAACGTGCAGTTTGGCGAGGGCGGCGCTGGTACCTTCTCTGATGGTAAGCTCACGACCGGCAAGAACTCTCCGCAGATTGCGTGCGTGCTCGAGACCTTCGTCGCGGCGGGTGCACCCTCCGAGATACTGTGGCAGGCCAAGCCACACATAGGAACGGATGTGCTGAGCGGAGTCGTCAAGCGTATGCGCGAGCGCATCATCGCCTGTGGTGGCGAGGTGCGCTTTCATACGCAGCTTGTGGGGATGCGCATCGATGCGGCGGGCGTCTTATGTGGCATCACGCTCGCGTGTGACGGCGCAAGCTACGAGCTCGAGGCATCACGACTCATCTTGGCCTGCGGACATTCGGCGCGCGATACCTTTGCGCTGCTCAAGGAGCTCGGTTTTGAGCTTGAGCAAAAGCCATTTTCCATCGGCGTGCGCATCGAGCACGAACAGGAATTCATCAACCGCGCTCAGTATGGGCAGGCAGCGGGCCACCCTGCCCTGGGAGCTGCCGACTACAAGCTCGCGTGTCATCTGGAAAACGGGCGATCGGTCTACACCTTTTGCATGTGCCCCGGTGGCGAGGTTGTTGCCGCTTCAAGCGAAGAAGGCGGCCTCTGCGTGAACGGCATGTCACGGCAGGCACGCGATGGGGCAAATGCCAACGCAGCGCTGCTATGCAACGTGACACCCGACGACTTTGACGATGCGACAGATTCGCTCTCGGGCATCGAGTTCCAACGTCGCTGGGAGCAGGCGGCCTTTGCGGTCGGTGGCGCAGATTGGCATGCGCCCGCGCAGCGCGTGGGCGACTTTGCCGGGCTGACAGGGGCAGCGCACACGAAGCCCGAGGCGAGCTATCCGCTGGGCGTTGCCGAGGTACCTATGGATACTTGCTTGCCGGGTTTTGCGAGGGCTGCCTTGCACGAAGCGCTGCCCGTGCTTGATCACAGTCTTCATGGATTTGCCGATCCCGGAGCGCTGCTCACGGGCATCGAGGCGCGCAGCTCTTCGCCGGTGCGCATCGTGCGTGATCCTCGCACGCTTATGGCGACGCGCGTGCATGGCGTGTATCCGTGCGGCGAGGGCGCTGGCTATGCGGGAGGCATCATGTCGGCCGCTCTCGATGGCATCCGGGTTGCAAACAAGCTGCTCGAGGGGTAAGAGGCTTTGTTGCATTGCGTGCTCGAGGGCTTGCTTTCGCATTCGAGCTACGCTTCGCTCGATGCCGCTGCGGGACTCGCGTGCAAAGATCGCACGCTCAGACAGTCCTCGCAAAACCGCATCGAGTTCAGCGCAGCTCTGCTCAAGATGCCTTCGAGCGCGCAATACAACACCCGAATTCATTGTTCCTTCGTTATTTCGACCGAAGAGACTATAGCAACGGCAGCAGCGTTCCCACGAAGAGCCAGGCAACGAGACCAGGCGCGAGCGCGATGTGCGTGTTGCGGTGCGCTTTGCCGCAGGCGAGCTGCACGAGCGCAAGTGCTCCCATGAGCGTAGCGCAAGCGAATACGCCGGCCATGATGCCATCGATGCCCGAGAAGAGCGTGAATGGCACGATCATGCGCACGTCGCCCGACCCGATGAGCTCGTCTGCTCCATGGCGCATGCGCAAGTGATTGGCAAGCAATAGGCTACCGGCGATGAGTCCTGCTGGCAACGCGATTGCGAACGCACCTCCGATTCCGCTTGCCGTTACGCGAAAGACGAGCGCGAAAACGAGCAGTCCCGCCACGAGCTCGGTCGGCAAGACATGTTCACGCAGGTCGCAGACGAGTAATGCACTCATGCACGCACATGCAAACGAGAAGCTCAGACAACAGATGAAGTCATCGAGCAAGAACCAGGCACCAAGCGCTCCAATTGCACATATGAGCGCGACGAGCGCGCGCAAGGGCAGACTGATGCCATCTGCAAGGTCGCGCGCACGCAACGAGCCTCGGGCGAGGGCCGTCATGCCAGTCCATCCCAGGATGCCGCTCGTGCAGGCGTAGAGCACCATCGCCGCATCTGCTCTCTAGCGTGTGCGCAGGGCATATGCGGCCGAGATGGCCGAGCAGGCATCATTGGCAAACGAAGACAGGAATTTGTCGTCGTTGTCCTTCAGGTGGATGTAGATGGCGCGTCGTCCGCGGCTTGCCAGAGCCGAGAAATCGCCAAGCGCCTCGGCGTTCGCCACGTCACCAAGCGTGAAGTCCTCGTGCGGAACGGTGATGTCGAAGGGTTCGTCCGCGCTAACGACGAGGAAGACGCCCGTGTTGGGGCCGCCCTTATGCAGCTGGCCGGTCGAGTGCAGATAGCGTGGGCCAATCTCGAGGCAGGAGCACACGTCGAGGCGGTCTGCTGCACGATGACGTATCTTCTCGAGAGTCTCGCGACGTCCGACTCCCTTGAAGGGCAAAAACGCATTTAGGCTGAAGTAGTCGTTGTCCTTGATCGAGCAGAAGAGCAGGCGCAATGCGGCATTCGCATCGATGTCCTCGTTCTCGCCGTCGAGCGTGTCAAGCAGCGCCGAACTCACGTATACGCGGTCGGCGTATCCGCACGAATCGAGCTCGAACTCCTCGTATGCGGGCTTGCCCCACACGTCTTCGGGAACATCGAATCGGCCACCCTGGTTGTAGAGGATCTGGCGTGTCGCCGCCTTGGTGCTCTCCACGTCGGGTTGGTCGAAGGGGTCGATTTGCATGAGCCAGCCGCAGAAGGCGACGGCGTATTCCCAGATGAGGAAGTAGCGCGTCATGGCCGTGCTGTCGGGGATGTCCAGTCGGAAGACCGGGATATCGGGATGCACGCAGGTACGAGCGTGCTCGAAGGCTTCGTCGCTGTCCATGTTGCAGAGGATGGCGCAGCGATCGGGATGGGAGTCGGAGAGAATGCCGGCGTCGACCTCGACGTTGGGCAATATGCCAACGCCCGCTTTGCCGAGCGACTCGGCTACGAGTTGCTCGACCCACAGGCCGAAGACCTGCTTGCTCGGTGGCATGAGCAACGAGAACTTGTCGCGCCCCGCCTTGAGGTTGTCGTAGAGGAAGGCGGCAAGCCAGATAGCCGGATTGTCGGGCGAATCAGAAGCGCAGAGCTTCTCCATCGGCGTGGCGTCTTCGAGCATGCGCTCGATGTCGATGCCGATTGCCGCCATAGGCAGCAGGCCGAACGCGGATAGCGCCGAATAGCGACCACCCACGTCAGGCTCGCCGTGGATGATGGCTCGCCAGTGATTCTTGCGTGCGACATGTTCGAGCTCGGTATTCGGGTCGGTGATGGCTATGAAACGAGAGCCAGCTCGCTCGGCGCCCAGATGCGCGCAGACGTACTTCCAGCACACGTGGGAAAGCACCGTGGGCTCGAGCGTGGTGCCGGACTTGCTCGACACGATGTAAAGCGTGCGTGCGGGGTCGGAGGAGCCGAGGATGTGATTAACGTAGACCGGCGAGAGGGCGTCCATCGTCTTGAATGGCACCTCACCGGTGACCTCGAGGCTATAGAGTTTGGTGACCGTTTGCGGAGCCTGGGCAGAACCGCCTTGACCGATGAGCACGACGGCGTCGAGTCCTTCGCCACGTGCCTGTTGAGCGATGATGGCGATTTCGGCAGGGTCGCGCGGTGGCTTGCTCGCGAGCGTGGTCCACCCCAGACGCGTCGCCGCGCACGCGGCGGCCTCTGCAGAGAAGTTGAAGACGGAGCCATCCTTGGCTGCGATGCGGGAAGGAATTTCGTTTTCGATGAGAAGCTGGGCGGTAGGGCATTGCCCCAACTCGGAACTATTCATAAACGCCATGCGCACGTGCTCCTTGGTACGGTCTAGCTTGCCCTATCCGCTGACACGGATAGAAAATAGTGTTGGTAAGTATAATGCATGCAAAATCTCTCGCGGCGTGTTATTATTATGACTCCTTTGTATCAGGAGGACTCTTCATGGAAGAAACAATCAACAGACAGGTCGCCTACGTCAACAGCATCCACGAGACGCTCGTCGGTTTTACGGGCAGGCGCCTGCGTATCCGTGCCAACATGGGCCGTTCCAAGATCATCGAGCGTGAGGGCGTTCTCACCCAGGCTCACAAGTCGCTCTTCATCGTCGAGACCGACGAGAAGCGTGGTCGCAAGGCGCGCCAGTCTTACCAATACGTCGATGTCCTTACGGGTACGGTCGAGCTGACCAATCCCGAGGATGAGCAGCCGCTTTTCCCCGCGCTTCAGCAAGAGGCCATCTAGCGCATCCGCACATGGGCACCCCGCATTCACAGGCGTTGACGCTCGAAGCCCACGCCAAGGTTAACTTGTGCCTGGCGATATCCTTTCCGCCACGTGATGGCTACCACGAGGCACGCTCCGTCTTCCAGGAGCTCGACCTGCATGACATCGTGCGCGTACATGTGGAGCAGAGCGTCGCGCAAAACGCGTTGATCACGCACGCGGGCACGCACATCGTGCTCGACTGCGCTGTCGATGGCCTCGATCCGTACGACAACCTCGTCTTTCGTGCCATCGATATGGCTGAGCAGGCATGTGGCCTTGCGGTTGCGCCGTCTGACACCACGCTCGTTATCGAAGTCGAGAAGCGTATCCCGGCAGGCGGTGGTCTTGGCGGCGGTTCGAGCGATGCGGCTGCGGCGCTCAAAACCTACGCCCAGCTCGTTGGCATCGATGCACTTGACGAACGGATCGTCACCGTGGCGCGCATGCTTGGCGCTGATGTCGCGTTCTTTCTCCGCGGGAAGACCGCGCTCATGGGTGGCCGTGGCGACGTGTTCGAGCGCGCATTGCCGCCTTTGGCAGCTCCCATCGTCCTTATGGGCGGCGATGACGGGCTCTCCACGGCAGCGATATACCGCGCGTTCGACGATGATCCCGTGCCCGCTCCCGATGCCGACACCCTCGCGCATGCGCTGTGCGAGGTTCCCGACGATCTTGCGCGCCTCGCATCCCTGTGCGCGAATAACCTCGGGCCTGCTGCTTGTGCAGCCGACCCGCGCATCCAGAAGCGCATCGACAGGGCGCTCGCCCATCCCGACGTTCTTGCTGCCCTCGTCTCGGGGAGTGGGTCAACGAGCTTTGCGATATGCGGCAGCGAAGAGGGTGCGCAGCGCTTTGCCCGCGACATCGCGCCCGTGTGCGGCTGGGTTCGCGTATGTCGCGTTCCCCGCATCATTGCTTGAGAATCACGCCATAGTTCACTAGAATCAGGCAGGCAGGCTACTGGGGCATCGTTCAACGGTAGGACAGCGGTTTTTGGTACCGCGAATGAGGGTTCGATTCCTTCTGCCCCAGCCATCTAATTCTTCAATGGGAGCGCATGTGAAAGCTAAAGCTTTGATTCTTGCAGCAGGCGCTGGCACCCGTATGAAATCCAACAAACCAAAGGTCGCACACGAGATGCTGGGCAAGCCGCTCGTGCGCTGGGTTGTGGATGCGGCGCGTCAGGCAGGTTGTGATGATGTTCATGTGGTCATCGGCCACGGCAAAGAGCAAGTCGAGCCCCTGCTTGGGGATTGCATCATCTCGTATCAGCTCGAGATGCTCGGTACTGGTCACACGATCATGTGCGCGGCCGACAAGTTCGAGGGCTACAAAGGCAACATTGTCGTGCTCTGCGGAGATTCGCCGCTCATCACGTCCAGTACTATCGAGCACCTCGTCGCGGCACACGAAGCCACGGGTGCTGCGGCCACGGTTCTCACGATGCAGCCTGACAATCCCTATGGCTACGGACGCATCGTACGCGATGAGAACGGCAACGTGTGCGGCATCGTCGAGGAGAAGGACTGCACGGACGAGCAGCGCGCCATCGGCGAATGCAATTCCGGCGTCTTCTGCTTTTCCGCACCTGCCTTGCTCAACCATCTCGACAAGCTGGATCGCAATAACGCCCAGGGCGAGTATTACCTCACGGATATGCTCGCGCTGCTCGCCGCCGATGGTTTGGTGGTTTCCAGCATGGTCGTCGCGGACAACGACGAATGCCTCGGTGTCAACTCGCGCTCGCAGCTTGCCTTCGCGAGCAAGATCGCGCAGCGCCGCATCAACGACGAGCTCATGGCCGCGGGTGTCACCATGCTCGATCCCGGCCTCGTGTGGGTCGGTCCCGACTGCGTTGTCGAGAACGACGTGGAGCTGCTGCCGATGACCATGCTCTGGGGCACGACGCGTGTCTCGAGCGGTTGCGTTATCGGCCCTAACACGCGTCTCACCGATTGCGCCATCGGGCCTGACAATGTACTCGAGGAGGTCGTGGCCATCGAGACGACGACCGAAACCGGTGTCACGGCGGGTCCACGCGCCTATCTGCGTCCCGGTACCTACTTGTGCGAAGGTGCCCATGTGGGCACGCATGTCGAGATCAAGAAGTCCACGGTGGGGCCGGATAGCAAGGTTCCGCATTTGTCCTACATCGGCGATGCGACGATTGGCACCGACGTCAACATCGGCGCCGGTTCGATCACCTGCAATTACGATGGCGTGAGCAAGCATCAGACGGTTATCGGCGATTTCACCTTCGTCGGCTCGAACACGATGCTCGTCGCCCCGGTCAAGCTGGGTTCCAACGTCGTAACGGGTGCCGCGAGCTGCATCACCAAGGATGTTCCCGATGGTTCGCTGGCTGTCGAGCGTAACGAGCAGAGGATTATTGAAGACTGGACCGCACGCCACTTCGCGAGCAAACGCAAGGCATAACGAAAGGATTGGTGCACGATGGGTAAAAGGCGGAGCAGGGCCGCAGAGCGCAAGCTGCACATCTTCTCGGGTTCGGTACATCCCGATCTTGCCGAGGAGATCGCGCGCTACCTTGACGTCGAAATGGGCGACATCAGGCTCGAGAAGTTCTCGAACGGCGAGATATACGCCCGCTACATGGATTCCGTGCGTGGCGAGGACGTCTTTCTCGTCCAGTCGGTCTCGGGCGATGTTAACGATGCGCTCATGGAGCTGCTCATCATGACCGATGCGGCACGTCGCGCGAGTGCCGGCAGGATCCATGCCGTCATCACGCACTACGGCTATGCGCGCCAGGACCGCAAGGCCGCCGCACGCGAGCCGATTACCGCCAAGCTCGTCGCACGCATGCTCGAGACGGCAGGCGTTGACACCATCACGACGATCGACTTGCACTCGGGTCAGATTCAGGGCTTCTTCGAAAGGCCGGTCAATCACCTGACGGCTCTCAATCTCTTTGCGGATTACTTTGCGGCGCAGGAGATGGACAACCTGTGCGTCGTGAGCCCGGACGTTGGCCGCGCGAAGGTCGCCAAGAAGATGAGCGACCTGCTCAACGCCGACCTCGCGATCATGCACAAGGGTCGCCCCAAGCACAACGTGGCAGAGATTACGAGCATCATCGGTGATGTCGAGGGCAAGAACTGCATCCTCAACGACGACATGATCGATACGGCAGGCACCATCTGCGCGGGCATGAAGGTGCTGAAGGACCGCGGCGCCAAGTCGGTGCACGTGAGCGCCACGCATCCCGTGTTCTCGGGCCCGGCAATCGAGCGTCTCGAGAACTCCGTCGCCGACGAAATCGTGGTCGCGAACACCATTCCGCTTCCCGAGGAGTATCTGCAAGGCAAGATCAGGCAGATCAGCGTCGCGCCGCTCTTCGCCGAGGCCATCAACAACGTGTTCAACAACGGCTCCATTTCCTCGTTGTTCGACCCGGATTTCGCGCTGTAACGATGGACTACAAGCTCATAGCAGGTTTGGGCAATCCCGGCCCCGAGTACGAGGGGACACGGCATAATGCCGGCTTTCTTGCACTCGACTTGCTTGCCGATGAGCTTGGGGCAAACTATTGGAAAAACGAATGTGGTGCGCTCGTCGCGCATGTGCAGCACAATGGCGAGGAACTCTTGCTCGTCAAGCCGCAGGCGTACATGAACACGAGTGGCGGTCCTATCAGCAAACTTGCGGCCGCATACAAGATTGCTCCTGACGAGGTGCTCGTCATCCATGATGACATGGATCTGGAGCCGGGGACGATTCGCGTGAAGGTGGGCGGTGGCCATGGTGGTCACAACGGCCTCAAGTCGATTCACGCGAAGCTCGGAAGCGACGCATACACGCGCGTGCGCGTGGGGTTGGGGCATCCGCCGGGACGTAAGTCCGTGACGGATTTCGTGCTCCAGGCACCCAAGGGTGCTGAAGCAGAAGGCTTCGAGCATGCGATAGCGCTGGCGGCCGATGCTGCGCTCTGCGTCATCGATGATGGTCCGACGGCGGCCATGAACAGGTTCAACTAGGGGCCTGCCATGAATCAGCGTGACCCTCGTTCATATGGAGATCCCCGTTCGCGTCGAGAGCCCGATTACGAGACGGGCGTGCAGGGGCGCTTCGGCCGTCAGGAAGACTGGCGCAAGGTCGAGCGCCAACAGGCTCCGCGCAAGCTGACGCTGCGAGAGCAGGTGGAGCTCGAGGCGGCCGAGCAGCGTCGCATGAGTCGCGAGGCCGCGGAACGTCGCGAAGCCGAGATGCAGCGACGTCGTCAGATGGCGCGCCAGCAAGCAGCCGAAGAGCGCATGCGTCGCCAACAGCAACAGGAAGAGCGTCACCGGCACGACAAGCCTTCCGAGCCAGAGCCGACCATTCAGGGTAGGTTCGGACGCCAGGAGGTGCGCCCAAGCCCCGAGCGCGAGGCGCGTAGGCAAGCTGCGCGGCAAACGCGCCAGCAATACGACCGCCAGCGATATATCATGCACGAACGGCAACAGCAGGCGCAGCAGGTACGTCAGCCGCACCAGCCCATTGCATCGCACGAGGAGGCTCGTGCGCAGCGTCCTGTCCGCCAGACGCCAACGCAAGCCGAGGCACAACGCCAGGCGCAGCAGCGTGTCCAACGACAGGCCGCTCAGGAGCAAGCGCAGCAACGAGCAAAGCAACAGACAGCGCAACAGCAGCGACGAGCCCAACGGGCGCACGACGAGCAACAGGTGCACCAGGAACAGCGCAGACGGCATGTGCAGGAGATGCCAGACGGGCAAGTCGTGCGATCTGCGCATGGCGGGCGTCACATGCCCACGGTTCAGCGGGAACACCAGGCGATTTCTCGTCCGCGGGCACGGCATGAGGAAGAAGACTCCTGGCAGATTGAACAGGGTGCTTTACAGCAAAAATCACCGGTAGACACGATTGCCACTCAAGTGCCGCAGGATACGGGCCAGCAAGCCCAACTGGGAGACCAGCAGCAGGCCCGCGCGTCGACATACCGGCCGAGCTTCGGTGACTCCGATGCGGCAAGTCGCTATGCACGAGAGAGCTATGGTTCGAACCGCAAGCAGCAATCGTATACCGTCAATTCCGTGGGGCAATCCACGAAGTCAAAGTTCGATCGTCGGCCCAATATCGAGCGTGCGACGAGCGAGCGTAGTCGTTCCAGCAAGAAACTGCCGAGCATCTCCCCCAAGCTCATTGCCGCCATCGCCGCCGTGTTCATCGTCGTGGTGATAGCCAGCGTGATTAACCCCTTTGCGCAAACGGGCGATACGGGAGCGGGGCAAGCGGGAGGCACGGTGACGGCTGCGAAGGCGGAGCCCTCCCTGCCAACGCCGATCATGTCGGAGAGTTCCGGCATCACGATGCACTCCGCCGTCGCGATGGAGGAGCTGACCGAAATCCTCATCCACAACGCATCGTATGCGTATGCGAACGAGATCACGACGCAGCTCACGGAAGCAACCAATACCGAGATTATCGCCGCGCACGGCACGGGTCGCGTGGCCTCCGAACAACCCACGGGCGACAACTGGATGACCGGCGAATTCATTCGCTGCTTCAGGGAGGGAAACGCGGGCCCGAGAATGAGTGCGATTGATTGTGGCGGTTCGGTCGGCGCGACGGTGTACGCGCCGGTTACGGGTGAGGTCGTGCTTGTCAAGCAATACAAGCTCTACAACGAGATCGATGATTACCGCATTCACATTCGTCCCGAGGGACGCCCCGACCTTGACGTGGTGCTTATCCACTTGACTGACGTGACGGTGAAGGCCGGGGACAAGGTGACGGCAGGCGTAACGCCCATGGCAAAGATTCGCGACGTCTTCCAATACCTCGGCGACTCGATACAGCTCAAGAACTATACGGCTGCAAACGATAACGGCAACCATACGCATATACAGGTCAACGACGCGACGCATCCGGAATATCACGGACTCGACGATCTCAAGCCACAGGCGGCGACATCGAGCGACGGAGCAACTCCGACGACCGATGCGTAAGCAGAAGTTTTTTCGACTTCCTTCTTTACGAACGGGGCAAGTTTCTGTAGTATTGCTTTCGCTGTTGACGCGGGGTTGTAGCTCAGCTGGTTAGAGCGCCGGCCTGTCACGCCGGAGGTCGCGGGTTCGAGCCCCGTCAATCCCGCCAACATCAGGATTTCGAGAAGCCGCTTTCGAGCGGCTTTTTGTTTCGAGGCATCAGTAAAGACGCCGGTCAGGAACTACTTTTCTGCCAAATGCGCGACGAGCTCGGCAAGGAGCGGATTGTCGTTATCTTCTCTGTAACGGAAGAACAAGGGGATGCTCACGTCCTCAATGGGTATTTTGATGGGTTTGCAGAAGTCCGAGATTCCGCTTGGAATTCTTTCGACGAAACTGTCGGCGAGAAGCAAGGCGGATAATCCAAGATCAGCGCATAGAGTGAGCATTTCCGCCGTGCCTGAGCAACGCACAGTATGCGTTCTAGGCTGGAATCCCAGCTTTTGGCAAGCACGTGCGATATGACACCATGACCGCTCGATGTAGACGCCCTCGCATTTTATGAGTTCGACATCCTTGAAGGCCGCAAGCGGAAGCTCGTCGTACATGCTTAGAGGATGCTGCTTGTCCACAAATGCTACGAGAGGCAGCGTCTTCATGAGGGCTGCTTTTTCGTGGCGCTCCTCAGCACCATTTTCCATATCGGCCGAGTCGAGGACCATGTCGGCATCTCCACTTTCGAGGATGCTCTCCGGAGTGCGTTTTCTGTCGCTTTTGACCTCAAGAAACTGGGTGCCATAATTCTCTTTGAGCGCGGAAACGATGATGCCAAGTATTTCTGTCGAAGGCGACTCATCGGAAAGACCATATAACACGAGCCGCGGAGGAGGATTCTTCCGAAGATCGGTGGCGAGAGCTTGGAGGTCGTTGTAGGCGTCAATTACCTTGTATGCACCAGGCAGGAGCGCGGCACCGTTCTTCGTGAGCTTAAGGTTGATTCCCGTTCTATCAAAGAGTGGCATTCTGAATGCCTGTTCCAGTGCGGCAATATGCTTGCTCAGCGTCGGCTGATTCATGTCTAGGTAGCGTGCTGTTTCAGTGAAACTCAAGCGCTTCGCGAGTTCGACGAATTCGACAAGATAGCTCGTGTCCATAGACGCCTCCTCGATGTAATCAACGCTCAATTATAGTACGTTTACTTGAATTATTCCATTATGGAATAGCATTCTGCCTAACGAGGAATCTGAAAGGGAAGTTGCCGCATTGGACTCATTCAGATTGGCTTCCCTATACTCGTCGCGATTTTTCAGGATGGGCGTGCTAGGCCGTGCAATGCATGCCTGAAAGCTGTACTGGCAGATTGTGGGGGGAACCATGGGGAACAAGGAATACAGTATTTCCGAGGTCATCGATTCATTTGGCCTCACAAAGAACACGTGGACCGTGTTCATCCTTCTCGCTTTCGCGATGATTCTGGACGGGTACGACTTTATGATCGTCAACTCGACGAATCTTTTCGTCGCGCATACCTTTTGGCCTGACAACCCCAATCCGGGTGTTCTCATGGGCTCTCTCACGACATGGGGACTGCTCGGCATGGTTATCGGTGGCGCAATCGGTGGTATCGTGTCCGACAGAATAGGACGCAAGAAGATGCTTATCTTGGCTGTCGTGTTCTACGGAGCCTTTACGCTTCCGCAGGCATTTGCCAACGATCTCGTCTTTTTCGCTGTTTTTCGTCTCATCGCGGGCCTCGGTGTCGGATCATGCATCCCCATCGTAACCACGATGCTCTCCGAGTCAGTTCCTTCGAACAGGCGTGGCCTCTTCATCGGTATCGGGCAGGCGTGCATGGTAGGCGGCTGGGTTGTCGCGGGACTCATTGCCAACCCTATCTGCAATGCCACGACTCCGCTCCTGGGCGAGTTCACCAACGAAGTGGTTTACATGACGACGAATTCCACCGGTGCCGTGCTTGAGCAGACGATGTTCGCCAACTGGCGCCTGTGCTACCTTATCGGCGGCATTCCGGTTATTTACGGCATTGTCCTGCACTTCGCGATGCTGGAATCTCCTCACTGGTTGAGCAATGTCGGTCGAAAGAAAGATGCGGTCAAGGTACTTGAGATCATCGAGCGTCGGTCTGTTGGGACCACAACCGAATACGATCCGAATCTTCTCATCGTGCCTCCCAAGCCGCAAAGCGCCTCCGTTTCGGTTTTGTTCTCGGATAAATATATCTTGGGCACCTGCGCCATCTGGTCAATCTACTTCATCGGTCAGTTCTGCGTGTACGGAATGAACGCATGGCTGCCAGCGTGGTTCAAGGACATCGGATACACGCCTTCGCAAGCTGTCGCACTGCAGACCTGGAATAACTTTGCCGCCATTTTGTCGAACTCGCTTTGTGGAATCATCGGCGACAGAGTTGGGCGCAAGCGCAATTGTCTGGGTGCATGGCTCTTCGCGATAGTTGTCGTGATACTTTGCTCGGTTTTCGTGGCGCCCAATCAGTTCCTGTTCTGCATTGGTCTCATGCTGCTTTTCGGTTTCGCGCTCAATTATGCAATCACCACGTGCAACCTTCTCATGCCCGAGCAATATCCGACAGCGATTCGCAATACGGGTGTTTCATGGTGCCAGGCGTTCGCTCGCTTTGGCGGCTCGGCCTCCTCGATTGTCCTTGGCGGCATCGCAAGTATGGCTTTGTTCCAGCTCAGCGATGGAGTGACGAACTGGTCTATGGTCGTGCTTGTGCTCATCATCCCATTCGCGCTTGGATTCATTTGCGCACTTTGCTTCGTGCGCGATACGAGCGGAAAGAGCATGGATGAGCTCGAGTCGGAGAAGACTGGCAGTGACTTGAACGGAAAGGTGCCCTTTGCCATCATGTGCGTTATCGCGGTGCTCCTCTTCGTTCTCTGCATCGTATGTCCGCTTGCCATCAGCAATTGGAGCAAGTTGCCCGCCGCACTTCCTCTCATGGGCGGTGCGCTCCTGCTGCCCTTCGTGTTCTTCTTTGTGTATGGCGGACGGCGTGCGCTCCAGCTCAAACGCGCACAGGACTAGGAGTTAACCCCACCAATCCGGATATGCGATTTGTATCTTATGCGACCCCAGTCTCCTTGAGAGACTGGGGTCGTCCCTTTTCTTCAGACGCATAACCCAACGCTCGGCATGGCATAATCAGGGCGTTATCAAGAGAAAGGTCCTTTCATGACCCTTTCACGCCGATCATGGGCTTCGTTTGTCTTTCTTGCCGCAGTGCTGGCGCTCTATATCTATGGCGTTATCTCGGCGAGCCAGATTCCCGCAGAGGTTGTTGACGTGGCGCTTCCACTCGACTTCATGATTGGGATACCTTTGGCGTTTTATCTCGTCGTCTTGCGTCCGAAGAAGATGACGTCTCTGGCAGTGCTCCCGGTCATTTGGCTGGGATATGGGTTGAGTGCATGGACGCTCGGTTCGCCAGCTGCCGGCATCTTACCCGTGCTGCTCGCGGCTCTCTTCCCGGTGGAAGCTGCGATTGCCGTTAGGGAGATTCTTCATCTCGCGCAATTGTTCAAGGGCGCAAAGGCGCAGAGTGCAGACCCGTTGGAGTGGTTCTACGCAGTCACGCAATATCTGGTGCGCAAGGAGCTTCCTGCGCGCATGATGGCAGCAGAGCTGGGCGTTTGGTATTACGCGCTGCTTTCCTGGCGCAAGAAGCCGAGCGTTGGGGTGGGCGACAAGGTCTACAGCTACCATAACGCAGGCGGCTATATGAACATGATGCTGGGGCTTGGGCTGGCCTTTCCGGTCGAGATCGTTGCCATGCACATGCTCCTCTCGCAATGGAATGTGGCAGTCGCGATAGTCGTGACGCTGCTCTCCGTCTATGCTGCCGTTTGGCTTGCGGGTGATGCAAGGGCGCGTGGCCTGCGGCCGGTGGTCCTGGGGCATGACGAGCTGCGAATCGCATGTGGTATCCAGATGACGGGCGTGATATCCCTGAGCAGCATCGCAAGCGTGGGCTGTCGTGAGCCTGCGGATATCAACAAGGCAGATAAGCTGAACTACGGCACCTTCTACCAGGCAAACGTATGGATTGTGATGAGCGGGCCTATTGAAGTGAAAACCCTCATGGGGGCGAAGAGGTCCCTCGCAATTGGACTGAGCCTGGATGATCCGAAAGGGTTCATGGGCGCGCTAAGCAAAATGATAGGAACCAATCGCGACTAGCGTCATCGTGGTGTCCGCATTTCGAATAAAGTTTCAATCGTATTTGAAACTATGAGGTATAATATCCAAAAATTCCAACTATGATTGGAAGTATATGGGCCAAACATCCGATACTCTCGTCCCGCGCATGAGCTACATGAAGGTTCTTGAGCAGACGCTGGAATCACCTGCTATAAAGGTCCTGGCGGGAATACGACGCTGCGGCAAATCGACTCTTCTCAAAATGTTGTCACGGGATTTGCTTGCGAAAGGTTTGCCCGAGAAGAATCTTCTATTCATGAAAATGGACTCTTACGACGTGCCTCTAGTCGTTGATGCGCAATGGCTGGATGCTCAACTGTCCTTCTACGTGGATGAAGCTGACCCTTCCTTTCCCTTCTATGTCTTTCTCGATGAAATCCAAGACGTGACGGGCTGGGAAAGGCCCGTGCGAAGACTCCATGAGTCGGGCCGAGCGCGAATTTACCTCACCGGGTCAAACGCCTCCCTGCTTTCCTCCGATCTTGCGACATACCTTTCGGGTCGCTATGTGGAGATAGAGGTATATCCGCTCTCGTTCAGAGAGTTCAATGAGTTTTCGGACCATTACGAAGCAGGTGTCGATCGAACGAAGGGCGAGATCTTCAACCTCTACCTGCGATATGGAGGAATGCCGGGCCTGTTTGCCGCCTCCGCGTTCTCCCAGGAAGCGGCAACGCGCGAACTTGGCGCCATTCATGACACCGTGCTTCTCAACGATGTGGCAAAGCGATTCGGTATCCGCGACATTGATCTGCTGGAAAAGCTGCTTCGCTATGCATACACCACGGCAGGCAATTTGTTCTCGGCCAACAAAGTTGCAGGCGCGCTGACGAGCATGGGAAGAAAGACGAACTCTGAGACTGTCGACAATTATCTCAATGCACTAAAGAAAGCCTTCGCGCTTTACGAATGCCAGCAAGTTGGATTAAAAGGGAAGGCCGTTCTGCAACCTCAGAAGAAATACTATGCGCCGGACAGTGGGCTACGAAATCTTGAGTCGGACTTTCGGATGCAAGACATAGGGTTCCAGCTTGAAAACATCGTTTATATGGAGTTGCGCCGGAGAAGCTACGATGTCAACGTTGGGGCTCTGCCCACAGGGGAGATTGATTTTGTCGCCCAAAAGCATTCCGATCGCATGTATATCCAGGTCTGTGAATCGATTCTTGACGAGACAACGCGCCAGAGGGAAGAAGCTCCGCTTAATGCCGCTGGGGACTCTTATCCCAAACTGATCCTGACAAGGGATGCTGCTGCAGAAGGCACTACTGATACAGGCATTCGCATACGGGAGCTTTCGGAGTGGTTGCTCGAAGGAGAATCATGACAAGTCCCGCCCTGGCGAGTTTCATCGCAGCAGACGCGACGGCCCGCAGCGTCTACGCGACTACGACTACTTGCTGCGCCACTGCGAGGGCGGTCGGTGGATGCAAGCCGGTTAATGCGTATCGCGAGAGACGGGGAGCAATCTGGCAGGAAGCCTCTCCGGGTCAATGGATGACCCGCCGTTCGGGCGCTTTGCTATGACAAAGCGTTGACGGAAAGGGCAATGCCAGAACCTTACTCGCATCTTCCCCGTTCGGTGTTATCGAATACCAGGTCTATTACCTCTTGCTTGGAATGAACCTCAAGTTTGGTGTAAATGTTGCGCGTGTGGTAATTGACCGTCCCAGGTGCAATGTACAGCTCCGCTTGGATACGCGCAGATGAATAGCCTTGGGCAAGGAGCTTGAGCACATCACGCTCTCGTAGCGACAGGCCATGCGTATCTCCAAGCTCCGTGCAACGCGCCTCGAAACCACATATCAGATAGCTCACGATTGGGCACGATATTCAAGGGTGCATGTCTACCCGAATCGGTTTCCTCGTCCAACGCGTCTATCGTATTGGGTGCGCTGTCCCCTGCCATTCTTTTTCGTGCATTTACCGTTGCCGCAACAAGGCACACAGCCAACACCTCGACACCGATGAATATGAAGGCAAAGGATGCAAGGGCATTTGTCAGGTTGTCGAGGTTCTCATTGCTGAACCAGGCTGTATACCAACCGCCCGTGTTAAGAAAAACCATTGTTGTGCGAACAAGTGCATAAGTTTTGAGAGAGGAGAGGTCAAAAAATGCCGCAAATCCTACTGCGATGGCGAATAGCACTATCTCGTTGCCAAGTTCTCCAATAGCGATGAAATTCGAGGCTGGCAGGGCGTCAGCGAGGATGAACAAGGGAACGAGCAACATTATAAGCACGAGCAAGGGGAGTATGAGGCATTGCATGGTATTTGCGCGGTTGTGCAGAAGCACGAATGCACCTGAAATCGCAAAAGGAATGACGGATACAGCAGCGTAGAAAATGAAGGTATAAGTGCTTTCGAACGAGAAGAAGTCGAGAAATCCCGTTGCGAACCCGAATATGCCCACAGGCAGAAGAACCATTGCGAAGTTAAGAGGCTTATCTTTAGGACCGGTGTCAATATCTGTGAGAGGAAAGAGGTACTTTCTAACGCCGTGCAACATGAATCCAGAAACACAGGGGAGGATAACCGTAATGCCCATCATGAGCGTATGCGGCAGGTACATGGCGGTGACGCAAGTGCCTATGGCGACGGTAATAAGCATGGGAAAGCTGCATATGAGCGTTCGTAAATCCACTCGTCGGTAGGCGATTATCCATTGTTGAGACATGATGCCAGAAAAGATACCCGTGGCTGCAGAGCTTACATAGAGGAGCCAGATGCATCCCAGCATTTCGCATGTGATCAAAACCGCTGTACTGATGGCTAGTGAAATAGGCGCCACTGCCTTCATTGTCGAAGACATCAGGTGATCATTGAGATTAGATGGCCAGAACGCTATGGCCAGCACGGTAAGCACCATGATGATTACGCTAAACATATAGGAATTGCTCATGAGCGAAATGGGAGCGGCCGCTTCGATTCCCGCGCTTCGAGCATAGAAAAGCATGAAAATCCAGGATTGCAGGAAGGATATCCCGACATAGGGGACGGGCACCAGGCCGTCTATTCTGCTGGGGGCCATTGACGTGTTTTGCAATTCGGGCATACCCACGACCTTCCCCTGCTTGTTCTCGGTTTCGCTATTATGCAACACTTTTCATGACAGGTATGCCTGTGACCTCGCAAACCATAAGCAACTTATGGGCATGTCAATATGCGCCTCCATTCTCGAATACGGCATCATTGCGAGGAGAGCGGCTGTGAACAATCTCTAAACCATAAACTTCGAATGTTTCGTCTTCCGCAGCTTGCGGGCTAAAGTCCCTCCATCTTCCATGGCGGCGCAGAGGGCGCTGCCTAATGCTTCCGAAGAAAGGATTGGGGAGAAATGACTGAAGCAAAGCAGCTTTCGAAGGGCAGGATGGTGCTTGCGCTTGCGGCGCTGTTCCTGTCGTCCATGTGCACGTTGGGTGACTTGGTTGTCAATCCTATCGTGGCAAATCTTTATGAAGTGTTTGCGAACGATCCCGAGTGGCTTATCAATTTCGGCATTACAGGCCCGGCGCTCGTCGGACTTCCATTCGGCCTCTTGGCAGGCCTTCTCTGCGATCGCATAGATAAGAAATGGGTCATGGTAGCCGGCTTTGCCATCTTTACGGTGTCCGCCGTGTTCGGTGCTCAGGAAAACATCTATGCCTTCGTCACCCTGCGTTGCTTCGCGACTGGTGTGGGCTGGGGAATCACTAACACGGCTGCTCTATCTATTCTCGCGGATATGTTCCCGAATGAAGATGAGCATGGAAAATATGTTGGATGGTATAACTCCGTGATGTCCATCATGGGCGCAATTATGGCAGCCGTTGCCGGTGTTTTGGCCGTTTCCGCTTGGCAGAACGCATTCTTTACCTACTGGATTTCTGTTCCTGTGCTCATCATGCTCATCGTGTTCTTGCCGAAACTTCCGCCAAGTCATATCGCAGCAAAGAGCGAAAACAAGCCCGCGCCCGCGCCCAAGGGCTGGTGGGTCAAGACTCTGCCGCTCGCTGTCCAGGTTTTCTTTATTGCAATCTGCTATTTCGTGATGCTTTACATGATTGCCGTTTACGTTATGGATGCAGGAGTTGGCGATGAGGCGTTCATCGGTATGTTGGCCTCTGCTGGCACGATTGCAACGGCTGTAGCGTCGCTGATTTTCGGCGCTGTCTATAAGCGCATGAAAAACTTTGTCTACATTCCAGCGACCATCATCATGGGCGTGTGCTTCATTGCAATGGGCTTCTTCCCAAATCCCGTCGTCACGATTGTATGCGTTGTTGTTGCCGGCTTTTTCTGGCCGTTCTACTTCTGCTACTTTTATGTTCGCGTGACCGAGCTCGTCCCTGCTTCCAAGGCTGGTACGGCAACTTCCATCGTTGCGTTTTCCGATGGATTGGCCGCGGCTGGTTCGTCTTATCTCCTGACGGGAATTGTTGGGGCGACGGGTCTGACCGCTGTCCAGGCATGGCCGATTTTCGGTTACGTGCTCATTGCCGTCGCAGTGGTTTCGCTTGTCTTCGTCTTGTCCATGCGCAAGGGTGGTAAGGCGCAATCCGCGCAAGAGCAGGCAAACGAGGCGCGTGATGAGGGACTTGGCAACAAGTAATCATCTGGCTTTCGCTAAGGGGCGACTTATGAGGTCGCCCCTTTTTTCATCAAGAACGACAGAAAGGGAAAGGCTATGTCCAGTAAGGCTGATATTGTCATTAAGAGCTCAACGATATTTACCGGCAATACGCTGAAACCCGTAGCAGGTGCCGTGGTAATCAGGGACGGCCGCATCATTGGTGTCCTGAGCGAGCATGAAGCGGACGAGCACATTGGTTTTGAAACGCGCGTAATTGACGCCGGGGATGCTCTTGTGTGCCCTGGATTCAATGACGCTCATACGCACTTTCTTCAGAACGGCATCATGAAGGATGCCGAGTACACGCTTTCTCTGGAGGGCCTGACAAGCAAGGCAGAGGTTTCCGAGGCAATCAGGGGATTTGCAGCTCAACATCCGGAAAACAAGTGGATTGTGGGTTGCGACCTTAATTTCGATTCTTGGGAAAACGGCGAAAAGCCGACAAAGGAACTCCTCGATGAGCTCGTGCCTGATCGCCCAGCGTATTTTGCTAGTTGGGATATGCATATGGGGTGGACGAATAGCGCTGGTTTGGCCGCAGCTGGTTACACTGCCGGCATGCCTGATCCGGACGGAGGCTATATCGGACGCAATGACGACGGAAGCCTTTCCGGTCTTAATTTCGAGCCGCCCGCAAATGATCCCGTTTGGGGGCTTGCGAACGTGTCGTGTGACATGGATCGTGCACTCAACGCCTCGTTCAACGAATGCTTGTCTCATGGCGTTACTGCCGCTGGTGTCGTGTGGCCATACGGCGGCATAGAAGAGCACGACAACATGAGAATATTCAACGAATTTGACGCAGAGGGAAAACTGCCCATACGTCTTAGTCTTTTCCCAAAGATGACAGACGGTCTCGAAGGGGCGCGCTGGTGTCAGGACAACATCATTGGCGATCATGTTCGCTTTGCCGGCGTGAAGCTCATCACGGACGGTGTGTGCGAGGCGCATACCGGGTATCTTACAGAACCCTATGCAGACGACCCCTCTACATGCGGTGAGCCTACTGTTGCGTACGACGAGCTACTTTCTCTTGTGCGACAGGCGGATGCTGCCGGCTATTCCGTGCGTTTGCACTGCATCGGCAACGGAGCAGTCAAGCAAGCGCTTGACGTGTTCGAGCAGGTTGGCAAGGAACAAGGGTTCAAGGGCCACCATAACTGCATCGAGCATATCGAAACGTGTTGTCCTGACGATATCGAGCGCTTTGCTCAGCTTGGCGTAATCGCGTCGATGCAGCCAATTCACTCGGTCCTCAACGTTGAGGGCTATCCCGCGCTTCTGGGCGAGAAATGGATTCCGTATATGTGGCCTCAGAAATCGCTGCTTGATTCTCATGCAGTCGTTGCATTTGGAACCGATGCCCCCGTTTGGAACTTCAATCCCATGGAGGGTATCTATGCTGCCATAACACGCCAACAGCCGTGGGATGCCCAGCCCGAGGGAGGGTTTGTCCCAGAGCAGAGAATCACGTTGGCTCAGGCCTTGCAGGCGTACACCTACGGCGCTGCCTACGCGGAGGGCTACGAGCATGAGATTGGCTCGATTGAGAGAGGTAAGCTGGCTGACATTGTGGTGATGGATCGCAACCTGTTTACCGCGGCTCCGGAAGAGATTCTCGAAGCAGAGGTTGCTCTCACCATTGTTGACGGCCAAGTTGTCTACGAGGCTTAGCCAATAGGGGGATTGATAGATGGCAAATGCAACCCACATTTCGAGACCGCGCTTGTTTCTTGCATTGGCGGCACTGTTCCTTTCTTCCATGTGCACCATGGGGGATTTGGTAATAAATCCAATAGTCGCGAATGTTTACGAGGCATTTGCCGATGCGCCCTTGTGGCTCGTAAATCTGGGAATAACGGGTCCCGCGCTCGTCGGGCTTCCGTTCGGTCTTCTAGCTGGATACCTGTGCGATCGTGTAGACAAGCGCATCATCATGGTCGCGGGTTTTGCCATCTTTACCCTCTCGTCCGTATTTGGCATCTTGTATGTGAATGTTTGGTATTTCGTCGTAATGAGACTGCTCGCCACCGGTATTGGTTGGGGCATAACCAACACAGCGGCTTTTGCCATTCTCGCAGACCTTTTTACTGATGATACGCAGCACGCGCGCTATGTAGGTTGGTATAACGCCTGCATGTCCGTGCTGGGCGCCCTGCTCGCATCTGCGTCCGGCTTTCTTGCCGTTGACGGATGGGTGCTTTCCTATAGGGCGTACTGGCTTGCTGTCCCCGTTCTCGCCATGCTCGTTGCGTTCCTTCCCTCCTTTCCCCCAAAGACAGATACCTTCGAACGCGTGGAAGCAGTACATGGCGAATCACGTTCGTCTGCCGGTGCGCTTGGCCGGGCTATGAACGTGGCGCGGACTAATGAGGGTGGGGCCATGAAAAAATGGTGGGTGGCAATTGCGCCGCTGACAGTACAAGTTTTCTTTGTGGCCCTGCTCTACTACATTATTTTGTATCTCGTGGGCGTTTACGTTTCCGACAAGGGGTTGGGCGATGAGGCGTTTACGGGGTTGCTTACGAGTATTTTGACCATATCTACTGCTATCGGATCAATCGCGTTCGGCCTTTTCTACAAGGCCTTGAAGAATAAGGTGTACATTCCGGGGCTGCTTGCCATTGCCGCCGCTTTCTTTATCTTGTCGTGGACGGATTCGCAGATTGTCACAGCGATGACTCTTGCACTTGCCGGTCTTGGCTGGGCGTTCTATTTCTGCTTCTTCTATACGTACTGCACCGAGCTTGTGCCCAATGCTAAAAACGGTATGGCGACTTCGGTGGTTGCGGCATCGAATGGGCTTGCCGTAAGTGCAAGTTCGCAGACGTTGACATACGCTATGGCTGCAACGGGATTGACGTCTTTTCAGCTCTACCCGGCTTTCGGTTGCGTGATGCTCGTCGTGCTTGTGCTGTCCGTGCTCTGGGGTATTTATCGGTCATGGAGGCGTCGCTGTGCTGCTGTTTAGGCCGTGCTTGTGACTCCCATATCAATATATGACGCATTTAAAGTAGCTGTTAAATAAGCAAGATGAAAGATGTTCTATTGTCCTTGCCAATGCGCCAACGGCTACAATATCCCCCACGACACCACTTCTCGCGAAAGGCGCAGACCATGGCAAGCGTGCACGTCATCGACCATCCGCTCATCGAGGCAAAGCTTACGCACATGCGCGATCGCGACACGACTTCGCCTGAGTTCAGGGCACTCCTCAAGGAAATCTCTATCCTGATGGGCTACGAGATTACGCGCGACTTTCCCACCAAGCTGCGCGAGGTCGACACGCCAATCTGTCGCGCCTCCTTTCCCGTCCTCAAGGACGACTTCTTCACCATCGTGCCCATCTTGCGCGCCGGTCTCGGTATGGTCGACGGTCTGCTGGAGCTCATGCCCTTTGCCCACGTGGGTCATATCGGCCTCGTGCGAAACGAGCAGACGCACCTGCCCGAGGAGTACTACTACAAGATGCCCGAGGGCTACGAGAGTTCTGTCATCATGGTGGTGGACCCGATGCTGGCCACGGGTGGCAGTGCGGTTGACGCCATCTCTAGCTTGAAAAAGCGCGGCTGCAACAACATCCGTCTCGTGAACTTGGTTGCCGCACCGCAGGGAATCGAGGCGGTGCGCACGGCCCATCCCGATGTTGACATCTACGTCGCCGCCGTGGATGAGGGCCTCAACGAGGACGCTTACATCGTTCCCGGTCTGGGCGATGCGGGCGACCGCATCTTCGGCACGAAATAGGGAGGACCCATGGTTCACATGAGCGATGACGAATTCGAGGAGCTGGTCGAGCAGGCGCTCGATGACATGCCCGAGCAGTTCATGCAGGACATGGAAAACGTCGCGGTGGTCATCGCCGACGAGCCCACCGACGAGGAGCTACGAAGGCTGGACCAGGCGGGCAATCCGGCAGGCACACGCTACGGCGGGGAGATTCTGGGCCTGTATAGCGGCGTGCCCCTTACCGAGCGCTACTACGGCGATTTCGAGGGCGGATACCCTGATGTCATCACCATCTTCAAGGGGCCGCACGAACGCTGCTTCGCCACGCGCGATCAAATCGCCGAGGAGGTCCGCAAGACCGTCATCCACGAAATCGGGCATTACTTCGGCCTAGGTGACGCGCGCCTTCACGAGATGGGATATTAGCAAAACCTCCAAGCGGGCTATCGTTATCCCCGCTCATGAATGTGTGCAACCGTCGGTTGCGTGCGATAATGCGTGAAATGACTACTAAAAAGGCTAGTGCAACCAAGGCGCAACCCGTATGTTTGACGAATGAGAGGATGCATGACGTCAAGACGAAAGGGCACCCGCATGAACGTAGAGATCGCGCAGCGCCTTGCAGCTATGCGTCGCGAGAAGGGCTATAGCCAGGAGGAACTGGCAAATAGGCTTGGCCTTTCCCGACAAGCCGTCTCCAAATGGGAGCGAGCGGAATCATCACCCGACACGGGCAATCTCATTGCCCTCGCAGATCTCTATGGCGTGACGCTTGACGAGTTAGTGCGCGTGGATGTGGATATCAGTGATGACGTGCGCTTCGAGGAAGCCGACAAGGAGGCGACGGCCGAAGTCTCCGCCGACGTCATCACGGCAGCTGCCGAAAGCGTGGCGGCGTCGACCGCCCGTGCCGAGGCTGCCGCGCAGGTCCACGAGCTGAAAGACGAGCTCAAGGACGCCGTCGCGCAGGCGACCAAGGACGCTTCCGGCGCGCAGGGAAAGGCTCCGGACACGCCGCAGCCACCACCACCCGACCCGCAGACGCGCTATGCTCCGCAGGCGCCCGACGGACAGCACGCATCCACACGTCCCGCGCATAGCCCCTGGGCGACGTTTCCGTATCCCGTGCTGTGCGTGATCATCTTCCTGGTGATCGGCTTCGTCTTTGGATGGTGGCACCCCGGCTGGGTCATCTTCCTCACGATTCCCATCTACTACTGGATCGTTCGCGTCGTCGAAGACGACCCGAACTGGCGTGCCTCTCACGAGGAAAAACGTGAGGAGGGCCGATAACCATGACGCGTCTCACAACCGCTTCGTATGTGAAGGTCGGCCTTCTCGTCCTCTTGGCCATCGTGCTGTGCGGAGGCATCGCGAGCTGCTCCGCGCGCTGCACGCCGAGCTACGACTTCGACTATTCCTACGATGATGTCACCATGCGCGAAACCGGTGCGGGGACTGTCGCCGGCGCAGATGTGCGTAGCATCTCCATTGCGTGGGCGGCCGGGTCGGCTGCCGTCACCGTTTGCGACGATGCCGAGACGGGTGGCGAGGTCGTCTTTACGGAGACGGGCTCGGCCGTGCACAGCCATCCCCTGCGCTGGACCTGCGAGAACGGCACTCTCTACATTAGCTACGACACTCTCAAAAACGGCATTTCGGGCTGCTCGAGCTTCGGCTCCAAGCAGCTCGAGGTCAAGGTTCCGCGTAGCGTCGCCCAATCCCTCGAGCGCTTCGAGCTTGATGTCGCTTCGGGCGATTACACGGTCGAGGGCCTGACGTGCCAGACAGCGAAGCTCGGCGTCGCATCCGGCACTGTCGAGGTAGCCGATGTGGTCGTCCAGAATCTCAAAGCCGACATCGCGAGTGGTTACGTCGCCTTGGCTGGCGATCTCACCGAGGCGTTTGACCTGAAGATAGCCAGTGGCGACGTCAGCATCTCGACCAGACAGTGTCCCAAGACCGGGAAGCTGGATATTGCGAGTGGCTCGGTAAACGTCGCGCTTCCAGGCCAGAGCGCCTTCGGGCTCTCCTATGATGCCCTGTCGGGTCGTGTTGATAGTGATTTCCCAGTGCAATCGGGATCGCCGTATGCCGGGCCGCCCAACGCCAAGGGAAGTGTCACCTATGGAGACCCCAATGCCGAGGTCATCGGGCGCTTTGACGTGGACATGGCGAGCGGTTCCCTGAGCTTTCGCAAGACGTGATGCCGGTCTGGCATGGCGTCTTCGCCCCGTTACGCTATCCTAGGCAACATGCAACTCGCCATGCCACAGAAACACCTCGGTCCGCGCGCCTTTTTGGCGTGCGTGCTCGTCATCAACACGACGCTCATCCTCGCGATCGACATGTATGTGCCGGCGCTTCCCGGTCTCCTTCACGAGTTTGACACTACCGCATCGTTTCTCAACCTCACGATGTTCATGTTCATGTTCGTCTCGGCTTTCGCGATTCTCGTCTCGGGACCGCTTTCCGATAAGTTCGGGCGCAAGCCGGTCCTCGTGGCGAGCTGCGCGATCTTCGCCGCCTCCTCGTTCGGCTGCGCGCTTTCCAGCTCGGTGCTCATGCTCACGGTATTTCGCATCGGGCAGGCAATCGGCTTCGGTCTGGTCGAGACCGATGTCACGGCGCTCATCAAGGATGCCTATGCCGACAAGGACCTCAAGTTCGCGATGTCGCTTTTGCAGTCGCTTGTCATCATCGGCCCCGTCCTCGCCCCTTTCCTTGGAACGCTGCTGCTGAGCATCGGCGGATGGCGCGAGATATTCGTCGCCCTCGCCGTCATGGGAAGCGTCGACCTTGTCTTCGCCTTTCTCATCACCGAGACCTTGCAGCCTTCCCAGCGGCTCGCCTCCGGTGTCATTCCGGCCCTGCGCGATACGCTTTCCCGTGGGCGCAGGCTGCTTTCGAAGCGCACGTTTTGCACCATGGCGCTTATCGTCGCCCTGGCCGGGCTGCCCTATATGGGCTATATCGCCGTGGCCTCGTATATTCTGCTCGACGATTTTGGCGCGAGCTATCTCGTCTATAACCTCGTGTACGCCGGTACCTGTGTCGTGAGCGTGCTCGCCCCCTTCGTCTACCTGCGCCTGTCGAAGATGATGCGCCCCAGGCCTCTTACCCTGCTTTGCATCGTGCTCGGCTTGGCGGGCGCCGCGCTTACGTGGCTCTTCGGACCATGGGGGCCGCTCGCCCTCTTTCTCGTCTTCGCGCCCTACGCCCTCATGGAGGGTATCATTCGCCCGCATGCCTTCGTCGTTCTGCTTGACCAGCCACCCGAGCAAGTGGGGTCGGCCAGCGCAATCGTGAACTTCATGTACACCGTGTTCGGAGCCGTGGGCACCGTCGTCATGACCTTGCCGTGGGCAAGCTATGTGGGCGGCCTTGCCATCGTCATGGGAGCATGCTCGGTCCTCATGCTGTTGCTGTTTTGCTGGGGCTTGCGCAAGTAGTCGCAAGACGTTACGCAAACGTTCTCTCATCGAATGGCTCCTGCGTTATCATAGGCCGAAAGTCAGTAATCCACCTCATGGGGAGAGCAATGAAGATTCTTGTCACGGGAGGGGCGGGCTTCATTGGAAGCCACACGATCATCGAGCTTCTGAATGCCGGTCACGAGCCTATCGCATACGACAACTTGTGCAATGCATCTCCGGTCGTCTTCGAGCGTATCAAGGCTATCACGGGAGTTGACGTCCCCTTTATCGAGGGTGATATTCGTGATGCGGACAAGCTGCGCGAGGTTTTCGCCGAGCATGATATCGACTGCGTTATTCACTTCGCCGGTCTCAAGGCCGTGGGCGAGTCGGTTGAAAAGCCCATCGAGTACTACGACAACAACGTTGGCGGCACGGTCAAGTTGCTCGAGGCCATGCGTGATGCTGGTTGCAAGAACATCGTCTTCTCGAGTTCGGCCACGGTGTACGGCACGCCGCAGGCACTGCCCTTGACCGAGGACATGCCCAAGGGCGAAGCCACCAATCCCTATGGGAGCACCAAGTCCATCATCGAGGACATCCTCGCCGACGTACAGCACGCCATCCCGGACATGAACGTCGTGCTGTTGCGCTACTTCAACCCGATCGGCGCGCATCCATCGGGCACTATGGGAGAGGATCCGGCCGGCATCCCCAACAATCTCATGCCGTACATCACGCAGGTTGCCGTGGGTAAGCTCAACGAGCTCGGCGTCTTCGGCGATGACTACGACACGCCCGACGGCACTGGCGTGCGCGACTACATCCACGTCATGGACCTCGCAAGTGGTCACGTCGCTGCGCTCAAGGCAATCAAGCCCGAGGGCGGCTTACATATCTACAATCTGGGGACGGGCAACGGCACGAGCGTGCTCGAGCTGGTCAATGCCTTCCAAAAGGCAACCGGCGTCGAGGTTCCCTACGCCATCAAGCCACGCCGGGCGGGAGACGTAGCGGCCTGCTATGCCGATTGCACCAAAGCGGCCGACGAGCTCGGATGGCGGGCACAATATGACATCGCTGACATGTGCGCGGATTCGTGGCACTGGCAGCAGGCCAATCCCAATGGATACAGGGGCTAACCCGCTCGGCCATGCTCAAGCTCGTTAGGACATATTTCATGCGCTTCACGCCCCTGTTCGTAGGGGCGTTCGTTCTTACTGCCATTCGCGTCGGTTGCGATCTCATGATCCCCAACCTGATGAGCGAGGTCATCGATTCGGGCGTCGCGAATGGCGACGTGCCCTACATCTTCCAAACGGGCGGCGCGATGCTGCTCTGGGCGCTCGGCTGCGTTGTCGCCGATGTCGCGGCAGGGCTATGCGCCGCGCGTGCTTCTATGGGGTTCGGGCGCAATCTGCGCAGTGCCGTCTACAGACGGGTTACCGCTTTCAGCCTGCGCGAAATCGGAGAGTTTGGCACCTCGTCCCTCATCACACGCACGACCAACGACATCCAGCAGCTCGAGCGCTTTGCCCTCATGAGCATGACGATTGCCATGATGTCGCCCATCATGTTCATCGGCGCGGCCTTCATGGCGTTTCAGAAAAGCGTCGAGCTCTCGATAGCCGTGTTCGCGGCCATTCCCGTCATGGCCATCATCGTGGGTATCGTTATGAAGTTCACCGTTCCGCTCCTGCGGTCCCTGCAAGCTCGCATTGACGACCTCAACCGCGTCACGCGTGAGGGCCTCACGGGTATCCGCGTCATCAGGGCATACAACAAGGAGGGCTTCGAAGAGAGGCGCTTCTCGATTGCCAACAAGGTGCTTGCCGACACCAACGTCTCCGTGGCACGTCGCATGTCGGTGCTCATGCCGCTCATCGGTTTCGTGCTGGATTTGGTGATCATCGTCATTGTCTGGGTAGGCGGCCAGCTCGTTGACCTGGGGAGTTTCCAAGCGGGTGACCTGATGGCGGTTATCCAGTACGCCATGCTGCTGCTCATGTCGGTCATGATGCTCTCGATGATCTTCATGATCTGGCCGCGTGCCCAGGCGGCTGCCGAGCGCATCATGGCCGTACTGCAATGCGAGCCGACTGTCCATGATCCCGACGAGGCCGAGCGTCTCGAGGCTCCCACATCCGCCCAGGCCCACACCTTGCGCTTCGAGGATGTGAGCTTCTGCTTCGAGGGTGCTGATGAGCCGACACTTGACGGTATCGACTTCACGCTCGAGGCTGGCAAGACATACGCGCTTATCGGGGCGACGGGCTCGGGCAAGAGCGTGCTCGTCGACCTCATCGAACGCTTCTATGACCCCACGAACGGGCGCATCCTGCTCGATGGTGTCGACATCGCGCGTATTCCGCAGGCGCAGCTCCGCACGCTCATCTCCTATGCTCCGCAAAAGACCACGCTGTTTACGGGGACGATTGCCGATAACATTCGCTATGGCAACAAGGACGCCAGTGACGAAGAGGTCGTCGAGGCAGCGCGTGAGGCAGCGGCCTACGACTTCATCATGGAAAAACCCGACGGTTTCGAAACGCAGGTCACGCAGGCCGGCGGTGGCTTGTCCGGCGGCCAGAGGCAACGCATCGCGATAGCGCGCGCACTTGCCAAGAAGGCCGGGCTCTACGTTTTCGATGACTCGTTTTCCGCACTCGACTTCAAGACCGATGCCCGGGTGCGCGCAAACCTCAAACGCGCGACGCAGGGCACGACCGTCCTCATCGTGGCGCAGCGTGTCGCCGTGGCCATGGATGCCGACATGATTATTGTGCTCGATGAGGGTCGCATCGACTCGATCGGCACGCACGAGGAGCTGCTCGGCGCGAGCAAGGTCTATCATGAGATCGTCGCTTCCCAGATTACGGATGAGGAGGCGAGGTAGCCGATGTCGCCCCAACACAAGAACCCCATGTCGGGAAGCAGGCCTGGTCCCGGCCATCATGGACCACATGGGCCGCATGGCGCGATGCCGACGCAGAAGGCGAAAAACGCCAAGCGGACGTTTCGTCGCCTACTCACGTTCGTCAAACCCGAGGTTCCCAAGATCGTCCTCGTGCTCGTCTGCGCCGTCATTGCCACACTCTTCGATATTCTCGGGCCGCGGCAGTTGGGATTGGCTACGACCGAGATATTCAGGGCCGGTGTCGCGATTGCCAATGGCGAATCGGGCGCCGGGGTGAACTTCGACTTGCTCAGGGAGATCCTGCTCGTGCTCATCGTCCTGTACGTCTGCTATCAGGTCTTCACGTATTTGCAGGCATTCGTGATGGCGCGTGTCGCGCAAAACGTCGTCTACTCGCTGCGCCAGCAGACCGAGGAGAAGCTCAACCGCATCCCGCTGTCCTATTACGACTCGCATTCGAAGGGCGACATCCTCTCGCGTGTCGTCAACGACATCGACCTCATCTCGACGACGCTGCAAGATGGCATGACGCAGGCGCTCATGTCGGTCATCACCATTATCGGTGTCTTTGTCATGATGATGCTCATGAGTCCGCTCGTCACCATCGTCGCGCTGTGCACGCTGCCCATCTCCATCGCGCTCACAGCCGTCGTCGCGAAACGCTCGCAGAGGTTCTTCCTCGCCCAGCAGACCGCGCTTGGCGTGCTGGACGCGCACATCGAGGAGACTTACGGCGGACACACCGAGGTCAAGGCGTTCGCGCACGAAGAGGGCGCGATCAGGGACTTCGAGCGCATCAATGACGAGTATTTCGGGCACGCTTGGCGCGCACAATTCGTCTCGGGCCTGATTCGTCCGCTCATGATCTTCGTGGGCAACCTCGCCTACATCGCCATAGTGTGCATAGGTGGCTGGCAGGCGGTCATCGGCGCGCTCACCGTCGGTGAGGTACAGGCGTTCACGCAGTACATGCGCAACTTCACACGGCCCATCAGCCAGTTGGCGGGCATCATCAATACCTTCCAGGCCACGATTGCCGGCGCCGAGCGCGTCTTCGAGATTCTCGACCAACCCGAGATGAGCGATGAGACCGCGCTTCTTCCCGACACGACAGCGCGCAAGGGGCACGTGCAGTTCGAGCACGTGCGCTTTGGCTACGATCCGGAAAAGCCCGTCATCCACGACCTTTCGGTCGAGGTGCAGCCCGGGCAGATGGTCGCGATCGTCGGTCCCACCGGAGCCGGAAAGACGACGATCGTCAATCTCCTGATGCGCTTCTACGAAATCGATGCGGGCGCGATTCTGCTCGATGGGCGCGACATACGCATCATCAAACGTGACGAGCTGCGTTCGCACATGGGTATGGTGCTTCAGGACACGTGGCTGTTCAACGGGACCATCCGCGATAACATCGCCTACGGGGTGGATAAGGCGACCGATGAGGCGATAGAGCGTGCCGCTCGGGCAGCGCACGTCGACCACTTCATCCGCACGCTTCCCGATGGCTATGACACCGTTATCAACGAGGAGGCTTCCAACATATCGGCGGGTCAACGCCAGCTCATTACCATCGCTCGCGCCTTGCTGGCCGATCCAGAGATACTCATTCTCGATGAGGCGACGAGTTCCATTGACACGCGTACCGAGCGTCTCGTGCAACGTGCGATGACCGCGCTTGCGAGTACCCGTACGAGCTTCGTCATCGCGCATCGCCTCTCGACCATCCGTGATGCAGACGTGATTCTGGTGCTGAGGGAAGGCGATATCGTCGAGATGGGCACGCACGAGCAGCTTCTGCTGCAAGACGGCTTCTACGCCGAGCTCTACAACTCGCAGTTCAGCGATTGCATCGACGAGGCTGATTATTAGCATCGCCCGTCTCTCCCATAGCGTATAATTCGCACGTCAAAAATGATTTCACGCACGGGAGAGACGCATTGGTACGTGTTGCCGCCTTTGACCTCGATGGCACGATCATCGATGGAGAGTCCCCGCTCAAGCTCACGACGAGCTTGCTGCGTCATCGCCAGCTGCCCGTACACAAGGCCATCCTCATGGGCATCTGGGGTATCCGCTATCGCCTGCGTCTGCCGCAGGTGGAGTCCACGCCCCGCGAGTTGCTGTTCTCGGCGCTCACCGAGCCGACGGTCGAGGAAGTCGATGCCGAGATCATGGATGTCTTCAGCCGCCGCATTCGCAAGCGCATTCGTCCTGGTGCGATTCGCGAGATCAAGCGTTGTCGCGAAGACGGTATGAAGGTGATATTGGCGTCGGCATCCTTCAAGCCCATCACCACGACCATCGTTGAAGAGCTTGGCTTTGACGGACAGGTGTCGACTATCATGGAGGAAAAAGACGACCACTATACGGGCAAGGTAGTCGGTGTTCCCGTGCAGGGGCGCGAAAAGCTCCGCCTGCTCGTCCAGCTATGTGATGACATGTTCGGCTCGCGTAACTGGGTGCTCGAACGCGCCTACAGTGATCATTACAGCGATATTCCCATGCTCGAGCTTGCGAATGAGGTTACGGTCATCGATCCCGACAAGAAGCTCGAGCGTATCGCAAAGAGGCGCAGCTGGGAGATTGTCGACTGGGGCTCGTGATTATGGACTCCTCGGCTGCGAAGCTCGACACGTTCATCGAAACCGTCTGGGAGCAAGGTCGCGAGTTCTATCGCGACCTGCCCTGGCGTAACACCTACGATCCCTATGCAATCCTGCTTTCCGAGGTCATGCTTCAGCAGACCCAGGTCACGCGTGTCAGGGGGCGCTGGGAGCAATGGCTCGAGATTTTCCCCACCATTACGGATTTAGCCGCCGCTCCGCTGCCTCCCGTGCTCGAGCTGTGGCAGGGCATGGGCTATAACCGACGCGCGCTTAATCTCAAGCGCTGCGCCGAGGAAGTGGCTGCCATGCACGATGGTGTCGTCCCTTCCGACAAGAAGACGTTGCTGGCTTTGCCTGGCATTGGCCCCTCGACATCTGCGGGTGTGCGCATTTTTGCATTCCGGCAGCCGGACATGTATCTCGAGACGAACGTACGCGCCGTCTTCATCCACGAATTCTTCGACGAGCACGAAGTCGTGAGTGACAAGCAGCTTGTTCCCCTCGTTGAGGCGACGTGTCCCGCTGATGAGCGCGTGCGCGCTTGGTATTACGCCCTGCTCGACTACGGCGCGCATCTGAAGAAGACGATGACCAATCCCACGCGCAAGAGCAAGCATTACACGCGTCAATCCAAATTCGAGGGAAGCCACCGGCAAAAACGGGCCTACCTTCTGCGCCGCGTCATTGACGATGCGCTAACGACCGAGGAGCTGTTGCGTGACTTGGCGCATAGCGAGCGTGAGGCAGGGCGCGAGGAACCTTCGCTCGAAGAGACTGAAGCCATACTCGCCGAGCTCGAGTGCGAGGGCTTCATTGTGCGCCGGGGAGATATGTGGCTCTGCGCGGAATAGCCGAAGGCACGGCTGTGCTAGAATTCCCAGTTAACGCAAACTAAACGAAGGTATTCACGCACATGTCTCAATCTAAACTGACCTATGCATTTCTTGGTCCCATCGGAACCTTTTCTGACATGGCGGTGCGCGCACTCGTCGAGCGCGGTTCGTTGTCCGCCGATTACGATCCGCTACCCTGCGAATCACTCCCCGAGGTCTTCGAGGCCGTCGAACGCGGCAAGGCGGAGTACGGTGTCGTCCCCATCGAGAATTCGCTTGAGGGCTCCGTCACGGCCGTCCTCGATGCGTTCGCCTTCACCTCGCGCGCGGAGATTCTGGGCGAGATTGCCATCGACATCCATCAGGCGCTGCTTCTCAATCCGGCTGCCACGCTTGACGATGTGACGACCATCGCCTCGCATACGCAAGGCATCGGCCAGTGCCGTCGCTGGATTAACCAGAACCTCCCCGGACGCCAGCTTCGTCTTGCTAATTCGACGGCGGCAGCTGCCGAGATGGCTGCTGCCGACAAGACCGTTGCCGCCATCGCGGCGCCGCTTGCCGCCGAGATTTGCGGTATCGATATCTACGAGGAAGCCATCGAGGACAACCTGAGCAGCCAGACGCGCTTCGTCATCATCGGCAAGGGACCGGTCGCGCATGATGGCCCGGGCAAGAGCACGCTGGCGCTCTTCATGAACGCCGACCGTCCGGGTACGCTGCAGATGATTCTGTCGGAGCTCTTCTTCGCCGGCGTCAATCTCACGATGGTCCAGTCGCGTCCGACCAAGCAGGATCTGGGCGACTACATGTTCTTCATGGACATCGACGGATATGCCGACGATCCCAATATCCAAATTGCGCTCAATTGCCTGCGTATGAAGATGCGTGAGGTTAAGGTCATCGGCTCGTATCCGCGCAGTGTCTGAGAATGCCGTATACTTACCCACATGCAAACGTGGATACACTACTTGCTAATCTTCGCCATTGCCTTTGCCGCGACGGCCGTCTTCGTTCCTCCCGTCAGGCGCTTCGCGACGGCACATGGCATCGTCGATGAGCCTGGTCCGCGCCGCGTCAATCGCAGGCCCGTTCCGCGCATGGGCGGCATCGCCATGTTCGGCGGACTGCTTGTCGCCGTCATCATCGAATACATTGGCGAGCGTGCCGGCTTCTGGAACGGCCCCCTCTACATTCCGGGTGAGGTGAACATCAGATCCCTTGGCGTGCTCGTCGGGCTCGCGTTCATCGTCATCGTGGGCGTCATCGATGACGTGCGCGGTCTCGGGCCGGGCGTGAAGTTTGTCGGACAGGTGCTCGCGTCATGCATCATCGCCGGTACGGGTACGATTCTGCATGCGTTTCAGGTTCCCGGCTCCGCGCTCGTCGTCGACTTCGGAATCTGGGCGTATCCCATCACGGTCATATATCTCGTCTGCTTCATCAACATCATCAACCTCATCGATGGGCTCGATGGCCTGGCTGCCGGCATCACGGGCATGGCGGCGATTACGCTCTTCATCATGTTCATGACCTTGCATCAGACGGAGGCTGCGCTGCTTGCGGCAATCACCGCTGCCGTGGCTGGGGCCTTTCTCATCTACAACTTCTATCCGGCGAGTATCTTCATGGGCGATTCAGGTTCGATGTTGCTCGGCTTGTTGCTCGGTTCGGTCTCTCTGGTGGGCACCACGCGCTTGCTTTCGGTGACGCTGCTCATCGTTCCCATCATCGTGGCGCTCATCCCCATCATCGACACAGCCGCCGCCATCGTGCGTCGTCTGCGCAAGCACGAGTCGATTGCCACGCCCGACGCCGGTCACATTCACCATCGCCTGCTTCTGCGTGGCTACTCGCAGCGCAAGGCGGTGCTGCTCATCTACTTATGGACGGCCATACTCTGCATCGGCACCCTGCTCATGTGGGTGCTCGGCGGTGTGGCCAAGCTCGTGATTTTCATCCTGCTGCTTATCGCCTCGGCCGTCATTGTCTACAAGATCGGCCTGTTTAATCCGGTGCGCCAGCGTCACGGCCGCGGTGACGTTATGTACGACACCAATGGCATCGACCCTGAACATGAGCCCCGCCATGACGAGCACTTCGGAGCATAGCAACATTCCCGACCTGCGCGAGCAGCTGAAGGGTGTGCCCGAGAGCCCGGGTTGCTACCTATGGAAGAATGCCGAGGGCGAGATACTCTACGTTGGCAAGGCCGTTGACCTGCGCGCGCGCATGATGCAGTACGTTTCCGGCCAAGACGAGCGCCTCAAGATTCCGTTCATGATGGAGCAGGTCGCCTCCTTCGACTACATCGTGGTGAACAACGAGACCGAATCGCTTGTGCTCGAGAAGAACCTGATCCAGCAGTACAATCCGCCCTTCAACGTCGACTATCGCGACAACAAGAGCTATCCGTTCATCGCCATCACGAAGAGTGCGGCCTATCCGGCCATCAAGTTCACGCGCGAAAAGCACAAGAGCGGAACACGCTACTTCGGGCCCTACACCGATGCGCGGGCGGCACGTGAGACCATCGATACCGTGCGACGCATCGTGCCCATCTGCGCTGTATCCTGCGAGCAGTACCGCAAGATGACGCGCATGATCGAGGCAGGGCGCTGGCCCACGCCCGATGACAAGGCGTGCTTCGCCTATCACATCGGCAAGGGTACGGGCCCCTGCTGCGCAGCCATCACGCCCGAGGAATACGCTCCGCTCGTTGCCCGCGTCGAGCGCTTTCTGGCAGGCGAACGCGATGAGTTCGTGGGCGAGCTCGAGGCCGAGATGAAAGAGGCGGCAGCCGAGCTCGATTTCGAGCATGCCGCCCGCACGCGTGACCGTCTCGAAGCCATCAAGGCGCTGCAGGAAAAACAGAAGGCGGTGCTTTCGCGCCCGCTCAACATCGATGTCATCAGCTTCTTCCGCGAGGAGACCATTGCCGCTGCCCATGTCTTCGTCGTGCGTAACGGTCGCATCATCATCAGCAACGATTTCGTGCTCGACAAGGGCCTCAACGTTCCCGAGGCCGATCTGGTGGGCCAGTTCCTCTCCAGGTACTACGATCAGACGACCGAGCTGCCACACGAGGTCGTCGTTGCCGAACACCTGCCCGAAGAGGTGACGCGGCCGCTTGAGCAGTGGCTCACCGAGCGGCTCGCGAGCCCGCATGGTGCCAAGGTGCATGTTGTCGTACCCGAGCGAGGTGAGCGCAACCAGCTGCTCGAACTCGCGGCGCTCAACGCCAAGCACGCGCTCATGCGTCACAAGATGCGCACGCGCTACGACGAGGAGCGCATCGATCTAGCATTGCTGCAACTCGAGAGCGCGCTCGCGTTGCCCGAACCGCCCATGCGCATCGAGTGCTTCGATATCTCGACCATCCACGGCAATTACTCGGTTGCCTCGATGGTCGTCTTCACGGGCGGCAAACCCGACAAGTCGCAGTACCGTCGTTTCAAGATTCGCAAGGAATACGGAGAGGCAAACGACTTCGCGATGATGAGCGAGGTGCTGCGCCGTCGCTACGCACCCGAGCGCATGGAAGACGAACGATTTGGCAGCAGGCCCGACTTACTCATTCTCGACGGCGGCAAGCCACAGCTTACCGCCGCCATCAACGAGCTGTCCGAGCTCGGTCTCGACATCCCGATGGCGGGCCTGGCCAAGAAGGACGAGGAGCTCTACGTGCCCTGGGATGATACGGGCCCCGTCGTGCTTCCCAGCGGCAGTCCCTCGTTGTACCTTGTCAAGCATGTGCGTGACGAGGCTCACCGCTTTGCCATCACCTTCCACCGCGAGCTTCGCGACAAGGGCATGGTCGCCTCCATTCTCGACGATGTTCCCGGTCTGGGCCCCAAGCGCCGCAAGCAACTCCTCAAGCACTTCGGCAGTGTCAAGCGCATGCGCGAAGCGAGCCTCGAGGAGATCGAGGCCGTGCCCGGCATACCCAAGCAAGTTGCCGAAGACCTCTATGCCGTCATCCTCGACTTCGATGCCGAGCATAGTTCCGACAGTTAAAAACGTGACGGTTCGCGCGTAGACAAGCTGCGAAGCGGAGGTCTAAGGGAGCGCGCCGTAAAGACCGCGAAGCGGGCTGTCGGGAAGCGACCGTCGACGCGGAGCAGCTTGTCTACGCGCCTCCGGTCGAAATGACAAGGGAGCGCGCCGTAAAGACCGCGAAGCAGTTTGACCGCGCGAACCTTGCGGACAATATGACGGTCCTGCGATGCCATGCTCACTCGCGGTATACTGTGAGCTCCTACAATTTCGATAAAGGGGAGTTCCATGGCTCAGCAAGATGCTGTCGAAGAGCTCGATCCATCATCGCTTGGTCCCGATCTCATCGTCATTACGGGCATGTCCGGCGCGGGACGCACCGAAGCCATGCACACCTTCGAGGATCTCGGTTACTTCTGCATCGACAATCTGCCGCCCTCGTTGCTTCTCAATCTCGTGAGCCTCGCCGGTCTCAACGCCGGCTCCTCGCGCAAACTCGCCGTCGTCTGCGATTTGCGCGCCCAGGAGTTCTTCCCGGAGCTCGCTCGCGAGCTCGACAAGCTTGACGAGATGGGCATCACCACCAAGGTGCTCTTCCTCGATTCGACAGATGAGCAACTGTTGAATCGTTACAAGGCGACGCGTCGCCGTCATCCGCTGTGCGAGGGTGACATGTCGATTCTCGACGGAATTCGCAAGGAACGCATGCTTCTTGACGAGGCGCGTAATCAAGCAGACTACGTGCTCGATACGAGTGTCACACGTCCCCAGGAGACGCGTGCGAAGATCCGTGCGCTCTTCGCCTCGGGAAACGATATCGACGAAATGCGCATCTCGGTATATTCCTTTGGTTTCAAGCACGGCGCTCCCGTCGACGCCGACATCGTCATCGATGTGCGCTTTCTGCCCAATCCCTACTACGACAAGGAATTGCGTACAAAGACGGGTCTTGATCGCGAAGTCTCGGAGTTCGTGCTCGAACAGCCCGAGACGAAACGCTTCCTTGAGCGCTGGTACGCGCTGCTCGATGAGATAATCCCCGGTTACATCCAGGAGGGCAAGCAGTACCTCACCATCGGCGTGGGTTGCACGGGCGGTCAGCATCGCAGCGTCGCGCTCGCCACCTTGACCGGACAGCACCTTTCCCAAGCGGGCTATTGCGTGAGCACGGCTCATCGCGATTTGGCGCTCGCCGAGGTCAACTAGGAGGCACCATGAATCGTACTAACGCTGTTGTCATCGGTGGAGGTACGGGTGCTCCTGCCTCCATCCGCACCTTGCTCGACATGGGCTGCAAGGTGTCCTCGGTCGTGGCCATGGTCGACGACGGTGGCTCGACGGGCATCTTGCGCGAGCGCGGTGGCGTAATTCCGCCAGGTGACATTCGCAAGTGCATCAGTGCGATGTCGGCCAACTATGACGGGATTCTCGCACGCGCCTTCCGTCACCGCTTCGATTACCTCGACAATCACTCACTCGGTAACCTCATCCTCACGGCTATTGCCGACGAGACAAGCTCCTTTCCCGATGCCATTCGCGTATGCGAAGACCTCATCGATGCGCGTGGCCACGTGCTTCCCTCGACCTTGCATGACGTGAGCCTGTACGGGCTTACCAACGATGGCGTCGAGCTCGAGGGCCAGGCTGTTATCAGCGATGCCGACTGCAGCATGCGTTACGTATCGCTGCATCCGGCCGATGCGCAAGCCTATCCCGCGGCACTGCGTGCCATCCGCGATGCCAACTTCATCGTGCTCGGTCCGGGATCTCTGTTCACCTCGATTATCCCCAACCTGCTCGTGCCCGGCGTCGTCGAGGCGATTCGTGAGGCGCATGATCGCGAGAATGACCCCGCATGCACGCTCTTTGTGTGCTCGCTTGCCGATATGCAGGGTGAGACCTGGGGCATGAACTGCTACGACTACGTCGATGCGCTCACACGTCACGGCATGCGTGGCTTGCTTGACCTCGCGCTCATCCATCGCAATGCTGATACGAGCCCGATGGCAAGCGGCGTCTTTCCGACGCTCACCGACTACTCCGATGCGCGCAAGTATACGAAGGGCCGCAGGACGGGCAAGCTCGCCCATGTCGAGGCGAGCGACGAGCTCGTGAACAAGGTCAGGGAGCTTGGCGTGCAACCCATGGTGCGCGATCTGGTCGATCCGGTCCGTCCCACCTGGCATGATCGCGAGAAGCTCGCCAAGGCGTTTCAGGAGGTGCTGGCGGCGTGTCATTCACGTCAGAGGTGAAAGACGAGCTATCTCGCATCGAGCCCGCCTGCTCCCAATGCGATCGCGCTGAACTCTCCGCGCTCATCCGCATCGAGGGAACGCTCTCCATCAGCGGCGAGGGTCCACGCCTCGAGCTCGCGACCGAGACCGCCAGCGTCGCCCGCACGGCGATTCGCTTGCTCCACAGCGTCTACGAGCTTGCCACCAATCTCACCGTGCGTCGCAGCATCCTGCACAAGACGCATAACTACCTCATCACCGTGCCGTCGCAGGTTGGCCTCACCGATGCCTTGCGCGACATGGGCATTCTGGGCGAATCGGGCTTCGAAGGTGGCATTCGGCCCGAGCTCGTGGACGATACCTGCTGCGCCGGGGCCTATCTGCGTGGCGCGTTTTTGGGCGGCGGCTACATCGCCGACCCACGTGGCGCCTTTCACTTCGAGCTTGCCGGCCCATCCGAGGAACTCATCGCGGCCTGCCTCGAGCTCATGCACGGGCACGGCATACGCGCGCGCTATATCCGTCGCCACAATATGTACGTGATATACATCAAGGGCATCGAGCAAATCATTGCGTTACTCGTTTTCATGGGCGCGCACCAAAGCGCGCTTGCCATCGAGAACGCACGTGTCATCAAGTCGGTGCGCAACGATACGAATCGCAGGGTCAATGCCGAGATAGCCAATCAGGTCAAATCGACGAAGGCATCGCTGCGGCAAATCGAGTGCATTCGTCGCCTCGTCGGGCAAAGGGGTATCGAGGCGATTCCCGAATCCCTGCGCGAGGTTGCCCTGCTGCGCATCAAGCATCCGGATGCCACGGTCAAGGAGCTCGGCGAGCTGGCCGATCCGCCGCTGTCCAAGAGCGCGGTGTATCATCGCATGCGGCGCATCGCGGCGATGATTGACGAGAACGAGGGCTGATGCTCCCGTATAATGGCTGCAACATACTACGGTAAAGGAGAGAGGGCGCGGCATATGGGCGAAGCACTGGAAAAGGCGAAGAAGGCACGTATCGCGTCACGCGAGTTGGCCCAAACGAGTTCGCAGCAGCGCTGCAGCGCGCTTAACAAGATGGCTGACGCGCTCGTCGAGCATGCAGCTCAAATCATCGCGGCAAACGATGCCGACATGACTGCCGCCCGGGAGAAGGGCACGCCCGGCCCGCTGCTTGACCGTCTCATGCTCTCACATGAACGTATCGATGGTATTGCAGATGGCTTGCGCCAGGTCGCGGCTCAACCCGAGGTGCTCGGTGAAGTCCTCGAGGGAAGCGAGCTCTACAACGGCTTGCGCATGATCAAGTACCGCGTGCCGCTCGGCGTCGTCGCGATGATCTACGAGGCTCGCCCCAACGTCACCGCCGATGCTGCTGGCCTGTGCATCAAGACGGGAAACGCCTGCATTCTGCGCGGTGGTAGTCTTGCGCAGCGTTCGTGCCTGGCCATCTCGCAGATTCTCGCCCAGGCTGCGCAGGACGCCGGTTTACCCATCGACTGCATCCAGAGCATCGAGGACCCGAGTCGCGAGGCGACCGACGAGCTCATGAATCTCGCCGGACTTGTCGATGTGCTCATCCCCCGCGGCGGTGCGGGTCTCATCCAGCACTGCGTGAAGAACGCGACCGTTCCCGTTATCGAGACCGGAACGGGCAACTGTCACGTCTACATTCACAAGCAGGCGAACCCCGCTTACGTGGAGCCCATCATCATGAACGCGAAGACCCAGCGTCCTGGTGTCTGCAACGCCTGCGAAAGCCTGCTCATCGACGAGGAGGTTGCCGAGACCTTCCTGCCCACGCTGCTCATGGCGCTTGCGCGCGCAGGTGTGACCATCCACGCTGATGCACCGGCGGCTGCCATTGCTGCGGCACATGGCATCGAAGTCGTTGCCGCGATCGAAGAGGACTGGGGTACCGAATACCTTGACATGGAGATAAGCGTCAAGTGCGTGACGGGGGTCGATGAGGCGATTGCGCATATCAACATGTATGGCACGGGACATTCCGAGAGCATCATCTCGCAGGACGTGAGCGCTGTCGATCGTTTCCAGCGCGAGGTTGACGCATCCGTCGTCTACGCCAACGCCTCGACGCGCTTCACCGATGGTGGCGAGTTTGGTCTGGGCGCCGAAATCGGCATCAGCACGCAGAAGCTGCACGCGCGTGGCCCCATGGGCGCGGCCGCCCTCACGTCGGTCAAGTACCTCGTGAGTGGCGAGGGGCAGATTCGAGGCTAGGGCGTGCGCGAGCGCATCGGCATCATGGGCGGGACTTTCGATCCCATCCACAAGGGACATACCGTCATCGCGAAAAGCGTTGGCGAACAACTCGGACTTGATCGCGTGCTCTTCATTCCCACGGGTAATCCCAACTTCAAGCAAGGACAGAAGCTCGCTTCCGCAGCTGATCGCGCGTACATGGTCGCGCTTGCCATCGAAGACGAGCCGTTCTTCGAGCTTGACCTGTGCGAGGTCGAACGTGTAGGCGTGACCTATACGGCCGACACGCTTGAGGAGCTCACGCAATGCCACGAGGGCGCGCAACTCTTTTTCATCATGGGAACCGACTCGGCCATTACGCTGCCCGGATGGAAGCGCGCCGAAGATGTCGCACGTCTGTGTACGATTGTCGTGGCGAAGCGTCCGGGACAGTCAACGCAGCAGGTGCACGATGCACTGATGGCGAGCACCATCGACTTTGACGTCATCTACCTCGATGTTCCGCAGGTTGACGTATCCTCGACCCAAGTGCGTGAGCGCATAGCACGTGGAGAGGACGCAAGCGCCATGATTCCCGCATCCGTCGGGGCATATATCGCGCAGGTGGGGCTATACCAAGATGTGTGACGTACGGGGCATGGGTCAATTTGAACCAGACAAATATCGCCGGGGCAGAATTGTCTGGTTCCTGGCGGCATCTATCTCATCCCGCCCGGCTGGCACATCGAGAGAGAAGGTTTGAGAGCGTGAAGAAAGACAAGAAGCTGTTAAAACGCGTGACCGAGGCGGTGGACGAACGCCTGTCGGGCAAGCGGCTCGAGCATGTTCACTCGGTTTCCGAGTGCGCTGCCGAGCTTGCGCGCATATACGGGGCCAATGAGTTCGATGCTCGTATCGCGGGGCTGTTGCATGACTGGGACAAGCTACTGACTGACGACGAGCTGCCGGCGCGTCTTGACGAGCTGGGCATCAAACGCCCCGATAACATCGAGTACCTGTACCCGGTTCTTCACTCTTTCACGGGTGCTGCTGCCGTCAAACGTGAGTTTCCCGAGCTCAGCGATGACATCATCAGTGCCATCCACAAACACACGCTTGGCGATTTCGAAATGAGTGACCTGGACATCATTATCTTCACGGCCGACATGATCGAGCCGCTTCGAAAGACGAAGGGACGTCCGCAGATCAAACGTCTACGCAAGATGGTAGGCGAGGCATCGCTTGACGAGCTCTATTTCGAGGCATATGCGACGACGATGGTTTCGCTCATCGAGCGCAAACGCTTCATTGACCCGGTTGCGCTCGACATCTGGAACAGCTTGGTCGAACGCCATCATCCCATTGACAAGTCGCGTCAGGGCGACCCCGACGTCGTCTTGTAATACAATTCGCTATCATTAACGCAAGCAAACTTGCACGTCCGTAAGGGGGCACGTTGACCGAGCACAGCGCATTCAAGGAGCAGGCACTCGTTGCCGCACGCGCCATCGACGAGAAGAAGGGCACCGACATCGTCATCCAGGACGTGTCAGACCTCCTCAACGTCACCGACTACTTCGTAATCTGCACGGCGGCTAACAATCGCCGCGTTGACGCGATTGCCGAGGAAGTCGAAGAGCAGCTTTTCAAGGATTTCGGCGTCAAGCCGGTGAGCATCGAGGGCCTCGACGAGAGTGAGTGGGTGCTCATGGATTACGGCCCCATCGTCGTGCATATCTTCCAGCCTGGCCCGCGTGACTATTACCGTCTCGAGCAGCTCTGGGATGCGGCTCCCACGGTGGATGTCGCACTCGCCGGCATCGAGGATCCCGTCTATACCGAGCGTATCGCGCACCTGCTCGAACGCGTCGGCGCGAATGCCCAGGACGCGGCGAGCGAGGAATAGCCCATGAGTGCGAGGACGGTCTGTGCGGCGCTCGTCTGCAAGGCGACGTACCATATGCTGCGTCTGCTCGGACGCGGCGGCACCTCGTTGCCCGGCAAGCTTGCGCTCAAGGTCGATCCGGAATATCTGCACCGGCTGAGCCGTGGCGTGCGCACTATTGTCATCACGGGCACTAACGGCAAGACGACGTCCACGCATATCGTCGCCCAGGCGCTCGAGAACATGGGCGAGCAGGCCTTCTACAATCGCAGCGGCGCGAATCTCATCCAGGGCATCACGACCGAGTTCGCCATCCGCTCGAGCATCACGGGCAAACCTCGTTATAGGCTCGCCGCCATCGAATGCGACGAGGGCGCGTTGCGCCGCGTCTGCAAGCAGCTCGACCCGGATGTGCTCGTCATCACGAACGTCTTTCGCGACCAGCTCGACCGCTATGGTGAGGTCACGCACACACTCGAGAACATCATGGCAGGCGTGACGAATTCCCCGCATGCGACGCTTTGCCTCAATGCCGACGACTCGATGGTGGCCTCGATTGCCAAGAAGGTTGACAACGACGTCATCTTCTATGGTGTAGGCTGCGAAATTTACCCCGAGCGTGTTGCCGATCTTTCGGATGCGACGCACTGCATCATGTGCGGGGGTGAGTACGAGTACGACTACGTCACGTTTGCGCATCTAGGAGGGTTTCGCTGTCCGAGCTGCGGTTACGCACGACCGATACCCATGGTTTCTGTCGACCGCATACTCGAGCGCCGAAGTGACAGCTGCGTGCTCGAGATGAGCGTTGACGGCGTAAGCTCGGTCGTGCCGGTCGATGTGCCCGCGAGTTACGATATCTACAATTGCGCATGTGTCGTCGCCGGCCTTCTGGCCTTTGGTTTCTCCAAAGATCAGGCCTTTGAGGCACTCGGCAAGTTCAAGCACGGCTTTGGCCGTTCCGAGGTGCTTGACGTGAATGGCACCAAGGTGCGCCTCATGCTCATGAAGAACCCCGCCGGCTGCAATCAGATCATCAATCTGCTGCTCAACGAGACTGACGAGGATATGGGCCTCGTGTGCATACTCAACGACCAGGAGTGCGATGGCACGGATGTCTCGTGGATTTACGATGCCGGCTGGGAGGCGATCTGCGCGCATAAGAACGCGGCGATTTGCAGTGGCGACCGCGCCGAGGACATGGCGCTGCGTCTCAAGTACGCCGGCATGCCTGCTTCCGGTATTCGCATCGTACACGATTACGGCGAGCTCATCGAGGAGCTCGGACGTATGGATCATGCCGTGACCGTCGTCGCCAACTATTCGGCGATGCTCGGCTTTCGCGCAAAGGCGGCGAGTATTCTCGGTCTTGCGGGGTTCTGGGAGGGCTAGATGGTGAGTGACGAACGCATACACATCACGATTGGCCATCTCTACCCCGACCTGCTCAATCTCTATGGAGACCGCGGCAACACGATTGCGCTCGTCAAGCGCTGCGAGTGGCGGGGTATCGATGCGCAGCTAATCGATCTGGGTGCTGGGCAGGATACTGATTTCGAGGACATAGACCTCTTCTTCATCGGTGGTGGTCAGGACTTCGATCAGCGTACGCTGTTGACGGATCTGGGCGTGGGTGTCGCGGGCTCAAAGGCGGCTCGTTTGCAGCGGGCTATCGAAGATGATGTTCCCGTGCTTGCGATATGCGGCGGCTACCAGATTCTTGGCGAGTACTATGTTGACCACGAGGGCTGCACGTCCACGTACGTCGGCGCGCTGCCCATGTACACCGAGGCGGGTGATACGCGTCTCATTGGCAACATCGTCTTCCGGGCAGATGCTATCGAGGGCGAGCCTACGGTCGTCGGTTTCGAGAACCATGCGGGTCGCACGCACTTGCGAGAGGGTGCGACCCCGCTCGGCACGGTGCTGAAGGGCTATGGTAACGATGGCGAGGACGGCACCGAGGGGCTGCGCTATCGCAATGTCATCGCAACCTACAGTCACGGGCCCTTGTTACCCAAGAATCCACGTGTGGCAGACACGCTCATCGAGCTCGCGCTTCAGCGGCGTTGCCCCGGGGCAAAACTTCAGGCACTTGATGATACGCTGGAGACGGCAGCACATGATACTATGGAGCGAAGACTAATCTCATAGTCGCTTAATCGGAGGGAAGTCATGGGCAAGACCAACTACAGCGGAAAGTATTTCCGCACGAGTTATGGCGATATCAAGGGTTCTAAGGGCTGGTTTGGCAAGATTTGCCTGCTCGGCCTCATCGAGTTCATCCCCATCTTCGGCCAGATGACCGTATACGGCTATGCGTGGGAGTGGGCGCACAAGGCCGCCTGGGGTGTCGACACGCCCATGCCCAAGAAGATCTACGGGCGTCCGGGCAGCAAGATGCTGCGCTGGGGCTGGTTCGCGCTTGTTATCGCATTCCTCATTGCGCTCATTCCGGGCATTGTCATGTCGATTGGCAGCTGGTTTAGCTCGATGGGCATGGAGACTGGCATCTACACGGCGACAGGCCGCTATATGGTGGTCAGCCCCGGCAACTTTGGTTTTGCCGCCCTCGGCTGGATCGTCAACGTCATCGGCATCGTGCTCGTCGTCTTCGCCTGCGTGATTAGTTGGGTGGGCATCATTCGCATGACCATGTACGACCGTCTAGGCACGGGCTTGCAACTTGGCAAGATCTGGGCCATGATCAAGCAGGACTTCGGCGGTCTCATGCGCATCTTCGGCATGGTGATTCTCTTCGAGGTTGTCGGTGGCATCATTATCGGCATCATCGTCGCCGTCGTTTTCGCGCTCGTACTTGGCGCGACACTTACTCCGCTCATCATCATGGCGAGCAGTGGTGGCTATTCCGATTCCGCCATCGTCGGCTATCTCGTGACGCTCGTCATGACCATGCTGCCGATCTTCCTCATCCTCACCTATGTCTGGTTCGTTTATTCCGTTTTCGTTCAGCTGTTGCTTGCCAGGGCTGTCGGCTACTGGACGCGCCAGTTCGACGTGGCCGCTTGGGGCACCAAGGACGACCCGCTGCCCTTCGAGGCTGCGGGCAATCAGCCTGATGCGCCGCATCCTCCTCATGCGCCTGCTGGCGCATCCGAAATGCCTGCACCGCCCACGGGCGATCCGGTGAACGTTGCTGCTCCGCAGTCAGCCGCATCCGATTCTTCGGTCGAGGTGCCTCCCGCGCTCAATCCGGTCGATGTCGCCGAGGCGCTTGATGCCGAACCCGAGTTGTCTGCATCCGACGTGGTCGATGACAACGTGAGCGATGAGGCAACGCATGTCGACGTCGTCGATCCCGATCTTGTCGCTTCCGAAGAGGAAGAGATGACGGAGCGTCAGTCGGAGGACAAGCTCTAGAGGGCAAAAAGCACCACCCACTTAGCATATTTTTATTGCTTTCGTGTCGTACCACGAGTATTCTTAATGGGTTCGCTTTCAGAGCCCCGTGAAACTCTGTGATTGAACAACATGGTAGTTTAGTTGGAGGAACACACGTGAAGACCTACTATGCGAAGCCCGGCGAAGTCCAGCGCGAGTGGCTTCTGGTCGATGCGACCGACATGACCCTTGGTCGTCTTGCTTCCGCCGTTGCGCAGATTCTGCGTGGCAAGAACAAGCCGACGTACACGCCGCATGTTGACACGGGCGATTTCGTGATCGTCGTCAACTGCGACAAGATCAAAGTTACTGGTGCCAAGGTCACCGACAAGGTGTACACCCGCATTACGGGCTATCCCGGCGGCGTGCGCCAGGAGACCTTCCAGGAGGCAATGGAGAAGCACCCCGAGCGCGTTATCGAGCACGCCGTCAAGGGCATGCTCCCCAAGAACACGCTCGGACGCCAGATGGGCAAGAAGCTCAAGGTCTATGCAGGCCCCGAGCACCCGCATCAGGCGCAGAATCCCCGCAAGATCGACCTGGAGGCATAACCCATGGCAGATACCAAGAAAGAAGCCATCTACTATGGCACCGGTCGCCGCAAGAACGCCGTAGCTCGCGTTCGCCTCGTTCCTGGCACCGGTAAGGTCACCGTCAACAAGCGCGATGCAGAGGATTACTTTGGTCGCAAGGCGCTCGTCGAGTACGCGACGTCTCCCTTCACCGTGACGGGCACGGCCAAGCACTTTGACGTCATCGCCACGCTCAACGGTGGCGGCATCTCTGGTCAGGCCGGCGCTCTGCGCCACGGCATCTCCCGCGCCCTGCTCGAGGCCGGCGATTATCGTGCCGAGCTCAAGAAGGCCGGTTTCCTCACGCGCGACCCGCGTATGGTCGAGCGCAAGAAGTACGGTCTCAAGAAGGCCCGCAAGCGTCCGCAGTTCTCCAAGCGCTAAGCTTCGAGAGACATATATGCAAGAAAGGGGCCCGCAATTGCGGGCCCCTTTCTTGTCATTTACAGCTCTATCTCCAACAGCTCCAGCACCGCGTCCACTGCATAGGGCACGGCGGCCTTCACCTCGGGGGTCAAATCTACCGTGAAGTCGCGTGGCGCGATATTCTTTTTCTGCACGCCCACGCAGCGGATATCGCAATCATGGCCGGCAAGTCGTGCGTTGTTGAGCACGTCTGAGATACGCATGTCGTGCAGCGAGTGCATGATGCTGTATGACGCCATGTCTTCGGGCGTGAAGGTGTAGCAAGTGCCTGGCATAGCGTCTGGTCCACAATCCACTGCATCGACGACGACAAGGCGGTCGAAGTCGCGAATGAAGGGAAGCAGGCTGAGTCCCATGGTTCCCGCATCCAGGACAGGGATACGCTCGTCACCTTCAACGTGAGCGTCGTACTCGCGGAACGTCTCGGTCAACATGCGCGCGTGTTCCTCGTCAAAGGCCTCGCGTGCCATGTCGTAATCCGTCAGCACCTTGGCCATATGCGAGCCAAAGCCCTCATCGAGCATGAGCATGTTTCCCACGCAGACAACCATCTGCTTGATTTCACTCACGATTGTTCCTTCCGACATAATCATAGATACGGGGCAAGTTCGGCGGCGAGCTTCTCGACGGATTCGAGTGTGCTCAGCCCATCGAGCCTGACGATAACGTCGGCTGCTCGTTCGTATAACGGCTGCCGTTCTGCATAAAGGTCCTCGAGCGTGCTGCCCTGATGGATGACGACACCGCGCTCGAGCAAGTCAGGCTGGAGACGGTGCGTGATTTCGTCGAGACTCAGCTCGAGAAAGACGATTGTGCCAAGTGCCTTCAGGTTCTCTACTGCCTCGGATCCGTAGACGGCGGAGCCGCCGGTCGCGATGACGTGATGGGCACAGGAAAGGTTGGCGAGGATGGCGTTCTCACGCTCTATGAAGCCCTCGATGCCGTGCTTTTCCAGAATCTCGGAGAGAAGCGCCCCTTCGCTTTCCTGGATGAGCAGATCGGTGTCGACGAAGCGGTAACCGAGCTTCTTGGCAAGCACGACACCCAGGGTGCTCTTGCCGGCACCGGGCATTCCTATGAGCGTAATGTTGTCGTTTGTCATGACGGACACACGTGAACCTTTCTCTTGTCCGAGTCATTCTAGCGCAAAGAAGAAGGCCCGCGGTTTCCCACGGGCCTTCCTTACGTCATATGAAAGAAGATGCTTACTTCTCCTCGAGGACGACCTTGTCCTCCATGACGATGATCTCCTCGTCCATGGGATCGTAGCCGGAGATGTTCATGGTCTCCGTGCTATAGGTCAGACCACCATGCGGCTTGGAGCCAAACAGCATGACCTTGGTCGGATCGATGCCCTCGATGTTGGCGAGGTAGATGTGGATGAGCGTGAAGCAGATGAAGAAGAACATCATGAAGTAGTGAATGACGCGCACCTTCATAAGACCGCCGACGAGCGTGGTGAAGCCGGCGAAGAACGCGATGTTCATCGTCGGTGCCCACAGGCAGAAGCCGGTATAGCCCATGAAGAGGAGGGCCACTGCGATGAGCAGATAGGACAGCTTCTGCGGAACGCCGTACTTGCCGCCCAGCGGATGCTCCTTCTTGAAGAAGAGGTAGTACTTGATCCACGGAATGAGTTGGTGACGGTTGTCCTTCTGCGGGAAGAACGTGTACATATCCAGCTTGGTCTCGCGGGTGCCATAGGCCGGAGCGGACTTCACGAAGCCGGCGGCGACGATACGGAACACGAGATTGATCAGGATCACGAACGCGCAGAACATGTGGACGCCGCGTGCAACGCCCATCAGGCCCGGGACGACCGGATAGTGGATCTCGATACCCGAGAGGATAAGGAGAAGCATGCAGATGAGGTTGACCCAGTGGGTAAAGCGGAAGATGAACGGATGCGCCTCAGGATAGTGTACGAGATGTGCCATGATTATCGACCTCCCCAAGGACTCGTGTGCATCTTGAACTCGCGACCCGTCTTGGGCTCGACGATATGAACCGCGCAGGCGACGCAGGGATCATAGCCATGGACGATGCGCAGGGCGTTGATCGGGGCCTCGATGTTGGTGATGGGAGTACCGATGAGACCCTGCTCGATGGTGCCGGGCACGCCGAACTCGTCACGCGGGGAGATGTTCCACGTGGTGGGGACGACCTCCTGGTAATGCGTGATCGAATTGCCGGCGATGGTCTCGGTGTGATAGAGAGCGCCACGCGGGGCCTCCCAGAAGCCCTCGCCCAGGCCCGTGTCGCGGACACGCTCCGCGAACCAGGGGTTGCCCTCGACGGCGCCAGCCTCGATGAGGCCGAGGAGCTCGACGAGTTCGCCGCACCAGTCAATCATGTAGCCGGCGACGGCGGAAGCCTCGATGGGGCGAGCGGCCAGGCGGCCGAGCGCGGAGTTGAGAGCCATGATGCTGCTTGCGTTAACCGGAAGGTTCAGACCGGTGAGCACGGCGTTGACACCAGCGATGATCTCCGGGTTGCCGCTCATGTAAGAGACGAGGACGCGAGCAAGCGGACCGACCTCCATGGGCTCGCCGGCATAACGCGGGGCCTTGGACCAGGTGTACTTGTCGTTGACGATTTCCTCGGCCTCGTTCTTGTAGTAGCCCGGGAACGTCTCAGGGGGAACCGTCACGCCGACAGTGGGATGCAGCGGCTTCTGGTCGCCTGCGTAGTAGGCGTGCACCGTGTCTTCGGTGATGTTCGCGCCGTCGAACTGCTCGAGAACGGGCTCGCCGCCGCCCATGCGGACGATGCCCGCGGGGAAGAAGCGGTCGTCGAGCTCGCGCGACGGACGATCGAAGACGCCGTAGGCCATGAAGTTGCCATGCTTGTTGTTGCCGATGGTCGCCACATCGTTGAGGTAGACGCTCGCGATGGCGATGGCATCGGGAATCATGACATTGTCGACCCAGTCCTTGAGCTTCTTGGCGCGGAACAGCACGTCATCGAGCTTCTCGACGCTCGGGTACCAGGCGGTGCCGCCGGGAATCGAAGTCTGGACGTGCGGCATCTTGCCACCGATGATCGCGGAGATCTCGTCGGCCGTGGCCTGCATGTCAAGAGCCTCGATGTAGTGGGCCGTGGCGATGAGGTCGACCTCGGCCGGAAGCTTGTAGGCTTCGGGGGCGAGGCCCTCCATGAACCAGCCACCAGACAGCCAGGAGTACTGGCCATTGGCCGCAAACTTGGCGAGGCGATCCTTGAGAGCCGCGAAATCGGTCTGGGCAAGGCCCAGCGTCTGGCACAGCTCGTAGGTCTTGTTGATGTCTGCCTCGAGCGCGTGCAGCGGATTGACGTAATCAAGTGCGCTCAGCTGGTAGAACCACAGGATGTGGCTGTGCATGAACTGTGCGCCCTCGATGAGGTTGCGAACCAGACGGCCACCTTCGGGAATCTGGATGCCGTAGGCTTCCTCAGCCGCGTAGACGGAGGTGTGGCAGTGCGAGACGGGGCAGACGCCGCAGACGCGCTGGGCGAGCATGGCCGCGTCGTAGGGGTCGCGACCCTCGACGATGAGCTCGAGGCCACGGAACAGACCACCGGAAACCCATGCATCGGTCACGACGCCGTTCTCGACTTCCATCTCGACGCGCAGATGGCCCTCGATACGGTCGACCGGATCAATAATAGAATGCTTTGCCATGTTTATTCACCCTCCTCGACATCAACGATGACCTGCTCTTCGACAACAGGTACGGTGGAGGGCTCCTTCTTGCCGTGCTTGATGTCCCACTCGCGTTCCTTCTCGAACGGAGCGCCACCCTTGGTACGGCCCGTGGCCTTCATGCCGATGCCATGGACAACGAGGGCGGCGGTCAGAAGACCGGTGACGCCAAGCGCGATCGGGGTCGGCTGGAATGCGATGCTACCGAGCCTGAGGGTCTTGAGACGGCCCAGGAACGGGGAGTCGACGTCAATCCAGTTGCGAACCGTCGTGCGCGGATCGCCGTTGCAGCAGCCGATGCAGGGAGCACCGGAGGCGACGCACCAGCTCACGCGGCGGTTCCAGCGAACCTGCGGGCAATTGGCCTTGGTCTGCGGACCCTTGCAGCCCAGAGCGTACAGGCAGTAGCCCTTGGCCTCTTCCTCGCTGCCGAATTCGTAGACGAACTCGCCATTCTCGAAGTGGCCGCGACGCTCGCAGTTGTCATGGATGGTCTCGCCATACATGGCGCTGGGCATGTTGAACTCGTTGAGACCGGCGACGACGGACTCGCCACCCAGGAGCAGGTACTGAACGATGACCGCAACCAGGTTGGCCGGATTGACGGGACAAGAGGGAAGGTTGACGACCGGAGTCGACACACCGTTGTCCGCAAGGTACTTCTGGATGCCCTCGGCACCGCCCGGATTGGGGTATGCGGCGCAGAAGCCACCATCAACGGCGCAAGAGCCTGCGGCGATGACCACAGCCGCGTTCTTGCAGGTGTGGAGTAGATGGCTCTCGTGCGGAGCGCAGGTGGGGGCACCGGCGATACGCAGGATCTCGCCATCGTAGCGGGTCATGACCGCGCCCTCGATGACGACGACGTACTTGCCCTTGGCTGCTTCGATGGTCTCCTCGCGAGCTTCCTCGAGGGAGTAACCGGCGGCAGCGGAAAGGGTCTCGGCGTAGTTGAGTGCGAGATACTCGAGGATCAACGTCGCCGGATCAGGATTGTCGGCCTGTGCGAACGACTCGGTGCAACCGGTGCAGGAGCCAAGCTCCATCCAGATGACCGGTGCGAGACCGCCTTCGCCCAAACCTCCATCCGTGCCGATGAGGGAGTTGCTCTCGATGGCCTCGGCGACGTCAGCAGCCGTTACGCCTTCAATGCCGATTGCAGCTGCAATCGTGCCACAGAAGCCGAGGAAGGCGCGACGTGTCAGACCACGCGACTCGAGCGACTCGATAAACGAATCTTGCATAGATACCTCCATCTTCCAATCAAACTCGTCGCGCGTGCCCCTCACACGAATTCGCGACGAAGCTATGACACACCAAACCTACTATAAAGAAACATCATTTTCATGTCCGGACAAAACGATTCGGAAACAATTGTCGGGCTGTTTTGAGCCGTAAACGGGGGAGAGTATTCTAGAATGGCTTACGCGAGACATGGATAAAGACGACGGGCGGAAAGCACGTGAAGAAAGAACGTACATACATTGCCAAGAACCGCAAGGCGCTGCACGATTACTTCGTGGAAGACCGTGTCGAGGCCGGCATTGTGCTCACGGGCACCGAAGTGCGCTCGCTGCGCGAGAACTCGGCCCAGTTGCGTGACTGCTTCATAACCATTCGTAAGGGCGAGGCCTGGCTCAACGGCGTGCACATAGCCCCCTACAGCAACGGCTCCATCTTCAACGTCGAGCCCGAACGGCGCCGAAAGCTCCTACTCCACAAGAAGGAGATCCTCAAGCTCGAGCAGGAGGCTTCCCAGCAGGGCTATTCCCTCATTCCGCTTTCCATGTACTTCACCGAGGAAGGCCGCGTGAAGGTCGAGGTTGGCGTCTGCAAGGGCAAGAAGCTCTACGATAAGCGTGCTTCCATCAAGGAGCGCGACGCCAAGCGCGAGATTGCTCGCTCCATGAAGGCCCGCAACCACTAAGCAAGCAAGACAAAAATCGCCGGGGCGACTTTGTCTTGTTCTTGTTGCTTGAGGTCCCGGCAAGCGGGGCGTATACTGGAAAACCCGCTCGGCGGGCGCGTACTTTGGCGTACTTTGAAAAGGGTTTGAAACTGGGGGTGACTGGTTTCGACAGGATAGTTTGAGCGAAGGGCAGCAGGCCGTGGTCTCCTCGCCACGTTAAACAGGGGTAAAGCCAATTAACTGGCAAAGTTGTTTCTTTCAAGGGTGCGCAGGCTCAGCCTGTCGCCCTGGCTGCCTAATTTAGGTTCAGCCCTCCCAACCAGCTGCTAAACCTCTGGCATCTGCACGGGATCATTTAAAGGAGGTTGCTCCCGGGGACGTAGACGGTATGCCCCGGGCTAAGATCGAACCGACAGGAAGCCGTTTTCGCTTGTCGATGTGCCTGGCGGTTTCCTACTGAACATCGACTGAGCTTGGAGACACCTTTCGCAGGATTATCGTGGACCGGAGTTCGATTCTCCGCACCTCCACCAATACAAGAAGATGACGAACTATCTTCGTATGGGGATAGTTCGTCTTTTTATATCTACAATGTCTCGAAAACCAGAACTTTCAGAAAGCGGTGGACCATGGCATACGAATCACGAGATGAGATTGACGAGCGTTATCGTTGGGACCTCTCCAGCATCTACGTCGATGACGAGGCGTTTCTCGTCGCACTCGATAAGGCGCGCGAGTATCCGGAGATCCTGGTGGCATACCGGGGCAAGATATCCACCTCGGCCGAAGACTTGCTTGCCTACCTGCGTACGAGCGACGAGGTCGGCATCGAGCTTGGCAAACTCGTGAACTACGCGCAGCGCAAGTTTGATGAGGATACGCGCAACGCAACGTATCAGGATTATTCCGCGCAGGTCATCTCCGTCTACACCGAGGTCTCGAGCGCCACGAGCTGGTTTGCACCGGAGCTCCTCAAGCTCGACGACGAGCAGATGGAGCGTTTCTATACCGTTTGCCCGGATCTCGAACTGTATCGTCGCGCGCTCTCCGTCGTGTTCCGTCAGCGTGGCCACATTCTGGGTGATGCCGAGGAGCAGCTACTCGCTCGCGCCCAGGACATGGCCATGCAGCCCGAGCACATCTTCTCGCTCTTCAACGATGCCGACCTTAAGTTCGATGACGCGATTGATTCCGAGGGCGAAACGCATCCCGTCACGCATGGCAGCTACGTTCCGCTCATGATGTCGGATGACCGCGAGCTGCGTAAATCGGCCTATACCTCCATGTACGCGGCTTACGAGCAGTTCCGCAACACGGCGGCTGCGACGTTGGGGGCGCAGGCAAAACAGCTCAAGTTCTATACCGATGCGCGCAAGTACGAGAGCTCGCTGGAGTATTGTCTCGACCAAAACGAGGTTCCCACGGAGGTCTACACCAACCTCATCTCCTGCGTGCACGAGCATTTTGCGCCCATGCACAAGTACGTTGACCTGCGCAAGAAGGTGCTCGGCGTCGACGAGTTGCATTTCTACGATCTGCACGTTCCCATCGTCGAGGATGTTGACATGCACTTCACGTACGAGGAGGCATGCGGTCTCATTCTCGAGGCGCTTGCCCCGCTTGGGGAGGACTATCTGGCCGTCGTGCGCGAGGGCTTGTCGCAACGCTGGATTGACGTCTACGAGACGCCCGGCAAACGGAGCGGCGCCTATTCGGCAGGTGGATACGGCATGCACCCGGTCATTCTCATGAACTTCCAGGGCGAGCTTGACGACGTCTTCACGCTCATACACGAGATGGGCCACTCGATTCATACGTACATGAGCTGCAAAGGTCAGCCCGCCGTGTATTCCGATTACGTGATCTTCGTCGCCGAGGTGGCTTCGACCGTCAACGAGGCCCTGCTTACGCAGCATCTGCTCAAGACCAGAACCGACCCACGTGAGCGCGCCTACATCCTCAATCACTTCCTCGAGCAGTTCAAGGGCACGTTGTATCGCCAGACCATGTTCGCCGAGTTCGAGCTTGCTTTCAACGAGATTGCCGCCCGGGGCGAGGGCATCACCGCCGAGGCGTTGGGCGAAATCTATCGTGGGCTCAACACCGACTACTATGGCCCGGACATCATCGTGGACGATCAGATTGCCGTCGAGTGGGCGCGCATTCCGCATTTCTACTACCAGTACTACGTCTATCAGTATGCGACGGGCTTTTCCGCGGCCATCGCTCTCTCGAATCGCATCTTGAACGAGGGCGCTCCCGCCGTGGCCGACTATCTCAGCTTCTTGTCCGGCGGGTCGAGCAAGCCGCCCATCGAGCTTCTTAAGGACGCGGGCGTCGACATGACCACGCCCGAGCCGACGGCAGTGGCGCTTGCCTACTTCGATGAGCTCATCGATGAGCTTGCCGATGCGCTAAGATAGCGGGGTTATGAACAACGCCCCGATTGGCATATTCGATTCCGGTTTCGGCGGCCTCACGGTGGCGCGTGCCATCCATGAGCGCCTGCCCCAAGAGTCGCTTGTCTTCTTCGGCGATACCGCTCGCTGCCCCTATGGCCCCCGTGACCTGCGCGAGGTGCGTGGGTTCGTGCGTCAGATCTGCACGTGGCTTTCCCAGCATGATGTGAAGCTCATCATCATCGCGTGCAATACGGCGACGGCGGCGGGACTCGCCCTTGCCCAGATGGAGTTCGATGTGCCGGTCATCGGCGTGGTCGAGCCGGGAGCCCGCGGGGCTGTGCGCATGACGCGCAATCGCCGCGTCGGCGTCATCGCCACGCAGGCCACGGTTGACTCGGGCATCTATCCGGATACGATCCGCAATCTCGATGCGGGTGTGACCGCGTTTTCCACGGCGACGCCGCGCTTTGTCGAGATCGTCGAGGATGGCATCCGCCGCTCAAACAGTCCCATCGAGCGCCTCACTGCCGAGGCAAGCGACGTGTACCTGCGTCCGGCGTTCCAGACGATTGCTCGCGACTATCTCGATCCCATCAAGAAAGCTGGCGTCGACACGCTTGTTCTGGGCTGCACGCACTATCCGGTGCTGGCTCCGCTCATCCAGCAGGCCGTGGGCGAGAACGTCTCCATCATCTCGTCATCCGAGGAAACTGCCAAGGAGGTTGTCGAGACGCTCTCCTATCGTGGTCATCTTGCCGATGGCTCGGTACCGCAACACAGCAGCTTCTACACGACGGGTGAGGATCTGGACGATTTCCGCACCATTGGCGGGCATATCTTCGGGCAGCCCATCGAGGACCTTACCTACGTAGATATCAACGAGCTCTAGACAGGAGAAATCATGACGGTCAATATCGGTTTGGGACGTTCCTACGGGCGCGGTCCCGAGGAGAAGCGCCCTACCAAGATCACGCGGCACTTTCTCGACAACGTTCCCGGTTCATGTCTGATCGAGACGGGCGCCACCAAGGTCCTGTGCGCGGTCAGCATCGAGGAACGCGTGAAGGCGTGGCGCAAGGGCGCGGGCGCCGGATGGATCACCGCCGAATACGCAATGCTTCCTGCCTCCACCGCTAAGCGCAGCTCGCGTGAGCATCTCACGCGAAAGGGGCGCAGCATGGAGATCGAGCGTCTCATCGGGCGCAGTTTGCGCTCCGCGGTCGACATGACTGGCTTGGGCGGCGAGGTCACCTTCACCGTCGACTGTGATGTGCTGCAGGCCGATGGCGGCACACGTACGGCGGCCATTACCGGTGCGTGGGTCGCGCTGCACGATGCGCTCGAGATGTGGCAGAGCGCCGGAAAGATCAAGACGAGCCCCATCATCGATCAGGTCGCGGCCATCAGCGTCGGCCAAGTGGACGGACGCATCCTGCTCGACCTGGACTACCAGGAGGATTCCCGTGCCGAGGTCGACCTCAACCTCGTCATGAACGGTCGTGGCGAGATTATCGAGGTCCAGGGCACTGGTGAGCGCTGCTCGTTTGACCGTGCGAAGCTCGACAAGATGCTCGATGTGGCAACGGTGGGTATTGAGGAGTTGCTTGCCGAACAGCGTCGAGCAATTGGGGAGTAATCATGCCTACGAAGAAAGTTGTCATCGCGACGAACAACGCCCATAAACTCGAGGAGATTTCCCGCATGCTCACACCGGTCACCGGTTGGGAGTTTGTGAGCCTCAAGGAGTGTGGCACGTATCCGGAGCCCGTCGAGGACGCCGACGACTTCGAGGGAAACGCCCGTATCAAGGCGCTGGTCGCGCGCGACAACACGGGATTGCCTGCCCTCGCCGATGATAGCGGGCTGGCCGTCGATGCGCTCGATGGAGCCCCCGGCGTGTACTCGAGCCGCTTCGCGGGTGAGGGTGCCACAGACGCCGACAACAATGCCAAGCTGCTCGACCTCATGGCCGACGTGCCCGATGACGAGCGCACGGCGCGCTTCGTCTGCACGCTCGTGTTCGTCGATACGGACGGTTCGGAAATCGTCGCCCATGGCAGCTGCGAGGGCAAGATCGGTTACGAGGCGCGTGGTGACAATGGCTTTGGCTATGACCCGCTTTTCTATGCCGACGCCTTTGACGGCAAGCTCACCACGGCCGAGGTTCCCTCCGAACAAAAAGACGCCATTTCCCATCGTGGCGAGGCCCTTCGTGCTTTCATCCGCGAGTTCGAAAAATGAGACAAAAGTCGCCGGGGCAGTTTTGTCTGGTTTCGGGGGTGCGAGAGCATAAAGGAAGCGCGGTCTCCCCCTTGCACCCCTCGCCTCATTTTGTTTTCACAAACGCGCATGAGTCTGATAGACTGTGCAACTGCGCGATACGCGCCAGGCCGATGTAGCTCAGCTGGTAGAGCACCGCACTCGTAATGCGGGGGTCAAGAGTTCGAGTCTCTTCGTCGGCACCACCAAAATCCAGGGCCCGCGTTGCGGGCCTTTTTGTTCCAGGAGGCAACCATGGCGTTCTCACTTGACGATCTCGAAGCACACTATGCGCAGCTTCCCGAGACAGGCGGTCTCGATAGCCGCTGCGAAATGTTCGTTCCCGGCGGCCTGAATGACCAGACGGTGCTCGATTTGGCGTGTCGCCGCGGCAAGGGTGTCTACAAGCTCTCCGATCACGTTGGCCCTGCTGGTCGCGTTTTCGGCATCGACTGGCGCGCCGACTTCGTCGATTCCGCTCGTGCGGACGAGGAACGTGCAGCGCAAAGAAACGGGCTTGTTACGAGCAACATGGAGTTTGTCGTCGCCTATCCCGAGCTCATCGACCAGATTGGCATCGAGGAGGGTATGCTCGACTATGTCTATGTCAACAGCGCTCTCAATCTTTTCTATGATCCAGCATATGTCATCAAGCTCATCGGGCGGCTGCTCAAGCCCGCTGGAAAACTTGTGTGTCAGACGGTGCTTGCCACGACGCCACGCGACAAGCAAGTCATGGCCCAGGCCCGCGTGGCCGGCAACGCCGTTCAGGCGGCACCCAATCGCAAGGACTTTGCACGCTGGCTGCATAATGCTGGCATGGATATGCCCACCTACGAGACGCTTGACGCGCATCCCATCCAACCCGGCGATGCCGCGGCTAGCCCCGATGGCAATGTGCCCATCGCCGAAACTGACGAGGACGCGCGCTTCACGAGTTGTATCGTGAGTGTTGAGAAGCTCGGCGGCTTCGATTACCAGGCATTTCTGCGCGATGATATCGCTCAATTCCGCTAGATATGGGCTGGGGTAGGGAAATGCCAGTTACGCATGGCGGCCTCGATGCGGGTGATGACGAGAACTTCGCGCGAATCAAGGAGATGGCGACCATGGCCCTGAGCGACGGACTGGGAAGCATCGAGGAAATCGAGCGCATGGAAGAGGCCATCGCGCGCAGTCGTGACGAGCGAACGCGCCTCATTCGCGAGGACGAGGCTGCGTGCTCGGAAGAGCGTGCGTTCATGCTGGAGGACGGGACGTTTTGGGAATACGTGACCGTGCATGACGAGTACGTGCGCATCATCGGCTGCAAGACGGATGTGGAATCGCTCGAGGTTCCCGCGACTATCGAGGACAAACCGGTTGCCGAGCTCGCCATCGACGCGTGCTCGTACCTGGACTCGGTACGGGAAATCATCTGCTCACCACAGATCGAGAGAATCGGCAATTGTGCATTTCGCTCTTGTGGCAATCTCGAGCGTTTGGTTTTGCCTCGTAATGTCGATGCCTACGACTCGTCGTGGGTTCGCGGTTGTCGCAAGCTCGCGGAGCTCGTCTTGCCTGGCATGCTCACGCGTGTCACCTCGAGCATCTTCGATGAGGGCAAGCTGCGCGTCCTCGTCATCGGCTCTGGCACCTACGACTTCGCACCCGGGCTCTTTGCGCAAGGCGCGCTCGAACAAATCAGCATCGACGATGAAAACCCCTACATCACGACCGACGGGCAGGCTATCTTCGCGCACGAGGGTGCGCATTTGCGCGTCCTGGCGCTTGCTTGCGAACGATATGCGGTGCCTGATGGCTGCAAGGTCATCGAGAAAAAGGCGTTCGCAAACCGCCCGGAGCTCTACAGGGTTGATTTGCCCGATACCGTTACCACGATCGAGGACTACGCGTTTTCCTATTCGGGGCTCGAGAGCCTCGTATCTCCACGTGACTTGCGTGTCATTGGCGAGCGTGCGTTCTTTCGTTGCCGCAGGCTAGCGCAAGTCGTCCTTGGCGAGGGACTTGTCTCCATTGGGGACGACGCCTTTACTGGTACGGGTATCGAGGCCCTGCGCGTACCCGCGACGCTCGAGTCGCTGGGTATCAGCGTTGCCGATGACACGAAAATCACTTTTTGCGGGAACGGTGCGAGCTTCTCCATCGTATCAGGCGGCATTCTCGAGATCGATCGCGAAGGCGGTCTATATCGCAACAGTGATGACGGCAAGCGCTTCGTGCGTTTGCTTGATGACGAGGCGACGAAATATGCGGTGCAATCGGGAACGGTTGAAATCGAGCCGCATGCCTTCATGCAGCATGCGCACATCGAGGAAGTGACGCTGCCCGAGGGGTTGCTGCGCATCGGGGATGCGGCGTTTCGCGATTGCCACGAGCTCGTCATCGCCGACTTTCCGTCGACGCTCGAGGAGGTGGGTGACGAGGCGTTCCTTGACACCTCGCTCTCGCGCGTCTTCATTCCCCGCAACCTCAGGTACCTGGGCAATACCGCGCTCGTGACGCATGGTGCCCATAACGGTGATGTCGCTCCCTCGCTTACGAGCATTGGGGCGGACGAGAAGAACGCGCGCTTCTACTCCGTCCCCGGTCTGCTTATCGAGCGCCATGACGAGGGCGGCTCGCATGTCGTCGTATACGCCGACGGTGTCGAGAGTGTGAGGATTCCCGATGACGTGAGCGCTATCGACCCCTACGCCTTTGGTGGTGCCCGTCACCTACGCGAATTGTTCCTTAGTGACCGCATTCGACACGTCGGCATGCGCGGCCTGAGTCTTGATTGCTTCGTGGAACATTTCCACATCGATTTGGACGAACCTCATGAAGGTCACGAGAGCTTCGATTTCTATTTCCCGGATGCCCCGCGCAGCGCGCACGAAATTCAGCTTGCGTTTAATCTCAGCAGCTCGGTCGACCTGGCGCGCATCTTCAAGCATTACGATAGCGCGATCGTCAACATGCACGAATTCGACAAGAAGACGAGCGGCGCGCGCGATGATTTCGACGTATATGGGCAGGCCAAGCTCGCAATCGAGCGTCTATCGGATCCTGTTCTCATGAGCAGCACCAACAAGATCATGCTCATGCAGGTGCTCACCAAGAACCTCGAGGAGGTGTGCGAGGCGATTGCGCGCCATGACGATCGCGAGGCGATCGACGAGCTTCTTGAATTGGAGATTCTGAACAAGGATAATCTTCTCGGTGTCATCGACCATATCGGCAAGCTCCAGGATGCGGCGATGACGGGATACCTTCTTGAGATAAAACGGCGGCTGTTCCAACACAGCGCTGTGGACTTCGATTTGTAAGGGGGCGGCGTGGCGCAAATCACCGACGAGAAGACCGAGCGCTTCAATCGGGCCGCGCGTCTCGCCACCGACATCATCGAGGAATGTCGCGTTCAGCTCATGCTCAAGTTCCGCTTCCTCGATCTCGCCTTGTGGCGCATGGAGCTCGTTCCCGTGCACGCACATGCTCGCTATCCGCTCTCGACGGATGGTAAGAACATCTATTTCGAGCCCTATAGCGTCTTGGCACGCTTCGAGGAGTCCTTCGACGAGACGGTGCGCGACTATCTGCACCTGGTCCTGCACTGCATCTTTCGCCATCCGTACAACCGTGACCATCTGCGTAATCGGGAGGCGTGGTCGCTTGCCTGCGACGTCATCGTCGAAAGCGTCGCCATGGAGATGTGCGCGACGCGTTTCACGAGCGAGCAGGATGCGGACCGCGAACAATATCTCTCGCAGGTGAGGCAGACGGTGGGCACGCTCATGCCGGCCAAGCTCTACCACCTGTTCGATCGCATCATGAAGAATCCCGAGGGAACCAGCTACTCCAACTACTCGAAGAGCAACATCGTCGAGATGCAGGCGCTATTTGAGCGCGACAACCATGAATCGTGGCCCGCCTTCAATGACCAGGAGGGCGAGGAGAAGCCTGGCGATATCGAGGAGATCGGCGAGGAAGACGATAATGCCGATGAGGTGGCGGATACGAGCGCTCAAGATTTGCAATCGACGAGCGAAGCCGAGACGAGCCAGTCCGATTCCGCCGAGCAGAAGACGGAGGGCTCAGACGACGGCGATGACGAGCAGGCCTCCGAGGACGATGAGGGTGAGGACACGAGCTCGAACGTCGACGGAGCAGGTCTGGACACCGCCAACGACGAGCTCGAGGGTTCGAGCAGCGAGAATGACGTCGACGAGCAGGTCAACGACGAGACCGCCCACGAGGAGAAGGAGTGGGAGGAGATCAGCCGTCAGATCGAGATGAATCTCGAGACCTTCTCCAAGGAGTGGGGCGATGAGGCCCGCGACCTGATCTCGAGCTTGGCCATTGCCAACCGCAGGACCTATGACTACAGCGATTTCCTGCGTCGTTTCGCGACGGTGTCCGAGGACATGCGCATCAACGATGACGAGTTCGACTACATCTTCTACACCTACGGGCTGGAGCTCTACGGCAATATGCCGCTCGTCGAGCCACTCGAGTACAAGGAGACGAAGAGCGTGCGTGACTTCGTCATCGCCATCGACACCTCCGAGTCCGTGAGCGGCAACCTCTGCAAGCGCTTCATCGAGCACACCTTCGACATCCTCATGCAATCCGAGGAGTTTGGCAGCAAGGTAAACATCCACATCATCCAGTGCGACGCGCGCGTGCAGTCCGACACCAAGATCACTAACCCCGATCAGCTCAAGGACTACCTCGCGAACTTCTACGTGCGTGGCTTTGGGGGTACGGACTTCAGACCCGTTTTCGACTACGTGTCCGATCTGCAAGACCGAGGCGAGCTCGAGAACCTGCAGGGCCTCTTGTACTTCACGGACGGACTCGGCTACTACCCCGACAAGATGCCGCCATATGACGTGGCGTTCGTCTTCGTCGACAACGGCGAGACGCATCTTCCGAACGTTCCGCCGTGGGCCATGCGCGTCGTGATAGACGAGGACGGCATCAACCGGTTCAAGAGCGCCGAGCGCGCCCATTCGTAAGAGACGGTCCCGACAGAAAGGATCCAGGCCATGAACATTGCCGACGCGAAGGAACAGATCAAAGATACCGTTGAGGCGTATCTGCTCAAGGACGATGCAGGAATGTACAAGATCAACCCCGCGCGTCAGCGTCCGGTATTTCTCATCGGCGCACCGGGTATCGGCAAGACCGCCATCATGGAGCAGATCGCGCAGGAGCTCCAGATCGGCATCGTGTCGTACTCCATGACGCATCACACGCGCCAGAGCGCGTTGGGCCTGCCGCGCATCGTCCATAGCGACTTCGAGGGCTTCGAGTACGACTCCTCCGAATACACGATGAGCGAGATCGTCTCCTCGATCTATGACTACATGAGCGAGACGGGATTGCGCGCGGGCATCCTGTTCCTCGACGAGATCAATTGCGTCTCCGAGACGCTGTACCCCTCCATGCTCCAGTTCCTGCAGTTCAAGACCTTTGGTCGCCATCGCATTCCACATGATTGGATCATCGTGTGCGCGGGCAATCCGCCGGAATACAACAAGTCGGTGCACGAGTTCGACATCGTCACGCTCGATCGTCTGCGCGAAATCGAGGTCGAGCCCGAGTATGCCGCTTGGAAGCGCTATGCCGTCCAGAAGGGCATTCATCCGGCTGTCACCACGTTTCTGGAGGCCAAGCCCGACTGCTTCTACCTCGTGCAGTCCAAGCCCGGCGGGGGCAAGAGCTTCGTCACCGCGCGCGGTTGGGAGGACCTCGCCGAGGCCATCGCGCTCTACGAGGAGATGGGAAAGCCAATCAACCGTGACCTCATCGGACAGTTCCTGCGCGATGATGACATCGCCGATAGCTTCTCGGTGTACTACAACCTCTTCGACAAGTACCGCTCTGACTATCAGATCATGAATATCCTGTCCGGCGAGGCTGGGCTCGACATCGTCAATCGCGCGCGTGGCGCCGAGTTCGACGAGCGCGTTGCCTTGCTGGGGCTCATGCTCGATGCAGTGGCGAATTCATGTGCGCACGCTCTCGAGCAGGAGGAGGTCGTCATCGAGCTGCGTGACATCCTGCGCGATGCCAAGCCGAAGTTGCTCGAGGGAGCGGCGGTGGATGATACCGTCGGGGTCGTCACTTCGGCACGCGAGCGGAGCCTGGCGCGCAAGGTCGCCTCTGGTACCGCCAAGCCCAGCTTCGAGCGCAAGGAGGGCCTCGTCATCGCCAAGCTCAAGCGCCTCATGGAAACATGCAGGCTCGAGAACACGGTAGTGGGCGAGGCGGCTTTCGAGACCATCAGTGATGCGTACCGCGATGAGGTCAACGCGATCGATCCGCTCGTCAAGACGGCAGATGCGCAGATGACCAACGCGATCAAGTTCATCGAGGAGGCTTGGGGTAATGGGCGCGAGATGCTCGTCGCGATCGCCGAGATTACGACGCGCCAGACGACTACCCAGTTCATCGCCCACTATGGCAACGAGGAGTATTACGCGCACAACGACGAGCTCCAGGTCGACGAACACAGGCGCAGCCTGTCCGAGCGCGTGCGCACCCTCGACATCAATGCCGAAGAGGCAATGCAGCCTGGCGAGACGAAGGCCGTAGACGCGCAGACGATCGCCGAGTACTACGGTGGCAAGCAATTCGAGTACGGCTTTGCGTCCATGAGCAAGATGACCTTGCCCGATGCTGCACAGCTCAAGGGTAAGACGGTGCTCGACGTTGCATGCAGGCGTGGCAAGGGATGCTTCAAGTTCAGCGCGAAAGTGGGCGGTGCGGGTCACGTCATCGGCGTCGACTGGTCTCCGAGCTACATCGAGGAGGCCATCGTCGACTCGGAGAAAGCTTGGCGAAAGAACAACCTCAAGGCCAACAACATGAGTTTCAAGGTTGCCTACCCCGAGGATCTCATGCAGGCCGGCATAGGAGAGGGAACCGTTGACGTCGTCTACATCAATAACGTCATGACCCTGCTTTACGACCAGGGCAAGGCGCTCGAGGAGTTCTACCGCGTGCTCAAGCCAGGCGGTCTGCTCATCTGCGAGACGATCGTCTCCGACGTCACGCGCGATGATGCTGTGGTCCAGAAGGCCCGCGGCATCGGAAACAGCATCCAGGCGGCGTGCCCCGAAGACGAGCTGCTTGCGCTGATGAAGGCGGTCGGGTTCAAGGACGTGGAGGTCATCGACTCGTATTCGGTCGAAGCCGATCGCGGCTTTACCTCGAGTACGGTGGTCGAAACCGTTCCCTCGACTGAGACGGTCCGCTTCGAGGCAATCGCCCTCAACGCCCGCAAATGAAACAGATTGGTCGGACCAAACTGTCTCATTTCATGTAGGTGTCAGTAGATGATGGGCATCAGGACGAGCTGGTGCCGTTTCGAGTGCGGCGATGCGGGGCCGAGAAATCTCTCGCGTATCAAAAACGGGGCGGTCCGTACGGACCGCCCCGATGCGACTGCCGAGTCTGAAAGCCGTTTCTAGAACTTCGCATACTTCTTGAGATTGCTCTCGAGTTTCTCCACGAACTTCTTGGCCGTGTCGGAAAGCTCCGAACCCTTCTTCACGATGTAACCCAGATGCAGCGTTACATCTGTGTCAAGGCGTACTGTGGCCAGTGACGAACCATCGGAGATGCCGACGAGAATGCCACTTGTCACCGTGTAGCCATTGAGCGCGACGATGAGCTCGGAGAGCGATGCGCGATCCGTGCAGGCGATACTCTTGTGGCGCTTCTCGTCCGCGAGGGCCTCTTCGGCGAAGTAGATCGGAGCATCTTCCTCCTGCTCGAAGTAGATGTACGGGAAGTCCTCGAGCTGGTCGAGTGTGAGTGACTCGGCGTTTACGAACGGGTGGCTCTTGGGAAGCGCGACACGTGGCGTCGACTCGATAAGCTCGACGAATTCAACGCCAGCTTGCGCGAAGGCCTCTTTGAGTCCGTCTTTCGAGCGCGTCGTCTCGACGAGCACGCCGATTTCGCTCTCAGCGGTTGCGACATCTTCGATGACGCGTTTGGTTGTGCGGTCGCGCAGCGCATATTCGTAATCATCGCCTCCAAGTGCGAGGACGAGCGCTGCAAAGGATTGAACATCGAACAGGTAGTGCTGTCCGGAAATCGCGAATTTCTTGGTCATGGTTGATTCCCTGCCTTCCTACGCGTTCTGGTTACGCTCGTCGATAAAACGCTTGGCCTTGTGCTCGCTTGAGGTGCCGAGCTTGTCGGTATCGAACACGAGAACTTTTGCCGGACGTACGCCCGTATGGGTCTTGAGCTCGTTTTCGACGCGCTTGGCGATTTCATCGTACGCCTCATCGGAGCCAAACGCACGCTCGACGGAGACCTCGTAACGCGTCGTGTAGTTCTCGTCATAGACGCGGATGAGGTACTCGCCCGACAGCCCCTTGTCGTTGCGGACGATGTATTCGATATCGCTCGGGAACACGTTGACGGCGCTCACGATGAACATCTCGTCCTTGCGGCCCTGAATGTAGATGCGGGTCATGGTGCGGCCGCACTCGCAGGTCTCGCGGTTGACGTGGCCGATGTCGCCGCTGCGGAAACGAATCATGGGGCGAGCACGCTTCTTAAGCGTGGTGTAGACGATTTCGCCGCGCTCGCCATCGGGCAGAACCTCGCCCGTAACGGGGTCGACGACCTCGACGAGAATCTGGTCCTCGATGATGTGCAGGCCATCCTTGGCGTCGCACATGGCAGCGCAGGCGCCGTAGATGTCGGAGAGGCCGAAGAAGTCGTAGACGCTCGCGTCCCAGATTTCCTCGATGGCCTTGCGTGTCGACTCGATGGAGCCGCCGGGCTCGCCGGATATGATGATGTGCTTGAGCGAGGCGAAGTCCGTCTTGGGATCATAGCCCTTCTCGATGGCCTTCTGGCCGAGCTGCCAGGCATAGGAGGGCGACGACCAGAAGAACGTGGGCTGGTACTGCTTCATGGCCCACAGCAGGCGGTCGCTCGGGACAGCGCCAACCCAGATGCCGAGCGCGCCGAGCTCCTGGGCGCCAATGACGCAGGGGCCGCCGACGTAGAGCGCGAAGTTCATGCCGTGTAGGTAGCGATCGTTGGGGCGCATGCCCGCCTGCCAGAACAGGCGGCTTTCGGCCTTCATGAAGTCCTCGAAGTCACCCTGCGTAAACGGGCTCATCGTGGGGACGCCGGTCGAGCCCGACGAAGTCGCCATGTAGACGACATCGTCTTCGGGTACGCCGCACAGTTCACCGAAGAAGCTACCGACGCCCTGGGTGTCACGCTCGGTCTGCTTGTTGATGAAGGGGAATTTCTGCAGGTCGGCGAGGGTCTCGATTTCGGGCGAGACACCAGCCTCATCCCAGGCGCGCTTGTAATATGGGCAGTTGTCGTAGGCGAATTTCAGTTCGTCTTTGAGATAGCCAAGCTGCAACTCCTCAAGCTGCTCGCGCGGCATGGTCTCGATCTCTTTGTCGTAGTACTCCTGGTCATATGGAACGTTCTTCTTTGCCATGCCGAGCTCCTTTCGTGTGTTGTCGGTCTTGCTTCGGATAGACGTTCGCTATTTCATCACTCTTTTGACCGTTTGCATAGAACTTTGACCATGCGTAGTTTGCATATCTTGCTATTGATAAAATAGATTGCTAGGCAATATATACAATTGAAGGGAAGCCATGACACTTCAGCAGCTTCGCTATCTCATCGCGATAGCCGAGACGGGCTCCATGAGCGCTGCGGCCAAGAGGATGTACGCTTCGCAATCGAATCTCTCGATAGCCGTCAAGGAGCTCGAGCGTGAGTTCGGCATCGATATCTTCACGCGCACCAACCGCGGTGTCGCGCTTACGAACGAAGGCAACGAGCTGCTGGCATACGCGCGGCAAATCGTCGAGCAAGCGAACATGCTCGAGGAGCATTACGCGAGCAAGAGTCACGAAGCACGCTTCTCGGTCTCGACGCAGCATTATGCGTTTTGCGTTCGCGCGTTCATCGATACCGTTGATAGCTGTGGTGACGAGGAGTACGACTTCGTCATGCGCGAGGCAGCGACTGGCGAGATTATCGATGACGTGCGCACCCATCGCTCCGACATTGGCATTCTCTATGTCGACCGGCACAACGCACGCGTGCTCAGAAGTGCGTTCGAGGACGCGCAGCTCACGTTCACGCCGCTCTTCGAAGCACCCGTCAACGTGTTCGTGGGGGAGCATCATCCGTTGGCGAACCACTCGCTCATCAAGTTAGATGATCTCGAAGACTACCCGCGCTATTCTTTCGAGCAGGGCGTGGCCAACTCGTTCTTCTTCTCCGAGGAGCCGTTGTCCGAAGTGCCGCACAGGCGCAAGATCCGCATTTCGGATCGTGCAACGCTCACAAGCCTGCTCACCGACTTCGATGGTTACACGCTATCGACGGGCATACTTACGCCTGAGATGCAGGACGGTATCGTCACCATCCCGCTCGATACCGACATTACTATGACCGTGGGATATCTCATCCATAAGGATCGTGTGCTTGATGGCTTGCTCGCGTCCTACATCGACAACCTGCGTGCCGTCATCAAAAGCAATCCGCTCGTTGCCCGCTATCTTGGGGAGTGACCAGACAAAGCCCGCCGGAGCACTTTTGTCTGGTTTCGAGACATTTGTCACATAACCAGACAAAAGTGCTCCGGCGGGCTTTGTCTGGTTCATTGCGGTACCATGTGGAGCTAACTTAAAGCCACCGGCGAATGAGGCTATCATGAGCGACCAATTCGACAATCGCGAACTAATCATCGAGTACCTCGAATCGGGGTGCAAGGGTGGTGACATGGGCTATATCGGCGTCGAGATCGAGCAGTTCGTGCTCGACGAGGACGGCGACCGCGTTCCCTACATCGAAAAACACGGTCGTCTGGGCGTGCGCGACATTCTCGAGCAGCTGAGCCCCTATTATTCCGAGGTCGTGCGCAACGAGGAAGGCGACATCCTCTCGCTGTTTCGCCTCGATTCCAACGTCACCATCGAGCCCGCAGCGCAGCTCGAGCTTTCCATCTCGCCCATGCTCTCGCTGGCCGATATCGAGCACGAGTACGATAACTTCGCGCTGCGCATGAAGCAGATTCTCAGGCCCTTCGATTACACGCTCGTGCCGCTAGGCTATGATCCCAAGAACCGTGCGGCCGACCTGTCCATTATCCCGAAGCCGCGCTATCACTTCATGGACGAATACTTCTCGAAGCTCCCTGGCATGCACGCCGAGCGCATGATGCGCGCGACGACTTCGATGCAGGTTTCCATCGACTTTGCCAACGAGGCCGATGCCGTGCGCAAGCTGCGCATCGCCACCCTGCTCGGTCCCGTTTTCTCGTATCTGCTCGACAATGTGCCTGTTTTCGAGGGCGAGCCCAATTCCACGCCCCTGCGTCGCATGAAGGTATGGCGCGAGGTCGACCCTGCGCGTTGCGGTGCCATTCCGGGTCTTTTTGACGAGGGATTTGGCTTTGCCGCCTATGCGGATTGGCTGCTCTCCGTTCCACCTATATTCATTACGCGATCCGACGTGCATTCCACCGGATCGATGACCGCGGCCGAAGCCTATGCGGATGCGCCCATGGACAAGGCAGACATCGAGCATCTGTTCAGTATGGTGTGGCCCGACGTGCGTCTCAAGCGCTACGTCGAGATTCGTCAGGGCGACTCGGTGCCGTTCGACGTCGCGCTCGGATATGCCGCGCTCATCAAGGGCATCTTCTACGGCGAGACTAACCTCGACATCATCGAGCGCGCGCTCGGGGTGGGTGAGGACGGCATCTGGCCCTACACCGAGCAAAGCGTCGAGGATGCCATCGATGCCGTCATCGATGATGAACTCGACGCCGTGATCTATGGTCGTACGCTCGAGAGCTGGATTGGCTTGCTCTTCCAGATCGCGCCCGACGGACTGGGCGTCGAGGCAGATTATCTCGAGCCGCTCATGGACTTCAAGGGGATCTAGCATGGCGGGAACCTTTACCGATCAAGTTCGTATACAGGTCAAGTCTGGTAACGGCGGTGCCGGATGCACGTCGTTTCGTCGCGAGGCCCATGTCCCCAAGGGTGGTCCTGACGGCGGCGATGGTGGACGCGGTGGTGACATCATCATCGTCGCGGACGCAACGGTCTCCACGCTCATCGACTATCGCTACAAGCACCACTTCAAGGCGCAAAAGGGCACGCATGGCCAAGGCAAGCGCATGCATGGCGCAAATGGCGAGGATCTTATCCTCAAGGTGCCTGTGGGCACGGTCGTGCGCCTGCTCGACGAGGACCTGCAACCCTGCGAGGAAATTGCCGACCTCACGCATAACGGCGAACGCGTGATCGTTGCCAAGGGCGGACGTGGCGGACGGGGCAATACGCACTTCGTCACGCCGACGAGACGTGCACCCTCGTTTTCCGAGTTAGGTGAGCCAACCGAGCCGTTCTGGATTGAGCTCGAGATGAAGCTCATGGCCGATGCCGCGCTCGTGGGTATGCCGTCGGTGGGCAAGAGCTCGCTCATCGCCTGCATGTCGGCCGCGCGCCCCAAGATCGCCGATTACCCGTTCACCACGCTCACGCCCAATCTCGGCATGGTGCGATACGGCGACCTGAGCTTCACGGTTGCTGACGTGCCCGGTCTCATCGAGGGCGCGGCCGAGGGCAAGGGCCTGGGTCACGAGTTCCTACGTCATGTCGAGCGCACTGCCCTCATCTTGCATGTGGTCGATTTGACGGGCGGCCTCGAGGGTCGTGACCCCGTCGAGGATTACGAGATTATCAAGCGCGAGCTAGAGCTCTATGCGCCCGAACTTGCCGATCGCCCCGTCATCGTTGTGGGAAACAAGGTCGATGTGCCCGGAACCGAGGAAAACCTCGAGCGTCTGCGCGCGCACGTGAAGGCCGAGAGCGAGGAGCTCTCCGAGCGCCTGCTCGACGAGGGTATCGATATCGCCAACCCCATTCCGTTTTTCGCGGTGAGCGCCGTGACGCAAACGGGTATCGACTCGCTCATCGCGGCGACCGCGACCGAGGTTCATCGCTTGCGCGAGCAGGCGGCCGAAGACCCGATGCCCGAGTACGACCAGATCTGGGAGCACAAGCGCCTCGAGCGCGATCGTGCCATCGAGGTCGAGCAGGAGGAACCGCATGCCTGGCGCGTGCATGGACGCGGCGTCGAGCGCATGGTCGTCCAGACCGAGTGGGACAACGATGAGGCCGTCGCCTTTCTGCAGCGTCGTATGGAACGCGCCGGCGTCGAACGCGCGCTTACTGCGGCAGGTGCTCGTGCTGGTGACGAGGTGCGCATTATGGACATCGCCTTCGAGTTCGAGCCCGCGGGTTGGGGCGACGAGGAATTCGACAATATCATTGATCGAGAGGGTTAGACGATGAAGCACGTGGTGATCAAGATCGGTTCGTCCACTCTCGTGAAGGATGGCAAGGTCGATGCCGTTTTCATGGGGCATCTTGCTTCCGAGTGCGCCAACCTCATGCACGACGAGGACATCCAGCCCATCATCGTGTCCTCGGGATCCATTGCGCTGGGTCTCGAGGTGCTCGGCATGCACGGCGATCGTCCCGATGACATGCCCACGTTGCAGGCTGCGGCCTCGATTGGGCAGGTTGGCCTCATCCGCCAGTACACCGACACCTTCGCCTGCTTCGGCGTGACGGTGGGGCAGATTCTCATGACGCGTGCGACCACCGGCCAGCGCGAGTCGTACCTGCATGCGCGTGACACGATCGAGCGCCTGCTCGAGCTGGGCGTGGTTCCCATCATCAACGAGAACGACACCGTTGCCGTCGATGAGATTCGCTTCGGCGACAACGACACGCTTGCAGCCATGGTCGCGACATGCGTAAACGCCGACCTTGTGGTGCTGCTCAGCGATATTGATGGCCTGTACACGGCTGATCCGCGCAAGAACGAGGATGCCGAGCTGCTCAATACCGTGAGCAAGATGAGCGAGGAAATCGAAAACGGCGCTGGGGGCGTGGGTAGTCGCAGCGGTTCGGGTGGCATGCTCACCAAAATTGCGGCCGCGCGCGTGCTCATGGCGGCGGGCATTCCGATGGTCATCTGCGAGGGTCATCGTCGCGGAGTCATTACCGATGCAGTGCATGGGCGTCAGGTCGGTACGACCTTCTTCGACGAAAGTTCGAACGGTCTTGCGGCGCGCAAGTCGTGGATTGCGCTTGGCGGCAAGGTAAAGGGATGCGTTACCTGTGATGACGGTGCCTGCAACGCGCTTCTGAATCACGGCGGCTCGTTGCTTCCCGTGGGCATCGTTGCGATTGAGGGCGCGTTCGAGGCGGGAGATCCGGTCGACGTCGTCGATCTGCAGGGACGCATCATCGGACGTGGCCTGGCCGGATACTCGACCACGGAGCTCGCTCGCCTCCTCGGCGAGCACGGCGCTCGTGAGTTCATCAACCGAGACGAGCTTGTCATCTTCTAGCCGTGGGACAAATGGACAGGTCATTTGTCCCACTATCAACCGGTGCCAATCCATTATCCCGCCTGCCGAACGATAGCGGCGGGATTAGAGCCACGCCGCTATACTTATGTCGTTATGTAACCTTTCAGGGAAGGTGAATCTGGAATGTCTCTCAAAATCGGCATCAATGGCTTTGGCCGCATCGGTCGACTGGTCTTCCGTCTTGCAGAGCTCGATCCGGACGTCGAGGTCGTCGCCATCAACAACCCGAGCGATCTCGAGTGCGCGGCGTATCTGACCAAGTACGATTCCAGCCAGGGCCGTGTTTTCGAGGAGTGCTACGCTAAGGAGGGTGCGCTCGTCGTCGAGGGTCACGAGATTAAGGCGTTCCAGACGCGCGAGCCCAAGGAGCTTGATTGGGCTTCCGTCGGTGCAGAGGTCGTCATCGAGTCGACGGGTCGTCTCAAGACCGGTGAGGCTTGTCAGGTGCATCTCGATAACGGTGCGAAGAAGGTCGTCATCTCCGCTCCGGGTACGGACGTGGACGCCACCATCGTCATGGGTGTCAACCAGGACGTCTACGACCCGGCAACGATGAACATCGTCTCCAATGCGTCGTGCACCACCAACTGCCTTGCTCCGTTTGCCAAGGTTCTCAATGATTCCTTTGGCATCAAGCGTGGCCTGATGAACACCATCCACGCATACACCAACGACCAGAAGATCCTCGACGTGCATCACAAGGACTTCCGCCGTTCGCGCGCCGCCGCGCTTTCCATGATTCCCACCTCCACGGGTGCTGCCAAGGCCGTCGGCCTGGTGCTTCCCAGCCTGCAAGGCAAGCTCGACGGTTTCGCGACGCGCGTCCCCACCCCGACGGGTTCGATGGTCGATCTCACGGCCGAGCTCGAGCGCGATGTGACCGTCGATGAGATTAACGCCGCCATGAAGGCCGCAGCAGAAGGCCCCATGAAGGGCATTCTGGAGTACTGCGTCGATCCCATCGTCAGCTGCGATATCATCGGCGACCTGCATTCCTCGATCTTCGACTCCAAGCTCACCAAGGTGCTTGGCGGCGAGGGCAACTTCGTGAAGTGCATTTCCTGGTACGACAACGAGATGGGCTACTCCGCACGTTGCATCGACCTTGCCAAGTTCTTGGTGGCGTAAGCCTCATAAGCGATTGCGATAAGGAATGAGACAGTTGCTCAGGGTAACTGTCTCATTCCTTTGTTAGACAATGACGATGACCGGAAAGCTGATCATAGTGCCCACGCCGCTGGGCAACCTGGGCGATATGACCGCCCGTGCGCTTGAGGCACTCGAGCAGGCCGATGTCGTCTGCGCTGAGGACACGCGCGTGACCGGCAAACTGCTGGCGCACGTCGGTATCGAGAATCGTCTCGAGCGCTGTGACGAGAACGTCATCGCCGCAAAGTCACCGGCCCTCGTAGCCCGCATGCTCGATGGAGAGACGGTGGCGTTTTGCTCGGATGCGGGCATGCCGGGCATCAGCGATCCGGGCTGTGTGCTCGTCGATGCAGCACGTGAGGCGGGCGTGCCGGTGGATGTCTTGCCGGGGCCGTCTGCCGTGACGACAGCCCTCGTGACCTCGGGATTCAAGTATAACGCCTTCTACTTCGGAGGCTTTCTGCCACGTAAGGAGGCCGATCGCGCCGCACTTCTCGAGTCATTGGCAAACCTGGATGCCGCGCTCGTCTTCTACGAGTCGCCCCATCGCATTACCGCGTCCGTCGAGAGTATCGCGCAGGCATATGGCACCCGCCCGGTTGCGTTATGCCGCGAGCTCACCAAGCTTCACGAGGAGGTTCTGCGCCTGCCTGCAGATGAGCTTGCTGCAAACCTCGCCGCCCGCGATGCCATCAAGGGCGAGATTGCCCTGGTCATCGCACCACCAGATGTCCGGGCGCAACAGGCGGCCTCGTTCGATGATCCTGCCTTGCGCGAACGCATCGCCGCCGAGCTCGCCGCTGGCACACCAAAATCCGCTCTTACCAAGCAACTCGCCCGCGAACTCGGCCTTCCCAAAAACAAGCTCTACGAGCTCATTCTTTCTTTTCCAGAGTGATAATGGTTGTCTGCTTGAAAAAGAGCGTATTCCTCATAAAAATGCCGGGGGATAAGCCCCCGGCGCTTGGAGGTAGCCTATTCAGCCACCGATTACTTTATAGCATGGGTGGTCTTTTCTATCAATATAGCTGGCATGAGGGTGCCTTGGGTATTCTTAAACACCCCGCTTGCGCTTTCTGCTGATATTTGATGTCAGCTGCTCACGTCGGTTTGTCGTCAATTACAGCGTATAATTTCGAGGCGCCAACACCCTTTTGAATTAACAGAAGCATGCAATAGCATGCTCCTGTGCAGAACAGGCTGCTACGTGGGGAGAGCCATGCAGGCCAGCAATATCGATTACGCATTCAGCAAAACGCGAATAAACGAAGAGTTCTTCGAGGACGTCGTGGTTGAACATCTACGGGATAAGCTTGGCTATACATATCTTCATGGCCCAGACGTTCGTAGAACCAGTGATAAATACGATGACGTTTTTCTTCCGGATGTCCTGCCACGAACACTTTCTCGCATCAACAAGGGTGTACCAGAGGCCGCGATTCAAGAAGCCATATTGAAGATCTCGAATGTTGAGGGCGATTCGCTTCAGCATAGAAATGAAACCTTCATGGATTACCTTCAGAATGGCGTTGAGGTTCGCTATTTTGACGGCAAAGAGGAACGTGACGATATCATCTACCTCATTGATTACAGCGATCCTGAGAACAACGACTTTCATGTAGTAAATCAGTGGACATACGTCGAATATTCGGAGAAGCGTCCGGATATCATTGCGTTCGTCAATGGGATACCTCTTGTTGTATTCGAACTCAAGAGCCCATCGCGCGAAGAGACGGATGCCTCTGAGGCGTATCTTCAGCTTCGCAACTACATGCAGCACATCCCGGGTCTTTTTGTGCCCAACGCCTTTTGTGTGATGAGCGATATGGCAGAAACGAGAGTGGGCACGATTACAGCCGACGAAGACCGCTTCGTCGCTTGGAAATCTGTTGACGGAGATTATTCCGAAACCGCATCGGCCACATGGAAAACTATGCTCGATGGCATGATGTCGAAATACCGCCTTTTGGATATTGTCAAAAACTTCATCTGCTTTAGCAATACTTCGAGGCAGGTAATCAAAATCCTCGCTGCCTATCATCAGTATTTCGCCGTGAAGAAGGCGGCTTTGAGAACCGAAGAGGCCGTCGAGGGTGATGGCAAGATTGGCGTTTTCTGGCATACGCAGGGGAGTGGTAAATCGCTTTCCATGGTCTTTCTTGCGCATTTGCTTCAGGAACGACTTGATAGCCCGACAATTGTCGTCATCACAGACAGAAATGACCTTGACGACCAACTATATGGTCAATTCTCCCGATGCAGTCAATTCTTGCGCCAGCAACCTGTCCAGGCTGCGAGTCGTGCGAATCTGAAAGAACTGCTCGTGGGTCGCGAAGCAAATGGCATTATCTTCACTACCATGCAGAAGTTCACCGATGGCGATGAGGCGCTTTGCGATAGGTCAAACGTGGTTGTCATGATTGACGAGGCTCATCGCGGGCAGTACGGGCTGACAGAGCGTATGGACGCCGAAGGAAACATCATCGTGGGGGCGGCGAGAATCGTGCGAAAGGCGCTTCCCAACGCTTCCTATATTGGTTTTACAGGCACGCCTATCTCGACAGAAGACAAGAACACTCGTGAGATATTCGGTGACTACATCGATGTGTACGACATGACACAGTCCGTCGAGGACAATTCCACCAAGCCAGTGTTTTATGAAAGCCGCGTTGTCGCTCTAAGTCTCAACGAGGATGCGCTCAAACAGCTCGACAACGCTTATAACGAGTTCACCGCCGAGGCAGACGAGGTGAGCGTCGAGAAGGCAAAGCGCGACCATGTCGGATTGGATGCGTTGTTCGACACGCCGGAGACCATCGAATCTCTTTGTAAGGACATCGTTGAGCATTATGAGAACAATCGCGAGGACATTCTAGCTGGTAAGGCACTCATCGTCGCCTATAGCCGTCCCATTGCCATGAAGATCTATCATCAAATTCTCGCCTTACGACCCGATTGGGAAGAGAAGATCGGTGTCGTGATGACGATGTCCAACCAAGACCCCGAGGAATGGTTCGAAGTCTGTGGCGGGACAACTCACAAGAAAGAAATGGAGCGAAAGTTCAAGACCGACGATGATTCCCTGAAGATTGCCATCGTCGTCGATATGTGGCTTACCGGATTTGACGTGCCAAGCCTTTCCACGATGTACGTGTTCAAACCCATGTCCGGACATAACCTCATGCAAGCTATTGCGCGCGTTAATCGTGTGTGTAAGGGCAAGGAGGGTGGTCTTGTCGTCGACTACATTGGCATTGCCAACGCACTCAAACGAGCGATGAAGGACTACACGAATCGAGATCAGACCAATTACGGTGATATGGACATCGCCCTTACAGCCCTTCCGAAGTTCCAAGAGAAGCTTCGCGTTTGCCGGGATCTTCTGTTTGGCTTCAAGTACGAAAAACAAATTTTCAGCGGAAGCAAATCAGATCTTGCGATGGCAATTGCCGATGGTACCGACTGGCTACTCAATGCAAAGCGTGAGTACGATAAGGAAGACTTCATCAGGCAGTGCCAGCTTATGAATCAGGCCCTGAGCCTCTGCAAAAGCCTCGTAGATGAGAAAGATCAGCATGAAGCTGCCTTCTTCTCTGTTCTGCGCGTACAGATTCTGCGTATCGAGGGCCGAAATGGCAGCGGTGGCAAGGGCATGAGCTACGCGGAGTTCAACAAGCGCGTCACTGAGATAATGAACCAAACGGTTAAAGCCGAGGGTGTCATTAATCTTTTCGATAAAGACAAAGTTGAGATATCTCTTTTCGATGAGGCGTTTCTACGCGAAATCGCAAACATGAAACAGAAGAACGTCGCTCTCGAAAGCCTGAAGCGTCTTATCAAGGAACAAGTGAAAACGTATCAACGCACGAGCGTCGTCAAGTCGGAGAAATTCAGCGACATGCTCCAAAAAACACTCAACGCCTATCTAAACGGGATGCTCACCAATGCCGAAGTCATAGAAGAGCTTCTGAAGATGGCACGCGAGATGATGCAGGATCGATTCGACGCCAAGGCGCTGGGACTTACCGATGAGGAGATGGCATTCTATGATGCCATCACCAAACCACAGGCTGTCAAGGATTTCTACGACAACGATCAGCTCGTCGCGATAAGCCGCGAGTTAACGGATACGTTGCAGAGAAGCGCGACGATAGACTGGCAGAAGAAGGAGAGTGCGAGAGCGGGCATGAGGCGTGCTATCAAGAGGCTGCTGAAAAAGTACAAGTACCCACCTGAGGAAGCGGCAGGCGCCCTCGAGACCGTCATGGCCCAGTGCGAGCTTTGGGCTGATAACAAGATTCACGAGTAAGGATGAGCATGGCAAAGAAGAGCGAGAATACCGCGGAGATAGGTTTCGAGGAACAAATTTGGAAGGCGGCCGACAAGCTTCGCGGCAACCTAGATGCTTCGGAGTACAAAAGCGTTATCTTGGGTCTAATCTTCCTGAAATACATTTCCGACAAGTTTGACGAACGCTATCAGGAGCTTGTCGACGAGGGCGATGGTTTTGAGGAAGACAGAGATGAATACAGCTATAGAAACATTTTCTATGTCCCCGCAAGCGCTCGCTGGTCTGAAATAGCCGCAGCTGCGCATGAGCCGGAGATTGGCAAAGTCATCGACGAGGCCATGCGTCAAATCGAAGCCGAAAATCCGAAGCTCAAGAATATCCTTCCCAAGAACTTTGCCCGGCAAGAACTGGATAAGCGCCGCCTTGGCGATGTGGTGGACCTTTTCACCAATGTTCAAATGGCTGAGAAAGGCGATACGAGGGATATTCTTGGTCGAACTTATGAGTACTGCCTGAGCAAGTTTGCCGAAGCCGAGGGAAAGAACGCTGGCGAATTCTACACGCCGGCGTGTATCGTGAAGACGCTCGTCGAGATTATCGAGCCCTATCACGGGCGCGTATACGACCCTTGCTGTGGAAGTGGCGGGATGTTCGTGCAGTCGGCCGAGTTCGTCAAGCGTCACCAAGGCAACATTGACGATCTGTCTATTTATGAGGCTTCGGGGGTTTCTGTGGGTAGGGTCTAGCGCCCGGGAAGCGCGATCGG
>CAUHSG010000004.1 GCA_959608885.1 uncultured Coriobacteriia bacterium | reverse complement strand
CTCGCCGTGGCTCGCATTGAGAATCTTGGTACGCAGGCCCATGATGCCACGCGTGGGGATCTTGAAGGAAAGCACCGTCTGATCCTGATGTGTGGTCATGTTGGTCATCTCGCCGCCGGCCGTGCCAAAGAGCTCGATGATCTTGCCGGAATATTCCTCCGGCGTCTCGACCGAAGCGTCCTCGATGGGCTCCATCTTCACGCCGTCAATGGTCTTGTAGAGAACGCGCGGGCGGCCGACCTGGAACTCGTAGCCCTCGCGACGCATCGTCTCCATGAGAACCGAGAGGTGCAGAATGCCACGCCCGGCGACTTCAATGCCGCTTTTGTCCTCGAGCTCCTCGATGCGCATCGAGATGTTGGCCTCGCCTTCGCGCATCAGGCGCTCCTTGAGCTGACGGCCGCCGACGATGTCGCCTTCCTTGCCCACGAGCGGGCTCGAAGACGCCTCGAAGATGACCGAAAGCGTCGGTTCCTCGACCTCGATGGGCTCCATCTCGACGGGGCTCTCGATATCCGTCACCACATCGCCAACATCCGCATCGTCCACGCCGACGATGGCGATGATGTCGCCGGCCTCGGCGCTCTGCGCTTCCTCGCGGCCCAGGGCCTCGAAGGTATAGAGGTGCTTGACGGTGGTCTCGTAACGGGTGGTGCCATTGTTTTTGATGACGAGCACCTGCTGACCGGCATCGATGGAGCCGGAGAACAGGCGTCCCGTACCGATGCGGCCCACGTACTCGGAGTGATCGACCGTGCAGATCTGCATGGCCACGGGACCATCTGGGTCGACATCGGGCGCCGGGATATGCTCGAGGATGGCATCGAGCAGCGGCAGCATGTCCGTGTTGCCGTCATCGGGCTCAAACCGCGCGTAGCCGTTCATGGCGCTCGCGTAGATGGTGGTGAAGTCAAGCTGCTCGTCACTTGCGCCCAGCTCGAGCATGAGCTCGAAGACTTCGTCGAGCACCTCGTCGGGACGCGCGCCGGGACGGTCGATCTTGTTGATGACGACAATGGGGACTAGGTCGAGGTTGAGGGCGTGCTTGAGAACGAAGCGCGTCTGCGGCATGGGGCCCTCGAAGGCATCGACCAGCAGCAAGACGCCGTCGGCCATCTTGAGCACGCGCTCGACCTCGCCACCGAAGTCGGCGTGGCCCGGCGTGTCGATGACGTTGATCTTCACGTCCTTGTAGCGGATGGAGACGTTCTTGGAGAGGATGGTGATGCCGCGCTCGCGCTCCTGGTCGTTGGAATCTAGGACGCGCTCCTCAACCTGCTGGTTTTCGCGGAAGATGCCAGCGGTCTGCAAAAGACGGTCGACAAGTGTGGTCTTGCCGTGATCGACGTGCGCGATGATGGCGATGTTGCGGATGTTTTCTTGAAGCATGGACGTTATCCCGTTGTTAGCTGTATTTCGTACAGCCTTGCAGGATACCATGCTTCATGCACTCGCGCAGCATTTCATTGCGGGAACGGAGAGATGAGAGCAGCATGGTCAGACCAGACAGTTGTCGCCGGGGCACTTTTGTCTGGTCCTATCCGAAAGATCTCGCAGCGAGGAGACCGTCCTTCCGTTTCCTACCCGAAGAGGAGTTCTTCCTCGCCAGCCGGCATGGGATCGCTTACCTCGATATGACCATCCTCATCGCGCTGATACAGCATGAAGCCGCTCCAGGCGCAGTCCATGCCACGTTCGCCAAACTCGAAGAGCAGGGCGGGCTGGCCGGAATCGGTCTCGTCTTCCTGCACGAAACCCTGGGTGAGCAGAGCATAGCGCACGCAGTCCTTGCCATAGGACCGTACCTGCTCGCGTGCGGCACGATAGCAACCGTCGGGCGTGTCATCCTCGAACGTCAGTAGTTCGTCATCGCAATCCACCGCGAGCATGACGGGGACATCATCATGCACGTCGAGCATGTCGATTGCCGTCTGGATGAGCGCAATCGAAAGCTGGTCGAGTTCAGCCGAGATTTCCGCCATGAACATGCACCTCCCCACAACATGAGACAAATGGACAGGCTCTTGTCTCATTTCGCCTTCTCGCGCAGCGCGACGAGCACCTCGACAAGCTGTCGTTCATTGAGAATCGGGTCGGGCATCTCGATTCCGCGCTCCGCCAATTCTAGGGCAAACTTGGTCGCGCGGGGCACGCCAAGGTTGATACGACGAAGCTCGGCGGCGTTTTGTGCCGTGAACAACTCAGCAGGCGTTCCCCGCATGTGCAGCACGCCGTGATCGAGCACGATGATGCGCGAACAGAGCTCGGCGACGTCGTCCATCGAATGCGACACGAGCACGATGGTGAGGCCCTGGTCGTTGAGCTCGCGCAGGTAAGCGCGAATCTCGAACACCGTTGCCGGATCCATGCCGGCGGCCGGCTCGTCGAGCACGAGCACCCGTGGCTCCATCGCGAGAATGCCGGCGAGGGCGACCCTGCGCTGCTGACCACCGGAAAGGTCGAAGGGACTGCGTTGGGCGACGCTCGCATAATCCATGCCCACGCGCTCGAGCGCCTCTCGCACGCGTCGGTCCACCTCGTCATCGGATAGGCCCAGATTGCGAGGACCGAAGGCCACGTCCTCGGCAACCGTATTGGCAAAGAGCTGGGTTTCCGGATACTGGAAGGCAAGACCGACCGTCGTACGCACCTTGCGGCGCAGCTTGCGCTCGCGCGTGTCCATGCCATCGACGAGCACCCGTCCTGCCGTGGGAACGAGCAAGGCGTTCATGAGCTGGACGAGCGTCGACTTGCCCGATCCGGTGTGGCCAATGACGCCCAGAAACTCGCCATCGTCTACGACAAGGTCGATGCCCTCGAGAGCATTGCGCTCATCGTCGTAGGAGAAGCTCACCCGTTCGAAAGCAATTGGCATAGCTCCTCCTCCAGTACGGCTTCGGAAAGCCCCATGCCCACCTCGAACCCCTGCCTGCGCAAATCCTCGGCAAGCCGAATCGAGAAGGGGAGTTCGAGGCGCAAAGCGCGCAGAGCCTCGGCATCGGTGAAGACCTCGTCGGGTGTGCCCTCGAGTGCGATGTGGCCCGCATCAAGCACGACGACATGATCGGCACCGAGCGCGTCTTCCATGAAGTGCGTGATGAGCACGACGGTCATGCCGACGGCATTGAGCTCGTGGGCGACGCGCGTGATGCCGCGCCTGCCACGAGCATCGAGCATGGCTCCCGGCTCGTCGAGTATGAGAATCTGCGGACGCATGGCGAGCACGCCGGCTATGGCGATGCGCTGTTTCTGGCCGCCCGACAAGCTTTCGATCTCGTCGAAGGCGTGATCTTCCATGGCGACGGTCGCCAGTGCTTCATCCACACGCACGCGAATCTCGCCAGGCGCAAGCCCCAGGTTCTCGGGCCCAAAGGCGACATCGTCGCGCACGATGGAAGCCACGGCCTGGTTATCGGGGTTTTGGAACACCATCCCCGCGGCCTCGCGGATGCCGAGGACGTCCTCCTCGCGATGCGTGTCGCGACTGCCCACCATGACACGCCCGGCCGTGGGCGCGAGCAACGCGTTGATGTGCTTGGCCAGCGTCGACTTGCCCGATCCGTTGGCACCGAGCACGGCGACGAACTGACCGGCCTCGATATCCAGGCAGATATCGTCGAGGACGTTCGGTGCATCTGTCTTGTACGAAAACGAGACGTGATCGAACGAGATCCTGCCCGAATTGTCGAGGCCGTCAACCATGCGCTAGTCCTTGGACATAAGGTTCTCGACCGGCTTGTAGAGCACGAAGGCGAGCACGTCGTTAATGACGATCTTGAGCGCGTTGAAGGGCAACAGGATGGGGACGATCATGGCAGCGACCGTCGCCACGTCCGTCCCCGTGTAGATGGGCGTGATGAGCAGGTTGCCCACGATGGCACCGGCCAGCGAGAGGACTGATCCGACGATGATGCCAATGAGAAGCGTCGTACGTGTCCTCTTCGTGCGATAGATGAGCGCCATTGGCACGATCCAGCACGCAACGGCGATGATGGTCATGAGCGAGCCCCAGGGATCGCCCATGATGAGACCATGAATGGCGGCCGAGACGATGCCCACGAGCAAGCCAGCGCCAACACCGAGGCCACATGCGGCAAAGCCCGCGATGACAGCCGATGGGTCGTACTTCAGAAACGGCGCCGCGGGAAAGATGGGCGCCTCGATGAAGGACAGGATGAGCGAAAGCGCCGTGAAGAGCGCGAGCAGGACGAGCTTTCGCGTGCTCCATGCGGCCTTGCGTGATTGCTGCGGGGTGACGCTCCCGCCTGCGTGAGAGATTTCGGACATAGTAATCCGCTCCTTTCTGCTCTCTCATCCGGACTATGACCGTCGGCTCCAGATTCGCACTGGATCGGCTCCCCGAAGGGAGTTAGCGGGCTACACGACGCGAAGGTCGCTCACCGCCGATGGGGAATTCCGCCCCGCCTTGAACAGATGCGTCGTTCATTATAGCCATTGCGTCTATAATGGGCGCCAACATTTTCATCACGAGGAAAGAAGCGGGGATGACTGAGTATAAGGACATGGACGCAGACGAGATGCGTGAGCTCTACAAGGCGCTCGAGCGGCAATACGACGACTATCGCGCCCTTGACCTCAAACTCAACATGGCCCGTGGCAAGCCGAGCCCCGACCAGCTCGAGCTGAGCATGCCAATGCTCGACTGCGTGAATTCCGAGAGCGACTACTTCGCAGACGACGGCACGGACTGCCGCAACTACGGCGTACTTGCCGGCCTGCCCGAGGCCCGCGCGCTCGTCGCCGACATGCTCGACGTCGCGCCGGAGCAGGTCGTGATATGCGGAGCCTCGAGCCTCAACGTCATGTTCGACACCATCGCGCGAGCGTGGATAACGGGGCTGGGTGGACAGGCGCCCTGGGGCAAGCTCGATAACGTCAAGTTCATCTGCCCGAGCCCGGGATATGACCGTCACTTCGCGATTTGCGAGCACTTCGGCATCGAGATGATTCCCATCGAGCTAGGCGAGGACGGCCCGGACATCACTGAGGTCGCACGTCTCGTGGCAGACCCGTCGGTCAAGGGCATCTGGTGCGTCCCCCAATACTCGAACCCCTGCGGCTACACCTACTCCGACGAGGTCGTGCGTGAGCTGGCCGCACTCGAGCCGGCCGCCAGCGACTTCAGAATCTTCTGGGACAACGCCTACGCCGTGCATCATCTCTACGACGACCCGACGCTCCAGGACCACGTCCTCAACATCATCGACGCTTGCGCCGGGGCGGGTCATCCCGACATAGTCTTCGAGTTCTGCTCGACCTCCAAGGTGACCTTTCCCGGAGCTGGCATATCCGCCTTCGTGTCAAGCGTCGCCAACGTGGATGAGATGCTCGCGAGCATGGGGGCGCAGACCATCGGGTTCGACAAGTTCAATCAGCTGCGCCACGTGCGCTTCCTGAAGGATGCCGAGGGCATCGCCGCACACATGGGCAAGCACGCAAAGCTGCTGCGCCCGCGCTTCGAGACCGTGCTCGAGATTTTCGACGAGGACCTGGGCGGCACGGGCATCGGCACGTGGACGCATCCGCGTGGTGGCTACTTCATCAGCTTCACCGGTCTTGACGGCACGGCCAAGGAAACCGTAGCCAAGGCCAAGGAGGCGGGCGTCGCGCTGACGGGCGCTGGGGCGACCTGGCCCTACGGGGATGACCCACATGACTCAAACATCCGCATCGCCCCGAGCTTCCCGAGCATCGAGGAGCTCGAGCAGGCGGCGCGCATCTTCACCGTCTGCGCACGCATGACCGCCCTCGAGGAGCTCATGGCCAAATAGAAAGCGGCCCCGGATTTCTCCGAGGACCGCTTGATAAGACAATTGTCGCCGGGGCACTTTTGTCTGGTTATTGCAAGAACCTGTCCCATTTCTCGACGGAACGCCTTACTTCTCGACCGGGCGCGAGGAATCGGAGATCCAATCGATCCAGCTACCCTCGTAGCACTTCTGGCAGGTGTTGCCGGCATTCTCGAGCAGGTCACAGGCTTCACGAGCAAGACCGCCGTTATAGCAGTAGACGATGAAGTCCTTGGTGGGGTCGATTCCTGCATCAAGAACCTCGCGCAGGAAGAACTCGGTCGTATCCTCGGGAGCATCCTTGGCCTCCATAAGCGGGGCCGAAAGCGCACCGGGAATGCGGCTCTCCAGGTACATGTCCTTGGGGCGTACATCCAGGATGGGCATCTTGCCGAGGTGCTCAAGCACGTAGGCAGCATCAACGATTTCGTAGCTCATGGGAACCTCCTTTTATAGTCGGTAACGATGATTCCATTTTAGCAGCAGAACGCGAACGAAACGTCAGCGTGACAAAACGTGCCGGGGACGTTTTGTCTGGTTTCTAGGCATCTGTCACGTAGCCAGGCAATTTCCCCTTGACAGGTCGTGCCTGGTCACAAACGAAAGCGGCCCCGGATTTCTCCGAGGACCGCTCGATGAGACAAAAGTGCTCCGGCACGTTTTCTCTCATTATTGGCGGGTGCTCGCGTACTCGATGCACGAGCGCGTGGCTGCTCCGGCATCGTCGAGCTCCCAGAAGCGCGCGCCGCGGGCCTCGAGTCGCGCACGGGCCTGGGAATACGCGGAATCGGGGTCGTCGACATCCCCGAAGGCCAGCGCCTGCGTCGGGCAATCCATCACACAGAACTGCGGCTCTCCCTCCTTCATGCGCTCGGCGCAGAAAGTACAGCTTGGCAGGTAGACCGGCTGCCACCACATATGCAGGTCGGGATAGACGCCCTCGGGACGGTCGATGCCGGCTCCCGATCCGTGGGTCTCGACCTCGACACGGTACTCGTCGTCTTCCAGGTGGTTGCCGACCTTGCAGCCCATCGCGCAGGTCCAGCAGCCTATGCAACGGTCGATATCGACCAACATCTTGTGTGCCATGACTTAAGCCTCCTTCACGATGGATTCCTGTGGATTGGGCGTTATCTCGCCCTCGAACTTGCGGATATCACACCACGAGTCCCAGTAGCAGTCGGTCGAGCCCGTGAGCGAACTCATCGCCTCGACGTAGGGGTTGGGATGGTGTCCCGCGGCAAGCCAATCCGCGAACCACTTGTCCTCGAGCGGACCCTGCGAATCCTGGCCAGCGCACTGGTGCGTGATCTCGGCGTAAGTGCCCTCTTCGAACTGACGACGACGCCAGCCGAACCACACGTGCACGGTGCCATCCGGTACGCTCTCGTCGAGCACCAGGCGCGTGATGACATGCCCGCGCTCGTTGAAGACCTCGACCATGTCACCTTCGGCCAGTCCCAAGCGCTGGGCCTGCACCGGATTGAGCCTCGTGGCGGGCGTCTCTCCGGAAAGCTTCACGGTGATGGGATCGTCGGTAAAGCTCGATTGCATGAAGAAGCGCTGACGACCAGTGAAGAGCTGGTATGGATACTCGCTCGACTTGCCGATCTTGTTCGGCTCGAGCACCTTGGTCGTTGCCATGCCGAGCTCGGCGAGCTTCTCGGAGTAGATGATCTCCATGCGTCCGGTCTCGTTATCGAGCACCTCGGCGGGGTTGAGGTACGGCGTGTACTTGGGCTCGGGCGGAGCGGCAGCGCGAATCATCTTCTCGGCCTTGAGGCGCTCGTAGGTGACGGGCGGCTGGATGCCGGCGATGAGCGGGTACTGCGTCTGCAGACGAATGTCGATGTATTCGGGAATGCCCATCGTGAAGTAATCGCCCAGGCCGACGCGCTTGGCGAGCTCGCTGAACACCCAGACGGGCTCATGGCCGTCGACCTGCGGCTCGATGGCCGGTTCCTGCAGAATAACGTGGTTGTAGCATGCTCCTGTGATGAGGTCCTCGCGCTCGAAGGACATGAGATCGGGCAGCACGTAGTCGGCGATTTCGCCGGTGTCGGTGAGCCATACGTCATAGTCGACGACAAGCTCCATGTCCTTCACGACGTCGAGCCATCGCTGGCGGTCGGGCTGCTGGTGCACGGGATTGCCGCTGCATACGATGAGCGCCTTGTAGGGGCTATCATCGGCCTCGGCCGCCGCGAACCACTGCGCCATACGCACGGGCACCGACTTCACGCCGGCAACGCCATCGGGACAGCTGATGGGGATATCGTTGAAGACGAGCGGCCAGCTCTGGAGCTGCAGCGCCTCGAAGACACCGCTACCCGGCTTGCCCAGGCGTCCCGTCAAGGCGCCGAGCAGCAGGAACTGGCGATAGGTCTCGTTGGAGTTGCGGTAGCGCAGGCCATAGCCCGACAGGATGAAGGCGTTTTCTGCCTCGACCCAGTCACGTGCAAGACGCTCGGCATCCTCGGCGCTGATACCGCACTTCTCGGCGGCAAGCTCGAAGGTGTACTCCGCCGCGGCATCCTTGAGCTTCTGCAGTGCCGTGGTGTAGCTCTTGCCGTCGACCTCGTAGCTGCCGAAGAGCTGGACGTCAGCCCCCTCGGGATAGTCGCCACGCTTGGGCGCGACGCCGACAGTGGCATTGCTCGCCGCATCCCAGACAAGATAGCAGCCATCGTCGGGATCGCGGGCGAGCAGGCCCGTCTCGTCGTCGACGAGGTAGGCGGCGATGGAGCGTGCGAGTAGATACTCGCTTGCCTGCAGGTCGTTTTGCAGGATGTAGTTCACCATGGCCATGGCCAGATAGCCATCGGACGCCGGCTTCATGGCGACGAACTCGTCGGCGAATCCGGCGGTGCCGTCGAAGATGAGGCCGAGGTCGACGATGCGCGCACCGGCCTCGCGGGCGCGCACGAGGTTCTGAGCGCAGCGCATCTGGTTCTCGATGGGATTGCAGCCCCATACGTAGATGAGATCCGTACCGACCATGATGCGTGGATCGATCACGGTGCGGGGAAACTCGCTGCCCGCGTTATAGAACTCGGCGTAGAAGGGCCCGTTATCCAAACCGATCGAGCCGAGCGGAACGGTGACGCCAAAGGTGTTCGCGAAACGGAACGGCATCAGATTCTCGAAGCTGTACTGGGCAGGAACGCCTGCGCCGAGGTTCCAGAGAACGACCTTGTCGGGGCCGTACTCGTCGCGAATCTTGCAGAGCTTCTCGCCAATCTCGTCGAGGGCCTGGTCCCAGCTGATCTCCTCGAACTTTCCGCTCCCGCGCTCGCCCACGCGCTTGAGCGGCTTCTTGAGGCGTTTGGGATCGTAGGGTTGGCGACCCGCGAGACAGCCCTTCTGGCAAATGTGCCCATCGGGTTCTTCCGGCTGAGAGTAGACGATGCGCTCCATGCGCTCGATTTTGCCATCTTTCACGATGGTCTTGAGCGCGCAGTAGTCATGGTCACCCCAACCGGGACAAGCAGTGTAGACGAACGATTCTTCCGACATGCGAAACTCCTCTCGCTCTCTCTGCTGGCTGCAACATGCGATGCATCCGCGATAACCAGTCACCACCAGATTACGCCCATCCACACTCGTGTAAAGCATTTTTCATTAACAATATATGCATTCAATAATATTGTGATTGAATAACTTTCCGTAAAGTCGCATCTGTGAGGTTTTCATGATCACAACGGAACTTGATCAGGAACGCCACAAGCTTGAAGACATCAATCATCCACAGCATGTCGCCGCAGTCGAGGGCCTGTCGGACTACCTCACCATCATGAACTTGCTGTACAAATCCATCAGTCACATCCTGGAACGCGACTGCTCCCTTACGACCTTGCAGTACCGCATGCTCTTGCGCCTGCTATCGGCCCCGCGGCAGACCATGCGCAGTACCGACCTTGCCGCCAACCTGCGCGTCGGCGTGAGCACGGTTTCGGCCGCAGTCCCCCACCTCGTGGACGACGGGCTCGTCACAAGGACGGAAGATCCCGATGACATGCGCGTGGTGTCGCTCGCCCTCACCACCAAGGGAGCATCGTCCATCGAACGGGCAGACTACCATGTTGGGCAGTTCTTGCAGAACTACTGGAAAAACCTCACGCCCAAGCAGCTCGAAGCCGCCTTTGCCAGCTCGACGAACGCGGTAACCATCCATGATGCGCAGCGCATCGAAAACGGCAAGTTCCGCCTGGACACGGCATTCTTCGACGCTATCATGATCTCGCGCACGCTCACGGCGCAACGTCTGCGCGAACTCGGTCTCAAGACATCCGAGCTTCGCGTATTGCTCGCGCTCTACCTGCTCGGCCCCAACGTGACCGCATCACGCGTTGCCGACTATCTCTTCCTGAAAAGCAGTGACATCACGGCCCCCATGAAAACCCTGGAATGCCAGGGGCTCATCACCAAAGAGCGCAGCATGGAAAATCGCCGGACCAAGTTGCTGAAGCTGACGTCGAAAGGCCGTGACCGAGCGGAGGAGCTGCTCCTTCCCACGCGTGACGCGCTTCTCGAGACGTGCCACAGCGACGAAGAGGCCGTGCGCATACACCTGAGCGCCGCGCAAGGCGTCGTCACACGTGAGCGCAGCATGAGGCTTTTCGGCTAGTGTGAGACAAATGGACAGGTCATTTGTCTCATTTCTAGCTAGCGGACCTGCCCCGCGACCTCACTCGAAGGACCGGTCGCGCATGGTGCGAATATCGGGAGGGATGCTCTCGTCCGACAGCTCGTGTACGGCATCCTCGCTGCCCAGACGCACGGCCTCGTCGTAGAACCAGCACTTGTAGGTGATGAAGTCGAGCGTGCGTTGAAGCGCGGCCATGTCAGCCTCCACCGCGGCACGTCGCTCATGAATCAGGTCGCGCCTGTCGGGAAGTGTATCGTCGCCGGCCTGAACGAGCTGCGTGTAGCGCCGGATGTCCTTGATGGTGAGCCCCGCCTTTTTCAGGCACTCGATTACCCGAATCCATTGCAAATCGGTATCGGAGAACACCCGTGAGCCGCCACTCAAGCGCTCGACATCGGGAAGTAGACCCTCTTTGTCGTAGTAGCGCAAGGCCGATGCGGAAACACCGGTCATCTTTGCCGCATCCGCTATGGAGTACACCATTTCGCCTCCCACGACACCAAGCTTGACTTCGAGTTAACTTTAATGTTTAGGATATTGTCCAAACTCCAATAATGTCAAGCAAGTCGAAATGCGAAGGAGAGAGACCGTGCCAGCTAACCACATTGCAGATAACGCCATCTTCCCCGCCTCCAAGATGGGCTTCGGATGCATGCGCCTACCGCTTATGGACGAAAACGACCCCAAGAGCATCGACATGCCGCAGTTCGAGCAGATGGTCGATACGTTCATGGAAGCGGGCAACACCTACTTCGACACGGCGTTCGTCTACCACGAGGGCGAGTCCGAGGTGGCACTGGGAAAGGCACTGGTGGCACGCTATCCGCGCGAGTCGTTCACCATCGCCACGAAGTGCCTTGCCTGGGCGCTGCCCAACAAGGAGGCGGCGCAGGAGTGTCTGGACGTCTCGCTCAAGCGCCTTGGCACCGACTACGTCGACTACTACCTACTGCACAACGTCGGTGGCAAGCGCACCGCAAAGTTCGACGAATACGGCATGTGGGATTTCGCGCAGGAGCAGAAAGCTGCTGGCAAGATTCGCTACGTCGGCTTTTCCATACACGACGATGCGGAGTGCCTAGACCAGTTGCTCGCCGCCCATCCGGAGATGGACTTCGTCCAGCTGCAAATTAACTACCTCGATTGGGATGACCCGCACAACGAGGCCCGTCGCCTCATGGAGGTGGCCGAGAAGTACAGCAAGCCCGTCATCATCATGGAGCCCGCGCGCGGCGGTAGGCTCTGCACGTTGCCCGAAGAAGCTGCCAAGCCTCTCATGCAGGCAAAGCCGGGTTCGACGCAGGCCGAGTGGGCATATCGCTTCTGCTGGAACCTCCCCAACGTCATCGCCGTGCTCTCGGGCATGTCGACCATCGAGCAGGCGCGCGAGAACCTTGCCTCGTACGCAGCTAACAAGCCATTTACCGCTGCCGAGCAAGAAGCGCTCGACGCCACCATCGCCAACTTGCGCGCTATGGCGTCGGTCCCCTGCACCGCATGCGGCTATTGCGTCGAAGGCTGTCCGTCTCACGTGAAGATTCCGCAAATTATGGAACTGCTGAACCTCGAGGAAATGACGAAGGACCACGACTTCGTGAAGGACCTCTACAGCTGGCAGGCGGCTGAGGGAAGGGCGAGCGAATGCATCAAGTGCGGCGCATGCGAGGACATGTGCCCGCAGGGCATCGGCATCATCGAGCAGCTTGAGCGCGCTGCGGAGCAATACGAATAGCGATTAACGCCAAGCTCCAAACATCATCTGACCGGCGAAATGAGACAGTTTGGTCTGACCAAACTGTCTCACTTTTGCTATATGTCCAGCCCGGCGTGATAGGCCTCGTAAATCGCGAGCGTGATGTTGGCCGGGCGCTGGGCATCGCCGATGATACGCACGAAGGGAGCGCCGTCGCGTAGCTCGTCGACGACCGCGCTGCGCGAGCGCTGACCGATAGCGGCGATGACCGACTCGCACGACACCACTCTCTCCTCGCCATCGATGGTGACCGTCACGCCATCGGCGTCCACACACTTCGCGGCCGCGCCCGTCAGCACATCGATATCCTCGCCCTCCAGCTCTGCCAGCAAGATGGGACGATGGCGGATGTTGGCGTCGGGCGCCAGCTCGGAACGCATCTCGATGAGATGGACCTTGTGGCCCGTACGAGCCAACTGTAGCGCACATTCGCAGCCGGTGAGGCCACCGCCGATGACGGCAACTTCCGGACCCGGCTCGGCACCGTCCAGGTAGAGCTCGTCGATGGAAATCACGCGGGCGTCCTCGGCCACGGGAAAGGGCAGCTTGATGGGCTCGGAGCCCACGGCAATGATGAGCGCGTCCGGCTCGAGCTCGTCGCACAGTGCGGAAGTCACGGGCGTCTCGAGCCGGATGTCGACACCGGCCTCGCGGCACAGGTGCGCGTAGGTACGCCCGAGCTCGTACATGTCGTACTTGAAGGGAAGCGCCGCCTCGGTGCGCAGGATGCCGCCGAGCTCGTCGCTTGCCTCGCACAGCGTCACGTCATGACCGCGTAGCGCCGCGGTGTGAGCCGCCTTCATGCCGGCGATGCCGCCGCCAGCCACGAGCACGCGCTTGGGCCGGGCCGCGGGCGTCACGGTCAGCCCCTCGAACTCGCGACCGATGAGCGGATTCACGGCACAACGACGTGTCTGGGTCACAGGACGTTCGGCCATGCAGACGAAGCAACGTAGGCACTTCACGACCTCGTCACCCTTATTTGCCATGACCTTGTTGGGAAGCTCGGGGTCGGCCAGCAGCGCGCGGGCCATGGCGACGGCATCGGCCTGACCGCTGGCGATGATCTGCTCCATCTGCGCGGGGTCGGACAGGCCGCCGATGGCAACGACCGGTACGGACACGTGCTGCTTGATTTGCGCGGCCAGCGGCACGTTGCAACCGTGCTCGCGGAACATCGACGGATGGGTAATCGAGAACCCGAACTGATACGAGCCGGCCGACACGTGAATGAGGTCGACTAGATCCTCGATGCCTTCGGCGATGCGACAGCCCTCCTCGATATCATAGCCACCGTCAAAGAGCTCCGAGCCGCTCATGCGCAGCTCGATGGGAAAGCCGGGACCCGTTGCTTCACGAATTGCGGTGAGTATCTGGCGAGCGAAGCGCAGGCGATTCTCGAGGGAACCGCCGTACTCGTCAGTGCGCTTGTTGAAGTACGGCGAGAGGAACTGGTTGATGAGCCAGCCGTGCCCCGCGTGGACCATGCACATCTGGAAGCCCGCGCGACGCGCCAGTACGGCGGCGTTGGCGTAAGCGGCAGCGATGTCCTCGATTTGCTCGACGGAAAGCGCCCTCACGGGAAGCCCGTCGGGGCGCACGCCATCGCTCGGCCCCCACTGGCACAGGTCGGCTTTCTTCTTCTTGTCCACCATATAGGTGCCCGCATACTGGCCGGAATGCGACAACTCGATGGAAGCGATGGCGCCGTGGCGCTTGATGGCGTCGGCAACGTATGCAAACGCGCCGAGCTGCCCGGGCGTGGCAAGCGAGAGATGCAGCATCTGCGAGCCGTCGGTCTCGGGATGGACCACGAGCTCGCTCACAGTGACCGCGGCCGCGCCACCCTTGGCGCGGGTCTCGTAGAAGCCCTGGGTGCGCAAACCCGGCGTGCCCTCGGCCGTGATATCGGTGGCACCCATGGGGGCCGACACCATGCGGTTGCGGAATGTCAGGTTGCCCACCTTGAGGGGTTTGCAGAGATTGGGGTAATCGCGCTTCATGGATCCCTCCCGGATCGTCACGTTCCCAGATTCTTAATATGTTTACCAAGTGCGCGAGGCGAGGGCACGGAACTGCGCGACCGTGGGCACATGCGAGTTCAGACCACCGTCAACGGTGACGACCTGCCCCGTGAAGTACTCGCTCTCATCCGATGCAAGGTAGACGCACATCGCCGCAATGTCCTCGGGAGACCCATAACGCGTGACCTCGATGTTGTCCAGGAAGATATCCTTGAGCGCATCGGGCACCCTCTCGGCGTTCTCCTCCGTGATGATGAGGCCCGGGCGCACGCAGTTGCAGCGGATGTTCTCCTTGCCATACTGGAGCGCGGTGTATTGCGTGAGCATGTCGACACCGGCCTTCGCGCACGCATAGGCAGTCGATCCCAGGTCGCCACCGCAGGCTGCCATGGACCCGATGTTGACGATGGAGCCACCGCCGTTGCGCTTGAGGTACGGCAGGGCGGTCCTGATGCAGTAGAAGGTGCTGCGGATGTCGCTCGCGAAAACGGCATCCCAATCCTCCAGGGATATCTCGTCAACGCGGCCATCCTTGAGCGCCATGCCAGCGGCATTGTTGACGATTGCGTCGATCTTTCCCCAGGCGGCTTCCGTATCGGCGAGAAGCGCATCGACGGTCTCGGGCTTCGTCACATCGAGGAAATGGAACATGGCAGTGCCGCCTGCAGCCTCGATCTCTTTCACGATGGCAGCGCCTCGCTCTTCACGACGACCGCAAACGACGACTTTCGCGCCCTCGGCAGCAAACAACTTCGCGATGCCCTTGCCGATTCCGCTCGTCGATCCAGTGACAATGGCTACCTTATCCTTCAAGCGATCCATGCTAATCCTTCCGTCGAAATTACGTTCTGCCATTGTACAGCTTCCGGATTCGCACCTTGGGAAGTGGGACAAATGACCTGTCCCCTTGTCCCATTAGCTAGAACTCGCGATGTTCGTAGAAACGCGCGGCGACAAGAGCACTTGCCACGTAGAGTGCGAGTACGATCACAACGATACCCACGCCAAGAAGAACCATCTGCAGCTGGCCCATGCCACCCAGAAAGACCTCCAGCTCGCCGACAATCGACGTGTTTCCGAGGAGGACGACCAGCCCCGAGATCGCGAAGATCAGGACCATCGGTGCGATGCGCGTCGCCTTCGTCATTCCGTAACGCAAGATAAAGGGCAACGTCAGCGTCACGACGAGCAAGATGACCACCTGCGTGAGCAGAGCCGCGCCGATAATCTCTCCGACTCCGGCATTCGACAAGCGCAGGCCCTCGGGAACAATGCCCTCGGGCAGCGCATCGACGACCAGCCCGATGAGCAAACCCAACGCAATCGCGATCACAAGCGAGCAAATGCAGACGATGAGCATGCTCGCGTAGCGTCCGTACGCCACCTGGCGTCGGCTGATGGGCAGCGTCAGCCGAAACCGCTCCCAGCCGTTCATCTCATCGTAGGCCGAGATGCTGAACAGGTACATGAAGGGAATCATGGCGGCGCACGCGCCGATGGAGCCGTAGAGCGTGCCCGTGGGTATGGCTATGAAGATGGCGATGAGCACCGTCACGCCCAGAAGCGTGATAATCGAGTTCTTTGACGTGATGAGGTCGGAGAAGATCATGGCTTTCATCACTGCACCTCCTTTAGCGGCTCGCCCTTGAGCGCGAGCGTCATGTAATCCTCGATGGTCGCGCGGTCGACCGGGATCCCGGGATAGTCACGTGCGAAGGCGAAGCGGTCGGGCACGAGGACGTCCGTCCCCATACCGCGGCGCAACGCGAGCGAGCTGTCTGGAATACACCCGCCTTGCATGAGCCCCTCCAGGTCCGCGGCACGACAATGCGCGATGCCCGCTTCATCGCAGATGGTGTCTTTCGGCAGGTCGAACACCATATGGCCGTCCTCGATGCAAATCACCTCATCGGCGATCTTCTCAAGGTCGCTCGTGATGTGCGTGGAGATGAGTATGGCGTGGTTCTCGTCCTCCATGAAGTGCCGCAATATATCGAGCACCTCGTCACGGGCCATGGGGTCAAGCCCCGCCGTCGCCTCGTCGAGGACGAGCAGTTCCGGATCGTGGGAAAGCGCGAAGGCGAGGGTGAGCTTCATGCCCATGCCGCGGGAAAGGTCCTTCACCGTCTTGCGAAGCTCAAGGCCAAATTCGTCGCAAAGCGACTTGAAGCGCCCGTCATCCCAGGTCGCATAGGCAGCATGTCCGAGAATGCCGACATCCGCCACCTTGCTCACGTCGGGAAAGGCACAGGTGTCCAGAACGATTCCGACACGCGCTTTGATCTTGTCGATGCCCTTGCCGTCACGGGGGTCGCAGCCCAAAAGCCGTACGTCTCCTCCATCTGCCGCCGTAAGGCCGAGGATGATCTTGAGCGTGGTGGTCTTGCCAGCTCCATTCGAGCCGATGAGACCCACGACGGAACCTGCGGGAACGGAGAATCCGATGTTTTCGAGGGTAAAGCCGTCATAGTGCTTGGCAAGCCCCTGTATGCGAATCATGTCTTCCATGATGCTCCTTGTAGCTCGCCGCTAGTCCTCCATCAGCAAATCGAGCGTCTCATGCAGCTCGCGAGCGTCTAAACCAGCGGACTTTGCCAGCTCCGTTGCCTGCGAAAGCAGTTGCTCGACGTTTCGCAGTTGCTCCTCGCGCAGCAGCTCGATGTTTCCGCCAGAGACGAAGGTGCCCTTGCCCTGAACCGTGTTCACGAAACCGGCAGCCTCGAGTTCGGCGTAGGCTCGCTTTGTGGTTATGACGCTGATGCGCAGGTCGTTTGCCAGGGTGCGTATGCTCGGGAGCAACTCGCCTTCGGCAAGATCGCCCGCCAATATCGCATCCTTGATCTGCTGCGCGATCTGCTCATAGATGGGGGACGCGCTCGAGTTCGATACGATTATTTCCAACATTCCTCTTTTCACGAGGAGGCCGTCGCATCCTCGTCGCGTGAATCACGGGCGTCCCCGTCGATTCACTAGTGTATATACCCTATATGCACACTATATACACACCTATATACAGCTGTCAACAGAAAAATGAGACAAACTTGCCCCGGCGAATTTTGTCTTGTTCTGTGTCTTTTTTGAAATTTACCGATAATTTTGAGCCGTAAAACGGATAAACGCTGTATTATTCTTGACACGAATATCAATTGCGTTTAAGGAGGCGTTTGCCATGAAAACGCTTGCTTCCGGCTCGGCTTCCATACGCTCCTTCAGGCTCGCCCTGAGCGCGGCAATCATCCTGCTTTGCATCGGCATCGCCCTCAGCGCGTACTGCGCCTTCAGCGCTTTTGCCAATGGCAACACGAAAACCGTCATAGACACGCAGGGAAACGAAATCGAGGTTCCGGCTTCGACTATGCAGGCACAGAGCTTGTCGGATGGCAGGGACACGGGGCTGTCCCCTGCCGATGATTGCTCCATCACGCTCAACTACTACGAGATGGTCATGTTCGATGACCCAGACGTGCCCAAAGACGAGAATGGCCTTCGCCTCATGGGGACGCGCACCCTCTCGGGCTTTCACGAAGGCCAGGAGCTGACTGCCTGGAGCTACGTCGTGAACATTCCCGGTTACTTCTTCTGGGACGGTTGGCCCAACAAGATGGTCGTGTCGCGCGATCCGAGCCAGAACGTCTACACGCTCAACTACGTGCGGTTGTGGAATTCCGAGTACACGGTCAACTACTATCTCATGACCGGCGCCGACCTGACCGCCGATTCGTGGGGCGAGGCGCTAGCACCCCAGGATGTCGAGTTCATCAAGCTCGGATCGGAAACCTTTACCAACCAGCGTTTCGACAAGCTTATCGTTGGAGATGCCTACGAGTACAAGCTTGACGGAACCTTTGTCATTGATACATACCCGGCCGAAATCCACCTGGGCACCGACCCTGACAACAACGTGATTAACGTGCTCTACACGCCCACCTCGACGACGTTACCCGATGGCGTCGAAATCCCCGATGGCATCTTCGACTACGACGACCAGATCACCACGCTGCCAGATGCCGTGGAGGTTCCCGACCAGATATTCAATCACGATGACCTCATCACGACGCTACCCGACGACGTCATCGTAGAGGACTTTGTCGGGGACGGAACCGACGCCCCCGACAACGGAGAGGCCGGAGATGACGAGACCGTCGACATCACGGATGACATGCTCGACAACCCCACAGACAAGAAGGATGCCGAGGAAACCATCAACGCCTACACGACCGGCGTCGAGAAGACCATGACGCTCGTCGATACGGGCGACAGGACGATTGCCGTCGTGGGCACGCTAGCCGGCATCGCGATTCTCGCAGCCATCGTATTCGCGGCACTTGCCTGGCGCAACCACAAGCGCGCGACGGAAGCAGCCGGTGATTCGAAGTAGCCCCCTACGAATCCCGGCGGCGCTGCAGATTCCAACGAAGAACGATGAGAGAGGCGTCTATGGCGGGCACGAGCATTGCCAGCCACATGAGCGAATACGCCTCGGGTTGGCTTCCAAGAACCGGCGTTGCGGCCTCTATGACCATTCCCCCGATAATGGGGCCGATGAGCATCCCCAGATCAAGTCCCGTGAAGGCGGTGTTGCTTGCGGCACCGCGTCGAGACGGGGGAACGGAGGCCAGCGCGGCAGATTGGAGCAGCGGACCGCAGCATCCGAATCCGGCCGAGCCCAGAATCGCTGCGATGATGAACGTTGCTAGATTGTCCGCAGCGGCGAGGGCAACGTAGGATGCCGCAAAGAACGCGATGCCGACAGCAAGCATGCGCGGCGCACCAACTCTATCAGCCATGCTTCCGAACAGGGGGCGTGTTCCCAGCAGGCAGAAGGAATACACGATGAAGAAGATCCCCATCTGGGAAACCCCCACGGAATAGCCATACAGCACGACGTAGGCGCCCATGCACGAAAACGAGGTCGCGAGCAGCATCAGAGCGGCTGCCTTTCCTACCGCCTCCGGCGCGAACATGCGATCGAGTTTTAACTCGTAGCGCAAGCGCTCCCGATATGGCTCCCGTATGAGCCCGACACCGCAGATAGCCACCAGAAGGCAACCCGCAGCAAGAAAGTAGGATGGCGAAAAGCCGATGGCATCCACCAGATACAACCCCGCTGCCGGACCGACTACCTGCGCGAACGACTGCGCCAAAGCATAGATGCTTATCCCACTCGCAAACTTCGATTCCGGAAGGAACTCCGATACGAGCGACATGGCGAGCGGACCACTGCAGCCAATCCCGATGCCGTGCACGAGCCTGACGATGACAAGCCCCTGTAGGGAATCCACCACGCCGTAGAGGAACATACAGGCGCATATGATGCACTGCGATGCCATGAGCAGACGCTTGCGTGAGAAGCTGTCGAACGCGGGGCCCGCGAAGGGCCTGATGAGCAATGCCGTCACGGAAAACGAGCTCACCACTATGCCCACCACGGAAGGAGATGCTCCCAGCGCGTCGGCATAGACCGGAAGCGTGGTGTTGGCCATGAACGCGGCCATGGATTGGAAGAGATTCACCACCATCAACGCGATGTAAGGAAAGCTCCAGATGCTCTCTTTTTGCTCTTTCACGCGGCCGCCTTCGTCTTGGTACGCACACACTATAGCCGTAGGTTGGCCTACTGCCACACGGGAAACTCCAATCGAAACAAGTGGCGTACCTCACTCCGGCAGCCTGCAGACATCCGCCTTTATCCAAAAGAACATCCAAGCAAACACAAGAAGCGGCCAACATCTGACATGCCGGCCGCTTCTTTCGATAATTCGGTGTGTCTAGCGGTTCTCCTCGACGACGCGCTCGTAGGGCTTGGTGCCCTTGTAGATCTCGTCCTTGAGCGGATTGAGCTTGAGCTTGCGAATGCGATAGAGCTGGTAGACAGCCACGGCGACGTTTGCCGCCAGCGCGATGAGGCTCACCACGAAGAACGCAGTGGGATTGTGCGTGGTGGGAATGGGCGCCAGCACATCGGCAAACTGCGGAACCGTCATGACGAACATGATCCACAGCGCAAGCGTCTGGGCCCGGTGCTGCAACCACGCGCCCCGCTTGATGAAGAAGGTGGGGATGGTGCATGCCAGCAAGAGAGCCAGGCCGCAATAGGCCGAGTGATCCGAAATGCAGTTGTAGGTGTAGGCGAAGTTCCACAGGTCATAGGCGATGATCCAGGGCCAGATCATGTCGGGCCAGATCATGTCCTTGGAGGAGTCCTTCGAGATGAAGATCCCGAACCAGCCGCAAATCGTGACGATGTTCAAGATGCCCGCAATGCCGTTCATGATGTTCCACGGGCCCGATATGGTCCAGAGGTTCTCAACGACGCCACCGCTCCACAGGGCAAAGCCGAACACCTGGAAGTCACGGATGACGGCCTCGGCAATGTTGATGGCGAGGACAAGTGGCGGGAAGCACAGCGCCCACTTCTTCTCGTAGAGATAGTGGACTTTGCCGTCCTTGCCGTTCCATTTGACGAAGCGCAAGGCGATGAAGCCAAGGCAGCCCGCAAGGGCCGAATAGGTCTTCACCCAGTTGAACCAGGTGCCGGTTCCATACTCGTTTCCGGGTGCGGCGGTCTCGGGCCAGACGAAGATGGTCAGCGCAATGGGAACGATGGCGAAAAGCGCCAGGCCGGCCCACAGCTTCACGCGTCCCAGCTCGTTGAAGGCCATGAGCGCGAACAGGACGAACAGCCAGATAGCCCAGTAGATGGGATCGGCGGCTTGATACAGAATCCCCATGGTGGTTTCCCTTCCCTCGATGCCTACTTGGAGACTTCGGGCTTGTCGCCCACCTGCTCGTCCACGACGATGGCGGCCTCGGTGCTCACCGGATCTCCGTACTCGTCTATCAGCCCTTCCTCTCGGCCAACGAGGTATTCCTCCCGAGCCTTGCGCCGGCGGAAGGTGACATCGGCCTTTCCACTGCTCAGCTGGTAGCAGTACCAGAAGACGAACGGGATGCCAATGATGCCGTTGATCATGCCCCACCAGTACATCACGTCGGGGTTGAACCAGGCCGCGCTGTTCATGATGGTGGGGAACAGCAACGGGAAGCAGCTGCGTAGCAGCAGGTGTATGCCCAGGGTGTAGATTCGGCCAGTGATATAGAGCTCTGGCTGCCGCTTGATGATGGGATAGAGCTCGGCTGCCGCCAGGATGCAGCACGTGCTGGCGAAGAACGCGTGGCCCTCGGCATAGACGAAGCACGCGTTCCACGTGGTGTAGAGGAAGTTCCACATGGGCACCGTGTAGGCGATGATCTCGCCGTAGTGCGCGGTATCGTACTTCCAGTACTTGTCGCCAAAGGGCATCGTGACGCACAGGATGAACCCGGCCAGGGCGTTCATGTAGTTGCCCATCTCGACATCGCGCAAGGTCGCCTCGGCGATGTTGCAGAACACGATGCCGTAGAGCACCCAGCGCACCCAGCGCTTGCGCATCAAACGCCAAAACGGGGTGTCCTTTTGCTGCACGGCGGCGATACGCCCGATTCCAGCATAGATGAGTGGCAGTATGACCGACAGGTTCTTGGCCCAGCGGAACCAGTCATCGGCCGGTATGTTCATGATCCAGAACGGGATGGTGGCAAGCGAGACCACCCAAAACCACATGGAGGTGCGGTAGTGGCGACGCATGAACTCCGTGAACAACATCAGGAGTATGGTGTATATCACCATCGAAATTGGAGTGACCCAAACAGGAACCGTCATGGCGTGCCTCCTCACCTCGGTGTTCTCCCAGCTAGATGCGGGAAATCAGCCGCAGTGTATCATGGGCGAGTATAATAAGATTTCACATACCGGTACTGTTTGTGAAAGACAATGGCTCGGCTATCGTTCTTGGTCAAAGGAGAGGCTGATGGCAATCCTCGAATACGGAGAACGCACGCCCTTAGAGGCCGCCTCGCACGCACGACGTCATAGGAAAAGCCTGGCCGAGACGCGACGGCTCACGGGAACGCGCGGCAACATCGCCGCGGCCGCCCGCAAGCTCCTCGAGCGCGACGGCGTGCGGGCAACCACGGTCACGGCCATCGCCCAGGAAGCCAACGTGACCCGCGAGCTCGTCTACTATCACTTCGGGAACAAGAACGGCGTCATCGAGGCGGTCATCGACGATTATGTCGAGGACCTGGTGGAAAGCGTCATCGCATGGAACGAGGAGCGCGTCTTCGGGGACACCCGGGGATCACTCAGGAAGTGCGTGCGCATCTTCCGCTATGCACTCTACGATGCCGAAGGCACCCCACGCCCGATGATCCGCGTGCTCGAGGAGCTCGGCGTGCGCGACGCGTTCGACGTGAGAGCGACCCGGGAAACGGCGGAATTTCTCTACGATCACATTGCCACCGAATACGCCGCATACCACCAGATAGAGATCGAGCTCGTCTACGAGATGTTCTGCGTCGCGATCTTCGGCCTGGTGGGACTCGTGAAGGTCAAGCCCGACATCAGCGACGAGGACCTGATGAAGGTCGTCGAGCAGACCCTACGCCTCGACATGATTCCCCTCTCGTGAGGGGAAGAGAGTCGCTATAAGCTTACGATGGAGCTCGACCAGGCGAGAAGCGCATGGGCAAGTTCCTCGGTCTCGAAGGCATCGGGGTCGTCGTAGGCATCAAGGAACACCGCCTCTTGCTCCGTCGCGAGTTCTCTCATGGCAGCGCGGCTCGGCGGATACTCGCCGGTCTTGGCATAGTGCAATGCGCGCATGACGAAGAAGGCTGATTTCACGCAAGCGGCGACGTTGGCGTCGAACGAGCCTTCGGCGAAGACGAGCTCATGACTCATCGCGTGGTAGATTTCCGAAGCTCCCACCCTGGCAGACAGCATCGCATCGTCAACGGTGAAGTCCGTATCCATGAAGTCGAAGGAGCCGAACGCGACGCGCGTATCCTGGACCAAGTTGAACACGTCGTGGCGCGGCCATGCGGCGAGAAGTTCCGGCAAGCTCGTGAACCCGCAGGCAAGATCGCCGTGAGGTATGGTAGCCAGCAAGGAACGATAGGCCGCGAGGTCATCGTCATCCAGCCCCTCCACGACCAGCACGACGTCGATATCGCTATCAGGCCGGGCCTCCCCTCGGGCACGACTGCCCTGGATGCCGACGAGTGCCAGACGGGAACCGAAAGCATCATTTGCCTTGCGAACAAGCTCGTCAACCCAGCTTTCGATATCGATTTCCTCGTTCATGGGAATCCCCTCCGCCGCGCTACGAAACAAGGAGGGACATGATAGCCGAGGGCGTATACTATTCGCAACGGAAGCTTGCGAGAAAGGAAGCCACCATGGCAGCCATGACCCAAAACGTGAGGGAACTATTCGAAACCGCCGAGAACATGGTCCTGTGCACGGCATCTGCCGACGGGACGCCCAACGGAGCCGCCATCGGCATGAAGACCGTCATCGACGAGGAGACGGTCTACATCTCCGACCAGTTCTTCAAGAAGACGCTGGCCAACCTGAAGGAGAACCAGAAGGTCGCCGTCGCGTTCTGGACCGGCCATGATGCGTTCCAGATCCATGGCACGGCACGCTATGTCAACGAGGGCGACGAGTTCGCCGTCCAAAAGGAGATGGTGGACGCGAAGTTCGCCTCCATGGGGCTGCCCATCAAGGCAAAGGGCGGTTGCTTCATCCATGTGGATGTGGTGTACCAGATGGCTGCGGGCCCCACAGCCGGCGAGCAACTGGCCTAGGGCAAGCCCGGCGATAATCGCATCAAAGACGTCAGGCAAAATGAGACGGAAGGCCCCCATTCGGGGGCCTTCCTCTTCGTGTGATTACGCAACGGATGATGGGCCTGCGTATTAGGCCATTGCGTACAAAAGCTGCCTCGGCCTTTCTTTCAGTTTCTCCTGGAGCTCATCAATTGGACCAAACTCCATGCATTTTGCCTGGCAATGATGGACACATGACGGCACCTTTCCATGTTTGCGACGACGCAGGCACATCGTGCATTGCTCGGTAAAGACCGGCTGATACGAAAGCAGCCACTTCTCCGGTGCGACTTCCCACGGTCCCACCTCAAAAACCTTGATTCCGAACTGTCCAACGGGGAGATTGTTCTCCATCTGGCATGCGACTTCGCAAGAGTGACACCCCGTACACCATTTAGGGTCGATCAGAATACCGTAGTCTGCCATGGCTACTCACCATCCTTGACTTTGTAGATCTTGCAGATGTTCGTCTTGTAATTTGCGCCGAATCCGGTCTTGCCAAACTCGCCCCACGGTAGCAGCTTGTTAATCGCCACGTCATACAGCCCAAAGAGTTCTTCCGGATCTTCCTCCGGCAACCACCAGCCATGGTCACAGGCGACGATTCGCTTGCCGAGGATAGGGGTCTTCTTCACACGACGCTTGGCACGGCCACGATGGTTTTCCACCCAAACCCAATCACCATCGTCGACGCCGTACTCCGCACAAAGATCGGGATGAACCTGAATTGTAGGATCGGGCGTATAGGAGCGGTTCCTCTCGATCATGCGGTGCTCGGAGTGGAAGAAGTTCGGTACGCGGGCACCTGTCGTCAAGACAAGCGGGTACTCCTCCATTAGTTCGGGCGTTGCACCAGGACCGGGTGACGGTTCCTCGAAGTACGGGAGCGGATCGTATCCCATTGCCTCATAAATGGTCGAATAGAGTTCGAGCTTGCCCGTCGGCGTCGGGAAACCGGGCTCGCCATCCTCGCGCAACAGACCTTTCTCGTGGCGATGGTATTGCAGCGGCAAGAAAATGGGAGCAACTTCCTTGAGCTCGGCAAAGGTGAATCCCGTCGGCTTCAGGAGCTCGTCATAGACTTCCTCGAGCGTATTCCAGGGCCATGCCTCGGGTGCCAGGCGTTTTCCGAGCAGGAGGTTGATCTCCATATCGGACTTGCTCTCCCCAACCGGTTCGCACGCTTGGCAAATTACCTCGCCACGCTGAATACCGTCACCCAGACGAATGCTGTCATGCTCGGGGAACGTGTTGGCGGGAAGGAAAACGTCTGCCAGCGCCATGGCAGTCGGAGTCATGAAAAGATCAACGGATACGACAATATCAAGCTTCTCAAATGCCTTCTGCGTGCGTTCCGGATCAGCCGCTATGCATGCGATGACATTCGTCTGCTGAAGCCATGCACCATGTATCTCGTAGGGCACACCCGTTTCCATAGTCTCGATGAGCTCGTCAGCCTGCGACATCTGGAAGCCCGCTTGAAGAATCGGATAGTGATCGAGGCCGATGCGCTTTGCCTTCTGCTCGTCGCTCATAAGTTCGCTTCCCCAACCGGACGCATAACTCAGAATCGCAATCGTCGGGATGATTCCACCGGGAACGTCGATATTGCCCGTAATCATGAAAATAGAAGCTATGGCTTGGCTTGCAGGCAGAGACTCCTTCGTCATGTCGACGGCGAGACCCCATTGCAAAGAAGCGGTGTCCGCCTCGCCAATCATGCGTGCCGCATCGAGGATATCCTGTTCGGGAATCCAGGTTATTTCCGAGACGCGCTCGACGGGATATTCCGCAGCTCTTTCCCTGAGCTCATCAAAGCCATAGCACCACTTCTCGACGAAGTCGCGGTCGTAGAGATTCTCTTGAATGAGAATATTGAGAATACCGAGGGCCAGTGCGGCATCAGTGCCGGGGCGAATTCTCAGGTGCTTGGCAGAGTGCGCGGACAGCCACGTGACCTTCGGGTCAATGTCGATAATCTTCGTGCCACGCTTCATCATGTCGACAGCCCAATGTCCGTACCATCCCTCGTTGTTGGCAATCAGCGGATAGTTACCCCAGACAACGAGAACATCGGGAACGTGATATTCGGGATTGTCGTACCTGTCGGTCCACCCTTGTGAAGCATCGGCAACCATATACGTACCGGTCGTAAGGGCCATGCCCGCAATACGCGGAAGAAAGCAGGCGAGACCCGAAAGAATGCACGTGTAGTTTGGAGATCCGTACGACCACACCAGGCGGGTTATCGCAGGACCGATGTCGCGACCAGTCCCCTGTGCAAAGATGACGCTCTCCGCACCGTACTTGTCCTTGATTTCCAGGAATTTGTCCGCAACGTAATCAAGCGCCTCATCCCAGGAAACCTTGTGCCATGCATCTTTACCGCGATCTTTTGGATCGCGCATCATGGGTGATGTGATACGGCTTTCGTGATAGGTGACCTCTGGAATGTTGATGCATCTCATGCACAGACGTCCCTGGTTGAATGGATTGTCGGGATCGCCCTCACACTTCACGAGCTTGCCGTCTTTGTCCGTATACAGAAGAACGCCGCATCCCAGATGACAACCCGGGCCTGACCAAGCGCTTCCACGCGTGACGGTAAGCCCGTCCTCTTCGTATCTCCACGGCTTTTCGTAATCAACGAACTTGAGGTCTGATTTAGCAAATCCGGCCATAGCGATTCCACCCCTTCTCTACTTGGGTTTCACAATGCTGGACGCGTCGTTGGGATAATTCTACGAAGCTCGCATGACACGGTGCTATCTTTAAAGTATCAGTAATTTCATACTATAATTTGTATACTTTATACATATGCTCATTGTGTACTGCTCTCACGCATGTCTGGAATGTATTCGAATTGTTCAGGACGGTTCATGAAGCTCAATCTTTACTTTATGCGGGATGATTTTCCTGAACTCAGGCTTCAGGGGGCTATTTCTCATTCAAGAAGCTGTGCATGCCTTAGCTATGCATTAGCTATCGAGACTCTTCCGGCATCACCAGAGGAAGACATTTTATACATTGTTCGTGCGAAAGACCTGCCCGATGATCCTCCCCATGCGACCGTATGGAACCTTTTGTGCATAGGCAAACCAGAATCAGCATGGTTAAACGGCAATCAGAACGTTCTCTATACCGAAGAGAGCATCACGCCAGTCAATCTGGTGAATTGCGTCACCAGGTCCTTTCGCAGATACAACCGTTGGGAAGAGGAGCTGCTCTCGGCAATCGAAGAGCCGGCGCCCTTGGACAAGCTCGGCGAGAGATCCGTCACCCTGATCGAAAATCCCATCATCGCACAAAGCACGTCCTACGAACCATTCTTCTATGCCGTTCCCGTGCCCAAGGTATCGGATTCCACGATTTACCCCGTCTATCTTGATGAGGTATATGGTAGCCATCTCGCCGAGGGACACCTTGCCGTACCCGGAAAGGCAGCGATGGCCTTCAATCAAAACCAAGAGTTTGCGGATCTCGAAAAGGAGCATGAGCCAACATTATTCACAGGCGCTCCCTGGAGCGATCTTTCGGAGCATCGCCTCAGCTTTCAGAGTCTGCTCTTTAATTGCCGCGTCCGCGGCGCCCCGGTGGCACGCGTCATAGTAGACGAAGTCGCTCATCCCCTGCGCGACAAGGACTACGTGCTCATCCAAGTCATCGGCTCATGTTTGCTCAAAATACTCGAGCAATCGAGAATGGGCGACACTGATCAAAACATACAGTTTGCCGAGATTTGCCGGGATCTCATTCTTGGCAATCCCGTAAGCGATGAGCGCACGGCGCCACTTATGGGCAACCTGGGCTGGAACGTGTCGGACAGTTATCTCTGCGCCGTGTTCAGCGAACAGAACGCGAATCGCAGCTTCAGGGCAATAGCACAGGTCGCCCTTGCCGCCTCCGCGCGTAGCGGACATCGTCGCCATTTCCTCTTCAAAGAGCACGCCATCGTTATCGCAAACTTGACAAAAGAGTCGGCTGAGCGGGAAAAGGTCATCGAGGAGATGTTGCACCGGATTGACGGCATGGATGCCATTGCGTCATTTAGTGCGTCCTTTGCGGGATTCGAAAAACTTGGCGTCTTCTACCACCAGGCAGCCGCCGTGGAGCGACTCGGCCTTGCCCATGCTCCCGAACGTTGCGCATATCGATACGAAGACTATGCCACTCCGTATCTAATCGAGATATGCGCAAGGTCGCCGTTGGGCGAAACAATCATTCCCGATAGCCTCAAAAAACTCATCGCCTCAGACAGAGCAAAGAAAACTGACGATGTCGCGCTCCTCAGGGCATATCTCGACAACGACCGCAACGTAGCCCGCACCATTAGAGAGCTTTTCATGCATAGAAATACATTCCTTTACAGGCTCGAGAAAATCAAGGCGACGCTTGGCGTCGATCTGAACGATTCGGATACTCGTTTGGCCCTCCAAGTTTCTTTGCGTATCCTAAGTGGACATCATGCCAACTCGATATAAGTCCAGATGCGGCAATTTCCGGTCCTGGGACACGGCAACGCTATGCGCCCGAAACTCCGTAGCTGTTAATCTCTGTTTCAAGCACGGCAATTTCTGCCATCAGTTCCTTGAAATCAGGCACCTCGCCGAAAATCATATTTCGCATGGATGCGTAGTCTTGCTCGACTAAGGACACAGATTCCTTTGGGGGCATGAGCTTCAACATCCCGGGAACGCACAGGTCATATCGTGCGGTGTTCGATCGCCAGAAAGCCATCTTGAAATCGACCACGCTTTTGAGGAGATCCATATCGTTTAACGCTCGCGCTTTGACATCGGAATGCACCAGCCTGTAGAGATCGTAGTAGTGGCGGGAGTACCTGGAGGGAAACCTTCCATTCGTGCGGAATGCCTCCTTGTGCAAGATGGTCGTCTTCTCCCAGAACGTTCTCTCGGGAGACACTGTCAGCACGGATGTCTCCGGTTGAGCGAAAACTCCTGGGAACTCCTCGGCAATGCATGGGCTGATGTGCGCCACAGTCGTGGGCGTCCATGCGGCAAGCGCGCCTGTCTCCAATCGGATCTCCTGCAAAATGGAATCATCAGAGAAGGACTGCGGATAGAAGAATCTGAGCGTTTGAGGGTCATCCCCGTCGATTCGCAGCGACGCGCCAGCAATGTGCTGTCCGTCGAGGTACGCTCGCATCTCGGGCATCAGTTCGTCGCGCAGAAACGACGCGGCATCCGCATTGATTCGGCTTACAAACGCATCCTGCTTGGTGTTGCTCCTCTTCTCCCAGGGCTCATCGATCCCGTATCCCAAAAGCCTCCAGTCGAAGATGAGGTCGATGTCTTCCGAGAAGCGCTCGATGAGGTCGAAGCCCTTCGACAGGCTCGTTCCTCCTTTGAATGCGAACGAGTCCTTGAATGCGGATTCGCCGAAGAGGTAATCGAGGGTCCAGCAAACCCAGAAGTCCTTCTCGACGATGGCCGGATGCATCCCCAGCTCTCGTGCCGCGACGATTAGCGCGTCCGCGCGATCCTCCTGCGGCAATGTCGCGAATTCACGCATGCCGTGCCCTCCTTCTCTGCATCTCCCTAACCGCGTCTCTCACCCATGACGTTGAGTTGCGGGTCTCTGACGCAAGTCTTTCCATCTGCGAATCATCGAGCCGGGAGGAGATGATGTCGAGCACGCCCTCCGTCACGCCGTCTTTGCCGAGTGCCTTCAACGCCTGAACGACGGTGGCCGCAACGGGGTTCAGCCTCGATAGGTCGCGATTAGCCGTATGCCGAAACTCAATCGTATAGGGGCCGTACTGATAGGTCCGGTACGGCCCATCACTCACATAACGCACGACCGACGGCACTTGAGAGTCCAAGCCCAGTCGATTGAGAGCCGTGTCCCCATAAGGCGCGATGCGCCACTCGAACTTGCGGGCAAGGGCCTCCGCTATCTCGTCGGGACTTGCAGGAACTGCCTTGTCCAAAAAGGCACTTCGTCGCGGCTTGCGGTAGAGCCCCCGCATCGGCCGCTCCAGCTCCCCGGCTTCCACCATCCGAGACAGCGCCTTGCGTATGGCGTCCGCCGACCCCGCCTCGGCAAAGTCACCCGGAACGAAGACCTCTCCCGGTTCTGCCTCGGAAACCAACCCCATTATGGCTTTCTGCTCGCTCACTTCATTTTCCTTTTCTGTCACAAAAACTATATCATTTTTGTGACAGAAATACCAAGCAATTCGCGGATTAGTCCTGCTGGCCGATTCTCGTCTTTTAGATTCTGAGCGTCGAGGCTAGCAGCCCTCGAGCACGAGGAGCAATCCCGCTAGCATCAATCCAATAGCAGCACCACCTAGAAGCTTCACCATCACGCCGAGGGCCGGATGCCTGCGCGCGAAGCCCTGCGAGTCGGGCTCGCCGTCAAGCTCCCCCTTGAGGAACCGGTCAATCTCCCGGTAGGTGACGATATCATGCTTCTTCTTCAAGCGGTCGATGGCGATGGCAATGCCGAACCCAATGGCATAGAGTACGATGAACGTAGTCGCTCCCGCAATGTTGCCCTTGCTCATGCGGGCAAAACCCGACGGTTCTTGCCAAGCTAGCGAGAACACGAGGAGGAAGAGGAAAGCCAGCCCCGAAAAGGCGAGCATGCCAATCGACAGCAGCCTCATCTTGCGCGAATCCTCCCTGATGGCCTGCTGCATTGCAACGGTATCCCCTTTGATGAGCTCGTCGATGGAAACGCCGAACAGTTGGCTGAGCAAGAGCAGGCTCTGCACATCCGGATAAGTCTTGTCGTTCTCCCAATTCGAGACGGTCTGCCGCGACACGAATATCGCCTTCGCGACCTCATCTTGGGAAAGGCCGTGCTCTTCCCGTTTTGCTTTCAATTGCCGAGCAAGTTCCATTGCCCTCTTCCTTCCGATTGCCCATCGACGCATCCCGACGCCATGCAGGCCGGAATGATAGTTCACACGCCTGACAAAGGGATGCGGATGCCACGAATGCTCTTGTCAAAATCCTTTGACAAGTCAACTGAGCAGGGATTTTACGATAATTCTTCGCTTGCGGGCATAGGAACGAATGAGAAGAATGATGTCTGCAAAGGCCGCTTTTCATCAACTCCAAGCGGCACATGCATTTCGCAAGCTCACATGAAAGGAATTCCCCGATGAAAGAAAATGGCAATCGTTTCGTCCAGACATACACGCAACAAGATGGCCTGGCGAATCGCACGTACGTTCTCGTCGACCGTCAGACTGGAGTGAATTATCTCCTGGCAGGTTTTCTAGCATCTTCTGGTGTCAGCTGCACCGGCATGACCGTCCTTGTTGGTGCAGACGGCAAGCCTATCGTCACTCCCGTCGAAGAATAAAACAGATGAATCGTCGATAGCGAAAGGAGCAGAATAGCCATGGCTCGCGAGGAAAAAGTTTGGGAATATGCGATAGAGGCAGGATATACGCCTCTGGAGGATAGGTGCATCATCGTCAAAGGTGCGGCGGGAAGTTTGAGCGACAAGATCGTCCGTTTCTTCTATACATGCGACGTGGCCGTTCTCCAGATGTGTGAAAATGAGCTCATCCTGCTCCCGTTCGATCCCAACTGGGCAACACTCGAACGGGACGTCTCCCTCGTCGTTCCCTATTCGGAAATCGAATCGGTGAAGCTCGTCGATGATTTGCTCAACGTGATCATCGACATCGAGACGAACAATGGCGACGTTCGTCTCACCACTCAGCAGAAGGAGCTGAGCGACGTCCGACTCTCGGGCATATACGCCTCGCAATACGCCGGCGGATACAAGAACTGGCATGCCGAGAACGTAGGTGCGACCCTAAAGGCCCTCAGCGAGCTCGGGTGCGCAGCATAAGTGTCACAATAGCGTCAAATGCGATTATCACCTTAGGATTATTTCGAAACGGCATCACGGCGCAGGAGGTGGCGGCCAGGTTCTGCTCGTCACCGATGGGCGCGGCTGGTACCAGGAATGGGGCAGGGAAGCCCAAGCGCTCAAGCCGGGGGATTGCGTGACCATCCCCGCCAACGTGAAACACTGGCACGGCGCGGCAAAGGACAGCTGGATGAGCCACGTTGCCTTCGAGGCCTGCGGCACGGGGATGTCAAACGAGTGGTGCGAGCCCGTCAACGATGAGGAGTACCTCAAGCTATAGGCTTATCTTCCGCAACTTGTGCATCCCTTTTACTCTGACAATATCGCACCTGACCTATAGCCCTGTTAGGAACACAACGAGCGGAATGGTTACGATACTCGCTACGAGTGTCACAACAGTAATGCCTGTCGCATATTCGTACTCCTTGCCGTTGTTGGCAACCACCATGGGCACCACTGTCATGATGGGTAGCGCCATGATGATGGCGAGCGCGAGCACCATTTGCTCGGGAAAGATTCCTGTCATTGCGATTAGATGACCGGCAACTACGGGGAGGACGATCATCTTCACCACGATACCAACATAGAGCTCTGGCCTCTTCAAGACGGGAAGCACCCTTGAAAAGCTCGCGAGCGCGCCGAGGTATAGCATGCACATGCCCGTGGTCGCCGAGCTCACGGTTGATAGACCCAGCTGCAACGGTTCGAAGATGGGAACCTCCGCCATAACAAAGATCAACAGGCTTATGACCGCGTAGAAGAGCGCAGCTAACAGCACCATCTCCCAGTTGCCGATTATCGTCTCCCGCTTGCAGTTGGCGTAGGTAGAGTAGAAGATCATGCACGGAAGCAGAATCTTGGTGATTATCTGGGCGAGCGCAGGAAGAGTGTCTTCTTTGATGACCTTTAGTCTTGATGCGGCAAAGCCAACGGCGAACACCAAAAAAAAGACGATCATGTGCGATAGCGTGACTTGAAAGACCATGCCTAGTCTCCGAAGATCCTCCGCTGCGAGATGAGTCCCGTGGGTCTGTCGATCGCCCAGTCCAAATGGCGCTTCGCCTCCGGGGACTGTGAGTCACGCGCAAATTCGAGACACGAGTCGCTTATCGACTTGAGCATGTCCTCGAGCGCAGTGTCCTTCTTGCTCTCGATGTATCTCTTGAACACCTGATACAAGTCGGTGCGCTTGGGCACTTGAACCACACCGCCGCGCGTGGTAATCCACTGGTGCAGGGCCGCGTCGAGATAAATATCCTGCTCGCGCCCGAACTGCGAGAAAGCTTCATCGAGTGGGGTCCAGTACGTCTCGAAATTCTTCTCCTGACCGCTGGAGCCGAACCTGACGAGGAGCGTATTGCGTATGAGATCCGTCGTCGAAAGCGGCTTTCCCTTGGCGTTGAGGCTTTCGAATACCTGCTGTGGGGCATCCCCGGGCTCAAGCTCAACCGCGATGACGGCCAACGATTCCAGCGCGGGTAGCACTTCGGACAAGAATGATCCCGTTTCTGCCATCTTATTGCGAAAGAACTCGAGGTTATCCAGAAGGAAGCTCGACGCATCCGCATCCCGGGGAGGTTCAGATCCCAACACTAAGCGCTCAAGAACCGGCTGGTCCTGTTCGGAGAGAACGAGCTTGCATCGCCATTCAGGCGCTTGGAGATACGTCTTGTCTATCTCGTTGGCCTTCATGACGCATTGTTCCGATCCTTCGGCGCAAAGCATGTCGCGCAAAGCGATGAGCATCAGCGTCATGGTAGTGAGGCGTTGCTGTCCATCGATGATCTCTGCGCGACCCACAGCACCGACTCGGCTGTCTGGTTTGGAGATGAGCATGCCCATGAAGTGCATCGACTTCGCCTCGCTCGCCTCGAACATGTCTGCCCAAAGCTGTTCGCATTGTCGCTTCGTCCATGAGTAGACGCGTTGAAAGATAGGGATGACGTATTGGGTGTCTGACCTGCCGAGCACATCGAGCAGAGACTTGAGATTGGCTTTCATGACTACCTCCTACCAGCGCGAATCGACTTCTCGAAGTTCTTTGCGCACCCGCTCGGCGTATTCTTCGTTATCGGCTTTCTTGAGCTTGTAGCCCGCCGTTAGCGTCGGCATGCCAATTTCGGCCCAATCTGAGCCAGACTTGTACTTCTTGGTACCGTGATATCTGTAGTTCTCGGCCCACATGAGGCAGAACCCACGTAGCTCGCGGAGCACCGGCTCTTTATCGCCGCGATACTGATCTTCGACATACTTCTTGAAGGAGCTATACACCTGGTCGGCGCTAAGAATCCGAGCTCCCTTTAGCCTGATGGAGATCCAGCTCTTGATTGCGCCATTGAGCCGCAAAGATCCAGGATCGGGTGCGAACATCTCTTGGCTCGGCTTCCAATACTCCTCGTAAAGACGCGTCTGTTCGTCATGGGACTCGGCAAGGAGCAGGTAGTTGCGAATCATATCTGCGACATTCAGCGGAACGCCTTTGGAATTGATCCCTTCGAAAATGGATTGCGCCATCCCAGGATCCTCAACCTCTACTGTAATCACCGCAAGGTTACGCAGCCCTTGTTCAAGCTCCTCGAGCTCAAAGCCCTCTTCGCCCATCTTGGCCTCGAAGTAAGCGAGGTTCCTGTTGATGACGGTTCTCGCAGCGGGTTCCCGACCTTCGAGCGCGGCGATATAGGGGCCGACATCGTAATGGGAGGGCACCAATTTGGGCGCTTCTTCTCCGTCTTTGCCCCGAGTTCGCAAATAGCGGTTCTCCAGGATACTCGCAGCCGAAAGGTCATACATATGCTTTTGAACATATCGAGCCAGCGCAAGCAATATCAAGGAGATGCTCGTCATCCTCTGTTGACCATCGATGATTGCCAAACACTCATCGGGAGAGCCCATCTCTCTTGAATACAGGATAGTGCCGAGGAAGTGACTTCGATCGAATCTGCCTGCGCGAAGGATGTCGAGCCATAGTTCCTCGCACTGGGATTCGCTCCATGTGTAGATGCGCTGATATGCCGGAATGACAAAGCGAACATCGGGCATCCCCAGAAAGTCCAGAAACCGTCTTTGACCTATGTTCATATGGCCTCCTCAAACGAATCTCGATGGTTCGATTATGCGGTCGTCACCTGGAGAGACCTAGGCAATATCGTACAATCTGTTCAATAGTGATTGGAGGAAGACGAGTGAGCAACGTTGATGACGTGCGCTATCGCAAAAGCGAGGAGCGTATCCAGAACGCGCTCGGGGAGCTGCTCTCCACCAAGACGCTTGCCGATGTAAGCGTGAGCGAGCTAACGCGCAAGGCGAACGTGAGCAGGGCGACGTTCTATTCGCATTACGACAATGTCGGAGACGTGTTCGACCAGCTGGTGACAAGGACGCTTTCGAACGTTCGCCCTTTCGAAGACCGATTCCAATGCGACGCCAAGCCATGCAGGGAATCTGGGAGCATCCCCTACTGCGAGCGCATCCGATCCCGGGACGACAAGCCATGGGGCGACGTTGCGCGAGACGTCCAGTTCTTCCCCTCCATGATGTCGGTGCTCTCCAATACCAAACCGCCGTCATTCGACGCCGCGAGCCTCAACGTGTCGAAAGGCGTCGCCGAGGCGCTGCGCCTGTTCCAAATGAGCGGATGCCACGCCGTAGCCACTTCGCATATAGCCGAGAAAGACTACTGGCCCATCGTGCGCGAAGTGCTGGACGTCTTTATCGAGGGCGGTCTTGAAGCGGTCCGCACGCGGCGGAAACCTCATTGATGCCGATTCGCGTATTCCATGTTTCCTCTTCCATAGATTGAGCAGCTGTCTTGGCCATTCTTGAGCTTCAACAATGGTTTAAGTCAAGGTGAACAGGCGAGAGGATGCCCTTCTGCGAACCGGCATGGGCTGAAGGAGTCGCTCAACCGTGTCATTGAGCTCACGAGGATTCCCTAAAATCCCCGACGATATGAAAGAGCTAAGGTTATAATGAGTGGCCGATGCGGGCGTCGCCAAGTGGTAAGGCCCCAGCTTCCCAAGCTGGTATCCGCGGGTTCGAGTCCCGTCGCCCGCTCCAGAGAGCAGGGTCGAACGCCGTCAAGAAGACGGCGTTCGTGTTTCATCCCGCATATCCATCCGATGGCATCCGGAAATCTCCAGTCCTCATCCCGTACAAGTTTCCTCCGCCGCTTCTGGACCAACGCAAAACGCCGCATATAGCGGGAGATCGCGCAATAGCATCTCGCCATCGGTTCCTTCAATAGCATTTGTTCCGAAATTTGCCTCCGAAAGCCTGATCGCATAGGGTGCGTTGCCCTCTCTCATAAGCTTCATCAGGCTCTTTGCCTTGACATTTCGCGCCGACTTAACCTCGACGGGAATGACCTGCGCCATGCGATCCTGAAAGACGAAATCCACCTCTCCGTTTCCCACCTTATCGTTTGGCATCCAATAGAACGTCCTCAGTCCGTTTGCCTGCAGTGCCTGCATGACGTAGTTTTCGGCTAGCGCTCCGCGGAAGTCGGAAGCGAGGATCGCCCTCCTTCCGTCGTCAAGAAACATCATCGGATCGATTCCGAACTTATGGAACATGATGCCCGTATCGGCCACATATACCTTGAAGTAGCTCCCGTCCTCGTCATTGTACGGAGCCAGCGGAGCACGATCGTCGCACGTCAAGTCATTTATCGAAATCACACCAGCTGCGGCGAGCCATTCAAGGGGCTCTAGGAGACGCTCTCGACGCCCTCCGCGTATTACCTCGGAATACTTGAACTTTTTCGTCGACGCACGAAGGAGCTGCTTGGGAAGACTATCCCAAATTCGCTTTGCCGAAATGCCGCTTATGCCGTTTTCGGGATCAGTCATATCTGCCGTGTAGGTGGCATCTATCTCAGCTTGCACCTCACCGGCCGCCGAAAACCCGCCTTCATGGCGATAGGCATCAAGCACTCGAGGCATTCCTCCGAGCACCAGGTATTTATGATACAGGTCAAGGGCTTGGTCATGCCGAACGTATGGTTCGCCCGTTTCAGCATGCATCCGTATATCGCGAGCCATGGCACCTTCGTCCAAGGCCCAAAGGTATTCCTCAAAGTCGAGTGGATGAAGTTCGAGTTGGCGCACCCCGGAAGGAAAGGGCAGGCTCCTCCGTTTGGTGGTTACTCCAAGCAGGCTCCCCGTAGCCAGGACACGCCAATGAGTTCCCTCGAAAAACCTGAGGGCATTGAGCGCCTGCTCGCACAACTGGACCTCGTCGAGAATGACAAGCGTCTTTTCCGGAACAATGGGCATGCCCTTGTACTCGGAGATGCGCCTGACTATTCCGTCCACGTCATCAGTTGGCCAATCAAAAATCGCCTGAGCCCTCGAGAGGTCCGTTTGGAAATCAAGCTTCACGAAACCGTTGACGAAGCACTCCTCGCCCATGCGCTCTGCGAGCACCGTCTTTCCTACGCGTCGCGCGCCCTGAATAAGAAGGGGCTGCATGCGGGCAGAAGAGGCCCAGCGTGCAATATCCGTTTCAAGCTTGCGGCGCATATACTCCATTAAATCAGCCTCCCTGAATTAAGCTTGTTTGAGTTTACTCCATGTTTCAATTCCGCGTACAAGTTGTACACGAAAATTTGTGATTTCATGTACAAGCTGTACACGGAATTCATAAATGACAAGCTGCCAAGTGGCAAGGTCCCAGCTTCCCAAGCTGGTATCCGCGGGTTCGAGTCCCGTCGCCCGCTCCATCATGACCCCATGACCCCGTTCCTTCGAGCGAGGTCGTATGATATTGACGTCATATCTGCGACCCGCGAGACCCAATCGGGAGGAATCATGGAATCAAAGCTCAATTGCATGAGCTGCGGAACCACCGCATGCGAATACACCGATCGCGAAGAACCGGGATTTTGCGCGCAGGGTGCGGTCTCATCTGCGCTACATGACGAGGCACAGCGTCTATACGCGCTTCCCGAAAACCACATCATCATGCAAGCCGCCGCGATGGTCAGCGAGGAGACGGCGAACTCCACGCGCGTGCAGGACACCATTAAGTTCGCGAAACTTATCGGCGCCACCCACATCGGCATCGCATCGTGCACCATCATGCTGCGCGAGACGCGCATCCTGGCCAAGCTGCTCGAACAGGCGGGCTTTTGCGTCGAGACAGTTGGCTGCAAGCTCGAGAGCAACCGGAGGGCCGACCTCGACCTCGAGCCCCCGGCAAGGGGCGGCGAAGGAGGCGTCGTCTGCAATCCCATCATGCAGGCACTTCTCCTCAACGAGGCGAAGACGGACCTGAACATCCTCATGGGCATATGCGTGGGACACGACGCCCTCTTCTGCAAGTACTCCGATGCACCCGTCACGACGTTTGCCACGAAGGACTTCCTCGCCGGCAACAACCCGTGCGCGGTGCTGTATACGGCGCACTCCTGCTACGAGAAGAAGCTTGCGCGGACCGTGGAGGAATATGGCATCGCCAATGAATGAGATTTCCACCTGAGTGGAAATCTCGCAGGACTTGCCCCGCCATTTTCCACTGCATCGGAAAAGCCCCGTCGTGAACGCGCCGCTCCGGGACCCGAGACTACACGAGCCTTCGGGCTGCGCTGGCCGCTTTCTCGTCCATCGAAACATTGACCGGTTCGTAGGCGAGCGCGTGGGTCGGGCAGTTCCTGACGCACGCCGGCTCCAGCCCGAATTGCGTCCTAGCAAAGCATCCGTCGCATTTCTGCATTTTCCCGCTGCTCCCAAAACGGGGAGCCCCAAACGGGCAAGCCATCGCGCAGGCATGACAACCGATGCACAGGCCATCGTCCACCAACACGGACCCCGTTGCGGCATCTCTCGTTATCGCCCCTGCAGGGCACGCGGCTATGCACACCGCATCTTCGCAATGCATGCAGGCAATCGAGACACTGGCGTTGCCACGGTGCTTGCCAACCAGTCTTCCGGGAACGTTCTCGACGATTCGCCACGATAGGTTATCCCTCGCGACATCGAGGTCGTTCTGATCCATGCATGACACGACGCACGAATAGCACCCTATGCAGCGATCGGACTTGAAGACGATGCTCTTGTTCTCCTTGGAAGTCATGCCTATGCCTCCTTCGCATTGGCGCTCATGCGGGCGGGAACCACCTTGCAGAGCAGGGACCTGTATCCCGGAAAGCCCGAAATGGGATCGAGGTAATCGCCCGACATGAGGTCATTTCCATTTGCCTCGGGCCAGTCATGGTAGAGGTGCACGTCGCCTTCGCGAATCGTGTCGTCCAGATGCGCCTTCACCGAAACGCTTCCCTCTGGCGTCATGAGTTCGACTTCCTCGCCCTCGGCGATGCCGACACGCTTGGCGTCGGCCGGATTCATGTCGCAGACGGGTTCCGGCGCGAACTGGCGAATCCAGGGGATGCGGAAGGTGCGGCTGTGCTGGAACATGGGCTTGCGAGCGCCGACGGACAGGACGAACGGATACTCCCTGGCGATCTCCGGTTGCGAGACGGGGCTCATTGCCGGCTCCCGGAAACAGGGCAGCGCCTCGAAGCCCTCGCCGTCCATTTCGGAGAGCACGCCGGAGACGAATTCGAACTTGCCCGACGGGGTCTTGAATCCCTGGTCGACGTACTTCCTCTCGGCGGGCTTCTTGAAATCGGGGACGAACATACCGGACGGGTGCTTCTTGAGCTCCGCAACGGACAGGGCGCTGGGCTCGAGCATCCAATCCAGGCACGCGTCGAACCCCGACTCGAGCAAGTCATCGCCCAGACCCAGCTCGTTGCTCAGCTGCGCGATGATATCGACATCGGAGCGGGACTGCCCCACCGGCTCGATCGCAGGCTGCGAGAGCATCACATAGCCCATGGGCCAGCATCGCGCTTCGCTGCGCTCCACCGAGGTGCATGCCGGCAAGACGATATCGGCGTACTTGGCACTGTCGGTCAGGAAGGGATCTGCCACCGCTATGAAGTCGAGTTTGCTGAAGGCGTCGATGAAGCCTTGCGAATCAGGAAACATCCTATGGTTGAAGCCCATGCAAAACGCGGCCTTGAGCGGGTATGGGTCCTCGGTCAGGATCTGCCTTGGGATATCGCACGCCTGCGCTTGCGTGGTCAACCGGTCCCACACCGGAAAACGACGGGAGCCGACCCTTTCCGGCAAATCCTTCAGACGGGACGCCAGAGTGAACTCGCCTTCGCGCGTGAGAAAGCCTCCTGGCATGTGCACCAACGAGGGCCTGTTCATGAGGTTCCCGCCGTGGATGTCGAAATTGCCGGTCAATCCGATGAGGCAGAACACCGCACGGTAGTTCTGCACGCCATTCGTGTGATGGACCACGGGTGCCGCGCTGGTCATGATGCTCGCGGGCTTCGTGGTCGCGTACATCCGGGCAGCCTCGCGGATAAGATTCGCGTCAACGCCCGTGATGTCCCGTGCCCTTTCCGGAGTCATCTCAGCGGCGAGCTTGGCGTATTCCTCGAAACCGACCGTCCAATTGGCGACGAAGTCGGCATCGTAGAGATTCTCGTCGATGATGACGTTGGCCATCGCAAGCGCCAACGCACCATCAGTACCCGGGCGCAGCTGCAGGTGGATGTCGGCGCGAGCCGCGAAGGGGGTGACCCGAGGATCGACCACTATCAGCTTCGTCCCCTGGTCCAAACGATCGAACAGCCCCTCGCATATGAGTGTCTTTGAGGCCGCCGGATTGGTGGACCACATCAGCATGCAGGCCGACGCGCCATTGTCCGGGGCCGCAGGTGCACCATAGGTGAGCTGCTGAGCCATGATGGTGGCCGTCGAGCACGTGCTCGACTCGGTGCAGTAATTCGGCGAGCCAAAGCTCATGGCAAGGCGCTGCAAGAACGCCCTGTGGTGCTTTGGGTAACCCGCGAAGAAGATGACCGACTCCGGACCGTACTGCGCCTTTGCGGCGTTGAGGTTCTTGGCGATCTCGTCCAGGGCCTCGTCCCAGCTAATCGGCTCGAACTTGCCCTCGCCGCGCTCGCCCACACGTCGCAGCGGGGTCTTCAACCGGTCGGGGCTATAGACGTATTGCCGCGTGGCCGCACCCTTCGAGCACAGGCTTCCATGCGAATGCGGAGCCTCTTTCGAACCCTCGACTCGAATGATCTTGCCGTCCTTCACGAACAGATCCAACCCGCATTGCGTGGTCGGGTCGCAAATCGTGCAGATGGACTTTCTGATTTCGATGCCCGTCTCCGGACCGGGGACCTTGCCCTTTTCCCTCAGTGCGCGCTCGTTCATCTCTCCTCCGTCTCGCTCATGAAACCGTCAAACATCGGTAAATGCGCCTTGAAGCGCGTTGTGGGCTATTTCTGCCTGCATGCGCCCAATCGAATCTGTCAGCTTGCCAAAGAGTCCGGCCATGCCGGCTTTTGCCACGAGGTTGAAACCGCATAGCAAAGCCCGGCCATCTTGCTGGGCGAGATATGACTTCAACAGATACTCGTTCTCGGTCTCGATCTCCTCGATCGCGAATGGGTCTTCGGCCGACGGGATCATTCCCGCAGCAGCGAACAGTGCGTCCCCGACCTTGATGGTGTTCGCGGGAAGGAATCCGTGGTATTCCATGCCGCCGACAAAAGCGGAGGCATCGGATATGCATGCCCTTCCCTCGCCACAAAGCTCTTTTGCCATGTTCACGCCCGCCACCTTGCCCTGCTGGCGTGCCGCGAGCCAGAGCCCGGCTACCTTGCTTCCTCCAAGCAGGCAGGGCACTGTGGCCACGTCGCCCGCCGCATAGACATGAGGGGCGCTCGTGCGCATGAAGGCATCGACGACGATTCCCCTGTCGACATGCATGTTGGTGTTTTCGACGAAACCGACATTGGGACTCATGCCGTGGGCTACGAGAACCGCGTCGAAAACCCTCGGTTTTTCCTGGTAGGAGAAGGAAACGGTCACGGAGCCATCCTCAAGGACGCAGGCCTTTTCGGCAGTCTCGCCAAGCAGGAGCTCTATTCCCTGCTCTTCGAGCATGGCCTCCATTCTGGAAGCCGCGCGAGGATGCGCCGATCCCTTGAGGATATGAGAACTGCGACCCAGAACGGTCGGCCGCCCATCCCTGCGGACGCACGCCTCCGCCGCCTTGAGGGCGACCATGGAGGTCCCGGAAATGAGGACGTCAGCATGGGGACGCGCGGCAAGCACTGCGCTCAGACACCCGGCATCTTCGAAGGTCCTGAGCGTGAGCGGGTTGCATCCGAAAAGCGGGCTCTCACCCGAAAGCACGGGCGATGCACCCGTGGCTATCAGGCAAACGGAATAGGACCACTCGCGGCCGCTTACCGCTTTGACGGTTTGGCCTTCCGTATCTATGAACGCGATCTCCTCGTTCGGAAAGATGCGCGCATTGGCATCGTCAAGCACCGGAGCGTAGATGCTCCCCTGCTCACGGGTTACGATCCCGGCGGCGTTATACGAGGTCAGGACGGGGCTTTCGCAAGAGGCGGGGCCTGCGGTGATGATGTCCACGTTCGCGTCGCATCCTTGCGAGCGCAACGCTTCCACGGCGCTGGCTGCGGCAGGGCCGAACCCAAGAATGACGACATCGTTTGCCATGAATCCCTCTCTGGAAATCTCTGGCCAATAGTAATGCCTGCCGCCAGCGAATTGCAATCTGGGGACGGGGCAGTGGGACAAGGGGACAGGTCATTTGTCCCACTGCCCCCTGATCCCTTACTGCCCTTGCGAGGCGCGGATTGCCTCCACCAGAAACTCGGTAGCGCCTTCGCCGGCTGCCGAATCGTAGTAGCTCACGAAGCGCGAATCGGCCAGGTAGCCCTGCGCCAAGCCCAGGTACTGATCGGGCTCGGGAGCCTTTCCCCAGTGGATGCCGATCCAGCGCCTGTGCATGCGCACAAGTTCCTGAGCCGCATCGCCCACGGGATCGCCCGCGGCCATGGCAAGGCGCAGTTGCACCTTGATCGACTCCTCCAGAAGCTCCTTGGCATCCCACTCGTCCTTGGTGAGGGCCATCATGCGGGCGTTGGCATCCTCGATGACGTCATCGCCGTAAAGCCCGCGCGCCTCCTCGCCGTACTCGTTTTCGAAATCGCGCAGCCCCTGCTCCTTCATCATCTCGAAACTGTCTTTCGTGCTCATGTCCTTCATCCTCTCGATGGTTGCCAGCGCGGCTCTCGTCCTTTCGATTGCCGCATCCAATGACGCTCCCTGCGATTCGAGAGCACGAAGATGCACGCGGAGCGTGCTGGCAAGGTCGGTGCCAGAATCTTGCATGAGCCTGCGGATGGTGGCCAGTGGCAGATGACACGAGCGCAGGGCTAGCACCTGCGCGAGACGCCTCGCGTCCGTCTCGTCATACACGCGGTAGCCTCCATCGCTTCGATGGGGCGAGATGAGCCCTTGCTCCTCGTAGTAACGCAAGGCCCGCGGGCTTATGCCGGCTTGCGCTGCCATTTGGCCAATGGTCATCGTCACGATCGCGATCCTTCCCTAAACCATTGCTCCATACGTGTCTTCGAGGGGCATTATGGGCCCTGACGTGACGAGAGGGTCAAGCGCTTTTGCGAACTTTATTGCCGCGCAAGCACCTCGGCATTCACGCAGCTTTCGGGTTTCTTGCCGAGCACCACATCGATGGCGTTTTGGGTACAGCGCGTGCGAAGCTGGGCGGCCGTCTCCTCGGACCAGTACGCAACATGCGGTGTGAGCACCGTATGCGGCGCCTTGCAAATGAGCGCATCGAGCGAAACGGGTTCCTCCTCGAATACGTCGATGCCGGCACCCCAGAGCTTGCCCGCAACAAGCGCCTGGGCCAGTGCATCGGTATCCACGATGGCACCACGCGAGGTGTTGACGACGATGGCGTCGGGCTTCATGGTGGCGATGCGCTGAGCGTCAAGCAGATGATGCGTCTCAGGCGTCAGCGCCGTGTGAAAGCTCACGATATCGGCCCGTGCAAGCAGGTCATCTAGGCTCACGTACGGGAAGTCCTCCGGCGTGAAGCGTCCCGGCACGCCCTTGCGATCCCAGACCATGACATCGAAACCAAGCCCGCACGCCTTGCGCGCCGTCGCCCGTCCGATATGCCCGTAACCGACAATGCCGAAGCTGTGCCCCTGCACCTGCCCGAGCGGGCGGCGTTTGTGAAAGTCCCACACGCCCTGTCGCATGTCGGCATCCATCTCGTTGATGCGACGCAGCACGCACATCGCAAGCGCAATGGCGTGATCGGAGACGACCTCCGTACCGTAACCGGGAACATTGCAAACCGCAGTACCGTTCTTGGTGGCCGCAGCTACGTCGATGTTGTCGACACCCGTGCCCGTCTTGCTCACCACCCTGAGCCTAGGCAACGCTTCGAACACCTCGGCAGTGTAGTCGCCGTACGAGGTGATGGCACCATCGGCATCCTGCAGGTGCTCGATAAGCGCCTCGGGGGCACGGTCATCCTCGTTTCCGAACGCGACGAACTCGATGCCAGCAGCCTCGACCATTTGCCTCTCGATCGCGGTATCTCCGAGATCAAAATCTGACACGACGATTTTCGACATGGCGTGCTCCCCCGAACGGTTGGATGGTGCCCCCATCTTAAGTCTTTGACGCACGCACGTCTTCCCGTGCCGTACAATCGCATAGAGCATCTGTCTGGCTTCTCATGCGAGAAGGAGCAACATGGAGAAGCAGCTGCGACTGTAATTGCAAACAGCATGAACATTTCGCTCAGGTCAATTGCTGATTTTTTTCGTTTTCCTAGGAAGACAGCGGCCCGCATGCAGGAAAATGTCGTTTTCCTAGGCAGATAACGACCCGCGTGCAGAAAATCGTCGTTTTCCTAGGATTGGGGCGCGTTTAATCCTAGGAAAACGAAAGAATCGTTCATTCCCCATGTCGGAGCACTAGGAAAACGAAACAAATCAGCAAGAGGAGCTGTCAATCACCACATTATCGAAAAAATCGGCAGGCAAGTTCTAGCTACAACCCTAGCACACTTGCCGCGCGTTCGAGCTCGGCCACGATAGGGATTCGCTGCGGACACACCTTCTCGCAGGCACCGCATTGCAGACACTCGCTCGGCTTGCACTTGTTCTTGCGCTCGCCACCGACGATCCACTCGTTCTTGTAGCTGCCGAACATCGTATAGGCGTTGAGTGCGAGCAGCGCACCTGAGATGCCGATGTTGGCTGGGCATGCCTTCGCGCAGTAATCGCATCCGGTGCAGGGTATGAGGTCGAACTTTGCGAACTCGTCCTGCGCACGCGCAATCATCGCCTCCTCATCGGCGCCCATGCATTCGAAATCCCGCATGGTGCGGATGTTGGCTTCCATCTGCGCAAGGTCGCTCATGCCCGAAAGCACGACGGCCACATCGGGCTGGCTGGCGGCAAAGCGCAGGGCCCACGACGCACATGAGCTCGTCGGGTCGGCTTGCTCGAAGACGTGGCGCACGGATTCGGGAGGATTTGCCAGCAGCCCGCCACGCAGCGGCTCCATGACCACGACGGGCTTGCCATGCTTGCGCGCGACTTCGAGACACGCGTGGCTCTGGTGCACCGGGTTGTCCCAGTCGAGATAGTTCACCTGGAGCTGCACGAACTCGACTTCGGGATGCTCATCTAACACGGCATCAAGCGCATCGGCGCTATCGTGGATGGAAAGTCCGAGATGGCGAATGACGCCCTCCTCGCGCTTGCGCCGCGCGAACTCCCACATGTCGAAGCGGTCAAACGCCTCGGTGCGCACGCTTCCCAGATTGTGCATGAGGTAGTAGTCGATGTAGCTGGCGCCTGTGCGCTCGAGCGAGGTCTCGAGCTGGGCGTACGCCTCCTGGGCGTTCTTGCATTTGAACCAGGGGGCGGCTTTGGTGGCGAGCAAGAACGCGTCGCGCGGATAGCGCTCGACCAGCGCCTTGCGCGTGGCCTCCTCGCTTCCCGGGTAGGCCCAGGCCGTATCGAAATAGTTGAAGCCGGCACCGAGGAAAGCGTCGATCATGTCGCCGAATTGCGGGATGTCAATCTCGCCATCGATCTTCGGCAGGCGCATGAGGCCAAAGCCCAGCTTGCCGCGAACGTCATCAAAGCAGGTCATCGAAATACTCCTCAATCGAGATGAGCGGGGCGAGCAAGAGCGTGCCCACGTATGGACGCGCTTGCGGCTCCACGAGCCCGGTCTTGGGCACGATCATCGTAACGGTCTCGTCGGCCGCGATGCATTCGCTGGCGGTTGCGCCGGTTTGGGCATTGAGTCCGCTGGGGCAATCGGCCGCGACGATGCGCACACCGTACTTGCGATGCGTCTCGTTCGCCTGGCGAATCCACGTTGCGTAGGGTTCGCGTACCTGGTCGTGGGCAAAGCCGGTACCGAGTATCGCGTCGACGATGACGTCGACATTGTCGAACAGCCGTGCCAGCTCTGTATCCGACGGAGCGATGACAAGGTCAAAGCTGCCGGTAGATGCAGACTCGAGCGCAACCGTGCGGGCCGGCTCCGCCGTTAGCTCCTCGGGAGCGGTCTTGCTAACAAGCGTCACGTTGCGGTCTGCCGCGGCAAGTGCACGAGCGGCTACCCACCCGTCGCCGCCGTTGTTGCCCGAGCCCGCGAGGATGACAATCGTGGCACCGGATACAGCATACTCCTCAACTGCGTGAGCGAGAGCAGTTCCCGCGCGTGTCATGAGCTCCAAAAGCGATGTGCCGTCCCGTGCGATGCGCTGCTCGAGCGCAACGACATCCGCCACATCGAGCACTGGGGCCTGCGCCACACCGCCGTCCACGCATTGTATGTCGATGGTTCGTTGCATATGGGGCCCTCCAAAATCGGATGCCGGACTTGCGTCATTATCCCATAGGCCGGATTCCGCTAAGATGCAAGCAGTCAAGTTGCGGAGGCATCATGGACGTACGTGAGATATTCCTTGCCGGCGGGTGCTTCTGGGGCACCGAGGCGTATCTGAAGAAGCTCCCCGGAATCATCGATACCGAAGTCGGCTACGTAAATGCGAGCGTCGAGAATCCGAGCTACGAGGACGTATGCACGGGCGCGACAAACGCGGCCGAAGCCGTGAAGGTCACCTATGACGCTGACGTAATCTCGCTGTCGTTGCTCTTGCAGGCCTACTTGCGCACCATCGATCCATTTTCACTCAACCGCCAGGGCAACGACGTGGGCACGCAGTATCGCACCGGAATCTACTGGACGGATCCGGCAGATGCCCATGCGGCAGAATCATTGCTCATGGAGCTTGCGCATAAAACCGGAAAGCAGCCACGCGTGGAGACTGCGTCACTCGCAAGCTTCTACCCTGCCGAGGACTATCATCAGAACTATCTTGGCAAAAACCCTTTTGGCTACTGCCATGTGAATCTCGCGGACGCCAATGCATTCATCGCCGAACACTCGGCGGATTTTTGGGCTTGAAAGAGGAGCAGCAATGTCATTTGCAGAAGTGTGCATATATCAGGTGAAGCCACAGAGGGTCGAGGAATTTGAGACACTCATGTTGGAGGCAAAAGAGCTTCTCAAGCAACAGCCGGGCCTTTTGTCGTTGCGCCTCATCAAACGTGGATATCGTGTCGACATGGAGCAGATTCGCGATGGCCTGCCACCCATCGAACTCACGCGTGTCGTAAAGAGCGTGAAGTACGTGCTCGTCTGGGATTTTGACTCGAAGGAAAACTACGGCCTAGCCCAGAAAGCCCTGTACGAAAGCTACTGGAAGCCCATTGAGCGCTGTCTCGTAATGCCCCATGACAAGTACCTCGGCGAGAGCCTGTTTTAGCAAGGAGAGTTGCCATGTCCAGCGAAATCCTGTTCCTAGAATATCCGAAGTGCTCCACCTGCAAAAAGGCCAAGAAATGGCTTGGCGAGCATGGTGTGAGTTATACGGCACGCCACATCGTGGAGGACAACCCCAGCGCTGACGAGCTTCGCGCATGGCACGAGCGAAGCGGGCTTTCCCTCAAGCGCTTCTTCAACACGAGCGGTATGCTCTACCGTGAGATGGAGCTGTCGAAGAAGCTGCCCGACATGGACGAAGCCGCGCAATACGCTCTGTTGGCAAGCAATGGCATGCTCGTGAAACGCCCCCTGCTAGTGACCGACGCGACGGTGATTCCTGGTTTCAAGGAAGATGCCTGGATGCGAGCACTGGGTCTATAGCCTCAACCCTACGTCGTGCGCAGCACGTACGCACTCCCATCGCCGCTCTCCAGACACCAGCGAATGTCCGTCGTCTTTTCGAGCAGGCGTTCGTCGTGGCTCACGAGCACGAGCGCTCCCGGATAGACGACGAGCACACGTTCCAGGGCCTCAATGGAGCCGACATCCAAATGGTTGGTCGGTTCGTCCATTGCTATCAGCACGGGATGGCGCAAAATGCCCTGGGCAAGCATGATCTTGCGCAACTCGCCGGGGCTGAGCTCGTCACCATCCAGGATACGGTCGGGGTCGGAGTTGAGCTGCGCGACGATGGAGAGGACGCGACCGCGCTCGCCGGGTGACGCTTCATGCAGGCTGGCCATTATGCGCGCGGCGAGCTCGCTTCCGATTTCCTGTGGAATGAAGAGCGTACTCAGGTCGTCTGGCGCCTTTCGCATGAACGCCGTGAGCAATGTGGTCTTGCCGCTGCCGTTGACTCCCGCGATGCCGATGTGCTCGGTGTTACCCACCGCAAGGTCCGGTATGCGCAGACAATGCTCCCCCTGCGTCAACTCGCCTGCCTCCATGCGCACGAGCACCTTGCGCGGGCTGGCCTCTGCGTCCATCCATATATCGCCCGCATACTGCTTATCCACGTGTGCTTCATCAAGCGCTTGCCGCACCTTCTCCAAACGTGCGTCCATACGTGAGGAGAGCTTACCGGCAACGCCGTCCTTGCCGGTATAGACCGCCAGCTTGATGCGCCCCTTGCCGTCATGATCCTTCGCATCAAGATGGCGTGCGCTTCGTTTTGCATCCGACTTACTCGCCTCGTTGCGTCGCCGCGCGGCTTCGGCCTGGATGCGTGCCGCCTCGCGTTTGGCGTCCCGTCGCTGACGCTGCGCGGTCTTCGTATCGCACGCGGCCTGCTCCCTTGCCTGCGCATAGCCACCCGATCGCATCACGACACGCACGCCCTCGAAGCACAGACACTGCCCCGCGAGGGCATCCAGAAGCTCGCGGTCGTGGGAAATAAGCAGCCCGACACCCCGATAGCCCGCAAGCGCCCTGAGAATGGCCCGGCGCGTGAGGACATCCACGTGGTTGGTCGGCTCGTCCATGACGAGCACATCCGGATTCTCCCAAAGCGCCACGGCAACCTGCAAACGCTTTTGCTGGCCGCTCGAAAGTGTGTCATAGCGCCAGGGCCAGTCATCGTCGACGCCCAAATCGGCGCGCAGGCGCACGGCCGTCTGCTCCCACGAGCACGCAAAATCCTCGAGCCGGTCGGGTGGAGTGGTCGCATCCTGCTCACAATATGCAACGACCAGGCCACGCGGAGAAACCGTACCGCTGTCAGGCACCAACATGCCCGTCGCAATGCGCGCGAGCGTGCTCTTGCCACAACCGTTGTTGCCGATGATGCCCGTCCACCCCGCCGAAAAAACGGCGCGCACGCCGTCGAGGACGGTCTGGGTCGATCCGGGATACGAATAGGAGACGTCGTTCAGGGTTATCTGCATGGGAACCTCGCTTGATGACAGCGCGACACGATCGCCTCCAAAGGCGACGAGCCACGAAACGAAATAGGTCATCAACTAGAAACGCAAGGTTCAGGTCCCCTTTGGTCAGGGCCCGGCATCTTGGCGCGCCACCGCCACCGAGCCAAACAGCGAGCACATGATAGCAGAGTGCAAAGGAGAGCCCATGCCAAAAGCTCGGCCTCCGCCTGCATATCGTCTATACTCGGAGCATGGAGAAAGTCGATAAAGACAGGCGCACACTCGAGGCCATTGGACGCATCTACTGCCGGGGCAATCATGGTGAGGCAAAAAAGGATGCCGCCGGCATGTGTCCCGAATGTCGCGAAGCAATCGAACAGACGCTTAGCCGTACCTCCTCGTGCCCCTACGGTCATGAAGGTAACTGTCAGGACTGCAAGACGCATTGCCAACGTGGCGAGGCGCAAATCCGCATCAAGACCATCATGCGCTACGCGGCTCCCCGTATGGTATTTCGCCATCCCATCATGACGCTCGAATACATGCGCAAGAAGCTGCACGACAAGAAGCAGACGTGAAAAGGCGCCCCCGGTAATCCGGAGGCGCCAAAACCAGACAAAAGTCGCCGGGGCAGTTTTGTCTTACTTCAGTTTGCCACGAAGACCGAAGATGACGGCGAGCAGGCCGATGGCAAAACACGGAGCAAGCACCACGAAGCCGGACATCGTAAACCCGATAGCCGCGATGACATTGCCCATGAACATGGAGCCCAGAAACATGCCAACGCTCTGCGAGCAAGCTAGAGCCGCCGTGGCACCAGAGATGAGGTGAGAGGGCACCACTTCGGTGCTAGCCGTCCACAGCATTGCCGTGACGCCGCCACCTACAAAACCATTCAGGATGATGACGATGATGTATAAAGCGACATCAGTAATCGAGAACACAAGCGCGCCGAAGAAAACGGCACTCACCATGCAGAAGATGAGAATCTTTCGACGCGATTTGATGGCATCGGATATCTTGCCAGCAATGGGACTCACGCACATACCCCAGAATGCACCAGCGCTCACGAAGGCCGTTCCCACCATGAGATTGGGATCGACATATGTGGTGATATATGTCGATAGAAAACCTTGACTTGCAATGAATGCGCCTTCTTCGATGAAGAACACGAACGCCAGCACCCATACGACCTTATTGCTGAACAGTTCCTTGTACGAGAACTGGACCTCACCGCGCTTTTCAGCCTCGTCGATATAGGGGTCGGAGGGCGTGCGATAGACGAGCAGGAACAAAACGAGCACGATAATGTCAAAAACCAGGAAGAACTGCCAGACACTCACGTAATTACCTGTAGCTTGCACTATGGCAGCATCAAGCATGGGCGTGATGGCATTTGCAGCTGCAACCCAGATGGCCCACACCCCCAATGGCAAACCTCGCTTTTCCTTGGGAAACCACGGTGAGATAGCCGCAACGCCAATAACACCCATGAGGCCAAAGCCCGCGCCCTGGATAATACGCGACACCATGAGCACAGTCACATCCGCCGCAAAGATCCCGATTGCATTGCCAAGAATGCCGCACGCCAACGCGATGGTCACAGACCAGCGTATGCCAAGCCGGCGTATAAAAGATGCCGCAGGAAAGGCAATGACTGCTCCCAATATGTAGAACACGCCGTTGACCCATCCGAGGATATCGGGCCCGAACCCAAGAGATTCCATGACCACAGGCGCAATCCACATAGTCTCACCCATATTGGCGGGCATGCAGAACCCCGCTAGAAAGACGACGAGTACGACGGCCCAGGCACGGCCGCCGTTCATGTTCCCCGTCTTTGCGGGCTTTTGTATAGTCTCTTCCATTTCGTATCTCCCCTCACGAAACAAACGATAGAAGCTCGTCAGATACCCGTTCGTCGATACTCGTCATGGCACGTCGTGTGCCTATCGTCGCGCGGGCATGCCGCTGTCGGGCCTATGCCCGAAGCCTCTGTTCCCAATCTAAGAAACAGAGCGCGTCGGAAATAGACCCATACAAGGGGTTTTTATGGGGTGAGAAGGGTGAGGCGCAAGAGAAGGCTACGACCCGATTGCCCCGATGACAATCACTCGATGTTCGGACTTTCGGTATCACCCGCGCTCGAACTTGCCCGATAGGCCTCCGAGCGCGTATGCACGCCAAGCTTCGAGTAGATGTTTCTCAGGTGCGTCTTGACGGTGTTCTGCGAAACGCTGAGCGAGAGGGCAATTTCGGTCCGCGTCATGCCAGAGTTGAGTTTCTGAAGTATCTCGCGCTCACGCTCAGTCAGCGAATAGTATCCCTGAACCGCACCTTCCCTGAAAGCCATCTTGTCCTTGATCTCGTCTTCCGTATCGAAAAGAAGCAGGATAGATTTAGCGTGATTACGAACTGCATAAGAACTCTTGCGCGAAGTCGCAAGCTGCAAGAGTAGCTCATGCATGCAGGTACGTCCCTCGAGGAACACACTCTTGAAGCCGCCATGCATGGCGAGCTCCACGGAGCGGCTCAACTCGACCATCGCGCGCGAATCGTGTCCCATCTCGGCATGATAGGAAGCGCAAAGGACGGCAAGCTGCGTGGCAAAGTAGATGCTGCCCGTCTCGTCAATCACCGGTCGCTTGCGTTCGAGAAGCTCGAGGCATTCCTCACGCCTGCCCCCATGCCAAAGCATGCGGGCCTTCGCAAACGCACAGGTAATGGAACGAAACGCATCCGCATCGTCCATGAAACCATCGATGGTGTCCTCGCATGCGCACGCCATCGACATCTCATCGAGCTCGGCCGCCAGCGCTGCCTTAAGCGCATAGGCGCGCATATCCATATTGCGCGGGACACGCTTGCCCTCCATGGCGTCTACCGTATCCGATGCAATCTCGAACGCAGCAATGCGATTGCCCTCGACTCGGCGCAGACGAGCACGTGCCATCTGAACATCGACATACATATCCAGATTTGTTTCCGTGGAAACGCATGCGAGCGCTTCCTCCAGGCACACACGCGCGGGCTCAAGCTCATGACGCTCGATAAGTATGGAGGCGCGCACAGCAAGCAGGGAACCGTAGATCGGCGTCTCCTCACCGCAGAGCGCCAGACCGCGCTTGACAGTCTTTTCAGCCTCCTCGAAATCACCAATGTAAAAGTAATACTGAGCAAGCAAATTGAGATCGAAGAGCCGATAGAACGGCGTATCGCAATGCTCTGCAAGCGAGCATGCCTTGAGGTACATGTCGCGTCCCTCGCGCACGCGCCCAAGACGCTCGAGGTTCTCGCCCGCCATATGGTTAAGCAGGCAATTGAACGTGAGCGGGAGGTCTTCCTCCTCGTCCAGAAGGAGCTGGATAATCTCAAGCGAACGAGCACTATCGCCTTCCAGCGCTATGCAGAGAGCATCAGCAAAACGATAGGGGCGATCATTGGCATCATTGCCCTCAATCGAACGAACTTGATCGAGCCAACAGCGTGCATGGCGCACGTCACCCGCCGAGACACAGCTCCACACGGCGACCCAGGCCAAGTAGGGGTCCTTCAGAAAATCGTCCGCTTCCCTGGAAAGAAGGTAGCCGTAAAGCGTGCTCGGGCTTTCTCTGCGCGGCGCCTGCGTCGGCCGCTTAAGGCCGGTCGAACCTTCAACAGTGCCCTCGAGGTAGAAGGGATCGACCCCCATCGCCAGGTACTTGCCGTGCAGGAGCATGTCGTTCTGTTCCTGACACCAGTTGGCGGTCCTCATGGCGAGTTTCTGGAGCCACGTGGGTTCCCGCTCTAGCAGCAAGTCACGCAAGTAAGCACGTAGCTGCGGCACAAACTCCCAGGTATCGGTCTGTGGCGTAGCGACAACAAAGAGATTCTTGTGCTCCAGGCTTGCGAGTCGCGTTGCCGCATCCTGCGTCCCCATAAGCAGATCGCAAAGATCGGAATTCACCTCGTTCGCAATTGACGCGCATATCAGAAGCTCCATGTCGTCAGAAGAAATGCGCTCAACGAGCTCGCGCTCAAAGAAGCGCCTGCAGCATGCACGCAAAATATCGGACGCCGGTTTTGCGCCCGACTGACGATCAAGCGCATAGCGGATGAAGGAAAGACCCTGCGGTGTCTGCGCAAGGTCATAGGAACCAATAGAAGCGATGTCTGCCTGCGTAAGATCAAGCTGTTTCCTGAGCAAGCCGAGGCGTTCCTCGTCCCATTGCATGTCCTGCGCTCCAAACTCAAGCACTTCGCATTCCATTGCAAGATCTGAGAGCGCGGAAGGGATGTACGTACCCGCGATGACGAAGTGCATGTTATCCGCGGTATAACGATTGAAGAACGCGATCATCTCGTCAAGCTCGGGGGAGGCAGCTTGCTCATAGCCATCCATGAAAATGATGACATGCTCGATACCATCAAATACGATATCGGCACAGTTAACGAGGGTTATGGCGAGCGCCTCGGCATCAGCCGAATCTTTCAGACGTGACGCTTCCTCACGAAACCGTGCGTCATGCGCAGCAAGCGCCTCGACAAGAGCACGCGTGAACCGCAGCGGCAATGCATCATGCGCATCAAGACTCACCCAAAAGGCCAGACATCCTTCACGCTGAGCACAATCATCGTACCACTGAGATAGCAAGGCCGTTTTTCCTGTGCCAGCCGGCGACGCAACAAGGCAGATGCTCCACGCATCCAGATCCATAACTTGGGGCGTAATGCGGTTTTCCGGCACGAGGACGTAGCGTCCCTTCACGTGAGAAGGCTGAAACTTCTTCCTCAGAAACGGAAGATCCCGTGCCTGATTAGCATTCTGCGTCACCTGGCTTTGGGATTTCATCGCATCCATAGAGAGCCCCCGTTCCTCTGCGCTGACCCGGTGGCGCATATGCCACATATCCGCAACGTGCGCATGTCCCTGCATCGGCATCTATCATACCCTCACATACCGGGCACCGAAACGCACGGCTATTACGCACCGTCTTGAACGTTCGGGCGAACTTACCGCATCCGTTGCAGCCTGGTCCCTTGCATGGAAAGCAGTTCATTGCCGTGACCAGTGCTCTTAGCCAACCAGATCTTCAAGTTTCAGCCAGTATACTAGCGTCTTTTCGGCAAGCGGATGATTAAAGTCGACCTTCACGGTCGAATCGGTCGCCTCGATCACACGCACTGGAATCGGCATACCCGAGGCGGGATTGGTCCATTTGAAGGCACTGCCCACTTCCAGCTCGTCACCAAAAGAGAACATCGTACGCGGGTAGATTTGCACGCCATCGGGATCACGACGGCCATAAGCTTCCTCGGGCGGCACGGTGACCGTCCGTTCCTCACCCACCTCCATCTCGCTCAAGACGTCTTCGATACCCGGAATGACCGCGCCCGCACCCAAGATGATCTTAACCGGCTCTCCCGTGGAATGATCGTCGAATGGTTCCTCGCCCTCGACTCCGCCACGGTAGTGGACGAATGCCGCCTGTCCAAATCGGCTGTTGTTCTTCATGCTCGCTCCTTCAGGATTCAGTCCCAAGAGGATAGGGCGGCCATGGCTGGAAGGCCGCCCTGTAGGAGGGACGAGGCGGATGGCCTGGGATGACCATCCGCCCAGACAACGCGAGGGTCTACTCTACGAGGCCCATCTCGAAGTGGTCATCATCGCTGCGACGATGCGCGGCGGTAGACCAGCTCTCATTTGCCTCGACCTCAACCTTGGCACCACCAAGGCCCTCGGAGTTGCTCTTCTTCGTGGGCACGAACTTGCCCTTGGCAGACAGCGGCTTGTACTGCGGGAACCACAGCACCTGCTTGCTCTTCTCGCACATCTTCTCGGCCAGCTCCATGATGGGGCCATAGGTGATAACGTTTGCAAGGCAGTGATGCACGCAGGCCGGCTCGCGACCCTTCGAAGTGCGCTCGACGCACAGGTCGCACAAGTCGGTGGGAACGGGAACGTAGTTGTAATCGAACACGCCCGTGCCGTCCTCGATCTCCCACGGTCCTTCCTCGAGCACGCGGATGCCCCACTTGCCCACGGGATAGTTGTGGGTCTCCTTACAGGTCACCTCGCAGCTCTGGCAGCCAGAGCAATACTCGTAATCGATGAGGAGTCCGTATACTTCCTTGCTCATTATTGGTCCTCCCTCTTGAACTTCGTCCAGACCTCGTTCATGTCGGTATCGAGGCACTCTTCTATCGGCTTGATGTTGCAAAGCAGGCATTTGAACGGCGCGCCAAAGCCAAGCTTGCCAAAGTGGAAGTTGGGGACGAGATTGTTGACGTTACTACGCCAGTTGCCGTAGAGATTGGGCTCGCTGCCATCTTCCTCGGGGAACCACCAGGCATGCTGGCAGTGGATGGTGTTCTCGTCGACCGTCTCGGTGACCTTGGCCTTCTGCTTGCAGCTTCCGAACTGGTTCCAGATCTCGCACCACTGGCCATCCGCGATGCCGAGCTTCTTGGCCGTCTTGGGGTTCACCTCGACGATGGGATCGGGGTTGAGCTCGCGGCAGAACGGAACCTGGCGATTCTCGGAATGGAAGAAAGCATAGGGGCGGGCGCCGGTCGTGAGCACGTAGGGATACTCCTCCAAAAGCTCCGGCGTGTTGACGGGGCTATACTGCGGCTCATCGTAATAGGGCAGCGGGTCGTCATCGAACTGCTGGAAGATGGTGGAGTAGAGTTCGATACGGCCCGTCGGCGTATTGAAGCCCACCTTGCCGTCGCTGCGCAGCTTGCCGCACTCGTTCTTGCGGTAGGTCACCTCGTCCTGAACATAGACTGCGGGAGCCACATCGCGGAACTTGAATTTGTTTGACAAGCGCAGGTGATTGATGAAGTCCTCGACGGTGTCGTAGTCGACCCACCACTGCGGATTGAGCGCCTTGCCGAGCTTGAAGCAGGCCTCGGCATCCGTCAGAGCCTCACCCGTGCGCGTGGCCGCCTGCGAGAAGCCCTTGATGCCCATGGATGCGCCGTAGTGCGTAAACGTGGTACCTTCGCGCTCAGCAGATGCTGCCAGCGGCAGGAACACGTCGCACGATGCCTGAGCCGACGGCGTCATGAAGGTGTCAATGGTGAAGCAGAACTCGAGCGACTTGATGATGGCGTCGTGCCAGCGCTTGGGCTCTGCCGAGGTGCAGGACATCAGATTGTTGCCACAGTACATGCCAAACTTGATGGGGTACGGCTCGCCTGTCTCGAGCGTCTGGAGCATGAGGTCGGCGTGCGCGTTCATGATGAGGTTGCAATAGGCAGGGTAGTCGGCTAGACCGATCATCTCGCCCACGAGGTCACCCACACCCTTCTCGAAGCCAAAGCCAACTTCGTTGAGACCGGAGGTCACATCGCCCAGGACGTTACCACCAGGCACGTCGATGTTACCGGTAATGGCCATGAGGTCGAGGATGCACTGGCCGGCCTGCATGCCATTGGCCTTCTGGTCGATGGCAAGACCCCACGAGATGCTTGCGGGCTTTGCCTGAGCGTACATGCGAGCAGCCTCGACGATCTTTTCTTCGGGAATGCCAGTGATCTCGGCAGCCTTGGCCGAGGTCATGCCCTTCTCCGGATCGTTGATGCGCGCCTTGAGCTCGTCGAAACCATAGCACCAGTACTCAACGTACTCGTGATCATAGAGATCTTCGTTGATGATGACCGAGAGCAAGCCCATGGCAAGCGCAGTATCCGTACCGGCACGCAGACGCAGATGGATGTCGGCACGGCTGGCGAGCCAGTTCATGCGCGGGTCAACCATGATGAGACGCGTGCCGCGGCGCATCATGTCAATGACGGCATGGCCAAAGAGACCGTCGCCGTTGGAAGACAGCGGCATCTTGCCCCACATGATGAGGCATTCGGGCAGCTCGTAAGCAGGGTCGTCAAAGCGTCCGGGAAGGGCGCATGCGTAATCGATTTCGGGATAGGCCGAACCGATGATGTAGCTCGAAGCAGCGAGACGGGGAATGTAGCAGGCATAGCCCGACTGCGTATAGCAATAGTTGGGCGTGCCGAGCATGACCGAACCGTACGGATTGAAGGTGCCGCCCTCGCGACCGGTGCCGGTGAAGCACACGCAGCTCTCACGTCCGTACTGCTTGGTGATGCGGTCGTAGTTCTCCTTGATGATGGCCACGGCCTCATCCCAAGTGCAACGCTCCCACGCATCGGCATCGCCGCGCTTCTCGGAATCGCGCTTCATCGGGTAGATGATGCGGGAGGGATTGTACACGTAGTCCATGAGCGTGAGACAGCGCACGCAGAGACGTCCCTGCGTAACCGGGTGATTCTCATCGCCCTCGACCTTGACGACGCGATCCTCGCCATCGGTGTAGACCTTCAGTCCGCAGCCCGTGGGATGGCATCCCGGCGCAGACCATGGGGACAGACGCGTGACGGTGAGCCCGTCCTCCTCAAAGCGCCACGGCTTTCCGATGTCGTTGACGTCGGAGAGCGTGTCCAGTTTCACGACTGGGGCAGCTTTCATCTCTTCCATGAATGACCGCCTTTCTCCTTCTCTCAGTTGGTTTTGAAACCGACGGGCTGACGAGTGTCCGCCGATACAGAAAGTCTAGAAAGCACGTATGGGGTGGTCATGACCCGCAGGGAATGGACTTAGGGGTGAAAAGAGAGGGTGAGAAGTAGCCCTCATCAAATGTGACAAAAGTCGCCGGGGCACTTCTGTCACGTTTCTTGTTGATGGAAAGCAAGTCAAATACACTGTGCCTATCCCGTCACAAGGAGGAAGCGATGCGCGTACTGGTCGTGAATGCCGGAAGCTCCAGCTTGAAATGCCAGCTCATCGAGACGGACGGCAAGATTTCGCTCATGAAGTGCCTTGCCGAAAAGGTGGGCACGCCCGAGGCATTCATGAACGTCTCGTATGCCCCTGACTTCGACAAGACCGCCTATAACGTCGCCAAGCTTACCGTCCCCCAATGTCTCGCCAAACTGCTCGACATCCTCGTCGAAGATCCCGACAGCCCCATCAGCGGACTCGACCAGATAGATGCGATCGGCAACCGCGTCGTGGCCGGAGGCGAGTACTTCAGCAAGGCGACGCTCATCGATGATGACGTGCGCGAAAAACTCGCGAGCATCGAGGAGCTGGCGCCGCTGCACAACCCGCCTGCCGATGCCTGCATCGACATGATGCGCAAACTCATGCCCGACACACCCGAAGTCGCCGTCTTCGACACCGCATTTCACACGACGATGCCGCCCAAGGCGTACATGTACCCGCTTCCCATGCGCTATTACGAGGACTATCGCATTCGCCGCTACGGTGCGCACGGCACGAGCCACCGCTACGCGGCCCAGCAGGCCGCGAACCTGCTCGGGCGTCCGCTCAGGGACCTCGGCCTCATCACCTGTCATCTGGGCAATGGCGGATCCATCACGGCCGTAAACCACGGCAAGTCCATTGACACGACGATGGGTTTCACGCCGCTCGAAGGCCTGATGATGGGTACGCGCTCCGGTTCCATCGACCCGGCCATCATCACCTACATCATGCGTCGCGAGGGCATCAGCTTCGACGAGATGGACTCCATCCTCAACCGCGAAAGCGGCGTGCTCGGCGTGTCTGGCATCTCGGGCGACATGCGTGACGTGCTCGATGCTGCACGCGACGGCAACGAGCACGCCGAACTTGCCATCGACATGTACGTGTATCGCATCCAGAAGGCCATCGGCGGTTTCTACGCAGCGATGACGCGCACGGATGCCGTCGTCATGACGGCGGGCATCGGCGAGAACTCGGCCGAGCTACGCGAGCGCATCTTCGATGGCCTGGCGCACATGGGCATGATACTCGACAAGGAGCGCAACGACGTAACCGGCCAAATCGGCGTCAACCGCATCATCTCGATCGATGACAGCCCCATCAAGATCTGCGTCGTGACCACCGACGAGGAGATGCGCATCGCCCGCGAAACGGATGATCTGGTAAGCCGAATCCAATCCTAGATGAGACAAAGATGCCCCGGCGATTTCTGTCGAGGAGACAAAGATGCCCCGGCGATTTTTGTCTCCTTTTTGGAAGGCTATACTGCCATTATTCGCCATCTGGTATTGATCTGGCTGGGAGGTTTGACATGACCGAAAGCGAAACCAAACCGTGGAAGAAGCGCATTGCAATCGTCACGGGGGCATCATCGGGCCTTGGTCGCGAATTCGCCCGGCAAATCGACCTTCTCCAACAGGTTGACGAGCTATGGCTCGTCGCCCGTAACCGCGATGCCTTGCAAGAGGTCGCCGACCAGTTGAGCTCGCCTGCAGTTCCGGTTGTGGCCGACCTCGGAAGCAAGGCAGACATCGCCGCAATCAGGCAGCGCCTCGCGGATTTCAATCCTGACGTCCGCTATCTCGTGAACGCCGCCGGATTCGGCAAGTTCGGCGACTGGCAGACCATATCCGATGAGGACATCGACTCTATGATTGACCTCAACTGCCGCGGGCTCATCGATATGACGCATGCGACGCTGCCGTACATGGAGCGCGGTGCGCATATCGTGCAAGTCGCATCCGCCGCGGCGTTCGTCCCGCTTCCACATATGAACGTATATGCAGCTACTAAAGCGTTTGTGTTGCGTTACACACGTGCGCTGCGCTGCGAGTTGCACGGTACGGGCATCACGGCGACCGCCCTTTGCCCCACATGGGTCAAAACGGGCTTCGAGAAGGTCGCCCGCGAATCCGGGGGTGCACAGGACGTGCGTCATCTTCTGGGTGCGCAGAAGGCCTCGACCGTCGTGTCCCGCGCCCTCACCGCAAACAAGCTGCACCTGGCAGTCGCGACGGCAAGCCCGCAATCATGCGCCTTGCGCATCATCGGAAAGGTCGTCCCCAACTGCATCAGCATGGTGGGTTGGGAGCTCGTACGCCGGCTCTAGCTCAGAGTTCTAATCTAGATGAGGCAATTGCTCAGAGACGTTGCCCCATCTTCCATATTGCAATGCGCAGATTTGTGCTAGTATACGGACTCGCGCAAACGCGCGGCATGCGGGCGTGGCGGAATGGCAGACGCGCTGGCTTCAGGTGCCAGTGAGCTTCGGCTCGTGAAGGTTCAACTCCTTTCGCCCGCACCAACACATGAGAGGGCCGGCCTTTTGAGGTCGGCCTTTTTCGTGTACTTCGGCGGTTTTAAGGTCCAATTACCTATAATGTGCTAACGCATCTGTCAAAATGAGCAAGAAACGAGGAGAGAGGCAAGATGCAGGGTCCATTGATCCTAGACCGCTATCGACCCATAGAAGTCAAAGGCGAAGGTGGAAGCGGCAGAGTCGAGATTTGCTGGGACACGCGCATTCAGCGGCGTGTTGCCATCAAGCGCATGCCCGTTTCCAGCGCGTGGGCAAACGGGAGTGTCCCCGGTCTTTCCGAGGCCCGCACGGGCGCGATGCTCAGTCGTCCCTCCATCGTGAGCGTCTACGATTTCGACACCGTCGATAACGAGGCCTTCCTCATCATGGAAGCCATCGAGGGCCCTTCCCTCGCGCAGATCATCCATGACACTCCTCCGGGGAGCTTTGACCTCGACATCGCCGCGGCCATCATTCTTGCCGTGGGCGATGCCGTCGAGTTCGCGCATGAGAACCAGGTGCTGCACCTCGACATCAAGCCCGACAACATACTCGTGAATCGCAACGGCGCTTGCAAGGTCAGCGACTTTGGAGTCTCCGAGCTCGCCGATGCCCAGGGTTTCCGCAAGGCAAGCGGCGGCACCATCGGTTACATGCCGCCCGAGCAAATGAACAGCCAGGAGCTTGACGAGCGAACCGATGAGTTCGCCCTGGCAGCCGTCGTCTACGAGATTCTCACTGGCAAGCGCCCCTTCGCGGCGCGCAGCCTCAACGCAAGTGCAGCGCTCATCCAGAAGTTCGATGTTACCCCACCCTCCTCGCTGCGCCACGACCTTGACCCGGGCATCGACAGCGTGCTGTTCACAGCGCTCTCACCCGACCCCGACGATCGCTATGACACCGTAGCCGATTTCCTCGCCGCGCTCATGCCCTACCTGGGCAACCCGGCGCAGGGCAGTCGTCGTCTGCGCGAAATCGTCCAGGTCGACGACGAGGTCGTGGAAGAGGAAACCTACGTCCCCCAGAAGCGCGGCATTCTCGAGCGCATCTCGCCGCGCCTCGGCTTCGTGTTGGGACGCGTCATCGCCGCAGCACTGTGCTGGTGGCTGAGCACCTCGGCGCTTCTCAACGTCACGTTGCTCGACGCAAACGTCGCCATGCTCGTCGCATTGCTGCCCGCCGTGGCCGCAGTCGTCAAACCGCCCTTCGGTGCACTGCTCGCCATGCTCGTCAACGGCGCCTCGCTTTTCCTGTGCACTTCGCCCATGCCCATACTCGGCATCATCGCCATCGCGGCAGCGGTCGCCTGGGTCATACTCTTCGGTCGCGAAGGCGTGGCGGACGCGAACTGCGCCCTCATCGTCTCGCCCCTTGGCATCATCGGCTTCGCGCCGCTCGCTCCCATGATTGTCGGCTATTGCCTGCCACCCAAACGGGCGCTGGGAGCCACTGTCATCCAAGTCGTCCTCATGCTCAGCGTGGGCAAGAACACGGGGCCGGAATTATTGTTCGGCACCATCACGAGCATACCGACCTGGATTATGATATGTGGTTGGATTGTCTCGGCCGTGCTCATGTCGCTGCTATGTGCGCGCGAGACACGTATACTGTCAATACTCGGTGCGGTTTGCGCAGCAATCGTCCTGCTTGTCGCGCAAGCTGTCGGAATGAGCGTTTTAACCGGTATCGTCACTGGTCCAAGCGGCACATGGACCATCACAACGGTACTCGCGTGCATTGCCATGTGCGTCGTCGGCATCCTGGAGTCGTCGGTGCGTCATAAAGGAGAGTAACAATGGGCATTTTTTCGAGGTTCGAGAACAAGGCCGAGGACGTCATCGAAGGTTCGGGCGGTCGCGGTCGCGGTGGCATCGAGCCCGTCAAGCTTGCCAAGCGCGCCTGCAAGGAGATGGAGCACGAGAAGATGATCGGCGTTGGGCACGAGTACGCCCCCACGCTCTACAACATCCTCGTATCGCCCGAAGACGATGCCGCGATGAGCGGGTACTACCCCTCGCTTGCCGGCGAGATCGAAACCTACCTGACCGGCCAAGGCGCTCAGCGCGGCCTGGTCTTCGACTGCCCGCCGTTGGCGCGCTTCATTGTTGATGACGGCTTGCGCCGCGGTAAGTTCGACATCATCGCCGAGAGCGTGAGTCCCGCCATCATCGCCGAGTTGCGCCACGAGGAGATGGTGCGCTACGGCATCGAGCCCGACTACGACAACCTGGATGATTTCGACTTCGACCGCTCCCATGAGCATCCGAGGCGTCCGGCGCCCCGTCCCGAAGCCGAGCTGGAGTCCGACTTCCCGGCAGACGACGGTTTTGCCGGCGAGCCCATCGGGGGCGACTTTGACGAGCATCCGTTCGTCGCGCCAAGTCCCGTGGCAACTCCAGCACCCGAAGAAGACGTGTTTGGCAATGCCGCAGACGAAGACGTTGCCGCCGAGCAGCGTACGGTCATGCTCAACGAGCCCGTAGCGCAGCAGCCCCAAGCCGTTCTCTACAATCTCAAAACGCAGCGCGTGTACCAGCTTCGTGATGACCGCACCGTCGTCGGCCGTGACACCAATTGCGACATCATCATCGGCGACCCGAGCGTCTCGCGCCATCATGCCGAGGTCCTGCACAACGATTCCGGCTGGCTCATTCGCGACACCGGCTCGACAAACGGCATCATTGTTAATGGCGTCGCCACGACGCAGTCGCGCATCTACGACGGCGATATCATCGATCTCGGTACCACCCAGCTCGAGTTCCAGGAGGGCTAATCTCAGCATGGTCGATCTTCTTCTCCTGGCTGGCCGCCTGCTGCTCGTCGCCTTGCTCTATCTCTTCCTGTTCTTCGTCGTAAAGACAGGCGTCGGCCTCGTCCGTGGCCAAAACAAGAAGGCCAAGTCCTGGACGCTCAACGTCGAAAAGGGTCCGCGCACGCTCAAGGGCGTGCGTTTGACCATTGCCGGCCCCATCGTCATCGGACGCGCCCCGGGTGCCGACATCGTCATCCCCACCGATTACGTCTCGGCGCGTCACGCGCGCTTCTCACTTACGGGCACGAGCCTTTCGGTCGAGGACCTCAACTCCACCAACGGCACCTTGCTTAACGGGCATCCCGTCACCGAACCCGTCGCCTGCTCGGAAGGCGATATCGTCACTATCGGAAACGTCGACATAAAGATTGGCCGTCAATGAGTTTCAACTTCACCAAGCCCAACATGCCGCGTTCGTTTGCCGCACGGTCAGACGTGGGTAGCGTACGCGAGCACAACGAGGACAGTTACCTGGTCAAGACCCCGCTCTTCGTCGTCGCCGACGGCATGGGCGGTCACGAGGCGGGCGAGGTCGCGAGTAACATAGCTGTGACCACGATGGAAGCCCACGCCCCCAAGAGCACGAGTCCCGAGGCGCTCGCCAACGCCGTCATCAAAGCAAACGAGGCCGTGCTGCGCGGTGCCAAAGACGGCACGGGCAAGCCCGGCATGGGTACGACACTTACTGCCGCCTTCGTCTTCGAAGGCGAGGCAAACATCGCACAGGTAGGCGATTCGCGTGCATATCTGCTGCACGACGGAAAGCTCCAGCGCATCACGCGCGACCACTCCCTCGTAGCCGACCTTATCGAGCAGGGTCGTCTGACCGAGGCAGAGGCGCGTTTCCATCCGCAGCGCTCTGTCATCACGCGCGCGCTTGGCAGCGACCCCAATATGCAGCCAGACCTCTATACCCTACATGTCGAGGAAGGCGATCGCCTGCTCCTGTGCTCCGATGGCCTGTGCTCCATGATTGCCGATGACGATATCGAGGAGCTCCTGCTTGATAACCCCGTCCCCGCCCGGGCATGCGATGCGCTGGTCGAAGAGGCGATTCTCGCTGGTGGCCTTGATAACGTCACGGTTATCGTCATCGACCCGCTGGGTGATCCTCCCTCGGACGAGGATGAGGTGACCTACTTTGAAGAGCGCATCGTGGGCGCTTCCGAAGATGATGATGAGGAGGAGGAGGAGTCTGCTCCCGAGCCCAGCACGGCACCCGCCACCTCAAAGAACACGAGCAGCCGCGGAGGCAAGCATCACAAGACCAAGCAGAAGGGCAGGATGGCTCCCCTCATCTGGGCACTCGCCTTCGTTCTCATCCTTGCTGCCGCAGGCTTTGGATTCTACGCCTTCGCGCAGAACTCGTACTACATCATCGCCGAAGACGGCATCGTGAGCGTCTATCGCGGACTACCCGGCGAGGTCGCCGGCATTTCGGTCTCCTGGCTCGAGTCGCAAGCTCCGGATATCGACATCACCAAACTCACCCCGATGGTGCAGAACAGCCTGAAGAACGGCATCGCAGTCGAATCGCTCGACCAGGCCGATAGCCTCATTTCCGAGTATCGCCAGCAGACCACAAGGGGCTAAGCGTGCACTCACGCCGAACGACAGAGCTATGGCTTCTCATAGCGGCAACACCTGTATTGTTGCTGCTGTTCCTGATGCTGCTCGTCAATGCGAACACGCCACTGACGTTCAACTCCTTCGCCGTGCCCATTGCCTTGGTCGTGAGCTTCTTCGTCGCGCACCTGGCATTGCGTCGATTTGCCCCCAATGCCGACCCGGCCATCCTGCCCATAGCATTTCTGCTATGCGGTATCGGCATCTGCTTCGTCTTGCGCCTTGCACCCGATAGCGCCGGCCGTCAAATCATCTGGCTCTTCGCCGGCATCGCGCTGATGGTCGCAACCATCATTCTCGTGCCCAGCGTCGAGCGCCTGGGGCGTTACAAGTACACCTGCCTGCTTTTCGGCCTCATATTACTGCTGTTGCCGGTCGTCCCGTTCATCGGTGCCGAGTACAACGGCTCGCGCATCTGGCTGTCGATCTTCGGACTATCGTTTCAGCCGGGAGAGATTGCGAAGATACTCATCGTCCTGTTTCTCGCCGCATATTTGGCCGATAACCGCGAGCTCCTGAGCGTCCTGCGCCGCAGCCGCTCGGGTCTCAAGTACCCCGATTTTCGCGCGCTCATACCGTTGCTTGCCATGTGGATTGTCGCCATGCTCATCGTCATCCTCGAGCGCGACCTCGGCAGCGCCTTGCTGTTCTTCGGCATCTTCCTCGTGATGATCTACGTCTGCACCGGCAGGCTCTCCTACGTGCTCATCGGCATCCTGCTTGTCGCCATCGGCGGCGTGGGCCTCTACATGCTGTTCCCGCACGTGCAAACGCGTATCGCCATCTGGCTCGACCCCTTCGCCGACGCGAGCGGCTCGGGCTACCAGCTCGTGCAGTCACTATATTCGCTGGCAGACGGCGGCCTCTTCGGCTGCGGCATCGGACGCGGCATGCCCACCTTCATTCCCGAAGTGCAAAGTGACTTCATCTTCTCGGCCATCGCCGAGGAGATGGGTTTGCTCGGTGCATCGGGCGTTATCTTCCTGTTCATGCTCTTTGCGGTACGCGGATTCCTCACGGCCGCACGAGCCAAATCCGATATGGCCGCCTTCACGGCCGTCGGCCTTACGACCTCCATCTGCCTGCAAGCCTTCATCATCATCGGCGGCGTCACGGGCTTTATCCCACTCACGGGCCTCACGCTTCCCTTCATGAGCCAGGGCGGCTCGTCGCTGCTCTCGAGCTTCATCATCGTCGGCCTCCTGCTCTGCGCCGGCAACGAGGGTACGGGCCTGCAAACCGAGATGATGAGCACCACCACGATCAAGACGCCTGGCGAGACGGGCGTTCTAGGCCGCACCGCCCTGGGCAAACGCCTCACCAGGCTCATCACCGTCTTCGCCCTGCTTTTCGCCGCTCTCATCGCCAACCTCACCTACGTGCAGGTCGTGCAAGCGGACGACCTGCAAAACCGCAGCGGCAACAACCATACGCTGCAGCGCATTGCCGAGCAGCAGCGTGGTGCCATCGTCACCTCCGACAACGTCGTACTCGCCGAGTCTATCCCTCAATCCAACGGCACTTACGAGCGCGTCTATCCGCAGGGTTCCCTGGCAGCTCATGTCGTCGGCTATACCTCGCAGCGCTATGGCAGCACCGGTGTCGAGAACACGATGGGCTCGACGCTCGTAGGCGAGGAGCATTTCGAGACGATCGGCGACGCCATCCGCGCCTACGCAGGCGAGAAACCCCAAGGTAATGACGTCGTACTCACCCTCAATTCGAAGATTCAGCGCGCTGCCGAAGGCGTGCTCCATGACCAGAAGGGCGCGTGCGTCGTGCTCGACACGGCGACCGGCGCGGTACTTGCCGAGGCCTCGACTCCTACCTACGATAACAACAACGTAGAGAGCATTCTGACCGGATCGAGCTCCGAGGGCGCGCTCGTCAACCGCGCCACGCAGACCCTCTATGCTCCGGGCTCGACATTCAAGATCGTGACGCTTGGCGCTGCCCTCGACACGGGCACGGTCACGCCCGACACCGTCTATAGCGCCCCGAGCTCCATCGACATCGGCAATGCCCCCATCACCAATTACAAAAACCACGCCTATGGCCGTGTAACCGTCGCCGAGGCCACCGCGCTTTCCGCCAACACAGCCTTCGCACAGATTGCCGATGAGCTAGGCGCCAAGAACCTCGTTGCCTATGCCGAGAAGTTCGGCTTCAACGACAGCAAGGTGGCGCTCGACTTCAACCTCGCCACCTCGCTCATGCCCGATCCCAACGAGATGACCCGCTGGGAAACCGCGTGGGCCGGCGATGGACAGCCCGTCGGCGAGCACGAGAGTCCGGCAGGTCCCCAGGCCACGGTTATGGAGATGGCCGTTTGCATGGCGGCAATCTCGAACAATGGCGTGGCGCTGCATCCCTACATCGTGTCCAAGGTAGTTTCTGCTTCCGGCTCGACGACCTTCGAAACCAAGCCGCAAATCATGGGCCAGACGATCTCCGAGAAGACCGCCAAGACCGAGCAGGAGATTCTCGCGGGCGTCGTGGAACATGGCACGGGCACGCAGGCTCGCGTTGACGGCGCCAACGTCATCGGCAAGACGGGTACGGCCGAAACGGGCAAGGAGAAGTCGGACGCTTGGTTCGTCGGTACCGCCCAGGCAAATGGTCGCAGCGTGACCGTCGCCATCGTCATCGAAGAGGGCGACAGCGGTGGAGATGTCGCGGCGCCCAAGGCCGCGACCTTATTCCTCACCGCCCTGCGAGAACTGGGGGCACTCTAGATATGCAGGCAAAGCGCTTTTTTCTACATTATGCAAATACGGCAGCTGCTAGATTGGTAGAATGCCTGATGGTATGCGAACGCTCGCATTCGCATTACAAGCGACAGGGAGTATAAACGTGGTTAATCGGACACTGGGAAACCGCTATCAGATTACCGAGAAAATCGGCATGGGCGGCATGGCTGAGGTTTACAAGGCCACCGATTCGACACTTGGCAGAACTGTCGCCGTCAAGGTGATGCTTCCGCAATACGCATCCGACCCCAACTTCGCCGCGCGCTTCAGGCAAGAAGCGCAGGCCGCCGCAAACTTGAGCAGCCCCTACATCGTCAACATCTACGACTGGGGCCGTGATGGCGATTCGTATTACATCGTCATGGAGTACGTACGCGGCACCGATCTCAAGACTGCCATACAGCAGCGCGGCAGCATTCACCCGCGCAAAGTGGCAGAGATCGGCTCGCAGGTGTGCTCCGCGCTCTCCGTCGCGCATGGCTACGACATCATCCATCGTGATATCAAGTCCGCCAACATCATGGTGCAAGGCGACGGCAACGTGAAGGTTATGGACTTCGGCATCGCGCAAGCCGGCAACAGCGGCATGACGCAGGACTCCTCGGTGCTGGGCACCGCGCACTACGTGAGCCCCGAGCAGGCGCAGGGCAAGAAGCTCACACCGGCAAGCGACCTCTACTCGCTCGGTATCGTGCTCTACGAGGCCGCGACGGGTCAGCTTCCCTTTGACGGTCCGGATGTGGTGTCGGTCGCCATGAAGCAGGTGAGCGACCTTCCCGTGCCGCCGCGCCAGATCAATCCCAACATCGACCCACAGTTCGAGGCCATCATCATGACGGCGCTGCAGAAGAGCCCCGATGACCGCTTCGCAACTGCCAAGGAGATGCAGCGTGCCATCGACGATTACCTCTCCGGCCGCGCCACGGCCGAAACGCAGGTGCTCAACCGCGGCTATTCTGCCGCCGGCGCCACGACTGCATACGGTGTCGATCAAACGACCGTCATGCCCGGGGTAGGGCAGACAACCATCATGCCCGGAGCTGGCAGACAGGGTGGCATGCAGCAGCAGCCCCCGCGCAACAACACCAAGCGCAACGTCATTCTCGCCATCATCGCCCTCATCCTCATTGGCGGCATCGGCTTCTTCGTGGCAAATGCCGCAGGGCTCTTTGGAGGGACGGTGACGGTTCCCAATGTCGTGGGCTACACCGAGCAAGATGCCCGAGACTCCCTGCGCGAAGCGGGGCTCAAGGTCGGCCGCATCAAGCTCGAGAAGAGCAATACGGTTCCGGAGGGCATGATCATCAGCCAAGACCCCAAGGCCGATACCCAGGTGCAACCAGGCTCCGTGGTCAATCTCACCATCTCCTCGAAAGAGGAGACGGTCAACGTCCCCAACCTTAAGGGCCTCACGGCTGCAGAGGCCGAACAGCAACTGGCTGCGTATGGATTAGTGGGCGCAGCAAAGCAAGACTACAGCGATACCATCGAAGCCGGCAAGGTCTGCGACCAGGATCCCGCCGTCAACTCCCAGGTTGCAGTGGGCTCCACGGTCACCTATACGGTATCGACCGGCAAGAAGCCAGAGATTGTATCGGTCCCGAATGTCAGAGGAATGGGCGAGGGCGAAGCCGCAGCCGCCCTTCAAAATCGCGGACTGTCTGTTTCCATCGATTACGAATCGTCTACCAGCGCAAACCAAGGAGAGGTTATCCGTCAGAGCATTTCCGCGGGTACCGAAGTGGCAAAGGGAACGAGCATCACGATCATTATTGCGGTATCACCTAATCCCTCCGAACCCTCCACCCCCGATACTCCTGGTGGCGATAACGCCGGTGGTGATGCGGGTGGCGGCGAAACCGGTGGAGGCGAGACGCCAGCCACACCATAGCTCCGCACTCACGACAAGAGCATGACGAGAAAGCCGCCCCATCGGGCGGCTTTCCTGCTCTAGCGCGGACGGGGACCAGACAATTGCCGCCGGGGCACTTTTGTCTGGTCCCCGTCCACGTCCCCTGTCACCCTTTCTCTTCTCTTACTCGCTTCCTCCCTCATTGACGTTTCGTCAATTCTGTTCATTGACCCCATGTCGACCAGAGCGATAGCCTAATACGCGGATTGAGAGATAGGGAGGTGCGCGATGAATCCAGATGACGCAATGGTCAATCGCAGTGACGCACGTAGGGCGCAGATCATCGCCGCAGCCCGCGACCTTTACGAGGAGCGCGGCCTCTCTCACACGACCGTGAAGGACATCACAGAGCGCGTGGGCGTCACGCGGACGCTCTTCTACCACTACTTTCCCGACAAGGATGCCGTCACATCCGCCGTCATTGACGACTACACCCAAGATTACATCGAGGCACTCGCGCACTGGAACGATGAACGCATTGAAGGAGACATAGACCATGCCTTGAGCACTATCGTCAAACTGTTGCGCATCGGACTGTTCGAAAACGACACCTTCCACGTCGCGCTCTCCTCGCGCGAAAACGCCGCACTCTACCTCGAGTTCGTGAACCGCGTGGCAGACGAAACCACGCGCTACATCATAGATACCACCGTCCGTGACTACGCGGACTTGCACGACGTGCGGATTGAGCACCTGTATGAGACGTTCTACGTGCTCATATTGGGTGTGATCGGGTATCTGCGCAGGCATCCGGATGCCGACGACACCGTTATCGCCGACGTGATTGCGCAGACGCTCCACATGGATAGACCATAGACAAGGAGGATGGGAGATGCTTTTTGACGTGTACGGGGCAAACGCCCCATTTCAATGGATAGGTCTCATCATGGTCTTGGCGGCGCTCATCATCTGCAATGAGTTCGCCCGCCGCTCGAAATTCGGTGGCTGCTTCATGTTCTTCGGGGTATGTGCCGCAATGACCGTCTACTGCATCGCGGTCGAAGCAGGTGCTGCAATGGGTGCCGAATGGGCGCTGAACAACCCGACGCACACCGACATGAACAGCTGGTTCCACTACGCAAAGGTATACGCCGCGACCGCCGGATGCATCGGCTTCATGATGCTCAAGTACAGCTGGGGTAAGATCGGACGCTCGCACTGGTTCAAGGCGTTCCCGTTCGTAATCGTTGCCATCAACATCCTGATCGCGGTCGTGTCCGATTTCGAGAGCGCGATTCGCGCCTGGGACAGCAGCTGGGTGTCAAGCGAGGGCGTCGTGCTCAACGGTGGTATCTTCAACGTCTTCAACGGCGTGGCTGGCCTGCTCAATATCTTCTGCATGACCGGATGGTTCGGCATCTACATCTCCAAGAAGCGCCAGGACATGCTGTGGCCCGACATGACGTGGGTGTTCATCATCGCCTACGACCTTTGGAACTTCTGCTACACCTACAACTGCCTGCCCACCCACTCCTGGTACTGCGGCATCGCCTTGTTGCTCGCTCCGACAATCGCCGGCCTGCTCTGGAACAAGGGTGGATGGATCCAGAACCGCGCGTTCACGCTTTCGATGTGGTGCATGTTCTGCCAGATGGTCCCCATGTTCGTCAACGACTCCGTCTTTGCTGTGCAATCGGTCAACAACCCGGCTGTGAACACGGTCGTCTCGGTCATCGCCCTGGTGGCCAACATCCTGGCTCTCGGCTACATCATCTACCGTGCCAAGAAGCTCGGCGTCAACCCGTACAAGCAAGAGGTCTTCGTCGGGACCAAGGACTTCTCAAAGGCCATGTCGCGTCGTGCCGATACCGCATATCTGCTCGAGACCGAGCCCAAGAGCGCGACGCCAGCTGAAATCGCCGAAATGGTTGCTTACAACGAGCTGTCCGTAGATGGAGAAGTCGGATTCGTGTACGTCGCGAAGGACAAGAACGAAATCGACGTCGATATCGAGACCATCAAGCGCGAGTAACTCGGACTCGTGACTTGCGTGATGCAGAAGGGTTCGCTCCACTCGAATCCTCCTGCGTCGATCCCCAAACGAGGAAAGCCGCCCCATCGGGCGGCTTTCCATTTCTAGTGGGACAAATGACCTGTCCATTTGTCCCACTTTGTTTCGAAATTCTAGAAGTCCTTGAAGGTCTCGCGGAAGACCTTGTCGGCGTATGCCTCGACCTTCTTGTCGTAGATGTCGTAGAGCCTGAGAAATTCCTCGCCATCCTCGGTGAGCTTGGAGCCGCGAGCGCCATAGCGCTCGATGAGCTGAAAGCCGAGGCCTTCCTCAACCTTCTTGATCATGCTCCACGCCTTGCTGTATGCCATGTGGAGGTTCTTGGCCGTCTTGTTCAGCGAGCCATTCTCTTCGATTCCGTGGAGCAGAGTTGCCGCGCCCTTTCCGAAGGTGGGACCCTTACGGTCTTCGGTGGCGCTGACCATGAGCTTTACTTGTGCGTGCAGATTCTTCTTATCGGCCATGATGAATCCTCTCGGTAAATTGTCCTGTAGATTCGCACTGATGAATTGCCCGATAAACACCTTTAACGCTATTTAAGGGATAACAAGATTTTTATCGGATATCAAGATTAAGCTGAGCAAAGGCTATTTGTGGTGGCGAACGGTCATAGCATTTTCGGCTCGTGTTTATCCTATGAAGTCGGTAACCGCCTTCTCGATTGCCTCCGTATCGCCATCAATAACCGTCGCGAAGCGAATGGGCTTCTCGTCGAGCTCGTCGAGCTGCGGCGGGACGGGGCAAACGCGCGTCATCTCGTAGACCTTGCGGTTGAGTTGCACGTCGGTAAGCTCGGCAACGTCGGCAGGTAGCGGCTCATCCGGCGCGATACCCGTGAGACCGCGATATACGTTGCTGCCGAACTTGGCCCAGTTGGCCGTCGAGGCAACGAGCATGGGATTGCTGCCCTTCTGCTGCTCGGCAACCTTCCAGGCAACGGCCGTATGCGGGTCGAGCAGATAGTCATGCTGCTCGAAGACATCGTGAATGGTCCGCAGACACGTCTCGTTGTCGATAGAACCAGCACAGTAGTTTTGCCTGAGTGCGGCGAAGGTATCGGCGTCGAGCTCGAAGCGGCGCTTCTCGCGCAAGTCATCCATCCACGTCCTGATAGATGCGGCATCGCGACCCGTAAGCTCGAAGAGCTGGCGCTCGAGGTTGCTCGAGACGAGGATGTCCATCGAAGGCGACGGCGTGAGCACGAAGGGACGATCGCTGATATCGTAGACACCCGTCTCGATGAAATCGGTGAGCACACGGTTGGTATTGCTCGCGCAGACGATGCGATCGATGGGTACGCCAATCTGCTTGGCGTACCAGCACGCGAGAATATTGCCGAAGTTGCCGGTGGGGACCGTCACGTCGATGGGATCGCCCGCAACAACGGCACCTTTCTTGACCATGACGGCATAGGCGCTGATGTAGTACACGACCTGCGGCAGCAGCCTGCCCCAGTTAATCGAGTTGGCCGAGGATAGCGCGATGTTGTGCTCGGCGAGCAGGCACTCGTTGAAGCCAGCGTCATCGAACATGCGCTTGACGCTCGTCTGGCAATCGTCGAAATTGCCACGCACGCCGTATACGCAGACGTTATTGCCTTCCTGCGTGGCCATCTGCTTGAACTGGATATCGCTCACGCCGCCATCGGGATAGAAGACGACGATGGAGATGTAATCGCGATCGGCAAAGCCCTGCAGGGCCGCCTTGCCCGTATCGCCACTCGTAGCCACGGCGATGAGATAGTCGTTGTCGGCTCCTCCCGCCGCGCGATGCTTGTCGACGCATGCCGAGAAGAAAACCGGCAGGCACTGCAGCGCCATGTCCTTGAATGCGCAGGTGGGGCCATGCCACAGCTCGAGCACGTGCATGCCATCGGCCACCGTTACGACTGGACAGATTTCCGGTGTGTCGAAGTTGTCGCCATACGCACGTTGCATGAGCTCGTCAGTTTTCGCGTCATCGAAATCGACGCCGAAGCGTTCATAGACGAAAGCCGCGCGCTTGGCATAAGGCATGTCGGCGAGCGCGACTATCTCGTCGAGTGTCATCGAAGGCACCTGCTCGGGCACGAACAGGCCGCCACCGGGCGCTATTCCCTTGAGAAGTGCCTCGCTGAAGGTCAGGGGCTCATGCGCGTTGCCGCGCGTGTCGATATAGCGGATTTCCATACGAAACTCCAAGGTAAGGGGAACGTGCGATAGATGGTACCATGTATCACATTGCGCCGAGCGATGAACTCGGCGCGCGTGCGCTAACGAAGGGCCCGCCGCACAGGCAAGAACGGGGGATAGCATGCCAGTCAAACTGCTCATGGGAAACGAGGCGTTGGGACTCGGTGCCATTCATGCAGGCGTCAACTTCGTGAGTGGATATCCCGGCACCCCCTCGACCGAAGTGCTCGAGACCGTCGCCAAGCGCAACGACGGCTCCATCCACGTCGAATGGTCCACGAACGAGAAGGCCGCAATCGAAGCAGCGGCCGGCGCAGCCTACGCCGGTGCACGAGCGCTCGTCACGATGAAGCAGGTCGGTCTCAACGTCGCGAGCGACCCGCTCATGACGCTTTCATACATCGGCGTCGAGGGAGGCCTCGTCATCGTCGTTGCCGACGACCCCGGCCCCATCTCAAGCCAAACCGAGCAAGATACGCGTAACTTCGCGCAGTTCGCCAAGGTTCCCATCTTCGATCCGGCAAGCCCCGGCGAGGCATACGGCATGATTCAAGATGCCTTCGAGCTTTCCGAGAAGCACCATACACCCGTTATCGTACGCCCCACCACGCGCGTGAGCCACGCCTGCGGCACCGTCAAGACGCGCGGCGGTGTAGCCGATTGCGGTGCGGCATTCCAGAATCCCACGCGCGGCGATGATGATGCAGCATGGGGGTATCACGAGCCGACCGGCTTCACAAAAGATACGCAGCGTTGGGTCGTGTTCCCACGCACGAGCTACCTCAACCACGGCAAGGTCGAGAAGCGCGCGGCAGCCATCGCCGACGAGCTTTCCTTCGGCTACCGTCCCAATCGCATCGAAATCAGCGGTACAAGCCGCGAGGAAGCGCGACGCGCCTTCGAGGAGCGTGGCGAGACACGTTTCGCGCTCGGCATCGCCTGCGGCGGCGTTTCCTATCACTATGTGATGGAGGCCCTCGAGATGCACGGGCTCGAACTGCCCGTACTCAAGATCGGTACGCCCTATCCCTTCCCCGCTAAGCTCGCGACTGAATTCCTCGAGGCAGTTGACGAGGTCATCTGCGTCGAGGAGCTCGACCCCGTCATCGAGCGCGAGCTCAACTTCCTCTGCGGATTCGAGTATCTTTCCAGCACCATCCACGGCAAGCTAGACGGCTACTTCGGCTATGCCGGTGAACAGAGCGTCGAGGCAATTTGCGACGTGCTTGCGGAACATGACCCCGAAGCAGCCGATACTGGGACAAAAGACCTGTCCCCTTGTCCCAGACCCGAGCTGCCGCCACGTCCACCGGTGCTGTGCGCAGGCTGCCCGCACCGTGCGAGCTTCTATGCCGTCAAGCGGGCCGTAGGCAAACGCAAGGCTGTCTTCTGCGGTGACATCGGCTGCTATACGCTCGGCAATGCCGCACCCCTCGACATGGTCGACACCTGCCTGTGCATGGGCGGCGGCATCACCGTCGCGCAGGGCATCGAAACCATCGAGCCGGACACGCTCGCGTTTGGCTTCGTGGGCGATTCGACCTTCTTCGCCAGCGGCATCACCGGCGTTATCAACGCCGTCTATAACCAGCACGACATGATCATCTGCATTCTCGACAACTCGACGACGGCGATGACCGGTCAGCAGCCACATCCGGGTACGGGCCGTACGATGATGGGTGCCGAAGTGGAGCCTCTCAGCATTCCCCGCATTCTCGAGGCGCTTAACGTCGACTACGCGATCGTCGATCCACTCGATCACGAGCTCGCCACCCAGACGGTGCGCGACGCCATCGACAAGACGGGCGTACGTGCCATCGTCTTCAAATCGCCCTGCATCTACCTTGCGCCACCCCAACACACAGCCGTCAAGATTGACTATGACGCCTGCGTTGACTGTCGTGCCTGCATCAGGCACCTTGGCTGCCCGGCTCTCGTGGTTGAAGAGGGGCATGTGGCCGTGGATGAGTCGCTGTGCTATGGCTGCGGACTCTGCTGCAACATCTGCCCCGTGGATGCGTTGAAGGAAGGGGACCGCGATGAGTAAGCGCACCGGACTCAACTGCGTCATCTGCGGCGTGGGCGGGCAAGGTAATGTGCTCGCTTCGCGTCTCATCGCCCAGGTACTGCTCATGCGCGACGAGCACGCGAAGACCGCCGAGACCATCGGCATGGCTCAACGTGGCGGTTCCGTGGCGAGTCACGTGCGCGGCGGGCGTCCGCAATCCCCGCTCGTACCCAAGGGCCGTGCCGACTGCCTCATCGCCTTCGAACCCGGCGAAGCCGTGCGCTGCATCGACTATCTCGCACCCGGGGGGACCATCATCGTGAATACGCAAGCCGCGCAACCCCCTGTCGCAGCTCTGCAGGGTATTGACTACGATGGTTCCGAGGCGCTCGCGTGCCTTCGCTCGCTGCCCGACGCACGGCTCGTCGAAGTCGACGGAGCGGCAATCTGCGAGCGGGCGGGATCGTCCAAGGTGCTCAACATCGCATTGCTTGCCGCGGCCGTTAAGAGCGGCGCGCTCGGCATCACGCGCAAGGAGCTTGAAGATGCCATCCGCGAGCGCGTGCACCCTCGCTTTCATGAGGTGAACTTACGCGCTATTATGCTTGTGTTCGAATAATGAGATTGGAGGGATTGCCATGCCGTTTCTCATTCGATGGCTCGTATCCGCCATCGCCGTCGCTGCGGCAGTCTGGATCGTTCCTGGTATTGAGCTCATCGGCGGCAACTCCGCATGGATTGGCATCGTCATCTTCGCACTGATACTCTCGCTCATCAACATATCCATCAAGCCGATATTGCAGATACTGTCGCTCCCCATATCGGTTCTGACATTGGGAATCTTCTACCTGATCGTCAACACGCTCATGCTGTACCTGGCAGCATGGCTCGCGAACGGTCTGTTTGGCATCGGATTCTGGATTTCGGGGTTCGGCAGCGCCTTCCTGGCGTCCATCGTCATCTCGCTCGTCACGGTCATCGTGAACTCGATCGTCGGAAGTGACAACCGCCCGAACGCTGGGTACTAGGGGGCGCCTTACGATATGCGCTATGCGATCTTCGGTGCTCTCGTGAGGAAGAAGCGGCAATTGTGGCAATTCTCCTTGCGAGCAACACTGAAGTCGACGTCATAGGCATCGAGCATCTCCATCGCATCGGCACGCTCGTACCAACTGCGGTCGCAAATCGTGTTGATGCAATCGCGCGTGCAGATACCCGTGGCATCATGCGGGCAATTTTTCGACATCGCCCCGTGACAGCCCCTGTCTTCCCAGCAGCGCATCTCTCACCTCAAAAACCGAGTACGGTCATGACCAGACAGCCTATCGTCAGCACGAAGACTACCACGATGAGCACCCAGATGAGCACGGTGAGCAGTCGGCGATTGGTGTACGCGCGCATGACATGACGATCGGAGAGAATGAGCACCATGAAGATGAGCAGCACCGGCAGCAGCACGCCGCTGACGAACTGCGCGATGAGCATGATGCTGATGAGGCTGACATCGGGAATGAGCGTCACCACGACGCCAATGACAATCATGGCGGTGTAAATGCCTCGAAACGCGGGGGCGTCATTCCAGCCACGGTCCACGCCACGCTCCCAGCCAAACGCCTCGCAAATGGCACTCGAGGCAACGAGCGGAACGACGCAGGCGGCAAGGAAGCTTGCCGCGACGAGGCCAACGCCAAAGAGAATCGTGGCGTATTGCCCGGCGATGGGGGTGAGTGCCGTTGCGGCCGCGGCGGCACTATCCACGGTGACTCCCTGTGGATACAGGACGGTGCCCGTCGTGATGATGATGAAGCCCGCAACCGCACATGCAACGATTGCGCCGCCAATGGCATCGACGCGCTCGAGCGGAAGCTCGTCTGGCGTAACGCCCTTATCCACGACGTTGTTCTGCGTCAGGAAGATCATCCAGGGGGCGATGGTGGTGCCCACAGTGGCAATCACCAGGCTAATGAAGCTCGGATTGTTCTCGAAGTGGGGAATCACGAGGGACAAACCCACCTCGCCCCAGTTGGGCTGCGCGAGAAACGCAGCGACGATATACGTCACGAAAACGCAGCTGATGGCAAGAAATACCTTCTCGACACGTTTATAGCTGCCGCCCATGACGAGCAGCCACACGACGACGCCCGCAATGGGAACCGCGATATACTTGCTCACGCCAAAGAGCTCCATGCCGGCGGCGATACCGGCGAACTCCGAAAGCGTGGCGGCACCGCTCTCGATGAGCACGGCAATCATGGCGAGCGCGGTCAGACGCACGCCAAACTGCTCACGAATGAGCGATGCGAAGCCCTTGCCCGTCACCGCGCCCATACGCGAAGCGCCTTCCTGCACGATGGCGAGCATCACCATCATGATGGGGATAATCCATAAGGTCCCGTAGCCGAATTTGGCGCCGATGGTCGAGTACGTCGAGATGCCGCCAGCGTCGTTGCCCGCCATCGCGGCGACAACGCCGGGGCCAAGCGCCGCGAGCACGATGAGGACGCGACTCTTCTTGCGCGGAGCCGACTGGCCCTGCTGCAATTCTTTGTGCTCTGTCAGCTTCTCGTTCGTCACGGCATCGACCTCTAGCTGTTGAGCATGAAGATGAGCACGCCGATGACGATGAGGAGCGTGACGATGATGCCGATGACCCAAGGGCTCGAGATGGAGCGTTGCTGCAGGTCTTCCTCGTGCTCTTCCTCCAAGACGTCCATGGCGTCGTCGACGGTGACGACGCCGAGCATGATGCCCTGCTCGTCGACGACGGGAATGGCGAGCAGGTCGTACTTGGCAATGGTCTGCGCACACTCCTCCTGGTCGAGGTCGGGATGTACGGTGATGAGCTCCTTCGTGCAGAGCTCGTTGAGCGGCGTCTCGGGTTTGGCGATGACGAGCGTTCGCAGGCTGAGCACGCCGGTGAGCACGTCGTTGTCGGACACGAGGTAAAGGTAATGGACGCTCTCCTGGTCCTCGTCCATCTGACGTATGGCCTCGATGGCGTCCGAGACGGTCAGGTCATCATTCACGGTGAGGAAGTCGGTGGTCATGATGCCGCCAGCCGTCTCCTCCTTGTAGCCGAGCAGCGAGCGCACCGAAGCCGACTCCTCGACGCCCATGAGGCGCAGGAGCTTCTCGGCCTTGTCGTACGGCAGGTCGCCGATGATGTCGGCGGCGTCATCCGGATCCATCTCGTTCAGGACGGCAGCGCCACGGCTCGTGGTCATGTCCTCGATGACATCAGCCTGGAACTCGTCTTCGAGCTCGGCAACCGCATCGGCTGCCTGGCCAGCGTCGAGCTTATCGAAGACTGCTTGGCGATGCTGCGGCTCGAGCTGCTCGATAATGTCGGCGACATCGGCCGGATGCATGTCATGCAGACGCTTGTGACTCACGGAAAGCTTGATTTGCGACATGTCGCGCTCGATGAGCTCCATGTAGTTCCATGCGATGAGACGTTCCTTAAGCGGATGGCCAAAGGCGGTCGCGATGGCGTTGACGGCCTTCTCGAGATGCGGCGAAATGCCAAAGAGCAGCCCGCGGATGCCCGTCTCGGCACCGAGCAAGCGCAAGCCCGCCGGACTATCGGAAAGCTTGAGGTCGTTGACGCGCACGACCTTCATACCCTGCGTGTCGACGATTTGCTTGTCAAGCAAGTCGCGCGTGAGCAGCACCTCATCAGGCTGCAGATACGAAAAGCGGATATCCGATGCCGGCACGTTCAGGCGCACGCAGGAACCGTCATAGGACTCGACGTACTTACGCCACGAAATCATAAACGGGGTCTTACGCGGACCGATGAAGGCCAGCGAGGTAACACGCGGAAAGACCTCGCCCGTGGCGATGGCCAGGTCACTGATAACGCCGATTTGTTCGCCGTCTTTGTCGAAGACGGGCTGCTTGAGAATCTGACGCAGGTAGATCATGCGGGTGGACTCCTCTATTCGTACCTGTGCGCCACGCGACGAGACCACGCGGGTGCGACCCGCGCGCAATGCTGATATGCGTGACGAAACGACGGCCCCACCGGGCCGCCAAGAGGAGGTCCGGAAAGGCTAACTACTGTGAGGTCGAGGTTTCACAGAGTTCCTTTCTTCTGGACAACAAAAAAGCGTCTGGCGGAGAGCTGGGGATTCGAACCCCAGATAGGGCTATCTAACCCTATACTCGCTTAGCAGGCGAGCGCCTTCAGCCAACTCGGCCAGCTCTCCGTGCCAATTCGACGCAAATCGAAATGATAGCACAAACAATGCGCGCTTATGCACGCCACGTTTGGTCTAGTCGAGCGGATTGCCCGGATGAGCGGCTGCCCGCATGCGCGACCATGCGATGCGCTTTGCCTCGGGATCATCAAGGCAGGCGACAAATTCGGGCACGGCAACGAGCCGATAGCCGTTGACGTACGCGGGGAGATCAGCGGAAAAGGCCCGTTCGCTCAAATTGAAAGCCCTGCGTAAAGCCCCAATCGAAGCATCATCGATTGCGATGAGCGACCAGGGGTCGACCTCGAAGACGAAATGCTTGAGATCATCGACATCAGCGAGCTGCACGATGGCACAACCATCGGCATAGCCGAGCGCCTGCGCGGCGGATTGCAAGGCAGAGGCCACCCGCACGTCGAGAGACGCATTCGCGAGCACGACGAGCGTGGTGTCCTGAGCCTGCGTCATAAAAAAGCTAGACGGCGGTGACGGTCACGCCCGTGTCGGCATCGTCGCGCTCGATGGCATCCTGTGCCTCGGTGAGCATCTCGCGCACGTTGTCGAGCTCCATCTGAATCTTCTGGAGCTGCATGGCGGTACGCTCCATCTGGCCATCGGAGGCAAGATGATACATGCGATGCGTCCAGCGCCTCGTGAGGGCGACCGTCTCGTCAATTTGATTGACCGTATCCTTGAGCTGTTGAGTGTTCACGCCATTTGCGCACATGATTGACCTCCAGTTGTGTTCACACGTATTTCGAAATCATAGCACGTTAAGCCAGCGCCGTAAGTGTAATGAAAATGGGGGTAACCAGACAAAAGTGCCCCGGCGGGCTTTGTCTGGTCATCGGGATGTTGACATGGTCGGCTGTGGTGGTATTATGTTCAGGCTTCATCGGGGCATTACCTCAGCTGGATAGAGGGACTGACTACGAATCAGTACGTCAGGGGTTCGAATCCCTTATGCCCCACCATTAAGAATCGGGCCGGCGCATGCGCCGGCCCGTTTTGTTTATCGGCCCAGTTCAATGACCTCACGACAAACGGGGCCGCCCGAAGGCGGCCCCGAAGCGACATGCCGTGTCGTGTCTGGCAACACTCTTATGCGCGTCTACTCAGCGGCAAGCGGAGAAGGCGTGCTGTACGTGCGGGCCAGGTATTCCTGGTCGAGCTCGTAGAGCGACTTGGCGTCCGAGCCGAAGAGCTTCATCTTCGTGACCATGTCGGTCGCGTTGACCTCCTCCTCGAGCTGCTCGTCGATGAACCAGTCGAGGAACTTCATCGTACGGAAGTCGTTGACCTCCTTGGCAGCGGCGTAGATGTCATTGATGAGACTCGTGACGTAACGCTCGTGCTCGAGACCGGCCTCGAGCGGCTCAAGGTGGTTCTTGAAGGTCTTGTCCGGCTGGTCAATTGCCTTGAGCTCAACCTTGCAGTCGTTGTCGAGCAGGTACTTGCGGAAGATGAGGGCGTGGTCGCGCTCCTCGGCAGCCTGGATGAGGTACCAGTTCTCGTAGCCATCGAGACCCTCGTCCGCATAGTAATCCGCAAAGGAGAGGTACAGGTATGCCGAGTACAGCTCCTTGTTGATCTGATCGTTGATGAGTTCGTATACCTTGGAATCCATTGTTCGTCCTTTCTGACCGAACTGACATGCATCACATGATAACGCGAATAATGGCATCTAGTCGTTTTTCGCAAGTTCTTCTTGAATCGCTTCGTCAAAAAGATGCGGCAAGCTCTTGAGCTTGAGCGTGAGAATGCGCATGAGTGACTGATCAATGCGCTCCATGGGGATGCGCTCTCCAGAGATGGCATCAACCAGACCCGCATACGCGGCGGCAAAATCGGATGGCATGAGCGCGATGTCGCAGCCGGCCATGATTGCAGCCACACCAACATCGACCGGAGAGCAAAACTCGAGAAGCGCTCCCATCGAAAGCGAGTCGGTAATCACGACGCCGTCATAGCCAATGTCATCACGCAGCAAGCCCTGAACGATGGTAGGGGAAATCGAAGCAGGGATGGAGCTGCCCGTAATCTGCGGCAGCGAAAGATGCCCCACCATCACCATAGGCACGCCGGCAACGATGGCGGCCACGAAGGGCGCGAGCTGCATATCGAGTTCCTCGCGCGTCTTGTTAGAGTAAATCGAAGAGGCATGGCTATCGTTTTCGGGATCGCCGATGCCGGGGAAGTGCTTGGCGCAGCAGAGCATTCCCTCGTCATGAAACGCTCTCACCTGTGCCGCAACCATGCGTCCCACAAGGTCGGCCTCGCTGCCAAACGAGCGGTGCCGCATGTTGCTATGCTCGGTCATCGCTACATCGCATGAGGGCGCAAAGTCGACATTGAAGCCCAAATCCTTCAACTCGCATGCGATTATCCGCGCATTCTCCCGCGCCACGGCCACATCACCCGTCGCGCCGATGTCAGCGGCATCGGCGATGGAAGGCGCATCGAAACCCGGCTTGCCGCCAATGCGCTGAACAGGGCCACCCTCTTCGTCAACGCAGAGAAGCAGTGGCGGCATGTCGAGTTCGTCCGCCAAAGCCTGCGTGCCGGCAAGCATCGTCTTGGTTTGTGCTGCATCGATGAGGTTGCCACCAAAATACGTGATGCCGCAGACGGGCGCTGCCTGAAGGCCTGCCCGGAAGGCCTCGTCGACCTGCCAAACCGCTTCCATGCCGCTCACCTGCTCAGGTGTCACGACAAAAAGCTGCGCGGCCTTCTCCTCGACGCTCATCGTGCCGATGAGCATGCGCGCGATGTCACGTTCGGGGAAGCTCGGCGGCTGCGGACGTGACGAGCAGCCCGCAAGCGTTGCGCCGCCAGCAGCCACGGCGAGCATGCCATACGTTTGGAGGAATCGGCGTCGGGAAAGACTCATGTCCATCTACCAAGACACGCGCCTACTCGGTCACGTGCTCCATGCCGAGCGAAAGAATCGACGCGACGTGGTCATCGGCAAGCGAGTAAAAGACCTCCTTGCCCTGACGATTATCGATGACGAGATTGCCCTGTCGCAGCATACGTAGGTGATGGCTCACGGCAGCAGCGCTCATGTTCATCTGGGCAGCGACGTCACTCACGCACTTCTCGCCGTCGAGCAGGATGTTGAGGATCTTCACGCGCGTGGGGTCGGAAAACATCTTGAAGAGGCCGGCCAAATCGGTCATGAGCTCGTCATTTTGCTTGTCAGGCGCCTGGGCCGCCATGGATGCCTCCCGGATTATCGGATACGGACATTGTACCCGATGCAAGAAAGAAGATGGTGGCTAGCAGCGCCTGCACGAAATGAGACAAAATCGCCCCGGCGACTTTCGTCTCATTTCGCACGTAGCAGACGCATGGCGTTGAGGACGCAGAGCATGGCGACGCCTGTGTCGGCAAACACGGCCATCCACATGTTGGCAATACCGAGCGCACCGAGCACGAAGACCGCAAACTTCACGGTAATTGCCAACGCAACGTTCTCGCGCGCATTGACGACCGTCTTGCGCGACAACCTCACCGCATCGGCGATACGCTCGGGATTGTCGTCCATGAGCACGATATCGGCGGCCTCGATTGCCGCGTCCGAACCCATCGCGCCCATGGCGATACCGACATCGGCGCGCGCAAGAGCCGGGGCATCGTTGATGCCGTCGCCCACGAACGCGAGCGTCGCCTTGGAGTCACCGCCTTTCTGCGCGAGCAGCTCCTCGACGCAGGCGACCTTATCGCCCGGAAGCAACTGGGCAAAGACGCGATCAAGACCGAGTTTATCGGCGATACGCTGCGCGACGGACTCCTTATCGCCCGTAAGCATGACCGCCTCGCGCGCGCCGAGCGCCTTGAGTCTCTCGATGGCCTCCCGCGCCCGCGGCTTCACCTCGTCGGAAACCACCAGATACCCCTGATAGACTCCGTCAAGCGCAACGTGGATGATTGTGCCGGGCTGCTCACCGCTCGTCCAGACAACGTTCTCGCGATCCATGAGCTTGTCATTCCCGACGCATATGATCCCCTCAACGCAGGTGGCACACAGACCGTATCCGGGGATTTCGGTGACATCGTCACTGTGCTCGGGCATGTTGAGCGTAGGCGCGACCCCCAGGCGCTCGGCATAGGCATCGCATATCGATTGCGCTATCGGATGCGTCGAGTGCTGTTCTACGTGCGCGGCAAGCCCCAGCAAGCGTTCGGGAGTGACGCCCTCGACAGGCGCGACCATCTCGACATGGAACTTACCCTTCGTGAGCGTGCCCGTCTTGTCGAAGACGACGGTTTCGACACGCGCAAGCTGCTCGAGGTAGTTACCGCCCTTGGCAAGCACGCCGCGGCGAGACAGGGCGCCGATGCCGCAGTAGAAGCTCAACGGAACCGAGATGACGAGCGCACATGGGCATGAGATGACGAGGAAGACACAGGCGCGCTCGACGAAGTCAGCCCAAACCGCCCCGTTGGCAGCATCGATGACAAGCGGCGGAACGATGGCGAGCAGAACGGCCGCGCCAACGACGATGGGCGTGTAGATGCGAGCGAAGCGCCGGACGAAATTCTCGGTCTTCGCCTTTTTCGAAGCGGCGTTGCTCACCATGTCGAGCACGCGTGAAACAGCCGAATCTTCGAAGGGTCGGGTCACGCGCACATAGAGCGTGCTCGTCCCGTTGACGAAGCCGGAAAGCACTTCCTGACCCGGCTCGAGAAAGCTTGGCATCGACTCGCCCGTGAGCGCGGAAGTGTCGAGCTCGCTTGCGCCCCTCACGATGATGCCGTCAAGCGGCACGCGCTCACCCGCGGAAATGACGATGGTATCGCCCACTTGCACATTTTCGGGATTGACGCGCATGACGGCGCCATCGCGTTCGACGTTTGCGTACGTCGCCTTGATTTCGACGAGCGAGGAAATCGATTTGCGCGAGTTGTCAACCGCGCGGTCTTGAAACCACTCACCTACCTGATAGAAAAGCATGACCGCCACGGCCTCGGCGGCTTCGCCGATTGCGAAGGCGGCAATCGTAGCAACGGCCATAAGAAACTGCTCGTCGAGAAGTTCGCGGCGCGCGATGCCCTTGGCTGCTCCGATGAGCACGGGCAAACCGACCATCAAATAGGGGATGATGAATACCGCATACTTAAGCCAGGCGGTATCCATGACGCCATTGGGGTTCACCGCATTCAAGACGAGGCCAGCACCATAGATGCACGCAGCCGCCACGATGAGCCGAAGCGAGACCTCCCATCCGCCGCCATTGTCGTGGCAATGACAATGGCCGTCATCATGCTCGTGACAGTGGACTTCATCATATGTTGTCGTATCGCACATGACGCAACTCCCAAGACACTCAAACATTCAAACGAACTTTTGATATTTAAGAAGTAAACATCACTCTGGAGATGCTGTCAACAACCTATTCGTGAATTTGTCTAATGCGCGAGATTGAGATCGCCGGGAACGAAGCCCTGCATGAGCAGCTGGGCGGCATCAAGCTCGTCGCGGTTGTCGTCCTGCAACGGGTACTGAATTTTCATCTGGTTGATGGAGCCAGAGCCGATATTGACCCAGTAGAAGTACTCATACTCGTTATCATGCTGGTAGATGATAACGCGATTGCCCTCCGCTCGCGCGATGCTGTCCTCGCTCCCGTTCCACAAGGCGGCAAGAACCGCATCTGCATCAAGATTGTCGATGTTATTGTAACCAGTCACGTTCGCCGTCATGGAAAGCGAGCTATTGCCGAGTATGACGCTGGCACCGTTGTCGGCCTCCGCCTCTACGGTAAAGCTCTCAGGCACGTCTACCTGATAGCCAAAGAGCGCATTCGTGTACGTCTGCGAATCGGAGGTGCTCGCAGCAGGTGCTCCGTCAGGGTTGACAGATTCGAATGCTTCCGATTCACGCAGCCGCTCGGACTCCTGCTGAGAAGTGACGCTGTTCGGGAACTGCGGCAAATCAAGCGGCAGCTCGACCTTGCCTGTGGCCACAACAAAGATGGCAACTCCCAGAAGCGCGAACATGAGGATGACGCAGATGACAATAGCGGCTATCGTGCCCTTGCCCCTGCGCCTCTTGATGCTGTGTGCGCCCTTCATGACCTGTCCCGTCCCTCGTCTACCTGACTTGATGATACGAATCTTGCGGCATCCCGTCGAGAAGCTCCGCATAATCCGTAATGAAAAGATCGACGATGCCTTTGAGCTCATCGGTCGCCTGCTGCTTATGCTCATCGTAGACGCCCACGACATAGGCGCCCGTTTCCTTGGCCGAGCGCGCCGCCGTGGCAACATCCTCGAAAATGGCACAGCGCTCGGCGGGAACGCCCAACCGACGCGCCGCCTCGAGATACACGGCGGGGTTTGACTTGCCGCCGCATTGCAGCTCGTCGCACACGCAGATGGTATCGAAGAGCTCGAAAGCATCATTGTTCTTGAGCGCCGGCTCGAGCAAATGACGCTGTAGGGAAGTCGCAATTGCCATCGGCATGCCCTGCTCCTTGCAGAACTGCAAGTATTCAAACGCCCCGGGCTTGAGCATCACGTTAGTCGCATAGCCTTCTTCGGCTAGTGACTTCCACTCCTCGATGATGTCTTCGGGACTTTCGTCGAGGCCAAAGTGCTCGATGGCGAAATCGGCTCCAAGCTCGAAGCCGAGCACGGCAATCATCTCGCCGAACTCGTCGGTATAGGGAATGTTGCGCTTGGCGAGAAACATGCGGTCGACCTCATCCCAGACCCACATGGAGTCTGCGAGCGTGCCGTCAAAATCGAAAATGACGGCATCGATATCTCTTGTCCCGATTTGCATGATCACCCTTCTCGCCCGATACGACTTCCGAAAAAACGAGGGGCGAGCCTGCAGACCCGCCCCTCAACAAAACTATGCCTCGCGAGATTACTCGGCCTCTTCGACGACTTCGTCGGTGACCTCGGTCTCCTCGACGACCTCTCCGTCAGCCTCTTCGACGACGGTCTCTTCCGCCTCGACGATTTCGATGGAGTCGTCATCGCTCACGACGTTGACATCCAGCGTGGCCTTGATGTCACGATACACCGAGACGGTGAACTCGTGCTTGCCAGCCACCTTGATGGCCTTGCCCAGGTCGATCTTCTTGCGCTCGACCGTGACGCCGAGCTGCTCGAGAATAGCTTGTGCGAGCATTGCGGTCGTGATGGAGCCGAAGAGCTGGCCCTCCTCGCCAACCCTGGCATAGACCTTGACGGTCTTGCCATCGAGGGCGTTCTTGAGGACGTTGGCGTCGGTGGTACGAGCAAGCTCGCGCTTCTCGATGTTGTGACGACGCTGCTCGAGCTGCTTGAGCTCGCCCTTGGTGGCCTCGATTGCGATGCCCTGCGGAAGCAGGTAGTTCACCGCATAACCTTGGGCGACATCGACGACGTCACCCTCGCCACCACGGCCCTTGAGTTCCTTAAGCAGAATAACTTTCATGTCTTCTAACCTTCTCTATGTCCCGCTATGGCGCAGGACTGCTTACATATATGTACGCGCCTCATTCGCCCGATTGGGCGGACCTGATGGAATGCTCATTGCACGGACACCCATCAGCTTGCACATCGAAATGCGCTAGCGGTTCCTGCGACCACCGCTACCGGAAACGATCTTCACGGTATAGGGCAGCAGGGCCATCTCGCGAGCACGCTTGATAGCGGTCGCAAGCTCATGCTGGTGCTGGGTGCACACACCCGTAACGCGACGAGACTTGATCTTGCCACGATCGGTGATGTAGCGGCGCAGCGTCTGGGCGTCCTTGTAGTCGATGAACTCGACCTTATCCTTGCAGAAGGGGCAGAACTTGCGACGCGGTGCGCGAGCGTAATCAGCCATGGTTCCTCCTCACTGATTCTCGAATGCAGAAATATTCCTAGAAGGGAATGTCGCTGTCGTCATAGGCACTTGGAGCGGGAGGCTCCGGGACGACGTTCCCCTGCGGTTGCTGATAGGACTGGCCGCCATAATTGCCACCGGCATTCTGGCCGCCGTAGTTACCGCCGCCGTAGCCGCCACCTGCATCGTAATTCTGGCCGCCGCCGTTACGCGATGACATGAACTCAAGCTCGTCGACGGTAACGTCGACCTTGCTCCTTCTTTGGCCGGAATTGCGGTCTTCCCAAGAGCTGTAATGCAGCCTACCTTCAATGGCCACCTTAACGCCCTTGGTAAGATACTGCGCAAGCGCCTCGGCACGACGACCGAACATCGTACAATCAATGAAATTTGCGTAATCTTCCCACTCGCCGTTCGCATTGCGGCGACGATCATTGACCGCAACGCCAAAGCTCAAGATGGCCGTACCCGATGGGGTGGTCCTCAGCTCGGCATCACGCGTGAGATTGCCGGAAATCATTACCCTGTTGATGCTCATGTTCAATCGTTCCTTTCAGCTGAACGCACAAGCGATGCTCTATGCGTTCTCAACCGAAGCTGCCTCACCGTTACGACGCGTGATCATGTAACGCTGGACAGCGTCCATGATGTGGAGCACGCGGTCGAGCTCTGCAATTGCAGTGGGATCAGCTTCGAAATCGATGAGAGTGTAATCGCCTTCGGCAAGACCGTTGATCTCGTAGGCGAGCTTGCGCTTGCCCCAATCCTCAACGTTGCTTACCTTGCCGCCTTGCTCGGTGATAGCGGTATCGATACGCTTGCTCGTTGCAAGACGAGTCTCCTCGTCGATAGACGGGTCGACAAAAAACAGCAGTTCGTAAGCCTTCATGTGGTCACCTCCTCTGGGCTATGCGGCTTCGGGACATGAAGGCTGCGCCCGAAGCAGGAAATAACTTGTGCATGCTACCACCTCCGAGGGCCAAAGACAAGCGGGTTCCTTGGGTTTTTAGAGTATCGCGTCGCTGTGACACGAAACGCCTGACGCAAAACAAGGCGAGGGCGAGAAGCGCACAGGGAGCAAGTGCGCAGGTGCCCACGATCAAAGCAGGAAGACTTATTCCGGTCATATTCGACAACTCGGAAAGCGCCCCGAGAAAGCCGGTAAGTTGCCCCGCGCATGCGCCTCCAAGCTGGCTGAGCACATCTGCAACTGGCACCACGGGCGACTGGCCCTGGACTTTGCCCGAAGAGAGCTTGTAGCTACCCGTCTCAATCGCACCGAAGCTCTCGGAATCCGCAGCGGGAACATCCTCAGCCGCGCTGACGGCATCAGGCCCGGCTTCCGCTGCTGTGCTCGACCCACTGTCTGCGACACGGAGTGCCCATTCTGGTGCTGTGGCTGCAGAGGGCCCCACACTTGCAGTGAGCGCTCCTGCCGTATCGGACGCCCCGGCATCATGCGAGGCGTTGGAAACCGTGCCAAAGAGTAGCATCGGGTCGAGATAGCTCGAGCCCTGCTTATAGCCCATGTGCAGATGCGTTGCGGAAGTCGACACATCACCTTCTGCAGCCAAGGTGCCCAAGCTCATACCTTCGGCAACTGCCTGGCCCTCGCACACGGCGATAGAGGCAAAGGGCATGAGCGTGATGACGCGGCCTCCGGCCAGTTCTATGGAAACGGCACTCATTGTCTTGGCAGACGAGGTGCCGCCTGTTCGAGAATCGCCGGACGGTACGGTGCCGGTAAAGCGTACCGTTCCGGCTAGCGGAGAAGATATCTGCATTCCGGCAGACGCGGGTATGTCAATGCCGCTATGTACATAGCTGTCGATACCGGCCGTGTAAGATTGATGAAACGCGAGTGTCGCGGAAAGCTCCGAGGTGGAGACGGGCCAAGTCGCTGCAAGGGCCGGCTGTACCATGAATGCGGGGCAAAGGGATAAGGCGGTCAGGGTGCAGATAAGCACGCGCAGCCGCACATGCGCGAGTGAGGAGGAACTCGAGGCTCGCATGGCATGCGCGTCCTGGCATGCTTTTCCGTTATCGCTTGTGAGGGGATAGTCATTTCGGTTCATGGTGAGCACCTCCTTCCACCTCGGCTTTCCGGGGAAGATGATGCACCTCGAACCTAACAAAATCGCCGAATGTCTATGGTCGAATCACCGAATTATTTCCGGCGAATCTCCGACATGTCTCCGAATTTTTTCGGACCGAAATCAGACCTCGACCTCACCACAGGCGATCTGCTGCAGAACCTGGGGATAGTATTCGTGTTCTGCCGCATGGATACGCGCCTCGAGGTCTTCGATTGTGTCGTCAGGCAACACGGAGACCTCGTGCTGGAAGATAATCGGCCCCTTGTCGTACTCCTCATTCGCAAAATGAATGGTGATTCCCGTCACCTCGTCGCCCGCATCGAAGGCATCTTGGATGGCATGTGCACCACGATGCGCCGGCAGCAACGCCGGATGTAGGTTGACCACGCGATTGGGAAATGCGTCGAGCAGAACGGGCGTAACCTTGCGCATGTAGCCCGCCATCGCGACATAGTCGATGTCGCGCTCCTCAAGCGCCGCGACGATCCTCGCATCGACGGCTTCGGGATCATCATAGTCGGAAGGCGTGAAGACGAGCAGGTCAAGACCCTCGTTGCGGGCATAGTCGATACCCTTGGCATGGTCATTGGACGAGACGATAAGCTCGATTGTCGCATCAAGCGCGCCGCCCTTGATTGCGTTGTGAATGGCGACCATGTTCGTGCCCGTGCCCGAAATGAACACGGCAAGCTTCATGGGTTCCTTAGCCACGATACACGACCTTTCCGTCACCGGGGATTATGGTGCCAATCTTGAAGACCTTCTCGCCCGTGGACTCGAGCTGATCGATAGCGGCCCGCTCTACTTCGGGCGGACAGATGACGCACATGCCGATGCCGCAGTTAAAGGTCTTGAGCGCCTCCTCGCGTGACAGGCCGGCCTTCTCGACCACGAAGTCGATGATGGGCGGCTGCGTCCACGTACCCTCGTCAATCTGCGCGTCCACATGGTCGTTGAGTGCACGGTTGAGGTTTTCGGTGATGCCACCACCGGTGATATGCGCGACGGCGTGAACCTGAGGCACTGCCTTGCGCAGCTCAAGGATGGACTTGACGTAAATGCGAGTGGGTGCGAGCAGGGCTTCGAGCACGGAAGCGCCGTCGAGCTCGTCACGCTCGACCGTGAGCTCGTCGATCCCCATGACCTCGGTGACGGCACGGCGTACGAGCGAGAAGCCGTTGGAATGAATGCCCGTCGAGGCAAGGCCCAGGATAACATCGCCTTCGACAACGTCATCGGGATTGAGCATCTTGGGGCGATCGACCACTCCCACGCAAAAGCCCGAGAGGTCGTAGTCGTCTGGATCCATGACACCGGGATGCTCTGCCATCTCTCCACCGACGAGCGCGCAGCTCGCTTGACGACAACCCTCGGCGATACCGCCCACGACCTGGGCAATGTGGTCGCTCTTGAGCTTGCCGATGGCAACGTAGTCGAGGAAGAACAGCGGTTCGGCCCCGCATGCGAGCACGTCGTTTACGCACATGGCAACCAGGTCGATGCCGACGGTATCGTGCTTGCCGGCCATCTGGGCCAGGGCGAGTTTGGTACCAACGCCATCCGTACCGCTCACGAGAATGGGATCGTCCATCTCCTTGAGCGCGACAGCGGAAAACAGGCCGCCGAAACCGCCGATATCACCGATGACCTCGGAACGATACGTCGACTTCACGCTCGCGCGAATCGCGTCGACAGCACGCGCGCCCTCGTCAATATCGACGCCTGCATCCTTGTACGTGATTTGCTCTGCCATGGTCATTCCTCCTGATGAACGAGACGACGGGCTTGTCCATCTGTCTCATATGCAGCTGCTACCGATAAAAAATGAGACAGCTTGGTCAGACCAAACTGTCTCATTACGCAGGTTACAGACCGAGCGCCTTCTTGAGGGAAGAGACGCGGCGGCGCGATACGGGAATCTGCTCTTCCTCGCCAGCCAGCGTGAGCAGCAAGGTGCCGCCGCTGACGGGGTCGACCTCGCTCACGCATGCGAGATTTACGAGATAGCGGCGATGCACGCGGAAGAAGCCGAGCGGCTCGAGCTTTGCTTCGAGCTGGGCAAGCGAGACCGTTGAAAGATAGCGGTCGTTTTCGGTATGGAGATACGAATAGTCATCCTTCGCCATGATGAAGTGAATCTTGCTGGCGGGGATGAGCAGCTTCTTGCCGCCCTTCTCGACAGGGATGCGCTCGTTGGTGGTAGAGCGGCCCTGCGCCGCGATAAGCTGCTTGACCTTGCTGATCGCCTGCATAAGACGATCGGTCTCGACTGGCTTTACCAGGTAATCGGTCGCGTTGACCTCGAATGCCTTGACGGCGAACTCGCTGTACGCGGTCACGAAGATGATATAGGGCGGATATTTGAGCTCGTTGAGGGCCTCGGCAAGCTGCAGGCCGTCGACACCCGGCATGTTCACGTCGAGGAACATGATGTCTGCGCCTACGTCCTTGAGCTGCTCGATGGCCTCGCGTACGTTAGTCGCCTCTGCGGCAACTTCGACCTCGCCCGTTTCGGCGAGAAGAAAGCGCAGCTCGGAGCGTGCCGGCGTCTCGTCATCAACAATTATTGCTTTGAGCATAGAGTGTCTCCTTTGCGCATTGTCCGCTTGATTCTAACATCAAACGATGCACACATGCGAATAATCATGGTTCAGACAGTATCCTGCAGGTCACGCGCATCTGTCGCAGTATCAGGCACGCTCGAGAGAGCTTCTTCGCCTGAGCCGCTGCCCACTTCCTCATCACTGATATTGATGCCCTGGTCGACGAGAGCGTCATAGAGATTGAGGTATACCGTCGTGCCCTTGCCGTATTCCGAATCGACGTACAAACCCGAAATCGCACCGAAGAAGGCCTTGATGCGCCCATTGACGTTCTTGAGCGCAATGCCCATGCCCGTCTCGGATTGACGATCGAGTAGGTTCTCGAGACGCTCGGGGGGAATGCCCACGCCATCATCAGACACCGAAATCGTCACGCTCTCGGATGCGCGATACGCCTTGATCGTGATGTTGAGCGGCGTGCCATCGTCGCGTCTGCCGTGTCCGACGGCGTTCTCGACGAGAGGCTGCAGCATGAACGACGGCATTTTGAGGCGCTCGAGACCGGGCTCGATGTCGACATGCAGCACGATGGCGTCATCGCCGAAACGCGCGTTCTGGAACATGAGGTAGCGTTCGGTCTGCTCGACTTCCTTTGCCAGGGGAATGAAGTCCTCGGCATTCTCGAGCATACGGCGGTAATAGGTCGCGAATTCGCGCAGCATGACACGTGCCTTGACCGGATCGGTGCGAGTCACGGACGCTATGGTGTTGAGCGTGTTGAAGAGGAAGTGCGGATTGATCTGCGACTGCATGGCCTTGAGCTCCATGCGCGCGGCGAGTTCGGTTTGCTGTTGCAGGTAGGACAGCGAAAGCTGCGTCGAAAGCAACTGGGCGAAGCCTTCGGCGATGGCCTTCTGGTTCTCACCCAGATTATGCGGATACCGATAGTAGAACTTGAGCGCGCCGACGATGCGCTTGTTGACGACGAGCGCGACGACGATGCCCGCTTTGAGCTTGCCCGACTCGCGGCTAAAGCCCACGGCGCTTGACGTCTCGAGCACGCGCGTGATGCCGTCCTCGAGCGTCATGTACGTGCTCATCGTCTGGATGGGCGAATTGGGCAGGTGATTCTCGCGATCGAGGCCCGAAAAGCCGAGCACGTACTCGCGATTAGTGATGGCGACAGCATCCGCCGTGGCCGCCGGCAACAGCAGCTCGCATACTGCCTGGGCGGAGTCGGAGTCGAGACCCTGGCGCATGAAGGTCACCGTTTTGCTCGCAAGGTCGAGCGTCTGGTTGGATTGCCGTGCACGCGCGTGGTCGGACGTGCCCGCCGAGCGCAGGCCTATGATCGTGAGCACGAACATGGCGATGATGGCGACGAGCGCAAGCCAGAGCGAGACATCATCGTAAAAGACAATGCCCATGATGGCGAAGAGGCTGAAAACGACATAGCATACGATGAGCATGATGTAGCCCGCTGCTTTTTGTACGTCCATCGTCCCGACTCTTCCGTACAGTAGCGAACTTTACTCAGACGTAATCGAGGAGAAGCGGCTCGTATAGCTCGCAGACGAGCTTTGCAGGCCGCTCGTGCCCAGCTGCGTGGCGAGCGCCGAGTTAGACCACATGGCACGCACGATGTTGGGCCACTGATGCTGCAGTTCGAAGTAATTGGCGCAGTTCTCGCGGGCGAACTCGCTGGCATCACGGATGGTCTTGTTGCCGATGCGCAGATACTCGCTATGCTCCTTGTGCCCGATAGCGCGCAGATAGGCCGTGACACGCGCACGGCGATGGATGGACGGATCGAGCCATGGGCCAGGATAGGGATCGAGCGTTGACGGCGTGACCTGCATGAGGTCAATCTGCGTCTTGGCGAACTCGATCTTGCGCACTTCGTAGAACCAACGGTAGACATCCTGCTCGAAGCGACTCGAATGCTGTGAGCCCTCGGGCGGAAGATGCAGCAGACTGAACTGATTATCAAACCAGACATCGTTACCGTACATGCGCGCGTTTATGAGATAGTCGAGGTCTTCTCCGCGGGCAATCCACGGATCGAAGGCGATATTGCCATACGAATCGGCATGCAGCACCATGCAGCCACCACAGCATACGTTGGAACGGCTCAAACGCGGGCCGTGCAGGGCGCCCTCGATGTAGTCGTTGAAGTCGGCGGCCTTGTTCCAGAAGCGGTCATACCAAGGCATGTCCTCCGGAGCCTTGGGGCTGTCATAGCTGTCGTAGAAGAAGCCGGTCTTGGCCGTGATAATCGAACCCGTCGGGGTCTTGCATGCAATACCGTGCAGGGCACGCTCAAGAAAATCGGCATTGGGAATGACCTCGTCATCGTCGATGAAGACGACCGTGTCGTGACCGAAAATCGAGGCGGCAATGAGACCGAGATTGCGGATGGCACCATAGCCCGTAAGGCAAGCGGCGCCCTTGTACTCGCCCACGCCCACCTGCTCGAAACGACGATGGATGAGGCGCATCTCGGCATCGCCGATGATGACGATATCGAGATCCATGAAGTTGTCGGCAATGGCACGAACGCGCTCGACCGCCTGGTTCTCGACACCAGGCTCTGCTGCGACGAGCAGAATGATGCGATCGACACCAGTAACATGACGCAGCGACTCGAGGCAACGGGAAAGCTCGCCTGGTTGATCGATGGGGGTCATGTGGTCATACACGACACCGCGATTAATCGAATGCGATGACCTGCGACCACACCAGTAACTGGGAATGACGATTGCCGGATTCAGGTTCATGTGAGATGTCTCTCCTCAACTACATTTGGCGAAGCACCAGAAGTCAGTTGCCATAGTAAGTATAGGGTATCACCCGAAGGCGCGCGCGTGTTTGTATTTCGCGCGAAGAATTATGGAGCAAGGACCAAGACAAGGACGCGGGGGACCAGACAATTGCCGCCGGGGCGCTTTTGTCTGGTTACACGACACCTGTCAACAAACCAGACAAAAGTGCCCCGGCGGCAATTGTCTGGTCCGCATCCCCAATGTCGCTAAGTTCGTTCATGCAATCGAAAACGACACGCTACGCTCGCGAGGGTCAACTTCCTCGACACGCACGCGAAGCTGCTGGCCGATGCGATAGGTGCGCCCCGTCTCCTCTCCCACCAACGTCTGCGTGAGCGAATCGAACTCGTGATACTCGCCATGCACGTAGTCGAAGCGCACGAACCCCTCAATCGTGCTTTCGAGACGCACGAACAGCCCGCGGGGAACAACAGTCGAGATGGTTCCCGTGAAGACCTCACCGATGCGCTCGGCCAGGTATTCGCAGAGCTTGAGCTCGACACTATCGCGCTCGGCCTGCTCAGCGAGGCGTTCCATCTTCGAGGAGTGCTTGGCAAGCCACTGCAGGTGAGTCTCCATCGCATGCGGATCCTTGAGTAGGCGATGGACCATGAGATCGGGATATCGCCTGATAGGACTCGTGAAATGACAGTAAAACGTGGATGCCAGACCGAAGTGCCCTATGGGCTCCGTGCTGTAGAAAGCGCGCTCCATCGCACGAAGCACGAGATGGTTCACGAGCGGCTCCTCGCGTGTGCCACGCGCCTCATCGAGCACGTCTTGAAACGCAACGGGATTGCCGGTGGCAAGCTCCGCGACGTTATAGCCAAGCTCACGCAGTGGCGGAAGCAGCGCCTCGAGAGCCGCAGCGCTTGGTGGCTCGTGCACGCGATACACGAAGGGAATGTGGTTACTATGCGCATGATGCGCAACGGTCTCGTTGGCGAGAATCATCGCCTCCTCGATCATCGAGGTGGCATCGGTCTTGCGGCGCAGGTCGATGCGCGTAACCATCCCGCACTCGTCGAGAACGGGCTTTGCCTCGACCGTATCGAAGTCAATGGCGCCACGCTCGATGCGCAACGCGAGGAGCTTCTTAGCAAGCGCATCGAAGCGCTTGAGCTTGGGAGCGTATGGGTCTTCTCGTTGCCCGTCGAGAATCTCCTGCACCTCGTCATAGCTGAAGCGACGCTTGCTGCGGATGACGCTCGGATAAATCTCGTATCGCCTGACGCTCGCCGCATCATCGAGGTACATGTCGCAGGTCATGGTCAGGCGGTCTTCGCCCGGTCTAAGCGAGCACACGTCATTGCTGAGCTTTTCGGGCAACATGGGCAAGACGCGATCCACAAGGTAGACGCTCGTTGCCCTATCGCGTGCGCATATGTCGATATGGCTATCCCATTCGACGTAATGCGAGACATCGGCAATGTGCACACCCAGACGCAACGTGCCATCGACCTCGTCAAGCGAAATCGCATCGTCGAAATCCTTGGCATCCACCGGATCGATGGTGAAGACGTCACGCATGCGCAAGTCGTGCCTGCCAGGCTCGGCAAGTGCCGCCTCCACATCGACTTCGATGCTTTCGGCTTGTTCGAGAGCCTGGGGGCTGAACTTCATGGGAAGGTCGAGATTGTGGATGATGATGTCGACGTCCATACCCGGAGCATCGGCTGCACCAAGCACTTCGACGACGTAGCCTTGCATGGGCTGGCGACGATCGGGGTAACTCGTGATGCGCGCGAGCACCACGTCGCCATCTTCGGCACCACCGATGTTGCCATCGGTGATGAAGAGATCGTGACGTACGCGCGGGTCCTGCGCGACGACCACGGCAAGGGGGTCGTTAATCTCAAGCGTGCCGATAAGGTATTCGGTCGCTCGGCTCACCACACGCACGACCTTCGCCGAGCGCTTTCCACCTTCCGGCGTATCACGAGAACTGACGCGCAACTCGACCTTATCACCGGGCATGGCACCGCCAAGCCCGGACCTGGGGATGAAGAAACTGCCCTCATCGGTATCACAGAACGCATAGCCACGGGCAAGAATATCGATGATCCCGATGGGACCAACGCTCGACCTGCGCGACGCGCCATAGTTTCTGTAGGATCCGCGCCGTGCCATAGCATCCCCCTAGTCGTCGTGGGAGGCCTTGTCGAACTCCTCCTTGAAGCCCTTGAACATGCCCGACGCGCGACCGAGTTGCTTGCCAAGGAGGTTCGCTGCCTTGTCGACGCCGGTGTATTCGCCACGCTCCTCGGCCTCGCGTTTCTTGGCCTCGTGCTCCTCGGCGGCCTTGCTTGCCTTGTCTCGCACGTTGCCAATGATCTCGCCGGCCTTGTATGCGCCCTCGTTGATAGCCTCGCCAGCCTTCTTCGTGCCTTCGGAAGCGACATGCTTGGTCTTGGCCCAGGCAACGCCCGCCTTGGCGGCTGCCCCGCCTGTCTCCTCGAGGCTGGCTTCTTCGTCCTTGACGATGATGGCGCCATCACGATAGCCGATGATTTTCGAACGAGGGATGAGCGAGCTGCCGAGCAGCATGCGATTTGCCGAATTCGATGATATGTCGATGTGCTCAATCGTGAAATCATCGCCGTTATAGACGACGTTGCCCACGAGCCCGATCTCCTGCCCGGATTCGGTGCGCACGGGCATGTACTCCCAGATAATGCAGGAGTCATAGTCGACATCCAGGCGCTTACACGCCTCGGCATCCCAGGAGTCAGCGGCGTCGATTACGCTGATGCCACCTTCGACTCGCTCGATGCGGTCGATTGCCGCGAAGCGCTCCTTGCGCTTGACCATGAGCAATGCGTCCGGACGCTTTATCACAAGGCCGATGGCGCGCGGCTCGCTTGGATGAAAGACCGTGGCGCGTACGCGACCAAAGCGCTTCAAATCACCCTTTGAATTACGCACGTAGACGTGCAGCCTATGAGCCTCGTCAGTTGAAGGCATATGCAGTTGACGCTATGGTCGAGCGCGCTACTTCGACTTGATGGCGTCTGCGGCGGCCTTGGCGGCACCCTCGGCGGCATCTGCCGCGGTATCGGCTGCCTCGGACACTCCAGCGGCGGCATCGAGCGCGACATCGGAAACATCCGAGGCGACGCTCTGCGGCACCGAGCTGTTCTTCGTGATCTGCTCGGCGATACGATCGCGGGCCTCGTTGATCTTCTCGCGGATGTCATCTGCATCGGCGTTGTTGGCGACATCTGCCACACCGCGAACCTTGCTGCGCACGGTATCAGCGGTCTGCTGAAGAGCCTGCTCGCCCTGAGCAGTGTAGTAATCGACCTTGTCTGCGACGATTTCGCGGTTGCGCTCGCCAGAGTTAGGCGAAAGAAGCAGGGCCGCAACAGCGCCCACGGCGGCTCCGAAGGTGAAAACGAGAGGCTTGTTCATGATAACCACGCCCTTCCTGGGTTTGCTGGCAACAGTCATTGTATTCGACCGAAAATGCAATAACGCTAGAGTACCACCCCCACATGCACATGAGGAGGAGAAACCCACATTTTACCGAACGCCCAAATAATGAGACGAACGATATGACGACCAGACAAATGCCGCCGGGGCACTTTTGTCTGGTCCGGCCAAGCTGCCCTATTTCACGGGGACGATCTTCTCGCGCACGAGGATGAACTGGCCAGGGCCAACCTTGAGGCAGACCGGACACACGAAGGTGTCCATGTCGGTGCCTTTGGGAACTTCGGCCTGATACCCACAGAAGGTGCAGCGCCAGATTTGGATGACCTTGGTCTTCTCCTCGCTCTCGACATGCGCGGGCACTTCCTCCTGCGCGACTTTGCCCTCCATGCCCGGTGCGATGGGGACGCCGCCCTGGGTGCGTATCGGTTCGACGCTCGGCGGTATTGCCCGCGGCTTGACGGCACCCACGATGGGGGTGGGCTCGGGCGCGACGTGATTCACGTCGGCCATGATAGGCTGCTCGGGATTGCGAATCGAGTCGACGATAGCCTGCGCGAGCTTGTCGAGCTCAGCATCTTGTCCGTCGGTCATACGCGACTTGACGGTAAATAGGTCGCCCACGATTTCATGCTCGGGGATGGCCTCGACCGCCTCCATCATCTTCTTGCCGGCGATGGGACCCCAGCTGCCGTTCTGGATGAACGAGAACCGACGCTTGCGTAGGTTATGGTCGACAAAGCAATCGACAAGCTCGCGCATCTTGGGAAAGACGCCCGCGTTGAAGGTGACGGATGCCAGCACGATGTTGCTCGCGCGGAAGGCGTCGGAAAGCACGTAGCTCGGATCTGTCACGGACAGGTCGAAAAGCGCGAGGTCATGAATGCCCACGTCGCTCAGCTTGAAGGCAAGCTTTTCGGCCACGTCGCGCGTGCCCCCGTAGACCGACGCATATGCGATGACGACGGCCTCTTGCTCGGGCTCGTAGCTTGCCCAGATGCGGTACTTCGACTTGATGAAATCGACGCTGTCGCGAATGATGGCGCCGTGCAGCGGACAGATCATCTTGATGTCGAGCGTATCGGCCTTGTCGAGCAGCTCGTTGACCTGCGTGCCGTATTTGCCCACGATGTTGGCATAGTAGCGGCGCATCTCGTCAAGCAGCTCGTCCTCGAAGTCGTACATGTCATCGAAGAGCTTGCCATCCAGGCCGCCAAAGGAGCCGAAGGCATCGGCCGAGAACAGGATCTTGTCCTCGATATCGTAGGTGACCATGACCTCGGGCCAATGCACCATTGGGGCCGTCGCGAACGCGAGCGTATGCGAGCCGGTCGAAAGCGAGTCGCCGTCACCCACGACCATCGTACGCGCCTCGAGCTCGGGCCCGAAGAACTGCCCGATGAGCGTCTTGCAAATCTTCGTGCCCACGAGCTGCGCCTCGGGATGCGCGTCTGCCACCGCGGCAAGCGTCGCGCTGTGGTCGGGTTCCATGTGAGAGACGATGATGTAGTCGACTTTGCGTCCGTCGAGCAAATACTCGAGCGTCTCGAAAAAGCGCTTCTCGACCGCACGGTCAATCGTGTCGAATAATACGACCTTCTCGTCAAGCAGCAGATAGTTGTTATAGGACATGCCGTTGGGAACGGGATGACAGGCTTCGAACAAACCGAGGCGCTTGTCGTCTCCGCCAATCCAATAGAGTCCTTCAGCCAGCTTTTGTTCGCAATGCATGTGTCCTCCTCAGATTGCGGTAACGCTTCTGCATGCAGTATAAAATTGCCGTCACATCGCGGCAAGAAAGGCAATCATTCCCTCGACATCGGGAGCGTCGGCCTCGTCGAATCCGGAGGCCCAATCGATAATCTCGAGCGCGCAGTTCATCGCACCGAGCGCGACGAAGTCATTGGCAAAGGTGACCGTCGTTCGCATGAGCGCGTAGCCCTGCGGAACCGTGGTCTCGAGCTCCTCGAGCCACGACGTATGCCCCGTGAACTCGCCACCTCGCGCCGCCTTGCCTTGCAATTCGATGATGAGATGCTCGAGCAAGTGCGCGAGCTCCGTACCCACGAGCTCGTCGCCGAAGCTACCGTCACCTGCGCCGTTCACGCAAACATGGCGTGCGAGATTGGGTAGTAGCCCGAGAATACGATCGGCCTGATTCTGCGTAACGTGCAGCACGCTAACCGGTATCGCGACCTCGAGGTCAAGCGCTCCCTCGCGCACGCATATGCGCCGTATTTCGATGAGACTCATGGCCTCAAGAAAGCGAATGAGAAATTTGTCCTGGACAAATTTCTCATTTTCCCGCTAGTTCACGCTTGTATTCGATGATGGCATCGCGATATTCGGGCATCGAAACGCCCAGGATCTCGGTCGCCAAAATCGCCGCGTTCTTCGTACCGTTGATGGCCACGCAAGCAAGCGGCACGCCCGTAGGCATCTGCACCGTCGAGAGCAGCGAGTCCATGCCGCCCAGATCGCTCGTCTTCATGGGCACGGCGATGACGGGCAGCGGCGTATGCGACGCAACGACGCCACCAAGCGCAGCGGCCTTGCCGGCACCGGCAATGATGACCTTGAGACCACGCGGCTCGGCGCTGATTGCCCATTCCCGCACGTCATCGGGGTTGCGGTGGGCAGAGTGAATGACAAACTCGTAGGGCACGCCGAACTTCTCGAGCATCTGCTTGCAACCCTCGAAATCGGGCGCATCCGACTTGGATCCCAGGATGATTCCCACCAGCGGCTTGTCATTTGACATGATGTTCCCCTCTCACACTCGATGACGCAGCGCATCGCAAATGAGCGCGGCGATGACGGTCTTGGAATCCTCGATACGGCCATCGAGGACGGAATCGATGAGCGATTCGATGCTCACCCATTCGGCGACGACGAATTCGTCCTCATCCGGATGAGCAGGTCCGGGCGTCAGGTCGGTCGCCATGTATATGTGGATGATTTCATCGCTATATCCAACGGCCACAGCAATGGATGCCAGATGGCGGATATCACCCGCGACGTAACCGGTCTCCTCGGCAAGCTCGCGACGCACGGCATCGGCGGGATCCTCTCCGGGGTCGATCTTCCCCGCGGGAACCTCGACGGTCACACGCTCGAGCGCCGTTCGGTACTGGCGCACGACGAGTATGTGCCCCTCGTGGTCAAGCGCGACGATGCACACGGCACCCGGGTGGCGGATGACCTCGTGGGTGGTCTCATGGCCATTGGGCAGCTCGATATCGACGGCATCGACCTTGAGGAGCCTGCCATCGAAGACGCGTTTCGAGTCGAGAATCCTCTCGCTGATGGAGGGATCCTCGAAATGCTCGATTAGCTCTCCCATGCGCTGCGACCCTTCATGGCGCGGGCGCCAATATCGCGGCGCATGAACTTGCCGTTCCAGTTGATGAGATCGCAGGCCTCGTAGGCGCGGTCGCGCGCGGACTCGAAGGTATCGCCGAGCGCGGTGACGTTGAGGACGCGGCCCCCATTGGTGTAGACCTTGCCGTTCTCGACCTTGGTGCCGGCGTGGTAGACGTGCACGCCCGGCAGCGCGTTGGCCTCGTCGATGCCGGTGATCTCGAAGCCCTTCTCGTAATCGCCGGGATAGCCCTCACTTGCGAGTACGACGCTCACGGCCCACTCGGGACACCAGGAGAGCTCGACCTCATCGAGGCGCTTCTGGGCGGTGGCGACCATGACGTCGACCAAATCGGTATCGAGGCGCGGCAACACAACCTGCGTCTCGGGGTCGCCGAAGCGGGCGTTGAACTCGAGCAGCTTGGGACCTTCCGGTGTAAGCATGAAGCCACCGTATAGAACACCGCGGTAATCGATGCCCTCCTCGCGCAGACCGGCGACGGCGCGTTCCATGATGTCGACCATGGTCGCATGCTCATCGTCAGTGACGATGGGAACCGGCGAATACACGCCCATGCCGCCCGTGTTGGGGCCCTCGTCGTTCTCGTAGGCGCGCTTGTGGTCCTGCGACGGAGCCATGGGAAGCACCGTGATGCCATCCGTGAACACGAGCATGGAGCACTCGGGGCCCGTCATCATCTCCTCGATGACAACCGTCGAACCCGCTTCGCCAAAGCGCCCGTCGAAGCATTCGCAGATGGCCTCACCGGCAGCTTCCTTGGTGAGCGCGACCGTGACGCCCTTGCCCGCAGCCAGGCCGTCGGCCTTGACGACGATGGGCGCGCCATGCTCGTTGAGGTAGGCGAGCGCAGAATCGCAGTCCGTGAAGGTGCCGTATGCCGCCGTGGGCAGGTCGTACTTCATCATGAGGCTCTTGGAGAAGTCCTTGGAGCCCTCGAGGCGCGCGCCTGCGGCACCGGGGCCAAAGCAATCGATGCCCGCGTCACGCACGGCATCGGCAACACCGGCGACAAGCGGGGCCTCCGGTCCGATGACCACGAGCTCGCAGTCATTCTCGCGGGCGAAGTCGACAACGGCCTGGCCATCTTCGGCATCGAGGACGACATTGGTCCCGAGCTCGGCCGTGCCACCGTTACCGGGCGCGATGAAGAGCTGGTCGCATGAAGGCGACTCGACGAGCTCCGTGGCGATGGCGCATTCGCGCCCGCCGCTACCAAGAAGCAGAATGTTCATATTAGTTCCATCCCCTCATGATGGTCTGATTGCGATCGGGACCGACCGTGACGATGCTGATGGGCACGCCCGCGAGCCCCTCGAGGCGCTCAACGTAATCGCGAGCCTCCTGCGGGAGCTCCTCGTAGGTGCGGCAGCCGGAAATGTCACACTGCCAGCTGGGCATCTCCTCGTAGATGGGCTTGGCATGATGGAAGGCGGTCTGCTGGCTCGGGACGTTCTCGTAGACGACGCCATCGGCCTCGTAGGCCGTGCAAATCCGAATCTTGTCGACGGCGCCAAGCACGTCGAGCTTGGTGAGCGCGAGGTCGGTAAGACCGTTGACATCGGCTGCATAGCGGATGATGACGGCATCGTACCAGCCACAGCGACGCTTGCGCCCGGTGGTGACGCCCACCTCGTGGCCGGCCTCACCCAGTATCCTGCCGTACTCGTCGAAGAGCTCCGTGGGGAACGGCCCGCTACCGACGCGCGTCATGTAGGCCTTGGCGATGCCGAGAACCTTGTCGATGCGCGTGGGACCCACACCCGTACCCGTCATGGCACCGCCTGCCGTGCAGTTGCTCGAGGTGACGAAGGGGTAGGTACCGTGGTCGATGTCGAGCTGGGTTGCCTGGGCGCCCTCGAAGAGCACCGACTTGCCAGCGCGCAACTCGGCGTTGAGCAGCTGACTCGCGTCGACGACGTGTGCGCGAATCAGGTCCGCATAGCCCAGATACTCGTTCAGAATCTCGTCAACCGTGAACGTGGGCAGGTCGTAGACGTTTTGGAGGATGTCGTTCTTGATGGCGAGGGCGGTCTCGAGCTTCTCGCGCAAGATCTTCTTGTCGAGCAGGTCCTGAATGCGAATGCCGATGCGCGCGTACTTGTCCTGGTAGCACGGGCCGATGCCGCGCTTGGTCGTTCCGATCTTGTTCGCACCCAGGCGCGCCTCGGTTGCCCCGTCGAGCACGCGATGGTAGGGCATGATGACATGGGCGTTGCTGCTAATGAGCAACTTATCCGTGGAGATGCCCTTTTCTTCGAGGCCCTTCATCTCGTCACACAGCACCTGCGGGTCAACGACACAACCGTTGCCAATGAGCGGCGTCACGCTCTCGTACATGATGCCAGAGGGAATGAGATGCAAGGCGAGTTTGGTGTCGCCGTGGATGACGGTATGGCCGGCGTTATTGCCGCCCTGGAAGCGGACGACGTAATCGTAATTCGAGGAAAGAAGGTCTGTGACCTTGCCCTTTCCTTCGTCGCCCCACTGGGTGCCTACTAATATGGTGCCCGACATAGATTTCTCCTTTTATGGGATGCGCGGCATCTTTTTGCACGCAAATTATCATTGTATCGAATGTGCCCGGCGATACGCACAAGATTCAAAGGAGAGACAAAACCGGATAGACCGCAGAAGCTTGCCTGATGTCTAGTAGCGATCATCCTCGTGACGAGCGAGGTTGTCGAAACGCGTGAACTCGCTCTGAAATGCCAGGCTCACAACGCCCGTGGGGCCGTTGCGGTGCTTGGCGACGATGACATCGGCCGTGCGCCACGCGGGGCGATCTTCTTGCTCGGCCTCTTTCTCTGATAGCGAGCGGTCGAGGAACATGACGATGTCGGCGTCTTGCTCGATGGCGCCGGATTCGCGCAGGTCTGACAGGATGGGGCGCTTGCCCTGGCGCGACTCGACCGCACGGGAAAGCTGCGAGAGTGCGATGATGGGCATGTCCATCTCTTTGGCGAGAATCTTGAGACCACGGGAGATCTCGGCGATTTCGACCTGACGGGACTCCGTGCGGGTATTTTGCGGCTGCATGAGCTGCAGGTAGTCGACGATGATGAGACCCTTTTGCGGCTCGACGTTGCGGAGCTGACGGCGTGCCTTGGCGCGCACCTCGAGGATGGAGGCACTGGGGGTATCGTCAACCCAGAGCTTGAGCTTGGAGAGCGTGTCTGATGCGTTGACGAGCGTGACCCAATCCTGGCCGCTCATCTGGCCTGTCTGCATCTTCTTGGAGTTGATGCGCGTCTCGGTCGAGAGCACGCGCTGGACGAGCTGCGTGGCTGACATTTCGAGTGAGAAGAAGGCGACGGAAGTGCCAAGCTGGGCGGCACGGCTCGCGATGTTGAGCGCGAGCGCCGTCTTGCCGACGGAGGGACGGGCAGCGAGGATGACGAGATCGCCACCGCGCAAGCCGCCGAAGAGGTCATCGAGATCTTTGAAGCCGGTGCGTACGCCATTGTAGCGGCTCTTGGTGTTGGCGAGCTCCTGGAGCTCGTTGAAGGTCTCGACGACGAGAGACTCCATCGACTTGAAGTTGGTGGCAACGCGCTTGTTGGTGACGTCGAAGAGGAGCTTCTCAGATGTCTCGACGACCTCGTCGAGATCGTCTGGCGCGTCGTAGCCAAGCGCAGTGATGCGCACGGAGGCGCCGATGAGATCGCGCAGCATGGCAGCGCGCTTGATGATATCCGCGTGATGGGCCCAGTTGGCAAGCGCGAAGGTGTTGTTGCCGAGCTCGACGATGTAGGGCTTGCCGCCAATGGCGTCGAGATCCCCGCGTGACTTGAGGCGATCTGCCAAGGAGAGCTGGTCGATGGGGGCGTTCTTGTTGTAGAGCTCCTCCATTGCCTCAAAAATCTTGCGATGCGCGGGACGGTAGAAGTCCTTGGCCGAGAGCTTCATGAGCGCCTCTTCGACGACCTCGGTGTCTTGGCCGAGCAACATGGCCGCGAGCACGGCCTTCTCGGCATCGATGTCTTGCGGCATGATGCGCTCGACCGAGCTGTTGGCATTCGATGTGTAGGCAAGCTCTGGCATGGTTGCTGACGCGCTTTCTGTCTCGTGGCTTTCTCGGGTGTCACACCATACTCGTTTGGTGAGACATGAGTATCCTCATTCGCGTGCATCAACATGCCATGTGGAGACCCAGACGCTGCTACAGGGGGGAAACGCTAGGTTTTCCACTTATAAACGGATTTCCGAACTTTCTTGAGCGGCAAAATGAGACAGATTGGTCAGACCAAACTGTCTCATTTCTAGATGTGGGCGGGAGCGTCGGAGCCACTTTCGGTGCGTCGCAAGTTGTGGCGATGCTGGTCAATCATGCGGTTAAGCGCGTTCACGTACGCTTTTCCCGAACTCACCGTGATATCGCGATCACTGCCTCGGCCAATGAAAATCGCGTCATCGCGATCCATGATACGCACGGTCACTTCGCCAAGGGCATCGATGCCACGCGTCACCGCCTTGACCGAATACTCCATAAGGTCATTTTCGGCCTGCACGATCTTGTTGACCGCCGAATACATCGCGTCAATGGGACCCGACCCAATCTCGCACGCGGTGTGCACCTCGCCGTTCTCGTCGGTAATGGTCACCGTGGCCGTCGACACAAGCGGCTGACCACAGGAAATCTGAACGGCATCGAGACGATAGATGGCGTTCTCGTTGCGATCCTGCTCGCCCATGAGCGAATGCAGGTCGTCATCGTAGATTTCCTTCTTGCTATCGGCGAGCTCGAGAAACGCCGCGTGAACTTGCTCGAACTTATCGTCGGGAATGCCAGCGTAGCCCAGATCTTCGAGACGCTTGCGCAGGGCGGCATGCCCGCTGCGGGCGGTGAGCACGATTTGACTTCCCGAAACGCCCACATCCTCGGGCGCGATGATCTCGTAGGTGGCACGGTTCTTGATGACGCCGTCCTGATGTATTCCCGAGCTGTGCGCGAAGGCATTTGCACCGACCACCGCCTTGTTGGGCTGCACGTTGATGCCGGTAATGGACGAGACGAGGCGGCTTGCATGCGCAAACTCGACCGTGTTGATGTCGGTGTGCGCATCGAGCTCGTCTTCGTGCATCTTGATCGCCATGACGACTTCCTCCATGGCGGTGTTGCCCGCTCGCTCGCCCAGGCCGTTAATCGTGCACTCGACCTGCGTGACGCCGTTCATAACACCCGCAAGCGAAAGCGCGGTGGCCATGCCGAGGTCATTGTGGCAGTGCACGGAGACGCAGACGTCCTCGATGCCGTTGACATGCTCCATGAGATAGCGAACACGCTGACCAAACTCCCACGGAACGCTGAAACCCGTGGTGTCGGGGATGTTTACGACCGTCGCGCCGGCCTTGATGACCGCTTCGAGCATCCGGGCGAGGTCCTCGTAAGGGGCACGACCGGCATCCTCGGCGTAGAACTCGACATCGTCAACGAATTTGCGCGCGTGACGCACGGCGGCAACGCCCTGGTCGATGGCCTCGTCGAGGGTCATCCCCTTGAACTTGTACTTGAGGTGCTCGGGTGACACACCGATACCCGTGTGGATGCGCGGGCGCGCTGCGACCTCGAGCGCCTCGGCGCACACGTCGATATCATGCTCGATGGCGCGCGTGAGTCCGGCGACGATGCACTGGTCACCGGCAAGGATGGCGATATCCTGCACGGACTTGAAGTCACCAGGGCTCGACACGGGAAAGCCCGCCTCGATGACGTCGACGTTGAGGCGCAGGAGCTGGCGCGTGATGACGAGCTTCTCCTGGGCGTTCATGCTCGCGCCCGGAGACTGCTCGCCGTCGCGCAGCGTGGTGTCGAATATGGCGATCTTGCGACTCATGGCGTCCTCCCGCCAAGTGAGACAGTTTAGTCAGACCAACCTGTCTCATTTGCTTCCGGTGCCTGCTCATAATGAGACAAATGACCTGTCCATTTTTCTTAATTTCAAGCTTCGAAAGCGAATACTACTCGAGCTGGGCGCAAACGCAAGGGAAAGGAGCATTTCTGCGTATATATGTACGCGTACATGCAGTACCATACGCATTTATATTCAACGGGCTTTTTCACGATGGGGAGGAAGAATGCTCATAGGCATACCCCGGGAGCCAAATCCCGAACAGACGCTCGTGGCCGGTACACCTGATAGCGTCATGAAGCTCATCAAGCTTGGCTATGAGGTCATCGTCGAGTCCGGCGCAGGCGAGAAGGCAAGCTATTTCGACGATGCGTACGAGCAAGCCGGCGCGAGAATCGTAAATCGCGAGGAAGCGTGGGGCGCAGACATCGTCGTGTGTCTGGACACACCACCTGATGCCGAGCTCGCTCTCATCAAGCGTGGGGCTACGCTCATCGCGCGCATGAACCCGGGCGCCCATCCGGAGGACATCGCCAAGTTCGAGGAGATGGGCATCACGGCGCTCGCGATGGACATGGTGCCGCGCCTGTCGCGCTCTCAATCCCTCGATGTGCGCTCGTCCATGGCCAACGTGGGCGGCTACCGTGCGGTCATCGAGGCCGCCAACGTCTTTGGCCGTCTGTTCACCGGTCAGGTGACCGCCGCGGGCAAGATGCCTCCGGCTCGTGTCTATGTCATCGGCGTTGGCGTCGCAGGTCTTGCGGCTATCGGCACCGCCAGCTCCATGGGTGCCGAGGTATCGGCGACCGATGTACGCGCCGAGGTCGCCGACCAGGTCGAATCGCTCGGCGCGGCCTTCGTCGAGATCCCCGTCAAGCAGGAAAGCTCGGACGGCTACGCCAAGGCCCTCGACGAGGACGAGCAGGCACGCGTTCTCAAGGTCTACGAGGACCAGGCTGCCATCAACGACATCGTCATCACGACTGCGCAGGTACCGGGGCGTCCCGCTCCACTGCTGCTCACTGAGGAAGCCGTCGCCGGCATGAAACCCGGTAGCGTTGTCGTCGACATGGGCGCAAGCCCCCTGGGTGGCAATTGTGCGCTGTCCAAGCCGGGCGAGGTCGTTGTCACCGACAACGGCGTGACCATCATCGGCTACACGGACCTGCCTGGCCGTTTGCCGGGTCAGGCTTCGCAGCTGTACGGCCAGAACATCGTGAACTTCTTCAAGCTCGCGACGCCGGACAAGGACGGCGAGCTCGTCCTCGACGAGGACGACGAGGTCATTCGCGGCATCACCGTCACGCTCGACGGCACGGGCATGTGGCCGCCGCCGGCTGTCAGCGTATCGGCCGCCCCCAAGAAGGAGGAGGCCGCACCGATCGAGGCAACGCCGGCCGAGGAGCCCAAGAAGAAATCGGCATTCGCCAAGTGGTGGTGGAAAGTAGCGGCCGTGTTGCTCGGCGCGGTCGTCATCATGCTCGCACCACCTTCCATGACCTCTCACTTCGTCGTGCTCGAGCTCGCCATCGTCGTCGGCTTCTACGTGATCGGCGGCGTTTCGCACACGCTGCACACCCCGCTCATGTCGGTGACCAATGCAATTTCGGGCATCATCATCGTGGGCGCGATTCTGCTCATCAGCTCATCGAACCTCGTGGTCACCATACTGGCGTTCATTGCCATGGCGGTGGCCTCCATCAACATCTTCGGCGGCTTTCTGGTGACGCACCGAATGCTCAAGATGTTCGAGAGGAGCTCTGATTAGCGATGAACTCCACGATTCTCGACGCTCTCGCGCATTTCGAGTCCCTCGCGTACCTGGTCGCCGCGCTCCTCTTCATCCTCGCACTTGCGGGGCTATCCAAGCAAAAGACCGCTCAGCGCGGCAACTTCTTCGGCATCGCGGGTATGGCGCTGGCTCTTGTCGCCGTCATCTTGGTGACGCTCGTCTCGTCCTCGCAGCCCCTTGGTCCCGTCATCGGCTTCATGGCTGCCGCCATCATCATCGGCGCCATCATCGGCGTTTGGCGCGCCAAGACCGTCCAGATGACCGCCATGCCGCAACTCGTGGCGATGCTGCACTCGTTCGTGGGTGCGGCAGCCGTGCTCGTGGCATTTGGCTCGTTCTTCACGACGCCGGGTAACCTGACGGGCGGCGCGGAAAACGCCTTCCATATGGCAGAGACCGGTCTTGCCGTCTTCATCGGCGCGGTCACCTTCACCGGGTCGATCATCGCCTACCTCAAGCTTGCCGCGCGCATCTCGGGCAAGCCCCTCACGCTGCCCGGCCGCAACATTCTCAACCTCATCATGGTCATTGCCTCGATTGCCCTCATCGTGTGGTTCGCCAACACCGAAGGCGTCGATGCGGGCTTGCTGCCGCTCGGCATCCTGACCGCGGTGTCGCTCGTGCTCGGATTGCACCTGGTCATGGCCATCGGTGGTGGCGACATGCCCGTCGTCATCTCGATGCTCAACTCGTACTCGGGCTGGGCCGCCGCGATGGTCGGCCTCACGCTCGGTAACGACCTGCTCATCATCACCGGCGCGCTCGTCGGATCGTCGGGCGCCTATCTGTCGTGGATCATGTGCCAGGGCATGAACCGCTCGTTCGTGTCGGTCATTCTGGGCGGCTTTGGCTCCGCGCCTGCCGCATCTTCGGATAGCAGCGCCACGCAGAGCGGCGAGCATACCGAGACGACTCCCGAAGAAGTCGCCGAGCTGCTGCGCAATGCCAAGAGCGTCGTCGTCACGCCCGGTTATGGCATGGCCGTGGCCCAGGCGCAGTTTCCTGTAGCAGACCTCACCCGCAAGCTCATCGAGCGCGGCGTGGACGTGAAGTTCGGCATCCACCCGGTCGCCGGACGCATGCCCGGCCACATGAACGTGCTGCTTGCCGAGGCCAAGGTGCCCTACGATGCGGTCTACGAGATGGACGAAATCAACGACGACTTTGGCGACGTAGACGTGGTGCTCGTCATCGGCGCGAACGACACCGTGAACCCGTCGGCCGCGACCGAGCCGGGTAGCCCCATCGCCGGCATGCCGGTGCTGCACGTCTGGGAGGCCGGCAAGGTCATCGTCTCCAAGCGCAAGATGGGTTCGGCCGGATACTCCGGCGTGGACAACCCGCTGTTCTACAACGAGAACACCGACATGTTGTTGGGAGATGCTAAAGACAGCGTCGATGCAATCATTGCAGCGCTTTAGAGACAGTAACATGCATATTTTTTTCGATTGTGTGTAGTGCATCGAAGATCTATGCAAACAACTTGCGATTGTGTGAAGCAAAAGGACATACCGGCTTCGCACAATCGCAAAAACCGACACTCCTAAGTCTTGCGCCTCACATAATCGAAAATTTCGTTCATCGGCACTGAATCAGTTCCACACAATTGCAATTTTCTTACATGGGACTTCGCGCAAATGCGTGCCCCCAGAGTGATAGAGCTATAGTCGCTCCAATTCGCTATGATGGAATCATGGAGCAGACGAGCAACAGGACATCACGAAAGGATGCAGCCAAGGCTGCGTGGCTTCGAGACCTCTGGCGTCTGTTGCTGCTCGTGCCGGGCGTTGTCGCGATCGTGCTCACCATGCTCGCGCGTGCAAATCCTGACGCGTGCGAGGAGCTCTTCAGTCGCGGCGCCTACCCGTGGATCTCGAGCGTGTGGGGATACCTGCCATCGCTCGTTGGCTTCTCCATGGCGCAATGGGTCGTCATCGCGGCTGTTATCCTTGTCATATGCATGATCGTGCATTACATCATACGTATCATCACGCGCCGCGGCGAGCGCTTGCGCTATCTCTACCGCCTGATTACGAGCGTTTTCGGCATCATCTCCATCGCCTTCTTCCTGTACGCCATGTTATGCGGACTCAACTACTATCGCCACACGTTCGCGCAAAACGAGGGCTTCGAGGTCAGGGAATCCACAACGCAAGAGCTCACCAACCTGTGCAACGAGCTTGCGACCGAGCTCAACACCGCTCGAGCGAATATCGGCGATGACATGCAGGCGCATATCGACGAACGAGGAGGCTTTGCGGGATACGCCGCGCGCAGCGTCGACGAAATGAGGACGATTGCAGAGCAATACCCCACGCTCGAGCGCCCCGTCTATTCGCAGCCCAAGCCGGTCACGCTGTTCTCGCAACTCATGTCCTATGGGGATATAACGGGCATGTATTTCGCGTTCACGGTGGAGAGCAACATCAACACGCTGCCGCCCTTCTACACGATTCCCGCGACCATGGGTCACGAGCTCGCACATCAATGCGGGTACATGCGCGAGGACGAGGCGAACTTCATTGCCTACCTCGCGTGCAAGCAGAGCGGAGATGCGCTCATCCGCTATAGCGGGTACTCGCTCGCGTACTCGTATGCGCTTTCGGCGTTGGCACGGACTGACGAAGACGCTGCGCGTGCAGTGTCTGCGCAACTCTCGGATGAGGTGCGAGCCGACCGCATGGAAAGCATGGAGTTCTGGGCCGAATACGAGGGGCCGTTCCGCACGTTTGCGCAGCAGGCAAACGATGCGTATCTGAAGGCCAACGACCAGGTCGATGGCACGCAAAGCTACGGGCGCATGGTGGATTTGCTGCTAGCCGAACGCCGCAAATAAGACAAAAGCCGCCGGGGCACTTTTGACTGGTTTCGAGACGTCCATCTCATTAGAAGCGGGCGAAGCGGGATTGGCGCTGGGCGAGCAGCTCGTCGGGAGTGAGGGTGCTCAGCTCCTCGAGAGTCTCGTTCACGTAGGCGAAGACGACATCTGCGGCCTGCTCGGGGTTTTCGTGCGCAGCTCCCTCGCCTTCGGGCAGCACCGCATCGACAACACCGAACTCGAACGCATCACCGGCACTCATGCCCATGATCTCAGCGGCTTCGGATGCGCGCGATCCATCCTTCCACAGAATCGAGGCGAATCCCTCGGGTGATAGCACCGAATATACGGCATGCTGCTGCATCGCCACGCGGTTTGCGAGAGCGAGCGCAAGCGCCCCGCCCGAGCCGCCCTCGCCGAGCAACACGCTCACAACCGGCACGCGCAAGCCGGCCATGAGCTCGAGGTTCTCGGCTATGGCATTGCCCTGGCCTCGCTCCTCGGCCTCCGTGCCACAAAACGCTCCCTGGGTATCGACCAGGCAAACGATGGGTCGGTTGAACTTCTCGGCCTGACGCATGAGGCGTGCCGTCTTGCGATAGCCTTCGGGCTGAGGGCAGCCGAAGTTACGCTTGATGCGCTCGTTGAGGGTCGAGCCCTTCTCCTGCGCGATGATGGTGACAGGGCGCCCGTTAATGCGACCAAGACCGGCGACAATGGCCTTGTCATCGGCAAACTCGCGGTCTCCATGCAGCTCGAGGAATGACGGCGAAAGCACCTTGATGTAGGAGCTTGCCGTGGGGCGATGCACGTTGCGGGCTATCTGGACGCTCTCCCACGCGCTACCGGGCTCGGCATCTGCCGAAAGCTCAGTCTCGGTATCATCGCGCTTGCCGCGGAACCGCTGGTTCACCATATCCATGCCCGCCTCGGCACCCTTCTTGATGCTGTCAACGAAGGGGAGACGGTCAATCTGGTCACCTATCCACTTACGCGCAACTCCACTGGTCTTTGCCGCATCGTCATCCGCGAGCGAATCGCTCTTGAACTCCCCGAACAGCGCGTTGTGGTCGTTCCCGCGCCACGGACGATGGAATGCAACGCCGGCCTTTAGCACATCGCGCAGGTCCTCCCTCTCCACGATGGCGTCGATGAGTCCGTGCTCGAGGGCGAACTCCGCCGTCTGGAAGCCTTCGGGAAGATCCTGCTTGATGGTATCGCGGATGACACGCTGCCCGGCAAAGCCGATAAGTGCTCCGGGTTCGGCCAGAATCATGTCGCCGAGCATGGCGAACGATGCCGTGACCCCACCGGTAGTCGGATCGGTGAGCACGGAAATGTAGAGTAGGCCGGCGCGATCATGACGCTCCACGGCGCATGCGGTCTTGGCCATCTGCATGAGCGAGGCCAGGCCCTCCTGCATGCGGGCGCCACCCGACGCGCAAAAGATGATGACCGGCAGGCCCTCCTCGGTGGCACGGTCGAACAGGCGACTCACCTTCTCGCCCACGACAGAACCCATCGAGCCCATGAGAAACTCGGATTCCATGAAGCCGAAGGCCACGGGCAAATCGCCGAGCATGCCCTTACCGGTGCGAACGGCCTCATATTTGCCGGTTCTTTCGCGATACGACGCGATTTTCTCGGCATAGCCGGGAAACTCGAGCGGGTTGACATCCTCGATATCGGCATCCCATTCCTCGAAGGTTCCCTCGTCCACGATGAGCTCGATGCGCTCGTCGGATGTGAGGCGCGCAAGCGTGTCGCATGAGGGGCATGCGTGCCCGTTCTCGGCGAACTCGGCATTGTCGAAGGTGAGCTTGCATGCATGGCAGGTACGCCACTTCGTGGGCCGAGGCGCCTCCTCGTCATTCGAAGGCTCGCATTCCACCCAGTTCTCGAAGGTCGTATCGATGTCGAGCGTCTTGAAGACACGTAGACCCGCATCGGCAGCGCGCTGCAGGAAGCGATTGTCCTCGGCAAGCGCGAGCGAATCGGTACCGAGCAGAATGCACTGCACTTGGGCATCCTCGGCCGCCTTCAGGACAGCGCGCGCGTTCGTGAACAGCTTGCGCGTGGGCTTGCTACCCAGCTCGACTGTCGCGTAGGCAAAGCGGGGATTGCTGTCGAGACGCCAGTCACCCGTGAGGGGCATGACGCTCGCGATACCGGCTTCGTTAACGGCATTATGGGCCTGCCTCGCCGTCTTGCCTTGCACCATGACCAGGGCGGACGGCCCGTTCATGGAAAGACCGTCGTCTGCGTCCGCGGAACCGGACACGTGGAGCAATCCTTGCTCATGCATCTTCGAGGCGATTTCGAGGGCGATCCTGTCGAGGCGATACACGACATCGACACCGTGACCAATCATGGCGTTGCTAGCTTGTTCTTTCACGCTGGTACTCCATTATGCGAATCTGCTGTCCACGCTATGCAGCGGGAGCTATCACGTATTTCTGGGTTGCGGTCGCGCAGACCGTGTCGCCAACAGAGGCCTTGACCTCGGCGACGCACAGGCGGCGCGATGATTTCACGACAGTTGCCTCGAGAGTCAGCGTGTCTCCGGGGCGCACCTGGTTGCGGAACTTGGCGTTGTCGATGCCCGCGAAGAAACCGAGCGCGCCTTCCGCCTCACGCGCAACCAATATTGAGAACGATGCCGCCTGGGCCAGCGCCTCCATGATGATGACGCCGGGCAGCACGGGATAATCGGGGAAGTGACCCTTGAAGAGCGGCAGGTCAGGCGACACGTCGAGCTCGGCCTTGACGGAGACGCCGGGTTCGCATTCGAGCACGCGGCTCACCCACACGAAGGGATCGCGATGGGGCAGCACCGACTCGATGACGTCGCGTCCCGCGGGATAGCTGATTTCCATGACGTACGTTCCTTTCATCAAATGAGCCGGGGGGGCCAGACAATATTTGCCGGGGGACCTTTTGGTGGGTTTTTTGGAAACGCCATCCCACCAAA